>NZ_JBEWYY010000008.1:0-179463 GCF_041366435.1 Sediminibacillus sp. JSM 1682029
ATACATGTAAAATAATGGGAACTAGGTCTACTTTAAGACCGGATTCTCTTTTTTTATCTTACATCAAGACCACAATGTAAAATTTTAACTAATAAGGGAGGGTGACCCATTGATGCAATGCCAATGGGACTGACCCCCCGACACTGACCCCAGACATAAAAAAAAGAAATCATCGGATGATTTCTTTTTTACGAATGAAAGGAACGGGCAACCTGGACTAGATCCTGCTTGGACACATTGTTGTTTTTTTCCTGGGTAGTCCCTAAAGTGTTCTCTCGATAAGACATTTTATAAGTAATTCCATCCTTCTTCCAGCTTAGGATTTTCGCAAAAGAATTGTCGACATATTCACCCTCCAGCTGTTCATCGATCATAACCGTTTCCGCATCAATCAGTCCCGTCTCTATGTTCCCCTGGATGAATTGGATGGACAGTAAGTCATTTTCCTGGGTATAGAGGCTGATATCAAGTGCCTCCTTCTCACTGTCATTAAGATAATAGCGGTCCGATACTAGAAAAGCGACTTCCATCGGCACGTACTCCGGCAAATTTGGTGAAAACGAAAGCTCGGCCGCCGCATTTTCCGCCTTTTCTTTTTGGTAATCATAAAACCCTTCGGGAATGGAGGAAGACTGCTGGCACGCTGTCAGAAACAGCAACAAAGTTGTATATAACATTATTCGTGGTAGAAAAAAATAGAATTGCCGCAATAATTAATCCTCCTTTTTTCCACCATTTTACCATTTATTCCATAACAGCTAAATGGTTTTGACGAAATATCACGATTTTCCCGAACAACGATGAATCCTGTAAAACGGCATCTTTTCCACATGCGAAAATCGATTTAACCAGACTGCTTCCGAGACCCAAAGTGAAACGGTTGCCATAGTTTGGGCTGCTGGTCCAACACTCAACATCCATTGAACAAAAGCAAAAAAACAAAAGACCGGATCATTTACAATCCGGCCTGCTAATAAGAATGTTATCTCGTGTGATTCTCTTAAGACTTTTCTAAGAAATAACTTCTTCCTGCTGGTTGTTAAAAAAACGTTTCATTGCGTAAAATACATCTGCTTTTTTCCGGAGAATATAATAGCGGAATTTCGGTGATTCAATTTTATTGTAAACCTGCATCAAAGTAGAGTGGCGATTATACTGGTTGACCTCCCCATAGCCGAACATACTCGATTTTTCGATTAATTCCTCGACAAGCGTCACGCATCTGCGGTTATCCGATGTCAGATTATCGCCGTCTGAGAAATGAAAAGGATAAATGTTATATTGTTCCGGCGGATACTTGGAATCGATGATTTCCAATGCTTTTCGATAGGCCGAGGAGCAAATCGTTCCTCCACTCTCCCCTTTGCTGAAAAATGATTCTTCATCGACCACTTTTGCTTCGGTATGATGGGCGATAAATTCGATGTCTACTGTTTCATATTTGGAACGCAGGAATTTGGCCATCCAGAAAAAGAAACTTCTGGCCACGTATTTTTCAAACAATCCCATCGATCCACTCGTATCCATCATCGCCAATACAACCGCCTTGGATTCCGGTTTCTCGATATCGTCCCACGTTTTGAAGCGAAGGTCTTCCGGATATATCGGATTGAATCCTGATTTGCCTGCCATCGCATTCCGTTTATATGCTTCCAGCATCGATCGCTTTTTGTCGATATTGCCGGTCAGTCCCTTTTTTCGTATATCTCTGAATTCGATATGAGAAGTAACGATGTTATCTTTTTCCTTTTCTTGCAGATTAGGCAGCTCCAGTTGATGAAAAAAGGCTTCTTCCAACTCTTCAAAAGAAACCTCTGCTTCATAATAGTCATGCCCGGCCTGATCACCGGCACCCGAGTCGTTTCCGGCGGCTTTTTGCGGCCTGCCGTCGCTTGCCACGACATCTCCAACGTTGCTGTCGCCGTCTCCCTGTCCTGCATGCTTGTTTTTATCCTGGCTGTATCGGATCTTATATTCATCGAGGGAACGGATCGGAATCCGCACCATATCCTTCCCCCTGGACATAATGATATTCTCTTCCGTTATTAAATCGGGCAGTTGTTTCCGTAATACATCCTGGACTTTATCCTGGTGGCGTTTCTGGTCATCGAACCCTTTTCTATGGAGGGACCAATCTTCTTCTGAAATCACATAACTCTTCGAATCAGCCATCTATTACCCTCCTTCGTTTTATTATTTCTATAGTATGCAAGACAGGTTTATTTGATTAAAGATTTTGATAATTGGACGGTCTCCCTAGTTGGTGATGCCGTGTGACTGGATTTCAAAAGTGATTGTAGGGTCGATCTCGATATCGGCATATTCCTCGTTCCAATTGAGTTTTTTCCAGACCTTGGGATGATATGCCTGAAGTCTGCGTCCAAGACCGAAGGCATCGGAATTCGTTTCCTGTAACAGCCCGATGATTTCCTTTGCTTCCTTGGTGAGATCTTTTTCAATCCGTTTTTCCAGCTCGTTGATTTTCTTTGCGCTTTGCAAATGGTTGGGCGGATATTCCAGGACATCTGCTTCCATTTTCAGCTTCATTTCGACTTTGGGAAGGCTTCCTTTTGTATCGAAGGACAATTTCCGGTGAATTTCCTTAACATCCACTGTAATAAAATCATTTACATCAGGATGGTCATCTCCGCCTATTTTGCGTGTCATTTGTGCATCTGCTCCCCTTATCCCTTTCATAAGAAGAAACAATACCGCCTTTTCTGCCGGCAAATACCTGCCACTGTACGATTGCCCGCTAAAAAGCGCAAGCCCCCGATATTCCAAAACGCTTTCTTCTTGATTAACAACCAGGTAGGGCAGGACAAAATCCTGGCCATGCTCCAGCAACTCCGAACAAATCAACTGAATGTTTGTATTGGGTAAATGGGTCGATCGTCTTTCGCCGGTCAACATGCCAGTGATGTATTCGCTGATCCGGGGCTCACCTGAGACACTTAGAGAAAGTGCATCTTTAACCTTTCCTCCTACAACAGCCAGCTGTGCATGAAGGTTGCTTTTCGGATCACGGTAAAACATGTCCAAAGAAGGATATATATCTTGTTTGGCCAATTCTTCTCCCAGCAGCAATACATGGAGCTTGGACTGATCATAACGTTTGGAAATTTTCTGATCGATATTGGTTCTGGTATTCAACGGAGAGTGACCGGCTGCAGAGATTATTTGCGTTTGTTCGGTGCCTGGTCCTTCGGATGAGCTTTGGACATTGGTAATCACCACGGTACTTTCCACTTGTCCTTCGTCCGCCGCATCGATTCCTGCAGCCAGTACAAGTTTTACATTTTTAAACTGCCGCTGATCCCAACAACCAGTCAACAATAGCAGGCTTAAGACTAGCGGGCTCCACTTAAATTTTGCCATCTCGCTTCCTCCTTACAAACCGGTGAATAGTGACTGTGTACAGCATGAGACACAGCGGCATTGCAGTCGAAAATACCATCGAGACGTGTGTGACAAATTGAGTGAACGAGTCGATCGGCTGTTCATCGATTCCCACAATCAAGGATGCGATGACAATGGTTATGGTAGAGAACAAAGCGAATCGGGATGGTTTTTTGGAGTGGAACATGTCAGTCACTCCTTTGCTTGCCATGAACAAATAAGTGGAAAAAGAGGTGGCAACCGATACAATCCACATCGATAGCAGAAACAAGTCGACCCTGCTGATTATGTGCAGTTCAATAGCTTTCAACAAATACAATACCGGCTGAGGCACAAAAGCAATTTCACTTGTACTGAAGTAAGTGAACGAGACAAACACGACAAACAAGTAAAAGAGGGTAACGAACAAGTTTGCGTAGGACATTGTTTTCAACCGCTCGGTCGGGGTCCCCTTCGTATGCGGATAGAGAAAGAAAAAAGAAATGTAACCGAGCATCGCCAGGATTGCAGCTTGTGCCCCCTTGAATATTTGCGGGACAGGGGTCTGGCCGACCGGGAGTAAATAAACCAGCTGAATGTCACGCAGCGCAAACACCAACAGGAAAAAAATGATGACAAGCAATATCGAAACAAAGGTGTAAATTCTTGCCATGACGAGCAGTCCGCTTGAAATCAAGTAGAAACCTGTAAATGCAAGCAAAATCGCCAACAACCAAAAAGGGGTGTTGGGCAGAATCCAGAGGTGGAGCATACGACCGTACAAAATCAATATCAACACACAGATGCAGATGAAATATAAATAATAAGCCACACTCAACAGGTTGCCGATTATGGTGCCGAACAGCTTCGGAAGGAAGGCGATAAGATCATCGTCCGGAAAGGTGGATGCCGTCAACCACATAGCCACTATAATCAATTGGATGGCCATACTTGCCAGCAGCAGGGATATCCAACCGTCCTGTTTGGCCGCCTGATGCAAGTCAAATGGAAGAGACAGGACACCTACCCCCATTTGTGTCTGGACGATGATAAAAAAAAACTGACGCCGTGAAATTTTTTTATTTGCTGTTTTTGTCATCCCGCCTCCACTCCCTCGATGTGGTCTGTGTTTTTTTCTTGATCGGCTTGGCGTTTTTCGGCCTCGTATTCATTTTGAACAACGGAAGACGAATAAAAGTATCCTTTAAATCCTTCACATGCAATGGGGCAAGTGGTGCAAAATAAGGTGTACCGAAAGATTCCATTCTGCTTAAATGGATCAACAAAAGCAGCATGCCGAAGACGATTCCGACAAAACCAAGGGTCGCCGATAAAATGATCAGCGGAAACGTCAGCAGCCGCAGAGTCGTACTCATTTCGTTGGAGGGAACGACGAAAGAAGCAATCGCTGTCAGTGCAACGACGATGATCATAAAATTGGATACAAGCCCGGCGCGGACAATGGCATCCCCGATGACCAAACCGCCGACAATGCCGATGGTCTGGCCCACTGGCGTCGGCAGCCGGATACCGGCTTCTCTGATCAGCTCGATGATAATGACCATCACCAGTGCTTCGATGATCGGCGGGTAGGCGATTTCATTGATGGAGCTTTTTACCGGAATGACCAAATCCTTAGGAATCACTTCGAAATGAAACCCGACAATCGAAATATAAAAGGCCGGCAGTCCGATGGCGATGATGAAGCTGAACAAACGAATCAAGCGGATGAACGTACCGGTAAACCAGCGGGAATTATAATCATCCGGAGACTGATAAAAGGCAAAAAAAGTCGCCGGCGCCATCAAACAAGTCGAGCTTCCCTCCGACAAAACCGCGACTCTCCCTTCCATCAAGTTAGCCACAGTTTTGTCAGGACGTTCTGTATTGATCATTTGGGGAAAGGGAGAATAAGTGTGATCCTCGATAAACTCTTCGATAAATCCCGGACTGATGACAAAGTCAATGGAAATATCCTTCAGTCTTGTTTTCACTTTATCAACCAATTCTGGATTGGCTACCCCTTCCAGATAGACAACAGCAACCTTTGTATTTGTCATTTTTCCCAGTTTGTCAAAGGTGACCACAAGGTTTTCATTTTCAATCCGTTTGCGGATCAAATTGATGTTGATCATCAAATTGTCGACAAACCCTTCATGGGAACCGCGGACTACTTTTTCATTGTCCGGTTCTTCCACACTGCGGTTAAATGCCGAAGTTGTATGAAAGAGAAGCATGTCAGCACTTCCATCGGTGGCAAAAGCGCAATGACCTTTTAACAGCATTTTTATGATCTTTTTCCGGTCATGTACCTTTTTGCCACTGGAAACCTTCATGATTTCCTGGTCGCCCATTTGCATGTATGGCTTGAAAAATTCGTTCTGGATTTTTTCCTGGTCAACCAGTGACTCTACATATAAGAGGACAGTCCTGCCTTCCTCCAAAATCCGAAGCTTTAAATCATCGGATTGGTGGAAGGCCTCTATAAAATACGTGATATTATCCTCTAATGAAGTCGAATTCGGTACAGTCTCCTGTTTTCGCTTTTCTTCCTTCTGCCTTCCCCCCGAAGACCTGAAAGATTTCATAACCAGCCACCCTCACCGCTCTGAAAATATACAGATAGTATGTACCATACATGCCAATGTTACTCAAAAAACGAGCAGGAGGGGACAGACCCCCACCCAAGTAAACACTGCGTCGCGCTAACACTGCAGCATGGTGGGGGTCTGTCCCCGGTTTTCACATGATCAGGAATGTAAATGGCTGCTGGCTGGAACGGCTACGGATTTCTTGATGATGGCGACACGGGTGAATGCTATTCCCAACATGACGAAAACGATATACAGGACTGCCATGCTTGTACCGCCGATTGCTTCTCCGACGATAATTCCAACGGCTCCGAACATTTTCCCGAATTGGAAGACAAACCCGTTGAACGCCATGTAGGCTCCCCGCTTCCTATCATCAACGATATCGGCCAGCATCGACTGCCTTGTCGGTACATACAGCAGTTCACCGACAGAAAGGATGACTACTGCCAAAAACAAACCTGGAATATGGTTGGAAAAGGCCATGAATGCATAACCGCATCCAAACAGGATAAACCCTGCATACATAATCGGCTGCTCTGGTTTATTTTTGATCCACTTGGAAATGACAGCCGTGAATAAAACAATCATGATCGTATTAACAACTGTCAGTATACTAAGCAGTCTAACGCCGTCTACCATCACTTCGTGTCCTTCCATCCAAGCAAAAGCGCGAGGAACAATCTCCTGTTCCAACCGGACGGCAACAAAGTTGTTTCGCTGGAATTCCAACGTCAGAATTGCAATTCCTCCAAGGGTGAACAGTACGAAAGGGATATCTTTTATGACAGTCTGATAGCTGCGCATCAAGGGAAGCAACCCATATTGTATTTGAACCCTGTTCTTTTCAGTTTGCAACGTTTCTGTGATTAAGGCAGATGTCATCCAGAGAGTGACCACACTCATCATCACGAGTCCGATCAGCAATTCAAAAAAATGCGTTTTAAACAACCATCCCCCTATCATCAATCCCAGCATCAAGGAAAGGTTGACAGCCCAGTAGTTAACCGAGTACATGAATGCCCTCGTTTCCTTCGTGCTGACATCGATCAGCATCGCTTCAGCGGCCGGGTTGATAAAACCCGTGGCGATACTAATCACCAGCATCATAGCGAAGGTCGCAATCGCTGATGTCCCCCAAGGAGCGTTGACCATTAACATCCCGGTAAAGGCAATCAGTTTCATCGTTTCCCCTACGACCATCAATCGTTTTCTGCCAAGTATGTCCGCAAGAAAGCCGCCATACAAACCAGCTAAAAATTGAATCACGACATTCACCAGCAATAATATCCCTGCCGCCGTCGCATTGATTTTGTCGGTAAAGTAAATCGCCATAAACGGAAAAATCATCGAACCGATAATCCGGCTGAGGAAAGAAGTATAAATACGAACACGGATATTCGGGTGCAGTGACTTGAACATGCAGCATTCCCTCCTTCTGCTTTCCATTTTGCCTTTTCTTAAAAGGGGTAAAAAGGGTATAATCAATCTATTAATGTCCCCTTTTCCGGAGATGAAGTGTATCAAAGATTTATCGTATTATACATTGCGTGCCCATTTATACAGCAAAGAACAAAATAAACAGGTCCCATTTAAATTCGAGGAACTGGAGACGCTTTGGTTTTGCACGCGTAAAAATGTCAAACGAAAACTGAGGAAATACGAAGAAGAAAACAAATTAAGCTACACGCCTGGAATCGGCAGGGGAAATCCCTCCCGCTTAACCTTCCGGCGGCCATTTCAGCAAGAAGTGGAACAGTTCGTTCAAGAAGCAATCCGCACCGACAAACTGGATGATCTGGTCCACTTGCTGCAGCTGCCCATCCCAAGAGCATGGGTTGCATCCATCTCGCCACAGTTGCAGAAAATGTTCGGCATGCAGGAGTCCAAGCAAGAGAAGGACGTCCTCCGCACGATTATCTCGCGGGATTTAAGTACGCTTGATCCTGTCTATAGTTCGATAACTGTGGAAAATCATATGATCCAGCAACTCGGTGATACGCTCGTCACTTATAACGAAAAAAGAGATGAAATCCGTTCTCGCCTCGCTCATCATTGGCAGGTGGATGAAAGCAACACGATATGGACTTTTTACTTGCGAAAAGGGGTGCGCTTCCACCATCAAGGCGTTTTCTCAAGCGCCGATGTCAAACACACACTGGAACGGTTTAAACCCGGTACGCCGTTTTACTGGCTTGTCAGCGATATTTCGGAAATCGACTGTCCGAACAGGTACCAAGTCACTATTGAACTAAAAAGCCCTAATCCCTTTTTTCTCCGCTACTTAAGCAGCACGAATTTATCCATCCTGCCCAAGGATGTACCTTTTGATGAAAATCAATGGATCGGCACCGGGCCTTTCCGTCTGAAGGAACGCAGTAAAAAGCGGATTGTTTTGGAAGCCTTTGACCAATACTTTCTCGAGCGCCCCTTCCTGGACCGGATTGAATTTTGGAAGATACCGATGGATACGGTGAAAACCGTCACCTATAATATCAGTGCCGTTGAAGAATTCGAGGAAGGCATCCAGAAAAAAGAAGTGGAAACCGGATTTCGCTTTCTCGCTTTCAATTTCACCAAACAAACAGCTGTTCAAAATCCCCATTTCCGGACAGCATTGTTTCACCTCCTTGATCCGTTTAGAATGCACGAAGATTTGGGACTGGAAGCACCGGTGGAAGCCACCAGCTTCTTTCCCTGGAAATCAGGACAACGTAGCAGAGATGAATCACAAGTACCCGGATTACTGCAGTTATCCGGATACCAAGGAGAACCATTGCAGCTGTACTGCCTCGACTTTCCGAAAGCAAAAGAGGAAGCCGCATGGTTTCAACGCCAAGCATCCCAGTATGGCATTGTAGTGGAGTTGCACAGTTTCAGTTTGGAAGACTTTTACGCGTTTACGTTCGATGATCACGCGGATATGGTATTCATGGGGGAAGTTTCGACTTCTGACTTTCACTTATCCTTTTTAGGCGCCTTTTACAATGAAATCCTGTTGTTCAGACGATTTATGACGCCAGACCAGCTCGAAAAAATCGACGACTGGCTGGAGGCCTTCAAACAATCCACAGCCAAACAGGAGAGGGAAAAGATTATCGATGTGATGGAAGATTACTTGAAAGACAACCACCTTATTCTTTTTCAACATCATCCTATTAAAAGCAGAGTCTTCCATCCGATGATCCAAGATATCCGTTTTAAATCATTTGGCCAGGTAGACTTCCGGAAACTTTGGGTGAAATGACAAGCATTTTTGTGGCTTTCCACCGTTTTAGCGATCCTGACCCCTTTTGACTTTCTGCACATGGGAGGGGATTTTTTTTACGTTTCTGTTAACCGCTGATTTTTTTATTCTATGAGCAGCACTTTTATAATCAGTTGAAGGAAATCGAATCAGTAAAAGTGAATCTTCCACCCCAGTGGACTACATTTGCTATCATGCTATTTAGTAATGAGTAAGATGAAAAAAATGCTTGAAAGGATGCCATTGGTCTTATTGTAGGTTGGCCTGTTGAAATATATTGAACTCGCCTGTTGCCTGGAGTTTCCTTTAGGATAGAGGCTATTTTGATAGAAGTGGATGGACATAGGGAAGAAAAATAAAGTGAAAATGTTTATCCTCGTTGCAATATTCGCTATAGCGATGGTAAGGTTTTTGTCCAATCGACGGGAAGGATTAGAAAAAACGCCCAGGAGACAACTCCTGGGCGTTTTTGTTATACCGGGCCTCTTTAGCTTACTGATTTTATCCTTCCAACAACAAATCGTATGGATCTTCGAGCATTTGTTTAATCCGAACCAGGAACTGGACCGCGTCTTTTCCGTCTACGATTCTATGATCATAAGACATTGCCACATACATCATCGGACGGACTTCGATGGAATCATCCGGCATGACAATCGGCCGTTTCTGGATGGAATGCATTCCGAGAATACCGACCTGAGGCGCATTTAAAATCGGTGTCGATAATAGGGATCCGAAAATGCCGCCGTTTGTAATCGTGAACGAGCCGCCTTGCAAATCAGCCATTTGCAACTGTTTATCACGCGCTTTCTTGCCAAGATGGGCGATTTCCCATTCCACACCGGCAAAATCGAGACGATCGGCATCACGGACGACGGGAACGACGAGTCCGTCATCTGTCGATACAGCAATACCAATATCATAGAATTTTTTCAAGACAAGTTCATTGCCTTGGATTTCTGCGTTGATCAGCGGAAATTCCTTCAAAGCACCGACGACAGCTTTCGTAAAGAAGGACATGAATCCAAGCTTGACATCATGTTTTTCCAGGAACTTATCCTTGCGCTCGCTGCGCAGTTTTATGATTGCGGTCATGTCGACTTCATTGAACGTGGTCAACATCGCTGCGTTATGCTGCGCTTCCACCAACCGATTGGCGATTGTCTGACGGCGGCGACTCATTTTCACCCGCTCTACCGGCTTGTCGAATTCTGTCTTCTCGGAAGATTTTGCCGCCGACTGCTTGTCTTGTTTTGGTGCTTCTGTTTGCTTTTGACCGCCTTTTGCCGCTTGCTCTACGTCTTCCGGACGGATACGGCCTAGTGGATCACGAGGGTAAACATCGCTAAGATCAATGCCTAACTCACGAGCACGCTTCCGCGCAGCAGGTGAAGCAACCGTTTCTTTGCTGTTGGAAGTGGTTTGCCCTTCGCTTTGGCTGGCAGCTGCCGGTTTTTCTTCCGGTGCCGATTCCTGCTTGCTTTCCTCAGCTGGCGCTTCCGCATCTGCAGACTCTTCCTGGCCGTTACTTCCGGCATCGCCGGCTTCCCCGTTTTCATCCACTTTGGCGATGACGTCGCCGACTTCGACGTCTTCGCCTTCTTCTTTCGTAATCTCCACTACAACGCCTGCATAATCAGCGTTCACTTCGACGTTGACTTTGTCGGTTTCCAACTCCAATACCGGATCGCCCTTCTCCACTTTGTCACCCTTCTTGACGAGCCACTCGGCGATAGTACCTTCTGTAATCGATTCTGCTAATTCCGGGACTTTAATTTCCTTCACTGGAATCTCCTCCTTTAGACAGCTTTAAGGCTTCCTGCACGATTCGTTTTTGTTCTGTTTTGTGTATGTTTGGCTCTCCAACCGCTGGTGACGACCGATCAGGACGACCGACATAACGCAGCTGTTGATGTTTACCCAGCAGATTGTATAGAAGTTCTTTGACAAAGTTCCAGCTGCCCATATTTCTCGGCTCTTCCTGAACCCAGATCACTTCTTCCACATTTGGACAATCTTTCAGTACCTTTTCCAATTCTTTGGCAGGGAATGGATAAATTTGCTCCAATCGGATCACATGGGTATCCTTCACTTTATCTTCATTCTGGCTCATCGTTTCAGCGATATCCACCATCACTTTACCACTGCCGATGACCAGTCTTTTCGCTTTTTTCGTCGTCTTCGGCAAACCTGGTTGTGTGATGACTTTTTCGAAGTTCTGCTCACTGAACTCTCTTGCCGTAGAAGCTACACGCTGATTGCGCAACAAACTTTTCGGCGTCATGACAACAAGCGGACGGGCTGCATCTTTCCCTCTCAAAGCTGCCTGACGGCGTAACAAATGGAAGTATTGTGCGCTGGTGGTCACGTTGGCGATAATCCAGTTGTTTTCAGCAGCAAGCTGCAAGAAACGTTCGAGTCTGGCGCTGGAGTGCTCCGGTCCCTGGCCTTCGTAGCCATGTGGAAGCAACAGCACCATGTTCGACTTTTCCCCCCACTTGGCACGTCCGGCAGCTATGAACTGGTCAAAAATCACTTGGCCAGCGTTGGCGAAATCACCGAATTGCGCTTCCCAAAGAACCAGTGTGTTCGGTGATTGAACGCTGTACCCATACTCAAAACCTAGCACACCCGCCTCCGACAATGGACTGTTATGGATGGCAAACGAAGCTCTTGCCTGGTCCAATCCGTGCATAGGACAGTAGGTATCCCCTGTCTCCACGTCATGAAGCACCAGATGGCGATGGGCGAAGGTTCCGCGTTCCGAGTCCTGGCCGGTCAGACGTATGGAGACACCATCTTGCAAAATGGACGCATATGCAAGCGTTTCTGCCGTGGCCCAATCCGCCTTGTTTCCTTCTTCCAACGATTCTCCACGTTTTTTAAGGATTTTTTCCAGTTTCTTAAAACCTTGGAAACCTTCCGGACGTTTGAGAAGACCTTCATTCAGCTGCTTCAGCTGGTCGAGCGGGACAGCTGTTTTGATACCGTCAAGACCATTTGACAAAGCCTCTGGAGCCGGCTTCGGTTCCGGTTCATCTGTTTCATTTTCCATCATATTATCGAAAATACCCTTAAGCTCCTGTTCCCGGTCATTTTTCAGTTTTTCGTAATCGCTCTCGCCGATGACCCCTTCTTGTTGCAGGCGTTTCGCATAAATGACAGCAACAGAATCATGTTTATCTATTTCTTTGTATAGCTGCGGCTGTGTCGCACGCGGTTCATCCATTTCATTATGACCGTAACGGCGATAGCCGACTAAATCGATCAAAAAGTCTTTATGGAAGGTCTGCCGGTATTCATATGCAAGCGCCATAGCGGACACACATGCCTCCGGGTCATCCGCATTGACATGGACGATCGGAATTTCGAATCCTTTCGCCAAGTCACTTGCATATCTGGTCGATCTGCCTTGATCCTGACTGGTAGTGAAGCCGACCAGATTATTGGCGATCAAATGCAGAGTGCCACCTGTACGATAACCTGGCAAATCGCTCATGTTCAACGTTTCGGCTACAACACCTTCCCCGATAAAAGCAGCATCTCCATGAATCAAAATGCTGAAAGCCCGGTCCTGACTTTGAACAGGCTCGCCTGATTGATCGATATCTTCCTGCGCAGCTCTTGTAAAGCCTTCCACAACCGGGTTCACAAATTCAAGATGGGAAGGGTTGTGGGCCAAGGTGATTTTAGTAGGAGATACCTTGTCTTCACCCAAACTTTTCACTGCACCGAAATGATATTTCACATCGCCGGTCCAGCCATAATTGATTCCTTTGGAACCGGCCGACGGCATTAATTCTTTATCTGATGAATAATGAAATTCAGAAAATATCTTGTCATATGGCTTGCCAAGCACGTGGGTCAACACGCTTAAACGACCTCTGTGCGCCATCCCCATCAAGATTTCCTCGGTTTCATCGGTAAATGAATTGTTGACCGCTTTATCAAGCATCGGTACCATCATTTCCAATCCCTCGATGGAAAAACGCTTCTGGCCGACAAAGGTCTTGGCAAGAAAACTTTCAAATCCTTCTACATCTGTCAGCCGTTTCAACAGCTGCTTTTTTTCCTCTTTACTCAATGACAATGCAAAGGCGCCGGTATCGATTTTATCCTGCAGCCATTTCCGCTCATCGTCATTGTTCACATGATCATATTCAAAAGAAGTGGTACCCGCATAATTCTTTTTCAACAATGTGACCACTTCCAGCGCATTGGTCACATTACCGGGCGCATCGTCCCAAATCCAGCTCGCAGGAATCGCTTCCAAATCTTCGTTCGTCAAATTATAATAAGCCGGATTGACCAACTCTGAGTTGCGATCCTTCTCTTTTCCGACAGGATATATGTCCGCTTCTAAATGTCCGTAACGGCGAATAGCCTCCACAAGTTTCATTGCCGAGGTTAATTTCTTGATATCACTGGCTGAAGTTGTCGCTGAATCGGTTTGCTGCAATCCCCCTGTTTGTGTCAACCATTCAGGTGCCCCGTGCTGATCGAACATTTCTTTCAAAGATGCATCGATTGTCGAGGGGTCTTGTTTGTACAATTCATACTGTTCTTCAATGTACCCCATGTTTGGACCATGAAAATTTTCCCAGAATCTTCCACTAGATTCTTGCTGTGTCACGACTTATACCCCCATTAGAAGTTCACTTTCTCCATCAATTAGACGTCATTGAACATTCAATGACCATTATAGAACTGACCTCTTTCTACATCAACTAATATACCCTATTTTATACAAGGAAACAATAACCTACCGACAGCATCTATCAAAATAATCGAAATATAAAATAATTATATGTAAAAAGCCTTGGCTCCGTTATCATGGAGCCAAGGTTATAAGAAGAATGTTATGAAAAATCGGCAGGTATCACAAGCCAGGCGTGGAACATGCAATGTGCTTACGTTCGAAAACAGCGCCAGAGGAGCATGCACTTGCCCGCGACCGACAAGCAAATATAGATAGAAAGGACTGTTACTGTTTCAAGTGCCCACTAAAAAGGAATCATGCAACCATCATCGATTCAACAAACTGCCGACATAACGGAGCAGTTCATTTGCAGAAGTAGAGTTATAGCCATACTCATCGATCAGTGTGGCCACCACTTCATTGATTTTCTTGAGCTGCTGTTCATCCGGTGTCTTGCTCGAAGTCGTAATTTTGACAACATCCTTCAAATCGGCAAACAATTTTTTCTGAATAGCTTCACGCAAGCGTTCGTGTGATTGATAATTGAACTTTTTCCCTTTCCGTGCATAGGCGGAAATCCGGATCAAGATCTCTTCCCGGAACGCTTTTTTGGCATTTTCCGAAATGCCGATCTGTTCCTCGATCGAACGCATCAATTTCTCATCCGGATGCATTTCTTCTCCTGTCAGAGGATCGTGGAGTTTTGTTTTGTTGCAATAAGCTTCTACATTATCAAGATAGTTTTCCATCAATGTCCGCGCCGATTCTTCATACGAATAAACGAACGCTTTTTGGACTTCTTTTTTGGCGATTTCATCATATTCCTTCCGGGCAATTGAAATGAAATTCAAGTACCTCTCCTTATCATCTTTGGAAATGGAGGCGTGGCTGTCCAGGCCATCCTTCAGTGAACGCAGGACATCC
Organism: Sediminibacillus sp. JSM 1682029; assembly: GCF_041366435.1. Classification (NCBI taxonomy): domain Bacteria; kingdom Bacillati; phylum Bacillota; class Bacilli; order Caryophanales; family Bacillaceae; genus Sediminibacillus; species Sediminibacillus sp. JSM 1682029. The sequence continues at coordinate 14,840 of NZ_JBEWYY010000008.1, forward strand.
AGTGCATTGATCGAAGTCATTTCCTTCTTGATGATTGTCGAGGAAATCCGGTTGATGACATAACGCGGGTCGATGCCGCTCATTCCCTCATCGGCAAATTCCTTTTTCATTTCAAGGACATCAGCATCACTATACCCTTCCACATTCTGTCCGTCATAAAGATACATTTTTTTAAGCAGGCTGATGCTGCCGCGGTTGGATTCTTTCAGCCTGCTCAAGACGGTGAACATGGCTGCAACCCGGAGCGTATGCGGTGCGATATGGACATCTTTTATATCACTCTCTTTGATCATCTTTTCATAAATGCGTTCTTCTTCGCTCAACCGCAAATTGTATGGAACCGGCATGACGATCATCCGGGAATGAAGTGCTTCGTTCTTTTTATTTGCGATGAATGATCGATATTCGGATTCGTTTGTATGGGCCACAATCAGTTCATCAGCGGAAATAAGTGCAAATCTGCCCGCCTTGAAATTCCCTTCCTGGGTGAGAGAAAGTAAATGCCAAAGAAACTTCTCGTCACATTTCAGCATTTCCTGGAACTCCATGATTCCCCGATTGGCTTTATTGAGTTCGCCATCAAAACGATAAGCGCGGGGATCGGATTCAGAACCGTATTCAGCAATGGTGGAAAAATCTATCGATCCGGTTAAGTCCGCTATGTCTTGGGACTTCGGATCGGAAGGACTGAACGTGCCGATTCCTGTTCGTTTATCTTCAGAAAAGAAAATCCGCTCCACCATGACATCTTCGATCCGCCCTTCATATTCCTGTTCGAGTCGCATGGTATTCAGCGGAGACAAACTTCCTTCAATTTTCACACCATATTGTTCTTCAAAATCCGGTCGCAGATGTGCCGGGATCAAATGGAGTGGATCTTCATGCATCGGGCAGCCCTTGATTGCATAAACAGCTCCTTCATCGGTCAGTGTGTACTGTTCCAAGCCGCGTTTCAACAAAGCCACCAATGTAGACTTCCCTCCACTTACCGGACCCATCAAAAGCAAGATCCGCTTTTTTACATCAAGTCGTCTTGCTGCCGGATGAAAATACTCCTCTACCAGCCGTTCGAGTGCTTCATCCAATCCATAGAGCGCATCGGAAAAAAAGCGGTATGTTTTCACCCCGTCTTCCCGTTCCGTGACTCCCTTATGCTTGATCATGTTATAGACCCTTGAGTGGGCAGATTGAGCTAAATAAGGCCGTTCCTTTAACAGGTCCAGATAATCCGCGAAAGTTCCTTCCCATTTCAACTTTTCCTGATCTTCTCTATGATCCTGGATTTTTTTCAATATATCCATCTCTACGCCCTCCCTGAAGAATTTAGCAAAACTACCCAGCCGTATGTTGAGCACAGGTTTCCTCTACCCCTGTTCCCTTCTTGGTTCCCATAAGAAAAGATGGTTACTTTAATCTATGTAGCCACCCTTGTGAAGATGAATGATAGCAACAGGTAACCTGATGATAATGATACTCCCCTTGTCTTGAAAGGACTCGCAGTTTCGGAGTTCACAAGCTTCTCATAATTCGTTATAATGGAGGAAAGATACAGCTACATAAACAATTGCTGCCTGGTGTGGCCACAGAACATAAAGGAGGATGCCTTCCATGAGTATGAATATTGCATTGATTTTGGGCGTAACCATTGTATTCCTTACTTCCATTTTCACAGCCGGCAAGGAATCAAAGCAATCCCCAAAACGATAAGTAGTTCCTTCTTTCCACCTGCTTGCTATGAAATGCAGTCGACAAAAAGAGGACAAGAAATAACATAAAAATAAAAAACAGAACGCCAGGATTTAGAACCAGGCGTTCTGTTTTTTTATTTTCCGGTTTAGATGAATTACCCACTTGATGAAAAGAGAAAATTTGAAAAAGACACTAAAATATGTTTAATGCCTGCTGTGTATCAAGCGAGAAAATCCAATATAATGGATATAGGCGTAAGAAAAAGAAGACCAAATCATATACACAGATAACGGACTTTCTACTTTTCTTCCACAACAACGATTCTAAGAGAAAAGCCGCGGACGCGACAATCGCTACAAATAAACAACCGCCAGGCTGGCATTTTCACTTATATCTTTAATGCAAGCCGGGAAACCCCTGTTGCCGCAGTGCTTCATAAACAATAATTGCCGCCGTATTGGATAAATTAAGGGAGCGGACCATGTCATTCATATGGATCCGTAAACACTTATCCTCTTTTCCTACCAACAATTCTTTCGGAATTCCGTTCGTTTCCCTGCCGAATACAAAAAACAAATCTTCTTCAGGCTGATTGAAGTCAAAGTCGGTATAATGTTTGGAACCGAAGTTTTCAATATAGTAAAAATCCCCATCTGGATAAGTTTGGTACAATTCATCCAAGGAATCATAATAATGGATTTTGACATCCTTCCAATAATCCAGACCAGCTCTGCGAACCATCCTGTCATCAGTGGAAAAACCAAGTGGTCTGATCAGATGCAATGTCGCACCGGTGGCCAGGCAGGTGCGCGAAATATTACCCGTATTGGCGGGTATTTCTGGCTGAAATAAAACTACGTGTATTGCCACTTTTTCTCACCCCAAATAGTTAGTAACCCGCTTATTATACCACAGTTAACAGAAGTTACGTGAACACCTGCCGGGGGATGAATGGGAGGTCACAAAATCATTCACCGATCCGGAAAAACTTGTACTGGCAGTCTTCCGTCCAGGCCATCGAATCCCGGTACTCCCAATAGCGGTGCCGACTGTTGTCTGTATGGGCGTTGACAAGCGGCTCGCCGTTTGTATCCTTCGATACTACGATTGTATTATGGTCCCATCTTCCGTCTCCTTGAAAATCGTAACAAATTACATCCCCCGGCAATAAATCGCTGGCCCTTTCTACTTCTTTTCCTTTCAACCCTTGTGTCGACCCGCTCAAATACCAGCGCAAGGAGTGGGCAACAGCCCAACTGTAACTCCAACTGTCTCCCTGATACCACCATCCCCGCCCTTTGTCGGGCATTCCCCACATCGGTGCGCCGCCGGCATGGAGACATTGGGACACGTAACTGGTACAGTCCACGGCAAATTTCCGAAACTCAGGGTTGTAATCGTTCCACCATCGCTCCGCATATTGGACTGCAGCACGCCTGTCATAGTCAAAGCGTTGCACTCGCGTTTCCTCTTTGCCAAATATCTCGATGGCCGGCAGTTGTGTTTCCGGCTCGGGAGGAAGAAGCAGTTCATCACTGATCACCTGTCCTTCCTGGATGACGGCAGTATGACGGCGCTGTTCCTCTTCATGATAAAAAGAGTTTCCCTGCTTGACGAAAAATACTGTCAGTAAATCATACTCGATCGTGTACTTATCCTGTTTCCCCCGACTTTTCCGCTGGAGTTTCCCCTCCCCTCTGATTCTCGGCACCTTATTTCCGCGCTCCTCATGCAGGCGTTTTTTCCGTGCAATCCAACTCTCCGGATCCCCCTCGTTTCTCTGCTCCAATAGATGCTGCCAATACGCCGTCAATAGTTGTTTATCATCCATGCGCGCATCCCTCCTAATACACATATATGAGAGGAACCAGCTTCTCTGAACAAAAAAACCGCTCCAGCCTGATGGGATAGGCAGGAACGGCAAGGGGGTTCTTTTTGTAATCGGACCACATATCAGACAGAGCGCCATATGACTTTGCATATCATGCGTGCTGTCTCGCATTCTCTTTAAATTCAAGTCCTTTGTCCATCTCGAATTGCACTTGTTCATCCGTTTCTTTTTGTTTAGCTTTTTCAATAGCTGCAAAAGCAGCTTCCGTGCCTATTTTTCCTAAAGACCAAGCCGCAGTCCCACGGATGACCGGTCGGGGGTCTTCCTTCATCAACCGGATCAACTCCTCGACGGCACTTTCTTCCTTATAGTGGCCAAGGGCGATGATCGCATTGCGTTGAATCGGTTTTTTTCCGCGCCACGAGCCGGCGATATCTCCGAATTTTTCTTTGAATTCCCGATTGGACATGGAAAGCAGCGGCACTAGTTTCGGTTTCACAACCTCCGGATCCGGCTCCATTTCCGGATGAAGGTGGAAATCTTTCTTATGATTCTTCGGACAAACCAGCTGACACGTATCACAGCCATAGATCCGGTTTCCCAATTTGCCCCTGTATTCATCCGGCAAAAAGTCTTTTGTCTGGGTTAAAAAAGCAATGCACTTCTGGGCGTTCAATTGCCCGCCCTGGACCAACGCGCCTGTCGGACAAGCGTCGATGCACTTGGTGCACTCCCCGCAGCTGTCTTCAACCGGTTCATCCGGTGTGAATGGAACATTGGTGATCATTTCTCCTAAATACACGTAGGAACCAAATTCAGGAGTAATCAACGTGGTATTTTTTCCGCTGAATCCGATGCCCGCCCGTTCAGCGACGGCACGGTCTGACAGTTCTCCAGTGTCGACCATCGATCGATAGCTAAAACCGTACACCTTCTCCGAAATGAACGCAGCCAGTTTCTCCAATTTATCTCGTAAAATATCATGATAATCTTTTCCCCAGGAAGCACGACAGAACAGCCCTCTCCGCTCCCCTTTCTTGCTCTTTGGGGCATCCTTCAGTCTGGAGGGATAGGCAAGGGCAATCGAAATTAGCGACTGCGCCTCCGGCATCAGCTTGACAGGATTCGTCCGCTCCTCTATCGACCCTTTTTCAAAGCCAGACTGATAGCCAAGATCCTGCTGCCGTTCCAACCGTGACTTCAACTCGGTAAATACATCCACAGAAGCAAAACCAACCTTATCGATGCCAATGGACTTGCTGTAGTCTATAATCTCCTGCTTCAACTCCTCATAAGCCATCCACTTTCCCTCCTTTCTAACTGAAGGGGGCCAGTCCCCCGATGGATCGGGGGACTGACCCCAAAAATCCAAAACATCTTCCATGCCGACCAAGAACCCCGTCATACCGGAATTTCATCCAGAACAGGGACTGACCCCAAAACAGGGTGGGGACTGTCCCTCGATCGATTCAGGGACTGACCCCCGGCTTAACGGTTGCTGATATCTTTGACTTTGGCTGTGCGTATGCGGTTCAGGGTGGCTGCTATTTCGAACCGGCGTGGTCTGGCCAGGTCACCAGGATGCTGGTCCGGAAACGGCGCGAAGGATCCGAGTCCTTTTTGATCGATTTGCGCTTCTATTTCATCCAGTATTTCTGTCAGTGAACGGTCGTTTGCCAGCCACTTTTTCTGGTCCAGATGCCGAATGATTTCGGCTATCATTCTCGTTTGTGAAGCATCGACTAATTGCTCGACATAGTGCAGATTGATATCGGTCCGTCCCATGATAATCGTCGTGAGCCCTTTCGCCTGGACTTTATGCTTTTTTCCCTGGCTGGTTTGTAAGCTGCCAGGCAAAAAGCGCCGATCAGGCAGACTGCCAAATGGTTCACTCGCAGGACGCTGACGGTTAAAAGGATATCTTTCTGCAATTTCCCGGGCTTTTTCCGTAACATTGTAAGGTTGATAACGATCCATCATGATCACTTGATCGGCAGCATCAAAATAATCACCCGAACCACCCATCACAAGTATCGTGGACACATCGAGCTGATCGCGCATTTGCCGTATTTTATCAATAAACGGCGTAATCGGTTCTTTTTCTTTCACGACCAATTCCTGCATCCGCTGATCACGGATCATAAAGTTGGTAGCACTCGTATCCTCATCGATTAACACCGAAGCAGCACCAGCTTCCAATGCTTCTACGACATTGGCTGCCTGCGAAGTACTTCCACTGGCGTTCTCTGTGGAAAAACCGCTCGTATCCTTCATGTGGGGCAAATCGTTGATAAAAGGTGAAATGTTGACGGTGCTTACCTGGCGTCCGTCTTCGGCACGCACTTTCACCGCAGTCGGATCGGTCAATACATATTCCCGTCCATCACCTTTGACATGGTGATACACCCCGCGCTCAATTGCCTGGAGCAGGGTGCTTTTCCCATGGTATCCACCACCGACAATCAAGACGATCCCTTTTGAAAGGGCCATTCCCGTAAGCGGCTCTTTCCGATGAGGCACTTCTATCGATACCCGGTTCTCCTTGGTACTTTGAAAAGGGACTGCCTGTCTCATCGGTCGATTGCTGATTCCACTTTCCCTGGGAAGGATTGCTCCGTCTGCGATAAAGGAAATCCAGCCATGTTCCTCCATTTTTTGTCTAATTGCCTGATGTTGATCGGCTAGCTGAACGCTTGCTTCGATATCTTCATCGGAAATAGAAAAAACCGACTTTTCCATAATCGCGGGGATTATGTCAAAAAACAGTTTCTCTGCTTCTCTTCCATTAATCCTCCTGCCATTTGCCGGCAGACCGATTGATAAACAAATCGTTGTAAAACCAGGGTCAAGCTGAACAGCACTTCGTTCCAGTATTTCCTGACCAGGATTGTCGATAGCGATCAGACCGCTTTTTCCGGAACCTTTGCTGTACACGGTATTATCCTTGATTGCCTTGGCAACCGCTCTTGCAATTCGATCTTCGCTATATATTTTCCGCTGGCGGTTCCCCTTCCAGTCCGGCTTTATCCGTCGATAAGCGTCCGGCACTATCAAGCGGATCTTTGAAGGAGAAGCAAACGGATCTCCTTGTACATAATCGACGACTAGCTCATAACGGTGAAAGGAATAACGTCCTTGAATCCCTTTATACCCTTTATAGCTTTTCCCATCGATTTGCTGCAGCTTTCTTTGCAGTTCTTTCATCATAAGACACCTCTTTTAAACACTGACTAGTTCTAGGATACAATCTTCCATGACTTCCTATCAAGCGAGCATCTTCCGAGACATCCAGTTAATTTTAACCAAATTAAAAACGCAATGCCTCGTTGCTTTAAAAACGAAACACTGCGTTGGCTCATGAGTTCATTGGAGCGGGTGAAGGGAATCGAACCCTCATCATCAGCTTGGAAGGCTGAGGTTTTACCACTAAACTACACCCGCATCTTAAGTAGACAAATCATCACCTGCATTTGCCAGTTTTTCCTTTGGTCCGAAAGCTTCGGCAAAGGCTTGAAAAGAATATTTCCTTTAAGTGATGTTTATCATTATAACAACCGGATTCCGGTGTTGCAATAGGTATATATCATTTTTTGTCGAAAAAAATGACTGTTTTTCGGAAAAGAAGATGGGTATCCCGGAAAAACGCGCAGCTAGCTCTATGAAAACCAGCATCTACAGCCATTCCACCATATAATACAAGGTTATTCTGTGCTATAATTTTTTATAACTGTCAACTTCGAAAAAGGAGGATTCCTTCCATGATTTATTCACAGGTTTTGTCCCAAACAAATTTCGTGAACGAAGACGAGTTAATGTACCCGTTCCAGGAACGCGGACTGCAGTTCGGGGATGGTATATATGAAGTCATCCGCGTTTATCAAGGACATTTTTATTTAATAACCGAACATATCGACCGGCTTTTCCGCTCGGCAGAGGCTGTCAAACTAACCTTGCCTTTCACGAAAGAACGACTATTTCAGCTGCTTGGTGATCTGCTTAAAGTCAATCAGATAAAAGGAGATGCCAAAGTCTACCTCCAGGCAACCAGGGGTTCGGCTTTACGGGACCATGTCTTTCCGGATGTCGATGCAAACTTTTATGCATACGCACAAGGATTGCCTCGGCCGATTCAAAAATTGACCAACGGTGTAGCCGCGATCACCCAGCCGGATGTGCGCTGGCAAAACTGTTACATCAAAAGCCTGAACTTGCTTCCGAATGTGCTTGCCAAACAAGAGGCAAAAGAACAGGGAGCATTTGAAGCGATCCTCCATCGTGATGAAACGGTGACAGAATGCAGTTCCTCCAACGTCTATCTTGTAAAGGACGGGGAAATTCGTACCCACCCGGAAACGAACAACATTCTGCATGGATGTGTCCGTTCCCGAGTAAAGGTGCTCGCTCGACAACTGGATATCCCTTTACTGGAAAAAGCATTCTCGACCGATGATTTGCAGCAGGCAGATGAGGTGTTCCTGTCGAGCAGTACAGCTGAAATCATGCCGATTGTGAAAATCGACGGGAATAAAGTTCACTCAGGAGAACCCGGAACTGTTACGAAAAAACTGCAAAAGGCGTATGAAGAAGACGCCGGTCTGACTGCATCTATATTCGCACAAGTAAGATAACGTAAGAGGTCGGGACAAAAGCAAGACCACTAAAGTACAAACCGAACGAATTCTAGCTGCCAATCAAATTCGTTCGGTTTGTATTTGTATATTCTCTTTTTATCCTGTTGTTTGATGTGTGCTTCGAATCGCTACGGCAAGTTACTACGCGTTCCACGGGCACGGCTTCAACTTCCTCCGAAAGCACCAACCGCTTTCTTGCGGGATTTTCAGCTCGTGCTGTTCCCGTTGGAGTCTCCGTATCTTGCCTTCGCTACGTTTTTGTGCTCTGATTTCCACACGATAAAGACAAGATGAACCGTATTCTTCTATTGGATGATAGATATCTAAACAGTGACAAAGACGAAAAATCAGCATCTGGGTTCCTTTATTCTTCGGAATTGGACAATAGCATAAAAAGGATAAAGAAGTACTCCTGGTTTCCACGCAGCTTCGCTCTCTATCCGTAACGGCAATAGGCAAAGCGGATATAACACCAAGAGAGAAAACTTCTCCATCAACGGAGGCAAGGTGCGTAGACTCCAGCGGGATAAGCGCGAGCTGAAGATCCACTTGGCAAAGCGGTATTCTTTGCCAAGTTAGCTGAAGCCGTGCCCGCGGAAAGCGAAGTACCTTGCCGGAGTGGAAAATTGCACTTTTCATGAGAAGGGTAGAACGGTTTGCTTTTTACTAGGTCACGATGCTTTTCTCCCAGGCTCTTTTGGTTTTCCTTCGGAACGAACCACGATTCAGCTTTCTTCTAAAAAGTTATTGATTTTTCTAAAAATAATGGTATGATTAAAAATCTGTCACCAGAAAAACAAAACAAAATCTTCCATTCACCTTGTTGTTTTGCTTCATCATCGAACAAACCCACAAACAAACACATACGCTCAGACAAAATATGGTTACCGGGAGGGACTAATCCTTGAAAAAAATCGCGATTATCGGTAGCGGCGGTGCCGGAAAATCAACATTGGCCAGACAATTGGGCGAGATTCTCCATTTACCCGTCTACCACTTGGATGCTTACTTTTGGAAGCCCGGCTGGCAGCCGATCAGCAAAAAGGAACTGCAAACGCTGCAGCAGGAGATCATCCAGCAGGACGCCTGGATCATTGATGGCAACTACGGGTCCACCATGGAATTACGGCTGCAGGCTGCAGACACTGTGATTTTTCTCGATTATTCCACCTTGAGATGCTTATATGGCATAGTCAAACGACGCATTCAGTACCAAGGGAAAACCCGTCCCGACATGGGAGTAGATTGCCGGGAAAAACTCGACCTTGAATTTTTCCTTTGGGTGGCCAGGTTCAAGAAACGGAGGGCCCCTGCTATCAAAGACAAGCTGAGGAACACGAACGACATTACCATCTACCATTTAAAGACCCCTAAGCACACGAAAAAACTGCTCAATCAGCTAAAAAAATGACCTCTTGCCTTTACATAGCTACAGTGCTGGTGTTCCGGCACGCCCGGCCTCATATGGTAAAGCGTGCGACCGCCTTATCAAGTTGTCTTGCGTAATCTGCTAGGGTGGCGGCGCTGTCGGAAACACCTCTGATTTCCTGCTTCTGTTCAAGAACCGAACCAGACGCTTGCTCAAAACCGATTGAAAATTGATTGGTGATATCTGCGATTTTATCGACCGATTGGTTGATATCTTTGCTGTTCAAGCTCAGCTGTCGGATTGTCTGAGAGATGGTTTGGATTCCATCGGCCATTCCTGCCATCTCTTCCTGTATGTAATGAAAACTTGTCTCTGTCTCCAAAGATTTCTGTTTTCCTTCTGCGATTTGCTGATAACCATCGGTCAGGGATGAGGAAACATTCGCTGTATCGGCCTGTATTCCCGAAATCATTCTGGTGATTTCACTGACAGAAAGCTCGACCTGTGTTGCAAGCTTCCGGACTTCTTCGGCCACCACGGCAAACCCTTTTCCGGCAGTGCCCGCCCTGGCTGCTTCAATCGAAGCATTGAGTGCAAGCAAATTCGTTTGTGCGGCAATTCCCTTGATCACTTCCACCAAATGAGAAATCTCCTTGGAACTCTCGTCCAAATTGCGCATTTTTTCCACAGCACTTTCAAAAATAGCATACACTTCTTTCATCTGGCTGGTTGTGCTGTTCATCGATTCACTCCCGGCCTGGGTGGCAGACAGGACCTGTTTGGAAGAGGCAGCCAATTCAGCTCCCTTTGCATCTGCCCGTTCAATATCCTGATAGAAACCGCTGACTATCCCGTGAATGCTTTGTGAAAAACCGGCTTGTTCCTGGGAGCTTGCCGATAATTGCTGCATGGTGGCTGCTATATTTTCACTCGCCTGTTGTACTTCATTGGAATGCCGGTATAAAAAGTCGCTCTGCCCGGAGACTTGACGGGATGTTTGCTGAATATGGCCGACCATCTCCTTGATTTTCCGATTCATCTTGTTCACCGCTTTGGTCAGCTGTCCGATTTCATCCTCCCCTTCATAATCAATTTCTTCGTTGGTCAAATCTCCGTCCGCAATTCGATGACTGACTTCCACTAGTTGCTTCAACCCTTGTCTAAGGGTGCGGGCAATCAAAACGGCCATTCCGGCACTGATAATACTGACAATCATTATTACCGCCGCCATGGAAATCATGGCTGTCCTGATATTGTTTTCGGCTGCAGTGATCAATTGGTTACTGTCAGCTTGAACATCCGTTTTAAGTTGATCAAGCAGTTCGACATTCTGATTACGAAGCGCAGAAATCTGCAAACGTGCATCGGTATATATTTCCGTGTCTCCTCGAACCACTGACGGGACGACATTGTCGACAAACAGTTTATCGATTTCCCGGTTGTTATTTTCGATTTCCCGGAACGTTCCAGCCGCTGGAGTATCAGTTACAGCGGCAGATACTTCTTTTATTTTTTCATTCAGACTGTTCCGAAGCTGACGGTATTCCTGCTGGTCTTCACTTCGCAAAAACGTTATATAATCGGCGATGCGGATGTCCTTCGACCTTATTAATGAACCAATTTCCGTCATCTGCACCGCCCGTTCTTCCTGAATCTTAATACGATGTATATCCTTCACTAAACTGACCAGCAAACTGCCAATGATAACGGCGGCAGCAAGATAAAGCCCAATTGTCAAAAAAGCCTGCAACAACAGTTTGCGACTTATCGTGATATTGTTCCACTTGCTTTTTTTCAAAAAGTAACTCCTTAAGGCTGTCCGTCTTGTTGCATGCTTCTTGTTTTTACTGCCTGCCCAAAACTTTATCCCCATTTCCCCCTACCACCTTTTTATTTTTCTTGTCTATCTGTAGCAAATTTTAAAAGAACCTGGAGGGGATTGCTATGCAATCGTCGATACTTTACAAAAACTTTAAATGCGAGTGACCAAACACATCAGGTGGTTCGAGATTGACAGAAAAGCCGCGGGCTATCCGGATACTGCCCGTTAGTATGATCGAAAATTTACGCCGTCCCTTCGTTTCACTTCATAGACTCCGTAAGACATACTACCTATCCATTATTTGGGCGGCAAAAAACCGGACCCGTTAGAAGGTCCGGTTTGCTTTCTTTATTTACTATCATCTTCCTCTTCCAGCTTTTCCATTTCCCGATGGGTTTGCGGGAAGCCGTTGGCAACCCATTCTGAACGATACTCGTGATCCAGCCCTGTCAAACCTTTTTCTGCCTCATCCTCGGGGGCATCGGGGCTTTCGATTTCATCTTTTTTTTGGATGGTTGGATCAAGGTTGGAAGAACCTTTGCCATCTTGTAATTTTGCGTCCGCTTGATCGATCATTTGTTTTTCTTTATTCATCATATCCATTTGCTTATCGATGGCCGTTTTGGCCTTTTGCATGGTTTTGCCCGCCCCTGTTTTGACCTTTTCCATCATCTCATTGGCGTTTACGCTTCCATTTCCCGATTTTTCCTGATATTTCTTCACAGCCATAACCGTACCTGCTGAGACCAAAGCTGTAGATCCGGCAATCATTCCCATTGTTGATTTTTTCATGTGAATCCCCTCCGTTTAATTAGCCGTAATGAATAATTGTGCTAGTAATCTATATCCTTTTTCAGCATAATCTAAACGATTTCATTGCAGATTGCTGCTCAGACAGGCAACCGATTCGTTGGATTGCATAAATTAACAAGGGATATCGAAAGGGGCAGATAAAGTGGTTGACGAACGGAAAATAAATGTAGGGAAATATAATATGAATGTCCGCCTTTTCAATCAAGGAGACGGTAAGGATGTTGTTGTTTTAAACCACGGAATTCCGACTAATTCCCACTTATGGGACTATGTGATACCTTACCTCAAGCAAAACTATACCGTATTGGCTGTGGACATGATCGGATACGGAAAATCAGATCGGGGACCTTGCGAAGACTTGACCTTGCCAAAACAAAGCCAATATATTCTTACCGCAATGGATCAGCTTCAAATTGAAAAAGCTCACTTTATCGGTCACGATTTGGGCGGGGGAGTTGTTCAAATCATTGCAGTCCATCATCCCGAACGGATGAAAAGCATGATTGTCATTGATGGCGTTACGTATGCCAACTGGCCGTTGCCTATCGTTGAATCAATCAGATATCCAACTGCAGAAGAATTCATGCCGTCTCCTTTATTCATTGAACGGATGCTTAGAGAAGGAGTGTACTTCCCTTCCATGCTGACGCCTGGTTTGCTTCAAAAATTCACCTCTCCATTTAATACGCCATCTGGACCGGAGGAGCTCCGTCAAGCATCCTTGGCCCTTAATCACCATCAAACAGAAGACCTTGTCCCCTACTTACCAAACATCAGCAAACCTGTCACCCTGCTCTGGGGGCAGCATGATCGATTCCTGGTTCCGTACTGGGGGATGATCCTTCATCAAACGATTCCCGGGTCCGTGTTTAAGATCATTCCGAACGCAAGCCATTACTCCATGATTGACCAACCAACACTTGCGGCAGCTGCCTTTTTAGAGCATCTAGATGCATAAGCTGGGTAAGGGTATTACGAAACGAACGGAGCGCAAGCGATGGCAGAAGAAAAAACGAAGCTGCATTTCCGTGTTGCCTTTTTGCTGACACCTTAACAAGGGTTTTCTAGAAAGAAAAGCGCAAAGGCCTGTTTAAATGAGTACAGGCTAATTTTCCACATCCTGTGACAACACCTTCATCAACACCCATCGACAAGCTCAACCAAGGCCTCGAAGCGGCGGTCTATTGTCACACACAGAGGCTTTGCTTAAATCTTCGAGGGGGGCCGCTGGAGCTGCACATCTCTTGCTTATCTCCTAAAAATAAACAGTACCGGACCTTTGTAGGTAGCGGTACTGTTTTTCGGTCATTGCATTTGTCCGGATTGGAACTGGTTGGTCTGACCGCCCATTTGGTTGGGCATCGGCTGAAAAGAAGCGGCCATGGTCGAAGTTTGCTGGGAGTTGAATTGTGCTGGCTGGTAGTAACCTTTTTGGTTCATCCAGCTCCACATTTCATACGCCATTTCCTGGCACAAATTAGCGCCGTTCACGTGATAACTGCGAAGCTGCGGGTCCACACATTCATTTGCCCACTGCATTCCCATCATGGCACCTGCTTTATGAGCATTCAATGCCAATGTCGCCATTGTCTGATCCGAAAGCGACTGAGTATTCACCGACGGTGCCGAAGAATTGTTCTGCTGCATCCCCGGCATAGTGTTGACTGCCTGGAAATTCGGGTATTGGTGGGCAAGTTGTACATTCTTGCCTTGCATTAAATTGACCCCTTGCTGATAGGCCGTTATCATTTGCTGCTGGTGTCTTGTCAGCATGCCCTTTAGCTGCTGGTCATTACATTGATTGGCAAAAAAGCCATGCTGTTCAATTTCTGCTGCTTTGGTTCTAAGTGCTTCCTGTGTTTCTAGAAGCTCGTGAGCTGGTGCATTCATCGTAATACCTCCAATAAGTATAGTTGGACTTGATCCACTCCCTATTGTCTTCCAATCCAAAAATTAAATGCGCTATCTTTGAATTCCCAGAAGGACTATACCCCAAAGTCACTTTTCAAATAAAAAAGAGTCCGGGACAAAAGCATCGTGCTCAAAACTAGAACCGAACGATTCCCTCATTCGCTCGGTTTTTGTTTTGATAGCCATACTTTTGTCCCGGCCACCGAAAATTCCTTTACTCATTTTTGCTCCTTCACCGAACCACGGTAAATAATGGTATATGGCACAATGATCCGCTTCGGAGGGATTTTGTTGTCGATCGTCCTTTCAATTAGCGCCCTGGCTGATTGGGCGCCTAACTCATGAATATTGATATCGACGGTTGTCAACGCCGGCTTTGTTATCTCAGACAAATAAGCATTATTGAAACTGACCAACGAGATATCATGAGGCACCTGGACGCCGGATTCCTCGAGAGTGCTCAGTACACCAAGGCTCATTAAGTCATCTGTCACGACAATCCCGGTTGGACGTATAGGAAGAGAAAGCAACTGTTCGACCGCTTCCTTTCCTCCTGATTTTAAAAATTCCGTATGGATGACATAGTCTTCGTCATGCGGCAAGTCTGCATCTGTCAACGCCGCCAGGTAGCCGGACTCCCGGTCCCTCGTAACGAAAAGGTCCTTGGAACCCCCGATGAAGGCGATTTTCTCATGGCCTCTTGCAATAAGATGATTGGTGATTTGCTTTCCAGCCATAAAATTGTCATTGTCGACATGGGTGATTTCTTCCAGCCTGGCAAAGGGCTTGCCGATCATGACATACGGAAAATCCCGCTCCTCGAGAAAGGCCACGACCGGATCTTCCACACGGGAATACAACAAAATCAGTCCATCGACATAACTGCCATACACCATCCGCTGTACTTCTTCCAGAATTTCTTGTTCTGTCTCGCCACTGGAAAGGGTCAACGAATACTGTCGTTCATGAATGACAGAACCGATTCCCCGAAGAACCTCGGGAAAAAACGGATTCTGTAACGCTTTATTAGCAGACGACGGCATGATGGCACCGATTGCTTTAGTCGACTTAGCCACCAGGTTACGTGCATGGATATTGGTATGGTAGCCGAGCCGTTCCATTGCTTCGCGCACTTTTTGCTTTGTATCCGGACTGATCCGCGGATTGTCCGCAATCACGCGTGACACAGTAGAGGGGGATACACCTGTTTCCTTTGCTACATCCTTTATTGTCACCATCAGCCAAGTCCACCCTCTACTTTTTTGTTATTCGTTCAATCTGTCAACGACAGGTAACTGTCTCCGTTTTCTTTTTCTCCATTCAGTATAACATCCTGGCCGTCCTTCCGACCAATTACATGGATATCGATTTGCTGATATGCCGGTACATAATCGCCTCGACGATCAACGATATCCACCTTGACAGCTTCTTCGGTCGACACAACCTCCACTTCCAGTTCCAAATAGCTTCCATGCTGATAAGCAAAAGTTTCCCCGTCATCATCATAGAACGTAAAACGGTAATCCTCTCCCTGATCACCGGCATAAATATCCATCCGCACCCTTTTCCATGACTTGTCTTTGTTGGACGTCCAATCTGTCTGCGCCACCGCCGTCCCTTTTTTAATAAACAACGGCAGGTCTTCCAGTTCAGCATGGATCAAATAGGTGTTTTCCCCTTGATACGCCACGCCGCTGGATGCCTCGACCCATTCCCCTTCCGGAAGGTAAACGGCACGGTCCACGACTGACGGAGCGAGAATCGGGGCAATGATCACATTATCGCCGATCATGAATTGATCATTCAGATTGTACGTTTTCTCATCCTCGGGGAATTCCATGAACAATGGCCGCATCACCGGCAATCCCTGACTGCTTGCTTTGGCAAACAGCGAATACAGCTGCGGCATCCAGCGGTACCGCATCTCGATATATTCCTTGATCACTGCTTCATACTTTTCTCCAAAACGCCATGGCTCCTGATACAAAAAACCGATGGCCGAATGGTTACGGAAAAAAGGCGTAAACGCCCCCACCTGTGTCCAACGTGTCAATAGTTCTCCGTTCGAATGGTGTGCAAATCCACCGACATCCGGTCCCGTGAAAGAAATTCCGGACAGTCCAAGGTTCATCACCATCGGCAGGGACATTTGCAGGTGCTCCCAGAAGCTGCGGTTATCTCCCGTCCAGACTGCAGCATAACGCTGAATCCCGGCAAATCCGGCTCTGGTCAGCAGGAATGGACGCTTACCGTCGAGCTGATCTTTCAATCCTTCATAAGTCGCTTTTCCCATCAACATCCCATACAGGTTGTGAAGCTCGCGATGGGTGGCAGGACTTCCATCGTTCCGGTGCATGACCTGTACATCCATCGTTTTCGTTTCATTGAAAACAGCCGGTTCATTCATATCATTCCAGATACCCTCGACACCGATTTCCGTGTAAAAACGATGCTTTTCCCCCCACCATTTCCGGGCTTTTTCTTCGGTGAAGTCGGGAAATGCACTTGTCCCCGGCCAGACATCACCGAAATAAATATCTCCTTCGAGATACTTGCAAAACAAATCACCGGTGACCCCTTCCTGATAAGTCGGGTATTCCGGGTCTTTTTTGACACCGGGATCCACAATCGGCACGACCCTTATCCCCATTTCGCGCAAATCGCGAACAAGTTTTTCCGGATTTGGAAACCGTCCTTCATCAAAAGTGAAAACACGGTACCCGTTCATATAATGAATATCGAGATGCAGCACATCGAGCGGGATATCCCGGTCGATAAAATGTTGAGCAACTTCCCGCACTTCTTCTTCCGTCTGATAGCTGTAACGTGACTGATGGTAACCGATCGCCCATTTCGGAGGCAGCGGCATTCTCCCTGTCAGGTATGTGTATTGCTCCAATACGTGCTTTGGTTCAGGACCTGCCATTACATAATAATCAAGCTGTCCTCCTTCTGCTCGGTAAGCATAACGCTCTGCGAAAGAACGCATATCAAACCAGGAACGGAACGTATTATCAAAAAAGATGCCGTGCGCTTTTCCGTCTCTCAGCGTCATGAAATACGGTATCGACTCGTAGAGCGGGTCTGTTTCCGGATTATGCGGGGCATACACGTCCGTATTCCACATCTCATACATTTCACCGCGTTTATCGAGAAAACCGGCCTTCTCTCCAAATCCGTAAAAGTGATCATTCTCATGCATCTGTTTAAAGACGGCTACCTCACCGTTTTCCTGCCATGCCATCCCTTGTTCCGCTTCCGTTACCAATTCCCTTCCTTGCCGGTCATAAATGCGGATTCGGAAAGGAGTCTTGGAAATCGACAAATGAAGCTCCGTTGTTTTCAATTCATAAACCTCCGCAGTGCCATCCTCCTCGACGTCGACTTTCTTTGCTTCTGCAACTACGGAGCGTGATTGACCCCAACTCGGTTCGCCCTTTGGATTCATGGTGATGCGGACAATGGCTTCCGTATAAAAGCGGATAGCGACCTGTCCGTTTTCACAGATGAAATGAAACGAATCGTTCCCTTTCTCCTGGTATTTCACATTGCCGATGTCGTGATAGACAGCCGTATTCCTCTGCTGCTCCGCACCTGGATGAATCGCAAAACTAGTATCTTCTAACATGTCGTACCTCCTGTTCATCAAGCTGTAAGTATCTATTTTATTGTAACGTTTTCATATGAGATTCAAAGTAAAAGGCGCAACATTCTCAGCCTTTTGTGCCGCCTGCTGTCAATCCGGAAATCAAATAGCGTTGCAAGTATAGATAAACAGCGGCAATCGGCACTGCCACCAGAATCGACCCTGCTGCGAATCTGGTAAAATTGTTGGCGAACTGGTCATTGATAAAGTTGTAGAGTCCCACCGCCAGCGTGTAATTGTCAGCACTGGACAAGACAATCGAAGGCAAGAGAAAATCGAACAACGGCATCATGAAATTGAATAAGGCGACGACAGCCAGTATCGGCTTGGCCAGCGGCAGCATAATGCTCCAAAACACCCGCAAGTGCCCAGCGCCGTCAATCCGTGCGGCTTGATCCAGTTCACGTGGAATCGTATCAAAGTAACCCTTCACCAGCCAGGCATTGAACGGAATTTGTCCTCCTAAGTAGATCAATATCAACCCTGTCAGCGTGTCCAACAGGCCGATCATGTTAAGGAAAATATACAGAGCGACCATCGCCATCATGACCGGAAACATTTGCAGCAGCAAAAAGATGTACAAACCGTTTTTTCTGCCGACAAATTGATAGCGTGAAAATGCATAGGCTACTAGCGAAGTGAAAATAACGCTGCCGACAGCTGTTACACCAGACACAATCAGAGAATTCTTGTACCAGAGCAGGTAGTCACTCTCCGAACTGAACAACCATTTATAATGATCCAAAGAGAAATTTTCCGGAATGATGGAGGATGAGTAAAGGCTGTTACCCTGGTTGAAAGAAATGCCGATCGTCCAAACCAGTGGATAAAATATCGCCACGGCGACAGCCGTCAGTACCAAATACATGGCTGCGACTTCGATTCTTGATTTTTTCTTCTGGTTCATCAAATTTCACCCTCTTCTTTGAATGATCGAGTTTTTCTGAATTGATAAAAAGCGAAACAGGAGACGATCACTCCCATGATGATGGAAATAACTGCAGCCATGCTGTAATTATTGGTATCGAAGGTCAATTTATAAACCCAGGAAATCAGGATGTCGGTCCCGCCGGCATTTTGCCCTCTCACAGGTGGTCCACCTTCATTGAATAAATAAATGATATTGAAATTGTTGAAGTTTTGCGCATACTGCATGATCAGCAAAGGCGCAGTAGCAAACATGACATGCGGCAATGTGATATGACGGAACTTTTGCAGCCTGGAGCCACCATCCACATCCGCCGCTTCATACCAGTCCTTCGAGATACTTTGCAGTACCCCGGTAAACAAAGCGAAAATAAACGGAAATCCCAGCCATGTTTGAATCAGGATAATGGCAATCCGGGCATAAAATGGATCACTAAGCCATGGCAAACCACCGCCTCCAAGCAGCGGAATGATAATGTCTCTGTTGATGGCTCCGAAGTCATCATTGAACATGGCGGAGAAAATCAAGATTGTCACGAAGGCTGGGACAGCCCAAGGTAAAATCAAGACCGTGCGGATCAGTTTTTTAAATTTAATGCGGGGATCATTCACGATCAAGGCGAGAAACAATCCCAAAGCGATTTGCAGTGTAGTCGCGACGACCGTCCAGACAATGGTCCAGGAAAACACACTCAAAAATGTATCCTGCCACAGCGGAACTGTTACCAGGTTGACAAAGTTGTCAAAACCTACCCAGTCTACCAAATTACGTGGCGGCGAATTATATAGATTATAGTTGGTAAAGGCCAAAAGCACAGAGAATAACAAAGGAAAAATAACCACAAAAACCATGAGCAGCAGACCGGGAAAAGTCATCAAATAAGGGAACGCATACTCATAAAACGAGCTGATGGCATCCCGGAACGATGAAGGCTTCCACCCATTCTGTATCTTCCGTGCCTGGTTTCTGGCGTCAAGGACATTGGCAATGTACAAAGCAAGAGCAAAAAACACGCCAATTAAGGAAAGCACGCCAAACACCAACAGCCGGATGGAATGGTCTGTTCCCGGAATCGTACCGAGTGTCCGGAGTCCCCAAAGTCCATAATTGATTGATTGCAACATTGTCGCCAGAAATGCAGCTTCAATGATAAGGAAACAAATCCCCTTTACATAGCGGCGGTTGTACAACTGTCCAAGACCCGCAAACAATATTGATAGACAAACCGCCAGTGCCGGACTATGTTTCTTTTTCTTGCTTCCCCTTGTATCCTTGTTGTCTTCTTGCTGGTAATCAGGCAAGGCCATTTGATTCACCCCTTTTTTAGCTATTTCATAAAGATAATGGGAAGATGCTCCTTCCCATTACCCCTAAAATACTTACTGTCCCGAAGCCTCTATATTTGCCTTGATTTGTTCGACTGCTTCATCCAATACAGGCTGGACATCTTCTCCATCCGCCAAGAACTGCAACGCATTGTTCATGGGTTCCCATACTTGTGACATCTGCGGGGTGCTTGGCATCGGAACGCCATGTTGGATTTGGTCCGCGAACGCAGCATGAATCGGATCTTCAATCGCTTCCAGGGCTTCCGTGTTCGGCGGCAGTTCGCCTGCTATTTCATAGTAATGCTGTAAGCTTTCATTATTCGTTAAAAACAACGCAAGGTCGGTTGCCCAATCTTTATTTTCCGAGTAATAAGAAACCATCCAGGATTTTACACCGACCAACGTTTCTCCCGGCTCTCCGTTAATCGTAGGGAACGGAGCAAAAGCAAGACTGTCACCAAGCGCTTCTCTGTATCCAGGAATGGCCCATGGCCCGTTTATAACGGCACCGACCTTGCCTTCTGTAAACAATCCGTCGATTACGTCGGAGGTCGTGGATGCAGGGATTTTTTCCTGTCCGAAGAATGATTGATAAAGCTCTCCGCCTTCCACAGCACCATCGTTATTCAGGCCGATATCGGATGTATCATATTCACCGGTATCCCCTCCAAAAATATAGGCACCGAAGTTTTTGAAGAACGGATAAGCAAAGTAAAGATCATTCGGTTTCATCAGAAAACCATACTGTTCTTGTTCAGGATTGGTGTGCTCGCTGACCACATTCTGCAAATCTTCTATTGTCTCAGGAGCTTCCGGAATGATATCCGTATTGTAAAAAATACCATACGTTTCAAAGACCATCGGCGCTCCATACCAATCGGTTTGCCCGTCATAATTGTAGGAGACTGCTTCCATCGCAGCTTCGCTGTAACCGCTGATTTGCTCATCCGACAATTCGAGCGGCTCGGCAAGTCCTTGTGCCACGATGTTCCCTATACGGTCATGAGGCTGGAAAAATAAATCAGGCCCTTTTCCTTCCGGCCCGGCAAGTGCCAATTCCTGTTCCTGATCCAGCATCGATTTTGCAACCACGTTGACTTTGATTCCTTCCTGCTCTTCATAATCAGCTGCTATGTCTTCGATTGCTTCCAACTGGGCTTCTTCGTCATTTGCCCAAATCGTCAGCTCTTCCGGTTTTTCAGCGGATGCTTGGTCAGAATCCTCTCCGCCTGCCGGTTCTTCACGCTCTGGCGCACACGCCGCCAGTAAAAAACAAAAACTCAACAGCAGGATGAATTTGATCGACATTCTAAGACTTTTGTTCATTTTCTTCTCCCCTTTTCTTTTGCGCAAACGTTTGCACTAATATGATTACATTCTACACCGCACGTTTCATTTGTGCAACCGTTTTCACTTATTTTTTTAAGTGGGGCCTGACCCCAAAAAAAACACAAATCCATGGGTTGACGAGTTGAAGCGCTTTCTGTATATTGGTAGCAATTGATCGACAATAATCTGAGGGCAATGCCTGGCTCTGGCCACAACCCCGTTTTCCATTTGGAAAACGGGGTTTTTTAAATGGGTGCCAACAGGCCCGCTCTCCCGGGAGGAGTTTAAGGATGATAAAAGAAGCAGTCTATCACCGGCCGAAGGATAACTTCGCCTACATGTATGATCAGGAAACGCTGCACATCTTGCTTCAAACAAAAAAAGATGATATCAACAGTGTCTCCCTCATCCATGGAGACCCATATGATTGGAAGGAGGAAAAATGGCAAACAGACAGTAAACCGATGAAAAAAACCGGCTCCACGGATTTGCATGACTACTGGTTTGCTGCAATCAAACCGCCTTTCCGCCGGCTCCGTTACGGTTTTCACTGTGAATCTGAAGAGGAAGTCTGCTATTTCACCGAGGGTGGATTTTTCCATTCCAAACCAAGTGATATCGCCAATTATTTTTGCTTTCCTTACTTGCATGCCGTGGATTTATTTTCACCGCCAGCCTGGGTGAAGGACACGGTCTGGTATCAAATTTTCCCAGAACGCTTCGCTAATGGCGATGCTGCCCTCAATCCGCCCGGGACGGTGGAATGGGGACGTGCCAAACCGACACCGGAGAACTTCTTCGGTGGAGATTTCCAAGGTGTGATGGATCACTTGGATTATCTGGAGGAACTAGGAATCAACGGTATTTATCTCACCCCTGTTTTCACCGCCTATTCCAATCATAAATATGACACGATCGATTACATGGAGATCGACCCGCAATTTGGCGACAAAGAAACCTTTCGCCGTTTGGTCGATGCTTGTCACAAACGCGGCATCCGGGTCATGCTCGACGCGGTTTTCAATCACAGCGGCTATTATTTCCCGCCGTTTCAGGATGTCATGGAAAATCAGGAACGTTCGCGCTACAAAGATTGGTTCCACCTGCGGGAATTTCCTGTCAAAGCGGACGGCCAACCAAATTACGACACTTTCGGCTTTGTCGGTTCCATGCCGAAACTGAACACAAACAACCCGGAAGTAAAAGACTATTTACTTCGGACAGCTAAATACTGGGTGGAAGAATTCAATATCGACGGCTGGCGGCTCGATGTCGCCAACGAAGTCGACCATAGCTTTTGGAGGGAGTTTCGGAAAACGGTTAAGCGTGTCAAGCCCGATGTATATATATTGGGAGAAATCTGGCATGATTCCATGCCTTGGCTGAGGGGAGACCAATTCGATGCGGTGATGAATTATCCATTCACCAATAGAACGGTGGACTTCTTTGCGAAACAGAAGATCCCTGCATCGAAGTTCGCACAATCAATCACAAAGGTCTTGCATATGTATCCAGCCAACGTCAACGAATCGGCATTCAACCTGCTCGACAGCCATGATACGCCAAGGATAGCGACACTAGCCGACCACGACAAAAATAAAATCAAATTACTTTATTTGTTCCAATTGTCCTTTATTGGTACGCCTTGTCTTTACTATGGGGACGAAATAGGCATGGCCGGGGGAGAAGATCCAGGGTGCCGCGCATGCATGGAGTGGGAAGAAGACAAACAGGACCGGGAGCTGTTCGCCTTTGTCCGTTCCCTGATCGAACTTCGGAAAAACGAGCCGCTTTTCGGCAATCATGCCGACTTCCGCTTTCATGAAACCAGCAATGAAAAGTGTCTGGTTTATGAAAAATCCGGCAAAACCGGCAGGCTGTTATTTGTCCTCAACAATAGCCCCGAAGCTGAACTGCTATCGACTGGAGATTTCGTGGGAACACCTGACTCACGGGAATGGCGACTTTCAGCTGAAGGCATTCTGAAAAAACAGCCGGCAACATTACCTGTCGAAATGGAATTGCCGCCATTTGGCTTTCGTATTTTCGAACAATAAATCACCGGGCTTACCCGCTCGATAGCGGAGATTTAATTAATAAGACAATGTGTTTTTCGTAACGACGAAGGATTACGTTTGTTAGTACACTACACCCAGTCCTAAGAAAGGAATCACTTTAAAAAACGAAGCCGGGACAAAAGCATGTCCACAAAATTCGGTTCTATTCCTCTTGTCTTGAAACTCAGACCGTGAAAACGAAGTGAAGGCAAGATACGGAGACTCCGACGGGAACTGCACGAGCTGAAAGCGAAGTGCCTTGCCGGGGTGGAGAGTAGCACATTTCAAAAGAGAAGGTTAGAAGTCCGATTTTTATTTTGGCCACGATGCTTTTGTCCCGAGCTCGTTTCAGTGTTTTTCCAGGAATGCCAAGCCCAGCCAATATAATGCCGCGTCCTGAAATTTCCGGGGATCAAGACCCGTCAACTGCTCCATTTTTTTCAAACGGTACTGCAAGGTGTTCTTATGAATGAACAACGCATCACTGGCCGACGCAATGCTTTGATCATGTTCGAGGAACACTTTGACAGACTCCACCAGTTGATGCTGCTTTTCATCATGAAAAACAGGGAAAAACCGCTCGACAAAATCTTCTTTTACCGTTTCGGGAATCTGGAAAACAACCGACTCGATACCCAACTCTTGAAATACAACAACGGACTGTTGTTTTTGCCTGGCGAAAAACACCGCTTGTTGTGCCTCTTCGAATGATTTCACTGTGCCATCCATGCCGTGATGCTGTCTGCCCAAACCGCAATAAATTTTGACTTGATTACTGCTCAGACGCCGGAGGCTCTCCTTTACCCGGGAAGGAAAGAAAGCAGGCGCGTTTTGCTTCAACAAAACAAACTGGTTGGATTGCCACATCACCAGGATATCCTGCTCCCCGACACCAAGCATGTCGCCAACTTCTTTCATGATCGAGCGTAAGCGTTCCTGCCTGGTCACTTCTGAATCCTGTTTTCTCTTTACATGGACAAGATCAAACAGTAGAACCTGTCTTGATGTCGACATATCGATGCGCAATGTTTTTGCACGCAGCATAAAATCACGCCGGTCGGTCCATTGTCGTTGCATCCATTCATGCACAAACCGCTCTCTCGCGCTCTTTTCCAGTTCAAGTTCCTGGCTTACATACGCTTCTTTTACCATCACCTCGGTCATTTTGTGAATGATTTTGGCATAGTCGCTGATTTCGTCCGGATGCCCGGTAATACCGATCACGCCAATCAGCGCTCCTTTGAATAAAATCGGCATGTTCATTCCTGCCTTTGCCCCTTGGTGGCTCTGATCTGAATAAATCGGAACCGTCTCCCCTTCCTGAATCGCTTTCAAAGCTCCTTCATGAAAGCTGCCGATCCGCTCTGTATCTTTACTTGCAATGATGACGCCTGTCTCATTCATGATATTGATATTACGTTCAATGATTTTTTCCATTTCCAAAACGATTTGCTGTGCGATTGCTTCAGATAAAAGTGCCATTTGCCATCCCCCGCATGTTGTTTTGAAATACAGCAAGGACTGCCGTCGAGGCAGCCCTTTATTTGCTGGAAGCCATGACAGCTTCCAGCAGTGAATCTTTGATTCCTAAGTCAATTTTTCCATTTGCAGCATCTACCGCTATAATATCGATGGTTTCCCCCTGAAGGTAGCCAATCCAGTATGGTACATACAACAAGGACGTTTCCAGGATATCCACGGTGATGTCTTTGCGCTTCTTTTCGCGGCTGAAAGCCTCCCAGTAAATTTCATCCCGGGCGACCTCCGGAACAGGCACACCGCATGGCAGGAGCAATGTCTGTTCGTTTTCCGCCGGGTCGTATTGAGCTGATTCTGGAAGAATGGCCGTATGGTGACGATATGTTTCCACTGCAACCTTCCCCCGGATCGGATCTTTCATCTGCTTGCTGTGATACTGATAGGTAAAGCACCAGTAAGGAAGATGGACCAACTCAATGGAGGTCAATTGACGTCCCGAGCGGAACAACCGCTGCCATTTGGCAATCAGGTTGTTTTGATGTTGTCTAATCGACCGTACGGCTTCCTCATGCCCAACGGCCTGTTGCAATACATAGCTATCCATGTGCTTTCACCTACATCGTTGTTGTTTGAATGATATATAAAATCAGCAAGGTGACGAAGAAGTAGCCAACCAAAATGTACGGCCATTTTTTCATCGATTTTTCCTCTTCGATTTCTTTTATTTTATCAGCTTCCGACTGACGCCTTTTCAATACTTCCTGCACCGGCTCCGTGTCACCGAATACCAGGCCGGCAAGTTTCTCCTTCACCGGTGCTTTGCCAAACAGGCTGACGGCATATCCAACAGCTACTGCTACGACAGCTCCGACAACATTATTATACAAAAACGAGATATCGGCAAACGTAACCACTGCCCAGACAGCGAGCATTCCGGCAATGACTCCGGCAAATGCTCCGGTACCGTTCGCTCGCCGGAAAAAGATAGCCAGTATGAAAACACCAAGCAGAGCACCATAGAAGTAAGAGCCGATTTCATTCACCACTTCGATGACCGGGCCGAGGTTCCCTGCAAAAAAGGCAAAAACCGTCGCGTATACTCCCCAGAAAATCGTGGCCCAACGGGAAGCTTTTAAGTAATGGCCTTCCGAGGCGTCTTTTTTGAAATATTTTGCGTAAAAGTCACGAATCGACACCGCTGACAGTGAGTTCAAAGCCGAATCAAGGCTCGACATCGCTGCTGCGAAGACGCCGGCAATGATCAACCCGGTGATACCTACGGGAAAGTTGTTGACCACAAACAGCGGGAACAGTTCATTCAAGTTTTCAACTCCGGGGCTGCCAGCCTGCGAGTAGAATGCATACAGCATAATTCCAATAATCAGGAACAGCATCATTTGCGGAAAAATGAACAATCCGCTGACAATCAAAGACATTTTACTTTCCTTGATGGACTTACTCGTCAATACCCGTTGAATCTGGCTTTGATCTGTGCCGAAATAAGCGGCATGCATGAAGAAACCACCGATGACACCGGCCCAAATACTATACTCCACAGACAAGTCGAACCGGAAATCGAGCGACTGCAGCAAACCTGCCTCAGCACCGATATCCATGGCACCGGAAAAACCGTCCGGCATGGTACTGATGATTTTAATGATGGCTAATGCGGCTCCCAGCCACAAGACAAACATTTGAATGACATCTGTCCATATGACAGCGGAAATTCCGCCCAGAACGGTATAGGCAACCGCGATGATCGCCATGATGATAATTGTAACGTTTACATCCCAGCCGGTCACAACGGATAAGACCAACGCAGGGGCATACAAGACCACTCCTGTGGCCAGCCCGCGAGCCACCAGGAATAAACCGGCTGTCAGCGACCTTGTTTTCGCATCGAACCGCCTTTCCAGATATTCATATGCCGTATATACTTCCGTCCGGTAAAAGAACGGCACGATGGTCACCATCAAAAATGCCATGACCAGCGGAACATTGATATAGGTGTTTATCCGTTCCAGTCCGCCGGAATATCCCCAGCCTGGCGCACCGATAAATGTAATCGCACTGGCCTGTGTCGCCATTACCGACAATCCGATTGCCCACCAGGGAATGCTGCGTCCGCCTAAAAAATAGTCCTTCGTGGATTTTTGATTTTTTCCGAAAAATGCACCGAAAAATGCTATCCCCAATACATAAACAATCAAAACGATAAAATCGATCGTTGTAAAGTTATTCATTTTGTTCCCCTCCCAATCTCCCTTTTATCTAGTAAAATCAGCTGCATCGTCCGCTTGGCTGCTTTATATAACAACGCTTTCCCTTCAGCCATTGCGTCCTTCAGCTTCATCGGCTGATCTACAATCGGTACGACAGCCGTGAGCCCTTCCTCGTAGAGCCGGTCGAGACCATCGCCGATCATGCCAGCAAACGCCACAACCGGTATCCCTTTCTTCCTGGCAGTCCGGGCGACACCTACCGGCACTTTGCCGAACAACGACTGCCCGTCCACTTTTCCTTCTCCGGTGAACACAACGTCCGCTCGGTCCAAGTGTTCATCCAGTTTGGTCAATTCGACCATCAGCTCCAGGCCGCTGCGGAATTCGACCGTCAACAACGAATAAAGCAAAAATCCGATTCCGCCAGCAGCACCGCTGCCCGGTTCTTCGGTCATGTTCCGCTTTACTGCTTTGCCTGTTACTTTAGCAAAGGAGGCCATTCCTGCTTCGAAATTTTCAAGATCCTCCTCCGATATGCCTTTTTGCGGGCCGAACACCGCGACAGCTCCGTCTTTGCCGAGCAACGGATTGGTCACATCGGAGGCGACGATAAATTTGACTTGCTTCAGATTAGGGTGGAGGTCGGAGGCGTCTACTTTCCCTATCCGGTCGAGCCGCCCGCCGAGCCGCCCCATTTCACGGCCGTCTTGCCCGTAGACCTTCAGTCCCAATGCCTGGAACAATCCGACACCTGCATCCACGGTTGCACTTCCGCCAAGTCCGAGAATGACTGTTTCCGCCCCTTTTTCCAATGCATCCTTGAGCAGCTGGCCGGTTCCATAGCTGGACGCTTTCCAAGGATCCAGCTCCTCTTCCGTCAGCAACGGCAGTCCGGAAGCAGCAGCCGTCTCAATGACCGCCGTTTTTTCTGATTCCACCCAGCCATAGCTTGCCGCAATCATCCTGCCAAGCGGATCCTCTACCTGGCACGTTACTTTGTCTCCGCCTCTGCTAAGCAGAACGGCATCGACCGTCCCTTCACCACCGTCAGCCATCGGCAACTCTACTACTTCAGCCTGTTCATCCGCTTCCCTGACAGCACGGCTGATCGCTTTGGCTGCATCGATGCTCGTGATGGAACCTTTGAAAGAATCAGGGGCAATTACATACTTCATGTTGATACCCCCTAGGCCTTCAACCAGATAACTTGATACGGCTCGAGGGAAACCGACAGCTTATCCGTTTGGGGGCGATAGGTTTTTCCTGAAATAAGATCGCGTGCTGTTTGGCTGCCACTATCAAGAATCAGGCTTTGCTGATTATCGGATACATTGATCAGGACAAATACTTTTTCTTCTGCATTGTCTTTATTCGTCCGGACGATTGAAAAGACATGGTTGTTCAACTTGAGTACTTGCTGTGGGCTGTTTGGATGGAATGCCCGTTCAGCGGTTCTTATCTTGATCAATTGTTTCAGGTTATCCAGTACCTGGCTGCGTATTGACGATGGATCTGCAAGCTCTTTTTCAAGCTTGCTCCGATTAAGCTTCTCTCGATTGATGGAACGGTAACGTCCAGTCGCCTCGACTCCTTCCTGATCATTCTGCGAACCAAGCATACTGTGAATATAGATGCCGGGAACACCGGTTACAGAAAGCAAAACCGACTGTGCAGCCGCAAACCGCTTCACCTTCTTTTCCAATTCATCATCTGGGTGTGACAATGCATCAAAGTAATTGATGTTCAGCTCATATGGACTTTTGGTTCCGTCCCCATTATCTTTGTAAGAAACATAGCCGCCGTGGGACTGAACCTGGTCGATCATTCCCTCGACTTCCTCATCGGTCAAGATTCCCTCCACAGGACGGACGCCGATCCCGTCATGCGAAGCCAGAAAATTAAAAAAGGTGGTCTCTTCCGTTGTTTCTTCCAGGCTGCTTGCCCAGTCAGCAAGGTGACTCGCATCCCCGGTCAAAAAGGTGTGAAGCGTCAATGGAGGCAGCGGGAACTGGTACACCATGCGCGCTTCGTTATATCCATTTCCAAAATAACTGATATTGTCCTTATGCGGGACATTGGTTTCCGTTATCAAAATCGTATCAGGCGCAATCGTCTCGACGATATGCCGGAACAATTGAATCATTCGATGGGTCTGATCCAAATGGATGCAGCTCGTGCCCATCTCTTTCCATAGAAATCCGATGGCATCGAGACGGATCAACTTGGCTCCCTTGGCGATATAAAATAAAAGCAATTCAATGATCTTCAGAACGAGATCCGGATTTTTATAATTCAGGTCAATCTGATCTTCACTGAACGTTGTCCAAATGTATTTCGGTCCGTTAGCGGTTTCAAATTTCGTCAGCAGCGGCAATGCCCTTGGACGAGTAACCTTGCTGTAATCAGCTTCCGGATCGGCTTCGATAAAGAAATCCTGATATGCAGGATTCCCTTTCAGGTACTCCTGGAACCAATCACTTTTGGCGGAAATATGATTGATAACAGCGTCGAACATCAATTCATAATCGTCTGAAAGGATTTCAACTTCATCCCAACTGCCCAGCTTTGAATCGACCGAAAAGTAATCGATTACAGAAAAGCCATCATCCGAACTGAAAGGATAAAAAGGCAGTACATGGACACCGGACACGGTATCCTTCACATGACCGTTCAGAAATTCGTGGAGACTTTGTAAAGGAGCTTTGCCGTCTTCCTTGATGGTATCGCCATACGTAATCAAAATCGTATCCTTCTCCGATACAAACTCGTGCTTCCTGTTTTGAGTTGGAATAGTCGACTCATACTCATCCAGCAATCGTTGTATATTTGTCAGTAAGTAGGCAGCGTCCTGCTGTTCATAAATGGATTGCAACTTCTCTTCCATAGCGTGAAGCGTTTTCTTGTTTATTTCCATGTTGTTCGCCTCCTCAGCTTTGATTGTTACATTCTATCAAACCGAAAAACCGCTTTCAATGTTACCTGTAACAAAATAATGCTCATAAACAAGTTTTATTTTGTTCATTTGAACATAAAATTTCCAAAAAAATACCGCTCCCTGTTTGCCAGGTGCGGCGATAACGGCCAATCATTTTTTGGAGGACGGATAAGCTTCCTGCAAAAACGTCACGGACTGGATGATCATCTTTTTTAGAACAGCTGGATTGATATCCGCAAGCTTATTGATATAAATACAGCCTTTCCCGGCCTTATGTTTCCCCAGCTCAGGAAGCAGCTTTTCACGATTTGGATCACCGGTTGCCATATACAGGCTGATGCGGGCCTTGCGCGGAGAAAAACCGACGAGCGGAGCATCTCCCTCGTGACCGGAAGCATATTTGTAATGATAGGAGCCAAAACCGATGATACTCGCTCCCCACATTTTTGCCTGATATCCAGTCGTTTCGGTAAAGATGTCCAACAATTGATAGGCATCCTCCCTTTTTTTCGGATGGTCGACCGCTTCGATAAACGCGATGACACTATGCTCGTTCTCTTTCGTCTTCAGCTCGTACACGTTGCTTCCCGCCCTTCTTGACATTTTTTCATTCTCTTATCCCTGAGTATAACAAACAACCAGCTAAAAACCAGGTCATGATCAGCCTTTTATACCCCTATAAATCTTTTAGCGAAAAAACTTCTCCATCAGCTCCAGAAACGCCATAGTGGCAATCAAGTTTGCCGCAGAGGATGTACTTGTTTTCAGTAGAATCATATACATATACCGGTTCCAGCTTCAACAGGTCCTTCATTTTCTCAAATGCCATTTCTTTAGGGATGGTTACAGATTCAGGGGCTTCCCAGGACTCAAACATTTTCCACAAGTCTTGGTTATCGATAAAATTTTCCGGGATTAAACGATCAGCATCGATAAATACAAGCAGCTTTCTACTAAACACCCTCTGACTATGATTATTGGGCTTTAGCGTTGCAACCAGTTTTCCATTTTCACGGTGGACTGTCTTCATGATCCACTTTCCTGAATCATCCGGGTATTCTTGCTGCAGCACTTCTCTTACTGCCTCCTTACATCCAGCTTCTTGCTCACAGGTAATTGGCAATACATCCGGCGATGGCTCCATAGCAAATGCCTGATCCATTGTTATATTTTCCTGCCAGCTCATCTCTAGCGGAGTAAAAGAACTTACTGAATCAACCTGTTTCCCCCAGAAGAGGGGGGTGTCTACTAATACAATAGTCCCGGAGGAAGCGTTCACTTCAAAAGGTATCGCTTTTCGATCGTTTTTCACGTATATTTCTTCCAACGCGTAAACGGAAGTCAGCTTCTCTTGCTCAAAAACCGGAAACTCAACCGACTGCACTTGTTTCTTCGCCAACTCTTCTATGGTGTCAATACTCAGTTGATAGACAGCTTTCTCCACCACTTCCGTCGTCGGAAACTCTCCGGTAATCGAAAAGAAGATTAGTTTTCCTTCATCATCCTGCTTTATTTCTATTTGACCACCGGGAGAAGTGGGCATTCCGTCCACACAGGATTGAAACCGAAATTCTTGACAGGAAGCTTTCTGTGCGGAGAATTGATTACCAAATACCAGCCCGGTTTCTTTCTCCACCCAACTGATGACAGCCTCCCTTGATGAAGGAGAAAAAGCGATGCCGTTTTCCGCAAATGATTTCCCACCGACAAATATGGCACTCGAGAAAACATGTTGATTGATATCCATTTCAATTACTGCCGTCCCCTCTGGATTTAACCCATTTTCGTCGGGCACTTGAGCATGGATTGGAAACCATTCCATGCTCAAGGTATATTTCGTTTGTTTAAACATGTCTACATGGCGATTAAAAGCATGTCTCCCCAAATAGTAGTTGTGCAGACCAAATTTCTTTTTCGTCAAATCCACCAATGCTTTCATTCTATCGTCCATATTCCTCTCCTTCCTTCAACCGCTTATATCCTGGTCAAAGTTGGCATTATATTGATTACTACGAAAACACTCGTGCATTTGTTTCGTCTTAAGACTTCGGAATACCGATATAACTTCATAACCCATGCCAAATAAAGCTGGTAAAGCGTCAGCAAATTTCCTAAGATGAATGAGTGAAAAACAGAAAAAGATAGTCTATTGAAAAGCAAGGGACCTTGTCGGCGTGGAGATTTGCTCTGTATATATGTAAGTACGAAAACCGAACGAGTCGAATTCGTTCGGTTTTTGTTTTGGTCACTATGCTTTTGTCCCTGTTTCACTTCTTTTAAAAATCGTATTCCGCTTCTTTCGCTTCCCGAATCTGGCTGAATGTCTCGGTTAACACAACAGTGTCCTCTGCCAGCCGTCCGATGCGGAACAATACGTCATCATTGACGATTTCTTTGCGGTAAAAATCTTCTTCCTCGATAAACACATACGTTTGCACCATTTGTGCTTTCATATAAGCAAGAATCGGTTTCAATTGCTGCTCGACCATCAAATAATGCTTCGGCGAACCTGCTGTCACCAATATGCTGACGACCTTGTCACGGAACGCATTGACCGGAAGCAGGTCAAAAACATTTTTCAACGTAGCCGGAATCGACGCCTGAAATACAGGAGTACCGATGACAATCGCATCAGCTTCCATGATTGTCTCCGCTACATATTTTGTATCTCCATCGTATTCCATGTAATTCCGCCCATCACTGAACTGGACATCATACTCAGCCAAATCGATTAACGTCACTTCTGTATCCGGATATTTTTCCTGGAGCGCTTGGACGGTATAGTTCATGGCTGTTCTCGTCTTGCTGCCTACCTTTGAACCGGATAATCCGACAATTTTCACTTCCGCTTCCTCCTAATCCTTTGCTGTATATTTTCTGATCGCTGGTAAAATTTCCGTACCGATCAACTTGATATTTTTCTGCAATTTATCAAACGGCATGCCTCCGAAGTCGATTTGGGCAATATACCGCTGATGACCGAACAACTCGTGCTGATACAAAATCTTTTCGATGATTTCCTGCGGACTGCCTATGTTCATGATATTATGCGGATCGACCCCTTGTGCAAAATGCTGCTTTGGAAAGCCCTGTCCGTTTGTTTTCTTCATGCCCTCGTTGATGAATGGGTACATGTCTTTGAGTGCCTGCTGAGAAGATTCAGCTGCATAGAAAAAGCCTGCAGTCGCGACCGGCAGTTCGTCCGTATCGAAACCTCTGCTGCGCGCTGCCTCCCGGTATGCATCGACCGAACGTTTGAACACCGTTGCCGGCCCTCCCAAATGCGCAAGGAACATCGGAACCCCTGCATAACCGGCTTTGATCGCGCTGGCAGGAGAACCGCCCACCGCACGCCAAATCGGCATGGAACCAGATTGCGGACGAGGCAGGACACGCGCATTTTTCAATGGCGCCCGGAACTCTCCGCTCCAGTTGACTGTTTCCTGTTCATTGATTTGCCGCAGCAAATCGAACTTCTCTTCAAACAGTTCTTCATAGTCGCGGATATTATAGCCCAATAAATCAAATAATCCAATCCGGGAGGCTCGGCCGGCGATGATTTCCGCTCTTCCTTTGGAAATCAAGTCGAGGGTGGCAAAGTTTTCGTAAACACGCACCGGATCAGAGGTACTGATAATCGTCGATGAACTGGCTATTTTGATGTTTTCCGTCGCCTGAGCAATTGCCGAAAGCACCACAGCATGTGCCTGGGTCGCGAAATACTCTTGGTGGCTCTCCCCGACACTGAAGAAATCGATTCCTGCCTGGTCGGCCAGTTTTGCGTATTCAATGATTTCATGCAGCCGCTGTTCTGCTGAAATCCTCTCTCCTGTCAATGGGTTCGGCAAATGATCGCCCAATGTATAAATCCCAAATTCCAATCCTTTGTTTTTATCGATTCGATATTTTTCCATGTTCCTTCCACCTTTCAGCAAACTTGACTTCCTGACCGTTTCTTTGTTGCCAGGATAGTTGAGGCTAATGATGAAACAAACTGCTTTTAACAGCTTTCCCCGCCCCCGCTGGCCGCTAGTCCTGCATTCTCGGTCAGCTTCGCCATTTACAATGAGTTTGGCTAATCGTTCCTGTTCACCAACCTATTATTCTTCGGTCATATGCTTGTTTCTTTCTTTTTTATTGACACACACATAGAAAATAAACGGTAATAAAATAATTAACGCTATTACAAAATAACTCACTATTTCCAAAGGAAAGAGAAGTTTATTCAGCAAAAATAAAGATAAAATTATCGTCGAAAATATAAGTCAAACTTTCCAATATCTTTTAAGTAAATAATTATTACCTTCTTTGTTTTGATGTCCGTAAGGTAAAACTCTTCTCTGTCTACAAACCTAATTCCATTCCTTTGTTTTGGATGATAGGAAAAGCTTCCACAAAATTTCCGCCTTTCTTTTTTCCCTGTGCACTGTTATTGTAAAAGATATAAACAAATAATGTAAGTACCCACTTAGAAGTGCTATAGTATACTAAAAGATACCATGAGAAGGTGAACTTCATGACGATCGAACCGGATTTGTGCAAAGTAGAAGATGCGTTGGGCATCCTGGTTGGTAAATGGAAGCCGATTATCCTGCTTCATTTGCTGAAGGACGGCACGAAACGTTTCAGCGATCTTAAACGTAGTGTGCCGGGAATTACGCAAAAAATGCTGACAAAACAGTTGCGTGAACTGGAAGAAGAGGATATTATTAAGCGTGTCGTTTATCCGCAAGTACCGCCGAAAGTGGAATATTCGATCACGGAATACGGCATGAGCTTACAACCGATTCTGGAGGCGATGCATGAATGGGGAACCCGGCATACCCTCCACAAGCAACAGAAAAACAACTACAAAGCTCTTAAAACCGTTTCCTCAGACGAATAATGTTACAATGGCAAGGCTGCTTACGGCAGCCTTTTTGGTGTGCTAGCTCCTACATAGATTGAAATGCTTTCTGTCCATCCGGGCAGGCAAACGAAACATTAATAGAAAAACCTAACGCAAAGGAGAATACAGATGATTACGAAAGTTGGCAGAAATGACCTGTGCCCTTGCGGCAGCGGGAAAAAATATAAAAAATGCTGTATGAAGAAAGACTATGTCGTTCAACTGCAAGAGGTGAAAGAAGAACGGTTTGCCCAGCAAAAGCTCAACATGGTCAACCAGTTGAACGATTTTATCCTGGACAAGCTGTCCATCAATGCTTATCATCCGTTGGAAGCTGAGTTTAAAAAGCGGGCAAACAGCGGACTTGGAGGCAATCAACGGGGATTTTTCAATTTCTGGCTCTATTTCTTCCATCGATATGACAATGGCTTGCGCGGAATTGAATGGTTCCTGGCCGAAAACGAACAGCGGCTTTCCCCAGAAGAAAAACAAATGGCGGAACGTTGGGTGCGGATGAAGCCGAAAATGATTGAAGCAATCGACAGTAACGAGAAAGAGGCTATTTTCCGAGAACAGTTCAGCGGAGAAACATTCAACCTTCCCATCACGAAGGAAAACCTTCCACAAGTTTTTCCTTGGCACGGAACATTGGCGCTGCTTGAGCCTGTCGATGATTCTTACTATTTCAACGGAGTGAGGTCGTTGGTTTCACCCAAGCAATTTTATCACGCAGTAAATTACATCAGGGATTTAAAAACGGAAAACGGTGCTGACCTGGAGCAAGTTTTGCTGGAATACTATCCAGAGATTCTGGGAGCGATGGTGAACGGTCCGGAAACCGAAGAACGCGCCAAACAGGAAAAAGTGACTTACACGTACATGTTCCTGTTGAACGACAAAGACGAAGCGGAGAAGTTTTTGTATAACGATGAGGATTTCGGCATCGATGAATGGGGAGTTACCCATAAGAGACTGACTTGGTTGAGCAACGTCCAGGAATATAGCGACAGCGAAATAAATGGAAAGGTCCATTTGTCGGAAGTGAACGCCACCTTGGAAATCGAAAACAAGTCATTGACCTTCACGACAACCGACCGGGAAACCGTCGACGCCTTCTTGCGAAAAGTGGAAAAGACCAACGGTGCGATTTCTTATGCGGAAAACTTTGAACAGCGCTTCATGCTTCCCGTACAGATAGACAGTAAGCAATTGGCTATTTCCTCTGATGAAGGAGTGCCGGAATATATCGCTTTATACGCCCATCATTCCTTGCATACCGATGTGGATAAGAAAATCCCGGTTTATGACAACCAATCTTTACGGGAACTCGTCTCGGCCGGACAAGTGGAACTTGCCGAACAATGGCTGAAGCAGGCCGAAAATGATATGCATCGAATGGTTCATGAAAGATACGGAGCTGTCGATATCACTCCCGACTTCAATACCGTCAGGAAAGAACTCGGCCTGCCGCTGTCACCATTTGTGACTGGAGGAGAAAACCGTCATACCAGCATCCGACCAGTTTCTCCCGAGCCTCGGGAACACGTGGTGTCCGAAGCCGATATTCCAATTTATGAAAAACTCGGATTCACGGCGGAAACGGTAAATGCATTTTACGTTAAAGACATCGTTGCTTTTTACAAAGAAAAAACAGTTGGAAAATCGGAAGGAACGGAACGTAAATACCGTAACAGTCTGTTTGATATAAGAGAGGCTTTGGAAGCAAGGGAGAAGCAAAGCTGGGAAGCGTGTGATTTGGCATTCTGGCGTGATCTATTATTGGTCGATTTCTTCGCTTTAAATGAAGAAGTCAGCAAGTCGATGATCAAGGATATGGTCACAACGGTAAAAGCGCTGACCAAGTGGCTGGCCAATGAAGGCAAGCTCACAATCGACAAACAGGTTGCCGCTGCCGCGAAAGACTACCAAATGGAAATGCTGGAAATCTATGAAACAGAGTATGAGCATAAATAAAGTGGCCGGGACATAATCATGGCCACAAAAGAAAAAACGAACGGATATGATATATAAATCAAATCCGTTCGTTTTTTAATTTTTGTGTGCCATAGATAGACTTCTTATTATCCTGTTGTTTGATGCGTGCTTCGTATCGCTGCGGCAAGATACTGCGCGTTCCTTCAACTCCCTCAGAAAGCAGCAACCGCTGTTTCGCGGGATTTTCAGCTCCTGCTGTTCCCCTCGGAGTCTCCGAATCTTGCATCCGCTAGTTTTCGTGGTCTGATTTCCGCACGTAATAGACTGCGGCTTCTTATCTTTTTTTATCATGGCATTTCACCAACCACCGAAGCTTCGAATATTTGCATCTACCAAATCGCACCAATAAGGTGTAGAATATTTTTGTTCAGAATCTATTTATCAGGAAGGAATTCAACATGAAAAATTTATATTTTTTACTGGCAGTAGCTGCACTGGTTGCTTTAGCTGCTTGCAATACTGCCAAGAACGAAGAAAAAACCCAAGCAAAAAGCGAGAACTCTCAAACGAGTCAAAGAGAAACAGTTCCCCAGGACATTATGTTTGAAGCTTACCTCGCAAGTGACCAGCTAAGCGACGATGGGCAAATCCCAGTACTGATTGCAGCCAAAAACAACACGGATGAGAAAATCGAAATTGGGGAAGATGATTTTTCGATTTGGACAGAGATCGATGGAGAGCAACACGGCTATCAGCTAACCGCCGATAATGATATCCGTACGGAAACTATTGAACGTCAATCTGAAGGTTATCTTTATACTGACATGATCACTGATTTACAAGCGACCCAAAAGCCACTTCTAGCAGAGGATTTCAACTTGAAGTACGAAGGGGAGTATCTGGATGTGCCTGTGACGATAAACTTACACCAGGAAGTGCCAGAATCTTATGCAGGTATTTTGAAAGAACAAAAACAGGAAGCAGAAGCACCGATTGATGCAACTGATGAGATAGCTGCAAGCGAGAGTATTGAGCAGCCAGCTGATGAACAAGCTGAAAGCACGCCAGAAAGCATCAACGGTTTCATCCCCGAAGACAGACTCAAGGTTACCGCTTATCAAATGGAAGCCAGAAACAATCAGCTCGCAAAAGCCTATATCCGGGTCGAAAACTTGTCGGATGAGGAAGTTCACTATGATGCAACAAGATGCTTTGTCTTCGATACCGGGGAAGAATATTCTGAAGCCGACTTACATGACGATGCATTCGATTCTACAATGACAGTTCCGCCACATGGGAAAATCGATTACATAGATTATTTCCAGCTTGAAAGCAAATATGATGAAGATCTAGACGCTGAAGATATCATCAAAAATATATATGGCATACATTATCAAGACGACCAGTTTTTTGAAGTCATAGACATTTACGGGAACTATGAGGAAGAACTGCCAAGTGATTTCTCAGAGATAGAATAAAAATATAAATGATAGCTTAAGTGGATTGGCTGTCGCCCTATGATTTCAAAGCCATACACTCATGTTTCCTAGAAATTGAAACCTTCCTCCTTTTTAAAGCGTATTCACTTAAAAAGGAGGTAATTGCTTTGTATGAACATAAATTTATAAAAATCGAATTGGATTACAAACAAAAGCCTAAAGAGGATTACTATAGCATTGTTTCCGAACATGAAAAAGAGGGATGGGAATTGGTTCAAATTTTCGCCCCACCAACAAAAAGCTATGGATTGGCTTCCTTTTTCGAACTGATTTTCAAACGAAAAAAACATGAAAGCAACTAAAGTCCACTGTTTTTAACGCAAAAAGAGCCTAT
Organism: Sediminibacillus sp. JSM 1682029; assembly: GCF_041366435.1. Classification (NCBI taxonomy): domain Bacteria; kingdom Bacillati; phylum Bacillota; class Bacilli; order Caryophanales; family Bacillaceae; genus Sediminibacillus; species Sediminibacillus sp. JSM 1682029. Next base: position 53,486 of record NZ_JBEWYY010000008.1, read on the forward strand.
CCTGCACGGATAGGCTCTTCCAGTCTCTACTGGTTATTATTCTGTCAAACTCTCCACTGCAACATCAATCATTTGTTCATTCGCAACCGGTCCGGTATATAGCCAGCTGGATTCTGGTCCATACTCGTAAATGTTGTCGTTTTTGACAGCTGGGATGTTCTGCCAGATGTCATCCTGCAGCGCTTCAGCACCTTCCCCGTCACTGTTGATCAGGAAGATATGATCAGCGTCAAGCTCAGCCAACTTCTCCAGGGAAATTTCCGACCAGTTCGCTTCAGAGCTTTCAGATATCTCTTTCACAACATTCGGCAGTGCCAGACCAAGATCATTGTATAGGACGTCACCGCTGGAAAGGTTATCACTCACGATATAGAAAGTTCCTCCTACCAGCCAGATAGCGGCTACAGATTCGTCGCCAATCGCTGTTTGGATTTTCTCGCCGGCTTCTTCTGCTTTTTGTTTATATTCATCCAACTCTTTCTGAACATCATCTTCCCTGCCGAAGATCTCGCCGATTTGCTTAAACTCTTCCCGCCAGTCATTGTTTTGTTCGGTTCCGACGACATACGTCGGGGCAATGCTGCTGTATTGCTCATATTTGTTGCCTTCCACCATTTCTGCGGAATCCATGATAATCAAATCGGGATCATGGCTTGCGACCGTTTCATACGGAAGGTCATGCGGAATGGTCGGGACATCGCCCAGCGAGTCCTGCAAGTAATCCTGGATGCTTGCTCCATCCTGTACAGACCACTGTGCGACAGGTGTAATATCCAAAGCCACCAGATAATCTTCCAAATAGGAAGCAATCACCCGCTCTGGATTTTCGGGAATAGTGACTTCGTTTCCCATTGCATCGGTCAACGTCCGTTCACCGGATTCGTTTTCCGTTTCGGTTTGTTTATTCTCATTATCGCTATCAGAGGCATTATCCTCATCCTGATTATTTCCACAAGCAGATAAAACAAAGAAACAGACTAGCAAGCTGGTAAATATGTAAAGATAACTTTTCTTTTTCATGTCTTTATCCTCCTGATTATCTAATTGACATCTTAAATGATAACAATTCTCATTATCAATGACAAGCTTTATTTTATATTGGCAGTATATTATAATGATAGGTATTCTCACTACCGATTATCCATGAGGAGTATTACATATGGCAAACATTACAGCTGCAGACAAAGGACCCCGCCCTCTCCTTGCTACGGTTATTTTAATAGGCGGACTGGCAGTTCTACTGTTGACGATGGGACTGTCTATTTTATATGGAGCCGCAGACGTGAAATATGCAACGATTTGGCAAAGCATCTACCAATTCGATGCTTCCTCCACTTCGCACCAAATCATCCGGAATTTACGGATTCCCAGAGCCTTGGCAGCTGCTCTGATCGGTGCCGCCTTAGCTATGTCCGGGGCGATCATGCAAGGGATGACACGAAATCCCCTTGCTTCTCCCTCGATTATGGGAGTAACTTCCGGAGCGGCATTCATGATGGCAGTCGCACTGGTAGTCACCCCGTCAGCATCCAGCATAACCATGATGCTGTGGGCGTTCGCCGGCGCAGGATTGGGTACCGGAATCGTTTTTGCCGTCGGCTCGATTTCCAAAACCGGACTTACACCGGTCAAACTGGCATTGGCAGGTACTGCGGTTACTGCGATGCTTAATTCGCTCTCATCAGGTATCTCGATTCATTTCAATATCGCGAAGGATATGAGTTTCTGGTACGCAGGAGGCGTATCCAGCGTACAGTGGGTGCATGTAAAATTACTCGCTCCCATCGTCATCATCGGTATCATTCTGGCTCTGCTGCTCGCCCGTTCGATCACCGTCATGAATTTAGGGGAAGATGTGGCCAGAGGGCTCGGCCAGCGAACAGGCCTAATTAAATTCGCAGGCACGATCGTCGTCCTTTTGCTTACAGGTGCGGCAGTATCGGTCGCAGGCACCATCGGTTTTATTGGTCTTGTGATTCCACACATCACCCGCTTCCTGGTAGGAATCAATTACCGCTGGATCATTCCCTGTTCGGCCATTTTGGGCGCGATCCTGCTTGTAGCCGCCGACACCGTATCGCGAATGATCAATCCGCCTTTCGAAACACCGGTCGGAACGGTTACCGCTTTAATAGGTGTTCCCTTCTTTCTTTATTTAGCACGTCGTGAAGGGAGATCGTTATAATGAGCAAGCAAACAAAGAAAAAAACGTGGCTGATCGGCCTTGCTTTATTCCTGGCCATCATCGCGACATTGGTGTTAAGTCTTAATCTCGGCGTTATCCGGATTTCTCCGCTGGAGATTTTTCGGACAGTGACCGGAAACGGTGACGCCCAGAACGAAATGGTATTATTTCAATTCCGGTTGCCGCGAATGACTATCGCGTTATTAATCGGAGCTGGGATGGCTGTCTCCGGCGCCCTGCTGCAAAGTGTGGCGCGCAATGAATTGGCGGATCCCGGTATCATCGGCATCAATGCAGGAGCAGGCTTCGCCGTTGTGTTGTACATTTTCCTGTTTGAAGGCAGCACTGTTGTCTCCGACTCTTTGTCGATTTACATGATGCCCTTATCTGCTTTAATCGGAGCAATAACTGCAGCGGTTCTGATTTACGCAATTTCCTGGAAAAACGGTGTATCTCCTATCCGGCTTGTATTGGTTGGAATCGGAATCAACAGTGCCTTCGCCGCGCTGATCATCATTTTCCAATTGAAGATGGACCCAGATGATTTCACCCGGGCAACCGTCTGGCTGTCCGGCAATATTTCCGGTACAGACTGGAGTTACGTGCTCGCGTTATTGCCATGGATCCTCCTCTTTGTCCCGCTGGCGATATATAAGGGGAAATCACTGAACACCCTTTATCTGGGGGAAGACGTCGCCCAGGGACTCGGAACAAAAGTGGAACGGGAACGAATGACCGTGCTGTTCATCGCAGTTGCTCTGGCAGGTGCCAGCGTGGCAGTCGGCGGAGGGATTGCCTTTCTCGGACTGGTCGTCCCACACTTGTCGAAAAAACTAGTCGGCCCTACCCACGAACGATTCTTGCCGATCGCCGCATTGATGGGAGCTTTGTTGTTAGTCGTGGCAGATACAATTGGAAGAAACATCCTCGCACCATCAGAAATTCCAGTCGGTCTCATCGTATCCATCATCGGCGGTAGTTACTTTATCTATTTGTTGATGAAAACCTAATGAAAACAGTAGGCGGCCGGGACAAAAGCATGGCCACCAAAACAAAAAACGAGCGAGTTTGAACAATCAATCAAATTCGCTCGTTTTTTAATATTTGTATTCCTTAGATAGACTTCTTATTATCCTGTTAGTTGATGAGTAGTTCGTATCGCTATGCAAGATTACTACGCTTTCCACGGGTACGGCTTCCACTTCCTCAGAAAGCACAAAACGCTTTCTTGCGGTTTTTTCAGCTCGTGCTGTTCCCGTTGGAGTCTCCATTTCTTGCCTCCGCTGCGTTTACGGGGGCTAATTTTATATAATCAAGACAAAATACCGCGGGGATTGATTTCTATCCTATTGTTTACAAGCTTTGTAGATACTTCCATCTGAATTCCAGTAAGAAGAATAGCCCGAAGCCCCAATTTTATGGGAAACCCACAACGCCATCGAAAACAGCAATCAGGAAAAATAGTCCGAATTATGATAATCTTATAAATCAATGATAGAAAGGAGCGAATAGAATGAACAACCAAATTCCAGAAGTGACCCTGCATGATGGTTTGGAACTCCCGGTAATCGGCTTGGGTACTTTTGCCCTTAACGGCAATGAAGGCGCTGCTGCGATCCAGCGTGCTATCGAAGAAAACGGCTATCGGCTGATCGACTCCGCTTACAATTATGAAAACGAGGGTACGGTTGGCGAAGCGGTGAAACGCAGTGCTGTTCCCCGGGAAAAACTGCGCATCACATCCAAATTGCCGGGACGTTATCAAACTTATGAGAAAGCAATCAAAACAGTCCAGGAATCCTTGTATCGTGCCAGCCTGGATTATTATGACCTCTACCTGATTCATTGGCCCAATCCGAAACAGGATCACTACGTAGAAGCATGGCAAGCATTGATCGATGCAAAAAAACAAGGCCTGATCCGCTCGATTGGCGTATGCAATTTCCTTCCCGACCATTTAGAGCGGCTTGAAAAAGAAACAGGAGAAATGCCAAGCATCAACCAAGTCGAACTGCATCCTTACTTCAACCAAGGACAACAAAGAAAGTGGCATGAAGAAAACAGCATTAAGACAGAATCGTGGAGTCCGCTTGGACATGGCAACAACATCCTACAGCAAGTTACGATCCAGCAAATCGCAGAACGCCATCAAAAATCTGCAGCACAAGTCGTGTTACGCTGGCATTATCAATTAGGGGCTATCTCTATCCCGAAATCTGCAAATCCGGACAGGCAACGGGAAAACATTTCGATTTTTGATTTCTCACTGGACGACGCGGAAATGAACAGTATCTCCTCCATGACCAAACCGGACGGACGCATCAACGACCAGGATCCTGCCGTTTACGAAGAGTATTGAAAAAAAGAGTGTTCATCCTGCATACGGGGATGAACACTCTCCTTTTATTCTGTGGTGTTTTTCCAGCTATCGTCCATGACCATTTTTCCCGGCCAAGTGTACGCCGTTATTCCACCGTCGACAATCATGTCCTGTCCGGTCATATAAGAGCTATCATCAGAAACCAGAAACAGAACAGCCGTTGCGATTTCTTCTGGATCACCAAGACGACCTAGCGGTGCGAGCCATTTATTCGATTCTCTGAACTGCCGACCGCTTTTCTCTTCCTTCGTGCCAGCAAGCTTGTCAATCAGTGGCGTCTCAATCGTACCCGGCGAAACGGAATTGGCCCGGATCCCCTGCCTTCCGTAGTCAATCGCGATGGATTTCGTAAAATTAATGATCGCCCCTTTTGCCGCATTGTAGCCAGAACGATCTAAATCGGCAAAGCTGCCCGACATCGACGCGTTGTTGACGATCGCGCCTCCTTTATCGAGCATCAGCGGGATAAAATACCTGCTCATCAAAAAAGTACCGCGCAGGTCCGTTTGTTGAATCTCATCAAACAGTTCAACTGGGTATTCATGTACTTTTCCGCCCTCTTGATCCGTCCCTGCGTTGTTGAACAAAGCATCAATCCGTCCAAATTCTTCTTTTACCTGATCAGCAAAGCCTTCCACTTCTTCCTCCTTGGATACATCAACCCGGTATGTTTTCACAGTGCCTCCATTATCCCGGATTTCTTTCGCAGTACCTTCCAGTTCTTCCTGCTTGATATCCGCTATCACTACCGTCGCACCTTCGTTCGCAAAAACTTTTGCAGTCGCTTCTCCGATGCCGGTCGCACCGCCTGTGATGACTGCCACTTTATCGTTTAACTTGCCCATGCTCTTCCTCCTTTTTTCATTTGGGTTGTATTTTCATGTCGTTCCACGTCTGTCCCTGTTTTAAACAGCTTGTAATCACATACCGCTTGAAGAAAATACCGTAAATCTCAAGAAATACGGAGTTTCGTTTCCAATTCTCTTTTCGATACTTCTATCACATGTTATTGAGTTACTTCTTTGCTTGTGGTAAGATTTAATTGATATTGAAAATCATTATCATTTAAACGATGATTCATTACATACAGCTCGAGAAGTCGCTACTTACATCCACCGCATCAATACTTTTCAACCAAGGAGGAGAAGAAAATGAACGAAGAAGAATTGTACGATGTGACCATCATAGGAGGCGGTCCTGCCGGATTATATTCCGCTTTTTACAGTGGACTGCGGGCGATGAAAACGAAACTGATCGAATATCAGCCGCATCTCGGCGGCAAAATCCATGTCTATCCGGAAAAAATGATATGGGATGTCGGGGGCCTGACCCCCGTTTCTGGTGAAAAACTGATAGAGCAACTGGTTGCACAAGGGCTTACCTTTGAGCCGACAGTTGCACTGAATGAAAAAGTCGTGAAAATCACCCGGAACGATGAAAACCATTTTGTTCTGCATACGGCAGCCGGACTAAAACATTATTCAAAAACGGTCATCGTCGCTGTCGGCGGTGGTATATTGAAGCCGCAAAAGCTCGAGATCGACGGTGCGGAAAAATACGAAGTAGCCAACCTGCATTACACGGTGAAATCTTTGAATCAATTCAAGGATAAAACCGTCATTATTTCAGGTGGCGGAAATGCTGCAGTAGACTGGGCAAACGAACTTATCCCATTCGCCAAACAGGTTTATTTAACGTATCGAAAGGATGCTCTCAAGGGACATGAAGCGCAGGTCGAACAGTTGAAAAACAGTCCTGCGGAATGTTACTTCCATACTTCCATCACCAAATTGGTCGCAAGTAAAACAAAAGAGAAAATAAAATCAGTGGAGTTGACCAACCACCTGACAAACGAAGTAACCGAACTTCCCATTGATGAAGTCATCATCAACCATGGCTACGAACGTGACACGGAGCTGTTGAAAAACTGCTCCATGGACATTAAAAAACGCGACAATTATTTTATCGAGGGAAACCCGTCAAGCGAATCATCGGTGGACGGACTGTTTGCTGCCGGAGATATTCTCAAATATGACGGGAAAGTACACCTCATCGCCGGTGCTTTCCAAGATGCAGCCAATGCCGTCAACCGGGCAAAGCAATACATTGAGCCGGATGCCCAAGAGTACGGCATGGTATCCTCCCATAATGAAATCTTCAAGCAGCGGAACAAAACGTTGATCAACCAAATGGTGCAATAAACAAGACCGAATGAAATGGCAAACCCGACAGCCCTCTTTGGACTGTCGGGTTTACTCATTCGTATCGACCGTTATTTTCTTTCTAAGACCCCTTGGTCGATAAATTGGACTTCGACTTTTCATAGTAGTTTTCAGCCTTCTTTTCTTCCAAGCTTCAAAGCCCCGACAACCAACGGAAACTGGAGGGGTAAACGCAACCATAGAATCCAAGGGTTTGCTGGTTTTCCCGGCCGGAACGATATTCTTTTCACAGCCATATATACATTTGCCGGAAAAACTGCCATCATAAAAAGCGCCAAGAATTTCCCTGTTAGCTGCTGCCCTTTTTTCACCCAGAGCAGTACGGAAAAAATCATTTCCACTATCCCTGTGATTAGTACAATGGAGCGTCGAAAGGGAATTACTTTAGGCACGATTCTGCGAAAGCCCCGCTCACGCGCAAAATGCAAAATGCCTGCTCCAAACAAGATAATAGAATAGAGCGTTCGAAAAAACACTTTCATATGTAGGACTCCTTCCTCGTACTCTTTTCATAACCAACCCTGCTATTATCCAAACATATTTGCCTGGACACGGTATTCGTGCCCAGGCACGGGATCATCGTCTGCCTCGTTTCTCCATCATCATTTCATTTACTTGATCATACATGGTTGCCATACCCTCGGCGGACGCTTCAAATGCATGGGCATCTTCTTCCTCGATCCCCATCCGGCTCGCTTCGACTGCCACATCGATGTTAGCCCCCAGAAAAATAAACTGCCAGTCGTGCAGCTGTTTTTGCCGCTTAATCAAGCGTTGCACTTTTTCATAGCTGAATTCTTTACTGGCATTTTCCATTCCATCGGTAGTGATGACAAACAACACCTCATCCGGTCTGTCTTCAAATCCTGCTTGTAAATGTCGTCGATCGACATCTAGAATCGTCCTCCCAACAGCATCCAGCAAGGCGGTAGAACCTCTGACAACATATTCATTGCTTGTCAACACAGCTTGCTCCGCGTCCATCCCTTCCCACAATATATCGTATTCATGGTCAAATAAAACAGTGGTTACTGTCGTAGTGCCCTCCAAACGGCGCTGCTTTTCCATCATAGCATTGAAGCCGCCAATGGTATCACTTTCCAAACCGCTCATCGAGCCGCTCCGATCGAGTAAGAAAATAATCTCCGTCACCTTTTGTTTCATCGATTCCTCATCCTTTCGTATGCTTTCGATGCTATAATGATAACAACAAAAACAAAGGAACAGGTCGCCTTTGAAGCGACAATGAGGAGGCCCGATCATGCTTGATCAAAACACGCTGGAAGCGTTGCAGGAATACGTGGAAATGCATCGAATCAGTATGAACATGCCGTTATACGAGTCAGAAAGTATCTTTTCCGTAGACAGCGAAACGAATATAGCGGCTTTAGAAGACTATATAAAGGAAAACCAGTCCCCTTCCTTTTCCGAAATACTCTTGGGCCTTGTCGATGCGAAAGGATATACCGATTCCGAAGTGTATAATCGGGCCGGCATGGACAGGAGACTGTTTTCCAAAATCAGGTCGAACCCGAACTACAAAACAAGCAAGCAAACCGCCGTTGCTCTAGCAATCGGATTGCGATTAGATGAAACAAAAACCGAAGATTTATTAGATGCCGCCGGCTATTCCCTTTCATACAATGATCCCTTTGACCTCGTCATCCGTTTTTGTTTGCAAAACGGCACGTATGATGTCGATGAAGTGAATCAGGCATTGGAATATATGGGAGTAAAGACGTTGTGGTAAACAAATGAAGGAGAGCTTCCGGGTTGGGAACTCTCTTTCATTAGGATGGTATTACTTTGCTCATCTTTGGTGGCGAATTGATCATCTTTTTATGTAAGTTGATCCTCTTTGGCGTAGAGTTGATCCTCTTTACAGGGAATTTGCTCTTCTTAGAGGATTTATGATCTTCTTTTATGTCGAATTGATCATCTTTTCCAGTAATAACCTTGTATGATCTCTTACCCGTTCAACAGACTTCCAGTTATCCCGAAAATTATCATACAGACGACACCAGTAAATAAAAAATAGCCTACTAACCGGATTGGCCTGGGCAGTTTTCTTTTCTCCAGCTTTTTGGAATATCTAAAAGTAAATCCCAACTCTTGTTCTGTACTATTCTCGTTATCACCCTGCTCCCGCCTTTCGCAGATCCAGTTGGTTTTAACCAATCGATATTATGGGCAGTATAACCTTAGTCTCTCTTGCAGGGATTCCAACATTTCGCCTGGCATTTCCCGGATTGTGAAATCCTCGCCCAGGAAAAGCAGCCAGTTTGTTAATTCGGCAACTTCTTCTGGCTTTTCAACGTCGATAAATGTCTTTAGTACGGCGGTTGTTTGGTAAGGATCTGTATAGGAAAGGGAAACATGTAGTGGATGATATTTTTTGAACTGTGCAATTGCTTTTGGACCGAGTTCCAAGACAAGGTTGATCGCTTCTGTCTGCTCCCGTAATTTTTCTGCAATCTTTTGTTTACTTGTCCTACTTTCTATCGGACAAGGTTGGACGGAAATAATTTGGTCGACAGGAAAAATCCGCTTCTCCTCTCCTTTTAAGTCAAAGCCTTCAATCAACCAAAGGCTTTTTTCATGATAAAGATGCAATAGGTAAACTGGGTAAGATTTCTTTACGCTCTTCTCGTTAACGGTAATGGACAAATACCTATCCACAAGCAGCGTTTGGAAGAGTTTCTCCACCATAGGATGGGGAATGTCCGAAAGATCAAGCAAGTCGGGATCATGTGGATTGGTCCCTTCAAAAAGCAGGATTCGGTTTAGAAAAATAAGGTCATCTTGCTGGCTTTCCGAGATAAGACCAAGTAATTTTTCTGCTATGGACTGCCTGCTCTTCAAATAAGGAAGCTGCTGATTTCGTGTTGCCATAAAGGCAATGAACAGCGCTTTGACTTCGTCGTCAGTAAACCGGACCTCGGGCAGGACGGAGTTATGCATGACAAAATATCCGCCATCCCTTCCTGCCTCGGAGACAAGCGGCATACCCATAGCCTCAATTTCCCGGATATCTCTAATTGCAGTCGAACGGGATATAGTAAATTCCTGCATGAGTTCGGAGATGGTAAAGCGGGCACGATTGTTGATATACCGCATAATAAGATTAATCCGTTCAACTTTTTTCATTGTCTCCTCCAAAAGGTATCACTTTTTGATACTATTTAACGTTATTATAAACGTAACAAGTGATACAGACAACTCACTTGAAAATCTAAAATAAAGGAAGGTTTTGAATATGGCAGATTATTCTTTAGAACAAAAAGATGGTTTTACGGTAATAGGTTTAGGAACGGAGCTGAAGAGCGATTATAGGGACTTTGCCGGCTTGAGCAAGGAAAAAGCAGACTTTTGGCAGGAAGCAAGCCAGGATGGAAGGCTGGACACGTTAAAATCCATAGCTGTCAATGACTATATTTTTGCCGTGAACGAAGCAGTGAACAACAAAATGATGCATTATGCTGGCGTCATGGCAAAGGAATCGGCATCTGTTCCTGAAGATGCCAGAGTCATCGAATTTCCCAAAGGGGAATACCTGGTTGTAAAAGGGGAAGGGAAAACGGCTGATGAACTGAACAACCATGTTTCCGGAATCGCCTTTGGGCAAGTATTGCCGGAAGCAACGGACTTTGCCTATGTCGGCGGGCCAAATGCCATAGTGGAAATGGGAAAAAGAAACGGCTTCGTTTTCGGAGAAATGTGGATTCCTGTAGTCAGGAAATAAAACGATAGAAATCGCAGTTAGTTCATACTGCCTAAGAAAATCAGGACAGTCTGATAAAGAACCGTTGAAAATGTTTTATTGTATCTGCTTCTAACACTCAGAAACGCTCTAAAGACATATGTATGTAACCGTAGTTACTCTCATGCCCCAAAACCCCTTTAATGGAAGCATCTAACCTCGGGAAATGTAAGATTTACCGGAGGATTTCTTTGTAATTAATGAAAAGGATACTAATAGATTTTTTTAAAAGGATTGGTTGATTTTTAACGTAGGAAATCCCCTTTATATATTGTAAGACAATTTAAGTTGGCCAACGAAGTTTCTCTTACAATAATAAGCGAAAAAAGGGGATGTTGTTATGGGTCGCAGAACAGAATATATTAGAAATCTCACGCTGTCCCGAGATAATCTTTACAAGATTAAAAGGGCGCAATATGAAATTAGAATGCAAGGCTTCACTTATGTCGATGAGGGAAAACTTGTTAGTGGACTAAACGCGTTTGCAACCGTATTATCGTTTGCCTTTATGTTGCCCACTCCTGTCACCTTGGCAGCTGGCGTAATTTCGGCTATGAGTAACATAGGAAATGATCGTGCTCTAGTTATTGAAGTTTGCCGAAATGGCGAAGATTATTTACAACAACTCGAATATTTCTTCGATGACAATCCACAATATGACCTTATCAGGGTTGATTTACCGTTCCTCGAATTTGTTGATGAAGGGTTTAGAATTGTTCAAGGAAACGGAATGGTCACGGCGGTTCATACAGATGGCGGTTGGATATTACTTTAATAATGTAAAAAGAAGCCAACCGATCTGAAGTATTACCGAGTCCCGCTTGTAGACGGTTTTAACCACTATAGTCCGTCTACAAGACGGGGCTTTTCTATTTCTGAAATGGAAAAAAGGTATCTGATTAAGGAGCACATCAAGCTCGATATTTCCTCTTTTATTCCTCCTCATTACCAATCAATTCCATGATATAGTCATAATCAAACGTAGAATCTACAATTTTATAATAACCTTCTCCCTTGAACCCGGCTATTGAAGAACTAATATGAAGGACATCAGGGTCATTAATAAATAGGTCTGAAATAAATATTTCTCTTGATTGATCTAACTTTAGCATTCCTGTTATATAGCCCTCATTTTCTTTCTTAGCAAGCGCGTTCCGTGCATCCTTATCCTTTAATGGTTTTAACTCCAGATTACCAAGATACTCCAAAATTAAATCACAAGTTTTCTGATCGTGGGTTTTTGCATTGATTTCTTCACCGTCAGAGAGATTGTGGGTAAGATGAAAGTCAACTGGGGATTCAGTTGCATACTCCTCTAAAGGATTGAAGGGGATCATATAATAAATAAAATGCTGATAAAGATATACGGACAGAAAAATTATACCTAGCGCAAAGGCTAGATACTTCAGTCTTTTCATATTAATCACCAGTCCCTTTCATCCGATCGTGAATTTCCATCGAAGTCTGCCACAGGTAACACCATCTTATCCCCAAAATATTTACACTGCCACCATAAATAGCATTAAAAGTAACAATCAATTTGGCAATGATTTTAGCAAGCAGAAAAACAAAGCGTATTTAGGTTAGATGGAACAGTTGATCATAAAAGAATTACGCTTAAGATATGTCCAGGATTTGTAGGCCTATATTTATTCTCTTCTTCAGCTGACTCCCACGCTTACGAATAAGTATTTTTTATTCTTTTTTAGTCTTATTTGAGTCAATTGCTGTTCCAACTGTTATTCCAAAAACCAAACCTATACCAGCTCCGATTGCTAGCTCATCAAATATTAGTAACCCCAGCACTGCTCCTAAAGGTAATCCTATACCGATTCCAACCGCTAGATAAGTATCCCCTGTAGTATTTGTAATTTTGCTCACCATTTACTCCCAAAAGCAAACCTGCAATTTATTTTTATCTAAATCATAAAGGTCAAAAAACGTATTGTCACCATCATCTTTTAATTCAGTTACTTCTACACCTTTTTCTTTTAAATTTACATATGTAGTCTTAATATCATTCGTGAAAAAAATAGGATAAGTTGAATTATCTGGGGAAGCTACATTGCCTTCTTCGATCGTCAATGGAATTCCACTATTACCAATCGTGAACACTTGATACCCTTCACCTTTAAATGCTACTTTAAAACCTAACTTTTGATACCACCTACTCGATTCTTCCAGATTACTAACTGTTAAGCAAACAGTGTCTATCCTCTCAAACATGCAGGTACAACTCCTTTTCAAGTATTTAATTGTTACTTTCTATCATTGGGTAATCTATACCTTTATTTTTTGCCATTTTTATAAGTAAACTGCCGAATTTAATTGTATATCATCGCAAAATAATCAGAAAGCTTTTTTCATGCTTACGTAAATATTTAGCCGTTATACAACTATCCAAATGAGCGACCTGTAAATCCATTAGAAAAAGCCATGGGGAAAACCCATGGCTTTTATTCTCTATCGCGTATTTTCATCAAAGTGTACGGTTTCTTTCAAATCATTGTCTTCTTCCATGGAATCTTTGTTGGTCATCTTTTTCACAAATTCTTTTACCGTCTTCATACTCTTGCCAGATTCCCAATATTCCGCGATAGTTGGGATTACTTTGACCAACACGACGTTTGGATCCTCGGCGGAGGTGTTCAGCACTTTTCCGACGATTGGATTCCAAAAGTCTTTTTTCTTGGCCTCGTCCTGGACAAATTCAGCAGTACCGCTGATGGACACATAGGAACCATCTGCGTATGCCAGGTTGACTTCGGCGTTTTGGCTGATGTCGCGGTACTTGTCCGTATCTTTTTCGGTAAGGAACCATATTTCTTCTTCATCAAACTGAACTTCCTGCGTCTGCATCGGCCGGGACATCAATTTGCCATCCGGTGAAACCGTGGTCAGCATTGCCACCTTTTCGTCTTTGATCAAGTCTTTTATCTTTTTGAGCGTTTCCTGGTTTTCTGATGCATGTTCTGCCATTTCACTTTCCTCCTTCAGCTTTTGCTTGAATCAAGGGAGCATTGGTTTTTCATCTTTCCACTTATAACTTTACCCGGATTTAAACAAAGCTACTCTTACCCCGTGTATAGGAGAGGAGGATGTCACTGACCACCCTGCAGAAGTTTTGGATTTCAGAAAATCGCTAAAAGCTTCATACAGCTGTCAGGAAGTACCCATTTCGATTGTTCAAGGTTTGGAAGCTCAGTCTATGTATTCAATATTGTGTTTTTCGCAGAATTCTTTCGCGATTTCCCTATAGGCTTGATCCCGAAATTCAAACCATTCATTCCTGATGTCAAAGTCAATGATCGTATCCTTGAAACGACGGAATGCCCCTCTTCCTTTTATGACGGATAACAGCTTGCCCCGGGTATGCTCGGGTTGACGGTAACAAAAATCTTCCATGATGTCGTATTCATTAAAATCAAACTGGTCGGGAACCGGTACATACTTGTCTTCTGCCTCAACCAAGTCCTCCGCAATTTCCATTTCCTCTTGCTGCCAGTCAGGTAAATGACCATATTCTTCCCCATCTTCCGCCCTTCTCAGTGCTCCGTTAGACACATATACAAATTCTCCAGTTTCCAGATTAAGAAAGGAGTTACCCTCTTCCGTTGGTATGTCCATTTCTTCCACGATGTCTGAAAGTTTTACACGCATGATTCAAAACCTCCATTCCAATACTGAACCAATCATTCTTCCTTACTCTTGAGTTTAATACCCATCTTATATGAAATCAACGTTCCTATATTGTACACACGCGATGAAAAAAGGACCTTCCACAAACGCTTTGAAAGGTCCTCATCCTAGAATCGTTATCTTACATTTCCTGTTCCCACTCGGCTTTGACTTCCACACCGGTTTCTTTAGCCGCTGTTTCCAAACTCTTCACTTCCTGATCGGACAGTTCTACATTTGCTGCAGCAATGGCTCCATCGACATGGCTGGACTTTGTTACGCCGATAATCGGCACCGTACCTTTCGCGATTGCCCACGCCATGGCAATTTGCGCTGTGTCAACCTGATGCTTCTCAGCCGTGTTCTTCATTTTCTCTAGTAGCGGGGTTAACTTTTTCAGTACATCGGGGCTGAACGCTTTTCCTCTTCGCGTATCTGCTTTAAAAGGATTCTGAGCAGTGTACTTGCCTGTCAGCGCTCCTTGTTCAAGTACCATGTAAGAAAAGAACAACACATCATGCTCATTGCACCAATCAATAATCCCCGCGTCTTCTGAAGCACGGTAAAGCAAGCTGTAATGGTTTTGCACTGCGGGCAGCTTCAGTCCTTCCTTTTCCAAAATCGAAGCGGCCAGCTTCACTTCCTCCAAATTATGATTGGAGACACCAGCATGCTTAATCTTACCGTTTTTCATTAGGGGGATCAGCTCCGCTGTCCACTTTTCGACATCGTTTGGATTGTGAATCCAGTAAATATCCGCATGGTCCACACCCAGTCGTTCGAAGCTGTCATTCAGGGTGTCTTCCATTGCTTCATGGGCACCAGGGGTGAATTTGGTGGATACCAACACATCTTCACGTTCCTTGATAAAGTTTCCTAAAATGGTTTCCGAAGCACCCATTCCATACACTGCCGCGGTGTCCCATAGATTAAAACCAGCATCCATGGCCGCATCAAAAACAGGTTTCAAATCTTCGTCTGAAAGATTATTTCCAAACACAGTGTCTCCGCCATTTACTCCATTTCCCCAGGACCAGGTACCCAAGGCTATTGGAGGTATCGTTTCGCCTTTTAGTTTTACGGATTTCATGTCATCCCGCCTTTTTACATAGTTTATACAAGTTTATTATTCCACGGAATGGGTGGGAATAAATTAGGATTCCCTTTAGTTTAGGTGTAAACTCTATTTTTACTAGTCGATAATTACTATATAGGAATAGCCATTTTGTTTATCACGGCCTCTTCTGTCGGATAATTTTTTATTATAACCTTCAAAAGCTTGCTAACTATCTGCGTCTATCAATACTCTATTCTAATAGCTCTTAGTTCAGCAGTTACTCTCTAGAATAAAATCCCAGTTAATTCAGCCACTTATTTCCGCACATCATTGAAAACGGCCAGTCACTGTTTCTCAGGTAAAAAAGATTCATACATTGGATAATAAATTTGATTTTGCTCTTAAATTCATCTCTTCTACCACTCTAAACAATATAAAGTAGCCGATGGCAATCTTCCAAGGCACAGTTAATTCATCACCATCATCTTTAATTTTCACTGATAATTCTTCATCATTTATATTTATTTCTTCAATAAATTTTTTTATCTCTTCAAGTAACTCATCAGGACCCATAAATTCATTTTCTTTTCGCTCAATACTAGTCATACAATAAAATTCCTGAAATTGATTTGGATTTACTATTTCGTTTTGAATTCTTTTTAAAAATTTTTCTATTTTTTTACGTATAATTAAGTCTAAATTGCTTATATAATTGATACCAGGCGTATAAACCCTTTTATTTGCTGCTCCCTGACTCTTATGGAGTTCAACTGTCCATTTTATTTTTTCATTTTCAAAGTCAGAATTATAATTAGTAAGTTCTACTCTATAAGTATTAAGGATTAAATATGGAATGTGGTATTTATATCGTGCTTTTTTTAGATTCTTCCTTTTTTCAATATTGACAGGGAAAGTATTGTAATTTAAGTTTACAAATTCCTCATCCTTTTTTTGCCGAAAACTTGTTTTTGGATATGGGGGAATTTGTTCTCCTTCAGTCTGTATTATCTCTTTTGCAAAGGCATATGCTAATTTAGGAGGAACAGCGTTTCCAACCAACTTATGTTTGGTTGCTTTAGTGTCACCATAAAATTTATAATCTATGGGAAAACTCATAATACTTGCAGCTTCACGTATAGTTGGAGTTCTATATCTATCCTTTTCATTATCTATTTTATAAATATGAGATTCTCGAGAACTATAAGACAAAGTGGCCATGATTGTTCGAGAAGGTTTATCAAGGCTTTCTGGAAATGCCATCTTCCCCATATACCC
Source organism: Sediminibacillus sp. JSM 1682029 (assembly GCF_041366435.1). Lineage (NCBI taxonomy): Bacteria > Bacillati > Bacillota > Bacilli > Caryophanales > Bacillaceae > Sediminibacillus > Sediminibacillus sp. JSM 1682029. The sequence continues at coordinate 70,043 of NZ_JBEWYY010000008.1, forward strand.
TTTGTCTCGTTTTGCCTTTTTAGCCTTCTTCCATTCGAAATCAGCTAATTCCTTCACATAAAAATGATCATTGATTTTTCTATCAAGCATTTTCAATTCAGGATAATTTGGATCTTTTATCTCTCCCTGAACTTTATTTAAACTTCTTAAAATAAAGCTTAACGGAATAACTTCTTCATCATTTAAGATAGTTTCTTGAGGCTTCGGGAACTCTCCACAAAAATATCTCCTTCTATTTTGTGCTACACCATAATATTTAGAATTATATATACCAGAACTATTACTTTTCACTTCAAGTATAAAGTTCCCATCTAACTCTAAGTCTTGGGCAGTATAATGACTTTTTAAAAACTCACTCGCATTTGGTACATTTTCCAAAATCCAGTATTTTAACACAGAGTTTTTTTTGAACTTTTTCCTCGCTATTATTCTTAAGTATGCTTCAAATAATCTTATCCCTAGAGACTTATCTGCTTTTCCTGATTTATTTGAATTAGAAAAAGCAACGCACGGTGGAGAACCAATAATTACATCAGTATCCGGAACAATATTATGAAACTCATCATCTGGTAGTTTCGATAATAATTCAATATCTACTTTTTTTGTTGGCCATTCTGGGTGGTTTTTGGTATGAGTGATTACTGCTGGTCCCCAATTGTCCGCACTAAAGACAACATCAAAACCCGCTATTCTAAAGCCTTCAGAAAACCCTCCAGCGCCACAAAAAAAATCTGCAACTTTCATTAAAATCACCTATCTTATATATCGTCACTCGTTATATGCCATTCTGTGACATTTTTCTTCCAATGTTTTTCATTTAAGTATACATTTTTATAAGGATCCCTTATTATGACAGGCTGATAATTCTTATTTTTAATCTTATCTCTGTCCACTAAATATAAATAATAATTTTCTTCCTTAGTACAGGCACTTTTAAGCTCATTTTTACTCCAATAGAAATTTATCTTTCCAGTATATGACTTAACTTCTATAAAACGATCATATTTATTTGATTCGGGATTGGTAAAAGAAACTATATCATAACCTGCCGAAACGTCCACTTCAGATATCTTTTTCGCATAGAACTTTGAATTAACTGAGTTGAGCCTTTTATTCTCATAATCTAAAACAAAAAGTTCTGCCTCTTCTCCTATTTTATTTTGATGTTCAAGAATCTCTTTTAATTTTTCTAAAGATAGCTTACTTCTTTTTGACGATACTATCTTTTCTAACATACTTTCATAATTGCTATCAAATAACAAGATATTTTCATTTCTATAATCAAAACCAATTACACCTAAATTAATCAATAAATTTCTTATCCCTGATAATTTAAAAGAAATACCACTATTCTTTAATGCATATTTTCCAATTACTGAATCAAAGTACACTTTCTCTACATCAAAAAATTCACTAAACACAAGATTAAGTAATTTAGCAGAAAATAATTCGTTAGGTTTTTTAGAAGTACGTAACTTTTCTGATAAAATATTTCCTGTTTTAGTAAGGGAAACTTTCCTCCCTGATGAGATAGTAATAATATCCATATGTAACATTAATGTCAATATTCCTTTTACAGGTATTTTTCTGTAATTAGGGTTACTCAGTACGAAAGATTCAATATTAAACAGGTCTTTATTTTCCAGTGACAATACATCAAAAAGTATAAATTCTATTTCCTCATAATTACCTAATCTATCATAATCAGTTAACTTTCCTAGTATAATTTCTAATCAACACCTTAATATCATCTTCTTCATATTCATCCTCTATTAAGCTAAATAAAGGTATAGGTTGATTTTCCATAACTTCCATCATTCTTTTCTCTTTAAATTCTAATCGTTCGTGAATGGTCTCATCGATTGATTTTGAACTCAGAAAATAGTAATAATTAATTTTATCATAGCTTTTTAGTCCATACCTATGTATCCTATCTTTCGATTGAATAAATTGTGCAGCATTAAAGTTTCTTTCTGCATATATTGCGTTATGACAGACTTTATGAAGAGAAATAGATTCCGATACAGCATAAGGATTTGCTATTAATACAGCAAACTCAGACTTTTGATTATGAAATTCTTTTATTATTTTTTCTCTTGTTTCTACTTCTTTATCAATTTGTTCACTCTCAACAGGTACTTCACCATAGAGTAATCTGGATTGTATATTTATAGTGTCCAAGTATTTCTTCAAATCACGCATATTTTGGATAAAAGACATCCAAATAATTACTTTTTCGCCCTTTTGGACAATTGATTGTACAAGTTCCCCAATTTTTTTAAACTTGTTGGGTATTATGCTGTCTGAATAATCATAGATTTCTTCTAATATTTCTGTATCATCAATGTAATTCTCTGTTAGAGTATCATCTTCGTAAAAATCTTGTATTGGTTGTTTAAGTAATCCTGGGTTAGTTGCAGCTTGCATTAGACGAATCAACCTAGCCCTTACAAGAAAGCTTTTTAGATTCGGTGTATCGTCTTCTTGAACTAGGTAGTTCATGTATTTATCCTCTATAAAGTCATATATTTTTCGTTGGTGACTGTCCATTTCCACCATTATTGGGGGATTTTCTATTGGTTTAGGGATTCCTAAGTCACTCTTTTTTATCCTTATAAAAAAGGGTGCAATATTGTTAATAAGATTTGGAATTCGTTCATCACTGTAGGACTCGGACATTTCTTGCAAGTGATATTTTTTATATTTTATAACATTTTTTGTTGGCCATATAAAATTAAATAAATTCAACATATCTTCGTACCCATTTGGAGCAGGTGTTCCTGTTAAAATCACCCTTGATTTACAATATTTCGCTAGTTCTAAAGTAGTTTCTGCTATTATTCCTCCATCAGTGTTTTTAATCTTATGTGCTTCATCTAAAACAACCATAACTTTTTCTTTTTTCAAAAAATACACTAAGTCATCCTTCACTGAGGGAAGTCCCTGATAAGAAATAAGTGTGATTTCCGCAGGAGTGTCGGAATAAAAATAATTAGTCTTTTCAGCTTTATCCACTCCACCAGATAAACGTTTGGAATACGGCTTATATCCAAAACACTCCTCAAACTCCGATTCCCAAGGTCCAAAAGAGCTTAAAGGGCCTATTATTAAGAGACGATTTACCTTTTTGGGATTTTCATTTTTCAGATGTTTCAAATATGCGTAAGCTCCATAAACTATACTAGTTTTGCCCGCCCCAGGAACAGAAAAATTACAGGCATTCTGTGCAAAAGCTAAGTGGAAAGCAGAAAGTAATTGAAGTTCATATAAAGTCCTGTTTTTCATATTAGCTTTCACATATGAAACGAAGGTATTAAATTCCCATTTATCAAAGATTTTATTTCTGATATTATTTGCTTTCGAAGAAAATTTTTCGAAGTTTTCTTCTTCTTTAAAGTAACCTTGTAACGCTATTTTTACTTGATCTGATTTTTCTTCCTCAAACCTATGTTTTTTTAACAATTTTCTTATTTTTGTTAAAACTTCGGATTGATTTTGGTTATCATATGGAATATAAACTTTTCCCTCATTGAATTCTGCATTTAAGTAATCTGTTAAATATAATTTTGCCCTTTTTATATCAATCAACTCACTAATAGCTCCAGCTAAAACAAACTTCTCCCTAAATTCATCTATTTCTATTTCGATGGATTTCATAAGGACTTAGTTCCTTCCGGTAATACATCTTTAAAATCTTTTAATATGTTCTCTATCTCTTTAACTAGTAGAGCTTCTTCAGAGTTTCCTTTCAGCGAACTACCATTAATCGCCAACAAGGAATTCTTCGCTCTATTAAGTAACTCAACTGGCTTATTAGCTTGTTTAATATTATCAATTTTGGACTCTGATTGTTTTAAATTATTCTTTAATTGATTTTTAACCTTTTTCTTCCAATCTTTATCCCTAGTAGTCAGCAGCTTAGACATATTTGCATCAGGGTTCTTTTTCATAACATCTTCCACGGATTCCTCTTCTATTTCGGTTGTAGAATTGAAATGATATTCACGAAAATCTTCCCAAATCTTCTCATTGCAAAATATTCCGTCTTTTTTACTCGGTTTTGCAATTGATCTAAATTCTTTACCTTCATATTGAGCACGAATGTAATCAAAACTAATAGTCTTTAAGTCTGTTACATCCATCTCATCATAGTCCCACGTTACACTTTTAGTACCTTTATCATAAGATTTCAAGTAACTGTATAAGTCAACCATTGGTCCTTCTCTTTTTTCCAGCCTTGTATATATCCCTGAGTATTCAAGGTAATCTAGGTAATCATCCATCAAATCCATTATTCCTAACCACTTTTCAATGGTGGACTTATTTTCACCCATCATATTAGCAATATCTATTTCAGAGAACCCTATTCTCTTTAAGTCTTTACATTTTAAATATTTTTCAGTAGGATTGTAATCTAACTTTTCATCTGCCCCTAATTGATATGTAGTTTCTAATTTCTGTACGGCTTTCTCCCCAGCATTTTCGGGTAATATTATTGCTATAAAATATTTACAGGCATCTATATTATGGTTTTGCTTTTGCCAACTTTCCCTATTTTTGTAAATTCTATTTAGCAAACTCGCTCTTCTGTTCCCATCAATTATAATACCATCACTAGTAACTATTCCATATACTTGTTGTCCCATTTCAACTAAATTTTTTTCAGTTCTTTTGTTTCTTTTCTCGTATGAATTCCAAAGAAACTCTTCTATAACTTTCTTATCTTCTTTATTTTCCGGATTTAGTTCTCTGTACTGTCTTTCATAAGACTTCACTTCACTACCTACTCTTCCATTATATTTATTGTAAATTAAATATTCTAATGGAATACGATATGCGTTAAAAGCTCTGTTTTGCCCATCATAATTTATTCTAATCCCTGACATGTAAGGTTCACTTTTTTGTATTTCTTTTAGTTTTTGTTCTCTAAGTTCCTTCTCCATTGTAGTCTCCCCCCGTGTAATATAACGTGGTTACTATTTTAAAACAAATTCTATTTTTTTACAAATAGGGGTGTTATAATTTGCAAATAAAAAATATTTTGAAACATAAATGGCGTGTTCTTATGAAGAGAGAGCTAAAATTGGTTAATCAAGGGTAGGGTGCCAAATTCTACAACTATTCATTCTATAACTACCTACTGTAAAATTCTTCTGATTTTCTAGTGTTTTAAGTTTTAAATTAAATCCCTCTTAAATTCCTTTTCAACCCTTCAATTTGACTCAATAACTTATTTCTTAAGACTAGTTAACTTATTATCGGAAGGCTCCAGGGAATCTTGGATAACAACAGATTATAACCAACAAATATTTTTATGTTATGTCTAACTGTCTTGAAATTCTATGATTATTTATTTATACTTTTTTGATTAAATGAAACTTTACATAATATATTTGTATGATATTTTGGATGGTAATTTTGAATTTTTATAATCCTATACTTTCTCATTTTTTGAATTCCTACACTGTATTATCAACTTAGCTGGAACAACACGCTTCATATTGGCAGGACTTCACACCACAACTTTTTTGAAGAATTAGCTTAAGCAGGAAACGGTATTCTTAAAAGCAGTTTCTATAAAAGCAATTGTTTCTTACAATGCTGTCATTGAACTGTTTCACTTCACCACAAAGTAGGAAAATCAATAGATTTGTGTCTTGCCAATTTTAACATCTTCAGACAAATGGCAGGCACTAGATGTGACCGTTTATATAAGGTCTATTTAATTGATGTAAAGATATCATTAGTTTGCTTTCCTGAAATCAGTTCAGTTATGTATATATAGTTTGCAGCATTATATTTCTCGTGCCAGAGTACAAAATGACAAAAGCTTTTCTTGACTGCTTATCTCCTTTACATTATGAAAATTAATTACTTCCCTACGGCTGCACCTCATCCTCTACCGCACTCAAATTACTCATCGCCCTCTCCATCTGATGCTGCGTCTCTTCTACCCTTAGCTGGGCTTCAAACAATGGCTCGCTTGATGTTCCGCTTCCATTGATTGCTCTTCCCCGCGCATCTTGGATTTTCCCTTGTACTTCCCGCAGTTGATTTTGCAGTTGTTCAATCGCTTCCAAGTCGGCTCTGTTTTTCGCCTGATTGGCGGCCTGTTCCAGTCTCTGAGACACTTCAAGCAGCTGCTGGATTTCATAATCATTTTGTATAGGCATTTGTTGACCCCCTCTGTATTTTCTACCTGTTAGCTTTTCCAAAATTTATTCCGCCTACTCCGTTTTTTCGCAATAAATTTCAGAATGAGCGGACCGTGAGCAGGATGATCAAGTTTTTTACAGTCCCTGTGCTACAATGACGTTAAACTAACCGAACAGAGGTGTTTCTTTTGAAAATAGAAGTATGGTCCGACTTTGTCTGTCCGTTTTGTTATATTGGCAAGCGGCGTTTAGAGATGGCGCTTGAACAGTTTCCGCATAAAGACGAGGTAGAGGTGGAATACAAGAGCTTCGAACTCGATCCCACTGCGCCTAAATATACCGATCAAAGCATTTACGAAGCATTGGCTGCTAAATTCCAGTCCAGTGAAGCGCAGGTGCGCGAAATGAACAAGGGGCTCATTGAACAGGCTGCTGAAATAGGCTTGACCTACAATTACGATGACATGAAACCGACGAACACTTTCGATGCGCATCGTCTGGCGAAGTTTGCCCGGACACTCGGCAAAGAAAAAGAGCTTACCGAAAACCTGCTGCACGCTTACTTTACCGACTCGAAGAATGTCGGAGATTCCGAGACCCTGGCTGACATTGCAGAAGCCACAGGGATGGACCGAAGTAAAGCATTGGAAGTATTGAACGATGAAGCTGCATTTGCGGATGAAGTGCGGACTGAAGAGAGAACCGCTCAGCAAATCGGAGCGACGGGTGTCCCTTTCTTTGTGGTGAGTAATAAATATTCCATTTCCGGTGCCCAGCCTTTAGAAACGTTTAAAGGGGCGCTTGAAAAGATTTGGGAAGAAGAAAATCCGAAGCCAAATCTCCAGGATTTGTCCCCTGATGGCGGGAACGGGGCGGTTTGCACGGATGACAGCTGTGCTGTTCCGACTGATAAGGATTAATTGATTATAAGAGTTAGAGCGCTTGGGATGATCCCAGGCGCTTTTTTTCATGGCAAGCAATTTTCCTCCATTTCCCTTCCCTTTTTTCCATCACAGGTTTACAAAATCCTCCTTGCCCTCTCTTTAATCATATAGGGAAGTTTCTTTCCTAGTTCCCGTTGCCAAACGCTTTCCAAGAAAGGATGATATTCGGTGGAGATGTGCGAAAAATTATGTCACTGTTTTATCGAAGCAAGATGCTGTCAATTGTATTATGCTCAGTGCATCGACGAGTCATGTTCAGAGGAGGAACGCGCATTCTTTCAGGACTTGGCTCTAAAGTCCGCTGACCAGGTGAATTCCATCAGCGAATATGCCAGTCAACGGTATGGGATGAAATTTCTGCCTTGATTCAAAAAAATGCAAAAACAAGTTGATTTCTGCTTCATCGCTTCCTCTTTAAATGATAGAAAGGAGGGAGTTCATGGCCGCTAAGCAGGAAATTGTCGTGTACACCAATCAGGGATGTGGATTTTGCGACCGGCTGGTCAGCTGGCTGCAGGAGAAAGAAATCGATTTTACAGAAAAGGATATTAAAAACGATGAACAGGCGTTTGATGAATTCATTCAATATGACGTGAGAGGCACCCCGTTTACGGTGATCCGTAGAAATGGGATTAACCATCACATCTTGGGATTCAACAAAAAGAATCTGGAAGGTTTGTTGTAAAGGTATGCACATTGTTATAGCGGGATTATCATGAAAAGGTTTCTCTCGGATGGAGAAGCCTTTTTCTATTAAAAAAATAGTCTCCGGCAGGTTGATAAATCTTTTCCCTCCCTTTCTTTACCTACTAACACCGGTAAAAAGGAGGGAAATGACAAGGAGGCCCAGTTAATACCTCCAGAGGAACAAAGGTTTTATCCGTATAAAAAAATCATTAAAGGAGTGTTTGAATTGTTATTTAAAGGACGAAAGGTTTCACCCAAATTGGTTAGAGAAGCGCTGTTGAATCAAGAACTCATCAACGAGATCAATAAGTTTGTCCCTGTACAGGAAAACTCCCTGGAAGAGACATCCGCAGTGGAAATTTTCATCACCACCAAGGAAGAGCAAGAGCAGCCGGTATCCGTTGACGAAGCAGATTTGAAGACTACTGCCGTATTCCTCAAACAAGGGAACAACCTCGGTGTGGAATTGACGCATTATCACAATCTGGAAACCGGCCGGGAAGATATTGAAGCCCTGGTGACCGTTGTAAATATCGAAGACAACAACATTATCAAGCGAAAGCTCATTTTCGAAAATGGCGCATTTGCCAGGGAGCACTTCGTGGATGCTAAAACGGCGCAAATCGAATTTGTGGCAGAAACGTTCCTATTGGAACAGGAGCAGGACGCTGGTTCTTTTACTACGCTCTCTTCCGATCCAGACGAATTCTGGGGTGTTCCATGTTTCGATATTTACCCGACAGCTGGAACGGAGTGTTGTCAATTTCGCTATAACGGACTGCCTTGGAATGAGCTGGTAACATACAATTATTGCGGCGCCGGATGTACAAAATCCTGGCTGGATCCTGTCAATCCGCTTGATGCGTGCTGCAAGGTACACGATTCGTGTTACAGCTCCCGAGGGTACGGCTCCTGTTACTGCGACTACCAATTGATTAGTTGTGCAGAAGGCACCGACGAGGCCGGCGGGTCGCGACTTATTTTTGCCTTTGAACAGAAAGTGAAATACGGTTTCTGTAACTAAAAATCTTTATCCAGCCGGCAAAATAAACGCCCCGTGTCCATTGCAGGACACGGGGCGTTTTTTAGGATTCGTCGTCTTGATTTAGCTTATCGTCAGGCAGGTCCACTACTTCCGGCTCCCCTTCCTTCCAGGGACTTTGCTTATACAGAACATAGCTTGGCTCGCCCTTACCAAAATTCGCATCAATCATATAATACAAATCACCATTAGGTAACAAAGCCGGATTTCCTGTATGGCTTTCGTTCTCTGTGATTTGCGTTTTTTCTCCCTCGGAATCCCGGTAGTACAGTTCATATTTGTAGGTCCCCGGTCCATCCTTTCCCGGCATGGAATAAATGATGCCGCCGTCCTGACGATTAACGGCCAGATCATAGACCTGTTCCGTTTCTGTTAAAATCGTTTCGGTATCTTCAGGGTTTTCGAAAGGGATTTTGATAATCGTATTACCCACTGAAACTAATGCACCGTCCTCTTCCTTCGTATATGCAAGACCCTTGATTTCCTTGTCATCCAGGCTGGTAAGCTGTTCTTCCGACAAATCGCTCAAATCAAGCCGGTATGCCTGAAAGTCACTGCGGACTTTTCCGGTGATTCCTCCCATATCTTCGAAAGCATTTGCCCGATAATACAGCAGGCTGTCATCCGTTGAACCGGCTTTCACTTCCATGACAATCGAACTGCTTTGGAGTAATTCGGTTTCTTTCTTTGTTTCCAAATGATAACTGTAAATATGGCTTAACAGTGTTCGGTTGGAAACAATATCATTGGTCGCATAATATAAAGTTTCCCCGTGGGCACTGAAATCGATCGATACAACCGGTTCGTCAACAGATAGAACGGTCGATTTCTGATTTGATTCGGGATTAGATAGATGGATTTCATTGTTTCCCTCTTCATCATAAGTCACATATGCTGTCTGCCCTTCCCCGGTGACACTGTATGCTTGTTTCAAAGGAGGCTGTTTTGCCGCTTCGTCCTCTTTGTTTTCGTCCTTCGAAACATACCAGGACAATCCTGCCATGATGCCGAGCAGCAGCACGATACTGACAATGATGATCATCCAGCGTTTTTTCATAAAAAATCCTCCTTGCCCCTTGATGTATGGTTGTTCTTATGTTTTCCGATGTGCTTCTGTTACGGTTTCGGGTAAATGATAAATTCCACAAAAAGGATAGTGACCAAGCTTATCCCTATAAACACATATACAAACAGCGCCCACCAGGTGAAAGTCTTTTTGTAATGGACGCGAAAAAAGCTGAGAAATGCCAGCAGGAGACCTATTGCCGGAATGATTTGAAGAAACATATTGGAAAAGGCCCCCAAGCTGCTTTTCGTCATCAAAAAAACATTAAAATAGGCAAGTGTGAACAAAGCCAAAATAAAAGAAGCCACACCCAATCTCGTTTCCGCTACTTTCCGAGCTTTTTTCCGTTTAAAGATGCTGCCTAGTTCCATAATCGCACCTCCCCAAGATAGATGGCACGAACCGACTCGTTGTCTTGCAGTTTAAGGATTTCCTTGCTCGGACCTGTAACGACGCCGCCATACGCTTTGATTCCGTGACCCTCTAAATAATCGATTCGTTCATCCAGATCGAGCCATTTTGCATGGGCGATATCCACGGCCTGCTGCTCATAATCCTCCAGAAACCGAAGATTGTCCATGAATTGTTCGGCATTCGGTTTTCCATCGTGATAGGGCGACCAGGCATCCGGATCTGTTTGGGCAGGATAGCCGATTGGTGCCAGATAGCCGCCCTCACTGCTTTTGCCGGAAGCTTCCAGCCCGGTATCGATGGCATACCACCGCCATTCAATGTCCAGGCCCTCCGTAATCTCCCGCATACTGTCGGGCTGATGAAGGTCGTTTAACGAGAGATAGGCTTCCGCAACCGTTCCTTCGGGAAGCTTCTCCAACGTGTCCCAGGCATCCGTATCATGATTGGTTATGCTCGCTTCGGGATGATAAAGCTTCTTCGTGTCGTAATAAGGAATGTCTTCCGGCGGCGTTTCGGTAATATAATCTCTGGAAGGAGGCTCTGCCTGGTCAAATTGATAGGCCACCTCCCAATCCCCCAGTTTTATATCCTTATCTCCGATCCGTTTAAAGAGGTCCATGTTGACATCAAGCGAAAACAACCCAACCTCTTCTTCGATCTCCATTTCTTCGAGGCTGACATTCGGCTCTGTGACATATACGGTTTCGATGGCTGCATCTATCAGCCTGTTGGCTTTGTTTCCCCAGCCATAATAAAGATAACTGGCCATGGTCATCACAGGATAGATGAGCAACACGATCATGACGACATAGGCAATTAAGGAAAATCGGGCGTGTCGGATACTGCTTCGGACCATTTTTGCCGCTTTTCCATCTGGCAGATCATTTTCCGGGAGGGCAGCATCATCCCTGTGCTCATCCGCGTCCAGCTCCTCATCGATAACCGACTGGTACGCATCCAGTTTCTCTAAATCTGCCTCCACTTCTTTCGCTTCCTCGTCCGAAAGCTTTCCCTGATAATATTTTTTTAACTTGGTTTTCCATTCTTCAGTCATTCCTCAGCACTCCTATTCGCATATAGCTGTCTGAGCCGGCCTCTTCCTCGGAAAATATGTGTTTTCAATGTATTTACTTTTACAGATAACATTTCCGCCGCTTCCTTATATGAATATCCTTGTATATCGCATAAAAGGATGGCATGCTTCTGCATCGGTTTTAATTGGGCCAATTTGTTATGCAGTTCTTCTTTTTCCAATTTTTTTTGCACTTGCCATTCGGTGGAATCCTCCTGGGACAAGTACGAAAAGTATTCCGGTTCTTCATACGTGACTTTTTTGTTTCTTCTCACAAAATCGACAAAGTTGTGATAGGCAATCTTCATCAACCAGGCCTTCAAGTGATTCGGCGGGCCGGTTTCCAATGCCGCGTATGCTTTCATGAACGTGTCCTGCGTAAGATCTTCCGCCAGGTTTTTATCTTTGCAGAGGGAGAGAAGATATCGATAGACATCGTGAATATAAAGTTCATAGAGCTCCTGGATATCCAATGTTCTCCCCCTCTCATTCAAATAACGTTTTCCTCTTCAAAAAAGTTGCACCTTTTTATTATTTCAGTGACAACCAGGAAATGTTAATAGTTCGTTTTGACTAAAAGGAGGGAATACAGACGAAAAAAAGACCTTTTGGTATAGAAAGGTCTCCATTTTCTTATTCTTTTCATTTCGTTCCCTGCCAAGCTTCTCTGGTCAATTTCATATTGATCGAGTCTATCCACTCTCCTTCATATTGCAAATCATCCTTGTCGATACTGTCCAAAACAAATCCTGTTTTTTCATAAACCTTCTTTGCTCTCGGATTGAATGCGAACACACTCAACGTCAGTTGGTTAAGATCGGTATTGGCGAATACATAATCGACCATCAACTGGGTTGTTTCGGTGCCAAGACCTCGGTTTCTTCCTCTTGGACCGATCAGGATTCGAAAGTTCATGCTGTGATCGGCTTCTTCATATAAATTGACCACCACTTCCCCAACCAGATGATTTTCTTGTTTATCGACAATGGCCAGGTCCAGCCGGTCGGTCTGACCGTTTCTGGTCTGGTACCATTTCAGCACCTCTTCCTGGTCAAAACCGGCATCACTTCCTGTCAGCTTCAATACCTCAGGATCTTTTAAACACTCCGCGAGATAAGGAAAGTCCGTTTCGACCATGAATGGCCTCAAAATAACCTTTTCCCCTGTGATGGTCGGTTTGTTGCTAAAGTCTATCATTCGATTCATCTCCATCGATTTTTCTTCTGCCAAATTAAACGCTGGCACCTTGCTCTTTTATTATTCTCTATAAATGGAAAATGCGGCCGGGGCAAAAGCATGGTCATCAAAGCAAAAACCGTGCGAATTGGAAGTATCAATCAAATTCGTTCGGTTTTTAACTTGTGTGTTCAGTAAACTTCTTTTTTCCTGTTGTTTGATGCGTTCTTCGTATCGCTACGTTTTCGTAGTCTGATTTCTACATATCAAGATAAAATAAACAGAGCTGTATTCTTCTATCTGCGTTAGGTTTCTAAACAGTGACGAAGACGAAAAATCAGCAGAAGATTCTTCAGAAATCGGAAGTTGCGGATAAACAGCATAGTTAGGAAAGTACTCCTTGTTTCCATGGGGATTGGCTTTCTACCGGAACAGCAATAGAAAAAACGGAAAGCACGCCAGAAGAGAAACCACCTTCATTCAGCGGAGGCAAGGTACATAGACTCCTGCGGGAAGAGCGCGAGCTGAAGATCCACTTGGCGAAGCGGTATTCTTTGCCAAGTTAGCTGAAGCCGTGCCCGCGGAAAGCGAAGTACCATGCCGGAGTGGCACACGAATCATGAGAGAAGGATAAGAATGGTTGGTTTTTGTTGTGGTCATGATGCATTTGTCCCAAGTTCATTCCTGTTCCTTTAATGGATATCACTTTTTCTGAAGTTTCCGCCCTTTACTTCCACCACGTCATATACCGTGACAAAGGCAGTGTCGTCGATTTCATTGATGATTTCCTTTAGCTTGCTTTCCTCCAGCCGGTTGATGACACAGGTGATTTCCATGAATTTTTCATGGGAGTAACCGCCATATGCTTCCTTGTACGTGGCACTCCTTCCCAGACGATCCCGTATCGTTTCGACCATTGTTTTCGGCTCTGTCGTAATAATCTTGAAGGTCTTGGACCCGCTCAATCCTTCTTCGACGATATGGATCACTTTCGAAGCGATAAAGTAAGCAATCGCAGACAAAATTGCACCTTGCAGTCCAAATACAAACGACACGAAAATGAATACAAATAAATTCAGGAACAGGATAAAGTCACTGGTCCCAAACGGCAACTTCCGCGATAAAAGCACCGCCAGCATATCAATGCCATCCAGAGCTCCGCCGTTACGCAGTGCGAGCCCCATTCCAAACCCGAGGATAATCCCGCCGACTACGGTGATTAATAGCGTGTCTCCCTCGATGATCGCCGGGATGTGATGCATGAGACTGGTGCCGACAGCCAGAGAAACAATCCCGATAATCGAAAAGATGGCAAAGCTTTTGCCGATTTGTTTGTATCCCAGCCAAATGAAAGGGATATTGAAAATGCCAATGAGAATTCCCAACGGCATTCCGAACAGCTGCGAACCGACGATGCTTAGCCCCGTAACTCCCCCGTCCGAAACATTGTTTGGAATCAATACCGCTTCCAATCCGTATGCTGCGATAAATCCACCCACGATTACTGCTAATCCTCTTAATAGAGTGAATAGTTTGTTGCGTTTTTGTTTTTTCAACGTACTCATGCTGATGCCCCGTTTCTATAGTGTTTACAGTTTCAAAATGTATGCCATGGAAATTCTCTTAGGTAAAAGCCCCACGTTCCCCGTCAAACGACTTTATGGCATCAAACAATGCATTGGCTCCGACTACTTGATTATGATTTTTTCCCTGGCATGTTGGTTTTTCCCGCTCTATCAAATGTGATGTTGTATGAGGCCGATTCCTTTATCCGGATAACCATTCGATAGTCACTCAGGCGTTTTCTTCAGCTGTTTTTTCTCCAGCAGAAGTGTGCGAATATGTATAATGAATGAATACCACCACGTCATCCTTGCGCTGATTATGGATAAACTCAAAAGCAGCTGTCCCTCTCGCCACTACAAAAGAAACCGGATCCCCGCCTTCTGTGGCAAAACCGTCACCTTGAAGAGGCAATATTACTCACATTTTAACATACGTAAGCAGGGGACACCCCCGTTTCCTTCGGGACATTTTCAATGCTGAGGTTTTATATCCTATTTATAGTACAGCCGTTTTTTATACTATACTAAGTATGCTCCTCGCTCCAAAGATTGTTAGGCTCATTATATTCATTGATTAAAGACATAAAATAACCTGGATTTCATTAATAAGAAAACCAGGTTACAACATTACGGAAGAAAACCATCCATTTCTCATTCAAAATAATCATTCAGACAAAAACTTCTTGGGATAAGTAATATTGGAGAGTTCTTGGAGCAGGTAAAGCAGCTTCAGATATGATTCTTTTTCCGGTAGAAGCCTCATATCCTTCTGAGGATTCATTAATGAATATGTGCCCATCATTTTTCAATAATTCCACATTACGTTGCACACTCTTCTTTTCCCACATCACCTTATTCATATTCGGCGCCAGGAAAATAGGCTTTTCATAGTTTAGTGCGCATAAAGATAGTAAATCATCTGCAATGCCATTTGCCAGCTTAGATAAAAAATTTGCAGAAGTGGGGAGAATGACAAATGCATCAGCTTCTTTCGGTAAATTAGCGTGTGGGACTTTCTTTTCGCTTAAATCAAAAGCCTCGGTATAAACCCCATTCGCAATAGGCTTCATCCCCTCAGGGTTTATAAAAAAACCTGCTGATTTTGTGAAAACCACATCCACTTCAAAGTCCGTAATCAATTGCTGAATATACGCAGGGGCATTGATAGAACCAATAGCTCCCGTCACACCGAACAGGATTTTCTTTTTATCCTTCATAGACCATATCCTCCTCCACGATATCTAAATATCGCTTAATATTTGTTTTAATTGGTGGACATGGCGTCTGATTCGATTCAATTCTTTCCAATGGACATGCATTCCCCCGACAGGATGGTCTAAAGTAGCATCTTGTACAAGATGAATCCTCGTTCTCTCCACCTGACAACCATAAATAGAGACGATCGTGATAAAGATTCATTTCTCCATCTTCCGTTAAATCGCCGACATGGTTATATGGATTATCAAAAGCAACGGTACATTTATAAATCATTCCATCTGAGCCTATAACGAAGGAGTTGGGATTGGATGCATAACACTCCGAGCCGCCGGGCTGCAAGTTTTGCTTATAGAAATCAAAATTAAACCCTTGGTTTTGAGCGTAATTATAAAATGGGAACAATTCTTTCGTATTACATAAGTGGATATTTGCATTTTGTTCACCTTTCAAATTCAACACAGAAACAAAATGCAGACTGAAGCGCGGATCCTCTACAAAGTGAGTCTTCATGTTATCAATAAAATCATACATGACAGGAAAGGTTTCCTGGCTTAAGTTCGATCGTAGAATCACCTGAAAATTTTCATTGTCTACTTCTTTCATTTTGATCAGGTTTTCCATGATTGTTTCATACGTTTCTTCTCCATGCTTGCCTATTCTCGATTGATCATGGGTTTCTTTTGTGCCGTCTAATGTTATTTGATATCCGACCACCTGATAACTTAGCAACTCTTTAAATACCTCTGGAGTCAAGTTGTACCCATTTGTAGTGATACCTGCCAGATAGCTTACATTGTATTCCTCACATAATTTCATCATTTCTTTGGATAATTCGCGTATAACATTAAAAGATATCAATGGCTCGCCGCCAAACCACGAGATTAGCAAAGTATCGTAACGTTGTAAATTGGCTTTCAAATAATTAATTATTCCTTTTTTAGTATGGTTACTCATCTCTTGTTTCTCGAAACTTTCATAACAATATACACACCTGAAGTTACAGTCTTCATTAGGCATGATGATTAAATTCAGTGTCCGATCCTTATTCAATGAAGCGACTTTTTGTGCAGTGGCTTTTCTGAATTCATCCGTTTCACTATTTACCAGGAATTTATTATCAACCAAAAAATCTACTAGCCGATTATTTTCTTTATAGGAAATTTCCTTCGTTCTTAAAGTTTTAAGTAAAGAATCCTTATGCTCTCCATTAAATCTAACGATTTCACCTGTATAGCTATTAAACAGTTTCACATGGTCTTCTCCATTACTGAACACGTTAAATCTTGAAGGCTTTAAGCGTAATTCTTTCATTTTGTTCACTTTTTTGGAATCCCTGTTAAACATTTTTTCCCTCCTAAACAATGAGGTTGTCCTAAAACAGGACAACCCCGGATGATAAGTAATCAAAGGTTAGCAAAATACATTAACAGTTACTGGTTTATCTGCCATATTACTCACCACCTTTCATTAAAATTATTTTATCGGTTTAATTATTTTTCTGTTACATATAATTTACCCTGTTTTCAAAATTATGTCAATATTATAAAAATTAAAATATTGCGTTTTATTTTATTTAACGTTAAAATAATTTTAATGGAGGTGTTAAGGTGATAAACAAAAATTTTACGTTTTTGATTTCTGGCAGGGTTCTGACGAACATCGGTGACAGTCTGTACGCTGTGGCATCTATGTGGTTGATTTACGACCTTACTCACAATAGTTTTTTCACTGGCTTGGCAGGCTTTTTGACTTCTGCTCCAATCGCCCTTCAATTTTTTATCGGCCCGCTCATTAATCAAGCCAAGTATAAGTCCATCCTTATTTATTCGCAGATGATTCAGGCTATTTTGCTAATGTTCATTCCTTTGGCCTATTTTTTCGGTTTTCTTTCCGTGTGGATTGTATTGATCATTAATCCCGTCGTTTCGATCATTCAGCAATTTGTCTATCCAACCCAGGCAGCCTTATTGCCAAGCATTGTCGATAAAGAACATATAACCAAAGCAAACTCGGTGATGTCCGCTACCTATCAATTACTTGATGTGATTTTGCTTGGAGTTTCCGGAATTATCATCGCAGCCATGGGGGCTGTATCGGTTTACACATTAAACTCGGCGACTTTCTTAATGGCGATGACGCTGTTTTTTTACCTTAAGGTCCCAAAGACAGAATTCAATGAAACGGAAAACGATTCCGACCTAACATTGAGTGACAAATGGAAAAGCTACAAAACCGATTTAACGGATGGTTACCGTTTTATAAAAAACTCCTTCATTCCGAAATTTTTACTGGCCGCGATTTTAGCCAATTTCATTATAGGGGCAGTATCGGCGATCCTTCCTGAGTATTCTGCCGAGCGTGGAGGAAGCAATGTGTATGGATGGTATTTAGGTGCAATGTCGGGAGGTTTATTGGTCGGTTCCTTGATAAGCAGTTTCTTTGATAAGATTTCTCTTGGCAGGGTGACAATTGTGGGATTTTTTATTTCGGGAATTAGCTGGTTGATTGCGGGTATAACGAATATTACATTGCTTTCCGTTTTCTTGTATGGCTTCAGTTATATTGCTATCGGAATGACGAATGTCTTGTTTCTTTCTTCATTGCAAAAAGTGGTACCGTCTGATTACCTTGGAAGAGTTTTTTCTTTTGTAGCAGGAGCAACCGCACTTGCCACTCCCTTAGGGGCGTTAATAGGCGGGGCGACAGCTACCGTGACAGGAAGCTGGATGATATTTATGGGAGGAAGCGCAGCAACGATGTTCGTCTCTTTTTATTGGATAGTCATTCCTACATTGAGAAATATGCCATCTCCTAGTTCATTTGAAGCGGAAACGCTATTCGAAGCGAAGCAGGCGTAATGCTCGCCTCGCTTCCGAATAGTTATTGGTTGTCGGGTTCATTTAGATAGCTCATGAAAATATAGGTAGCTTCATACCCTTTCCCGTCCTCATTTTTGTCTTCACGCTTCGAAACAATCTCTCTTACTTTTTGGTTGACTTCTTTCCACTCTTCTTTCGTTAGATGGGCATTGATGATGCTTGCCTCCGAAGATATATCCGTCTCATTCCCTATACTAAGATCTGTCTGAATTCTTGTAATCGCCTCTTCTGTGAAGGCGTATAACTGGGAAGTGATGAATTCGGCATTTTTGGATGCTTCTTTTCCGGTAAACGTGTATTCGTTTAACATTGCACCAGTATTTGCGGCGGTATAATACTTTTGGGTTAAATTATTTATCTGTTTTTCGCTGGTGATCTTTAACAGCCCTAGTTCTTCTAACTGGTTGATATGATAGTATAGCCTGGATGGCTTCTCATTCAGTGCTTCTGCAATTTGCTTCACCGTTTTTTCTTTCCCCTTTACCACTTGAAGAATTCTGGCCCGTTGGTAATTAAAAAGTGATTTGGCGATTTTGGTTTCCCTTTTTTCCATCGTATACTCCCCCCTTTTTACTATCTTTTTCGAATTCCACAATAGTTTCCTTTCATTCTACCAATAAACTACGAAAACTGCGAAGCAGAGACCAAACGGATTCCACCTCACAGTTTCGCATCTTCCCATATTCACATTCTGACCACACGATTATTTAAGCCGTCACCATCACTTTGCACATGTTATTCGAGAACTCAACCGGATCATCGACCGGCAATCCTTCGATTAACAGGGCTTGGTTATATAAAATATTGGTGTACAAGTTCAATTTCTCTTTATCGTTGTCGAAGGCACCCTTCAGAATCTCGAAAACCTCATGGGTCGGATTGATTTCCAGCACTTTGTCCGCAGAAATATGCTGATTGTCCGGCATGGCGTTGATGACTTTTTCCATTTCAATAGAAATCTCGCCGTCTGCCGTCAAACAAACCGGGTGGGTTTTCAAGCGCTTGGATACCCGCACTTGTTTAATTTTCCCGTTCAGCTGCTCTTTCATATAATCAAACAGTTCTTGGTGTTCTTTTTCATCGTCTTGCGTCTTTTCTTCCTCATCCTCTAATCCTAAATCATTGCTGGAAACAGACTTGAATTCTTTTTCTTCATAGCTTGCCAGCATGCGGATGGCGAATTCATCAATTTCTTCGGTGAAGTAAAGGATTTCGTATCCCTTGTCGGCCACAAGCTCTGTTTGCGGCAGCTTATCGATGCGGTCGATTGATTCACCGGTTGCATAATAAATGTACTTTTGGTCTTCCGGCATTCTCGATACATATTCAGCCAATGTAACGAGTTTCTTCTCTTTCGAAGAATAGAACAACAGCAGGTCTTTCAGCACATCTTTGTTGGCGCCGAATTCGTTATAAACGCCAAACTTAATCTGACGGCCGAAGGCATTATAAAATTTCTCGTACTGCTCCCGGTCGTCTTTTTGCAGGGTGAGAAGCTGAGACTTGATCTTTTTGTTGATGTTTTTGGCAATCAGCTTCAACTGTCTGTCATGCTGCAGCATTTCCCGGGAGATGTTCAGCGAAAGATCTTCAGAATCCACCAGCCCTTTGACGAAGCTGAAATGATCCGGAATCAGGTCGGCACATTTTTCCATGATCAGCACACCGTTTGAGTACAGCTCCAGCCCTTTTTGATACTCTTGCGTGTAGTAATCGAACGGACGATTTTCCGGAATGAACAGCATCGCATTGTAACGGATTGTACCGTCCACACTCAAATGGATGTGCTTCAGCGGCTTGTCGAATCCATAACGCTTTTCCCGGTAGAAATTCTCATAATCTTCATCACTTAGCTCGTTTTTATTCTTTTTCCAAATCGGCACCATGCTGTTGATGGTTTCTTCTTCTTTATACTCGACATACTCATTGCCGTCATCTTCTTTTTTGCTCTTCGTTACATCCATTTTAATTGGGTAGCGGATGAAATCAGAGTACTTTTTGACGATTTCTTTTAAGCGGTATTCTTCCAAGAATTCATCATAGTTTTCCTCTTCTGTGTTCTCCTTCAGCTTCAAGGTAATCACCGTGCCAGTTGATTCTTTGGCCACCGGTTCAATGGTATAGCCGTCGGACCCTTTTGATTCCCATTTGAAGGCTTCGTCACTGCCAAGCGCCTTACTCGTCACGGTCACCACATCTGCCACCATGAATGCCGCGTAAAACCCTACCCCGAATTGACCGATGATATCATGGCCATCTTTCACTTCATTTTCATTTTTGAAATTCAACGAGCCGCTTTTCGCAATCGTCCCCAAGTTTTTCTCCAGTTCTTCCTGGGTCATGCCGATCCCTGTATCGGTGATCGTCAAGGTACGGGCATCCTTATCCGCTTCGATTTTTATGTAGTAATCGCTTTGGTTAAAGGACAGATTTTCATCAGTCAGCGCCTTGTAGTAAATTTTATCAATGGCATCGCTGGCATTGGAAATCAACTCTCGCAAAAACACTTCCCGCTGCGAGTAGATAGAGTTAATCATTAAGTCTAGCAACCGTTTGGATTCTGCCTTGAATTTTCTTTTTCCCATTTCTACAGCCCCTTTTCGATCAATTTTTAGCATGGATTCATTTATTTTAGCACTCGACGTATTAGAGTGCTAACGCCTAACAAATAAATATCACATCTCCTAAATGGTGTCAATATTTGTGAGATTCATTCATCATGAATTTTTATTAGCACTAAATTGGTGAAGTTATATTGAATAAAAACATCAGTCCCTGGACAGATAGAAAAAAGGCACCTGCAAGAGATGCCTTTTACTTGTATTAAAAACTTTTTCCTTTTTTATGATTTAACCGACTATTAATACTTGGCCGATCTGAATCGCATTTGGATCGCTGATGTTGTTCCATTCCTGTAATTGCGCGACTGTCACACCAAATCTCAAGGCGATCGAACTCAGGTTGTCTCCGGCCTGCACGGTATAGGTGCTCGAACCGCTGCCTCCCCCGTCTGTCGGGGCTTTCACCCGTAATACCTGCCCGATTTGAATCGCATCTGGATCGCTGATGTTGTTCCATTCCTGCAATTGTGCGACTGTCACGCCAAATCTCAAGGCGATCGAACTTAGGTTGTCTCCGGCCTGCACGGTATAAGTACTCGAACCGCTGCCTCCCCCGTCTGCCGGGGCTTTCACCCGTAATACCTGCCCGATTTGAATCGCATCTGGATCGCTGATATTGTTCCATTCCTGCAATTGTGCGACCGTCACGCCAAATCTCAAGGCGATCGAACTTAGATTGTCTCCAGCCTGTACCGTATAAGTGCTAGAACCGCCGCCGTCTGAATCACCGGGATTGCCGTCCTCATTTCCATTACCGGTTAAATAGTTATACCAACCTATGGCCATATCAGCACGCTCCGGATGGAGATCTCTCGGTCGTTCAAAGTTTCTTTCAAATGCTCTTGCCGCTAAAGCAGGATCTTGCAACTGCGTGAATTCCTCCGGTGAATATGGATACTCCGGTTTTTCAAAGTACTGGGTACCGCTGTACATCTGCCAATTAAGGAGCTCCAATTGCGTATGAATACTGCGGTAATCGCCTTCTATCCCTGCATCTTGAAGCAGTCGTTGAATATAGTCAACTCCTAATTCAGATCGATCCTCACTACTTGTCCATTGAACCAATCCATAACCACGGCCATTGGAAATTTCAGAAATATCCGGCATGATATATGATTCTTGTTCCATGTTTCCGAGCAAACCGGAAATTGCTGCAATGGTCCACCCCTTCTCCTTAAAATACTCTGTAATAATTTCCACATTATCAATTTGTTCTTCCGTATAGCCATTTCTTGAAGGATAGGCAGGTTCATTTGGCTGGGGTGCAGTTCCTTCAGCCAATTGTTCTCTAAAACGGTACCAACCAGTCCAGTTGCCATCTTTATTCAAAAATTGCGGGCAATTTTTACGACTTGCATCATAATGGCGAACTATATTGTCGAACGACACATTATATTTAGCCTGAAGCTCTAGGATTAGACCAATTGCATTGCTAATGGTTTCTTCATGAATATACTCTCCGCTTTCGACAATCATTTCGACCCCGATGGAATTGGCATTGGTAATTCCGTAAATACCGTTCCCATCTCCGCAGTGCCACGCGCTATTAGATTCTTCTACTACTTGGTAAATAGATGTTCTGTCGACAAAATAGTGCGCCGATGATTGTCTATCACCTCCACCGAAGTAATCTGCATTGTTTTTGGCCGTCTGCCCCGGTATTCCCACATCGTGAACGACGATATAATCTACTGTGCTCCCATTACGACTGGAAAAATTGTACTCCGAAATTTGTCTAGTAATACTTACCATAGTCCATAACACTCCTTGTAAAATAGTTTTGTAAAAGCTTTTACAAATCCATCTTACATTGGGCATTAGTGGAAAAAATCGCGATAAACTAATACATTTCTCTTGAAAAAATCCCGGAAATATTCCCGATTAACTCACCATCAGTTCGGATTTTAGTGGTTAAACCCCCATGGATGAACGAAGAAATCTCGCCGACTCTCTCCTTTAATGGCAGGAAAAAAGAAACAAGGACATAGCACTTTTTGTCCTTGTTTCTTCCTTCGTTACTTATAGTCTTGGATTAAAGTCAAACTATATTCTCCATCATAAGATACATAATTAACAGAATCGACATGAATATTGTTATTTTTTTCGGTCAAATCATCCATTATCTTTTCTGCCAGATCCATCATCCTATCAATTCTTTCATCGGTCTCCCCATTTTTAAGAGCTCCTGTGATTTCTTCATCACTTTCTTTGGTATCCGGAAGTATTTTAACCATATACTCTGTTTTTCCGGTGTCTTCATTTTGCCAGGTTTCTGTTGTATAATGCGTGTTTTCAATAGCATATTTTTCATTTAGATAATTTTCAATATCTTCTCTATTACTATCTGACTCATCCATATTTGCTTCCGTTTGTTCGTCTGGAGTTTCAGTGTCTGACTCATGATCAGCCTCTGAGGTGTTTTGATTTTTTTCAACCTCGGAGTCCGGTTCGTCTTCCTCTTCTTGTTTCTTGCTGTCCTGTTCATTTGAATCCTCATCAGGTGAATTCGAAGAATCCACACTTTCTTCCTTCGTGGATGTATCAGGGGTTGACGATGTTTCATCATTTGCTTTGGAACAAGCTCCTAGTGAAATCAGCAATAGTACTGCCATCATAATCCCCAGAGAGAACTTCATTTTATTCATTATGTATTTTTCCTCCCATCCCATGTCCCCTAGCCTAATAAACCAAGGTATTCTATCTATTCGCAAGTCGTAAACATTCTATTACCTGCAGAATAGGTCGATTTTTGCTATATCTTTAGTTTACCAATTAAGTAGGGGAGAAAGCTATAAGCAGAATTACTTAAATTACCATTTAGACGGAGAAGGAGATGGTAGGACCGTATACTTCATTTTGGTCTCTTTCATTCCGTTTGACTATAACAATTAATGTAAGCATATCCAAAATTATCGAAAAAAATCCACAAAATAGTTTACAAAATTAAACAACTTACTTCTTTAATTTATATATACCAAAAACAGGGTGAAGGAAAGGGGATTTTAAATGTTTTTTATTAATTTGGACAAACAAGAACGCAAAAAAATGATCAAAATCATCGAAAAACACCTAAAGAACTACCATAATTATAAGGTGGCAGCCGTCAACATAAAAAAACAGATAGAGCGTTTGTCATCATCACAAAGAAGTATGGAAGGCACAAAAATCGGCTTTTCCACCGACCGCCTTGAAAAATTAGAGGATGAATTAACGGAATTGGAAGTATTAATGGAATCGATAGAACGGGCAATAGCGGAGTTGTCCTCTATTGAAAAGGAATTCATTCAATACCGTTATTTCAACAATTGGTCGATCGATAAGTCCGCCATGGAAATTGGCTATAACGATAAAGCGCTTTTTACAATACGTAATCAGGCAATGGATAAACTTATTATTAGCCTGGGCGGGCTGGTGTTCACAGAGTTTCCCGAAGAAACAAGAAAAATCAATTAGCATGTTTGCATTGAGAAGAATACCAGTATTCTTCTCATTTTTTGTCTTTCCCTCTATAGCCGGGATTTCGCCCCTATTTCATAACCAGTGGACAGCACTTTTAACATTTGGTATTATAATATAGTTACTCTCGATAACCATTACCCTTGGTAACTATTCAAAAAGAGGTGTTTTCCCATTAAGTCTGCCCAAAAGTTCTTTCATCAACTGATTTTGTTGTACCGCCCTTTTGAAAATCAATTGAACGTGCAGCTCAGCAAACATCAGCTGCATCGGTCCCAATGGACGATATTGTACTACTTATACAATCACGGCGCATCGACCGCTGTCGAGATTTCCCACTATCAAGGCGTGGAGAAACCCACGGTGACGAGAACGATCGCCCGGCTGGAAGAATCAGGATATATCGAGCAGGTTGCCGGCAAAGATAAACGCGAAAAGCCCATGCAGTTGACGGAGCTGGGCACTCGTGTGTATGAAGAAGTCCGGGTCACCATCGATCAATTTGAACAGGAAGTTTTAGAAGGTATTTCTGAAGAAGAACAACAGGAGACCATCCGTATCATGGAACAAATACGAAACAACATGTTGAAATAAGGAGATAGAAATTCGTGACTCAATCAAAAGCAAAATTATGGACGAAAGATTTTACCATTGTATCCTCTGCTAACTTTTTCTTATATTTAGTCTTTTATTTATTATTGGTGACTATGGCTGTTTATGCGGTCGAACAATTTGGCGTCTCGGAAAGCCAGGCAGGGCTCGTAACCGGCGTATTTATCATCGGAACGCTGATCGGCCGGCTGTTTTTAGGAAGAATGATCACCAAAATCGGCAACAAAAAGATGTTGTATGCCGGGCTGATTTTCTTTATTTTGACTTCTGCCTTGTACTTTATTGATATCGGCATTACCTTTCTGCTCATCACTCGCTTGCTGCACGGAATTGCCTTGGGAATGGCGAGCACCGCGACCGGTACAATCGTCGCAGAGGTCATTCCGAAGGAGCGCAAAGGCGAAGGAATCGGTTTTTACAGCATGAGTATCACCCTTGCAACAGCAATCGGCCCTTTTATCGGCTTGTATATGAGTGAACATACAAGCTTCCAAACCATATTCGGTTTTTGTCTCGCACTGGGGATCATCAGTTTCCTGATTGCCCTGTTTGTCCGTGTACCGGTAGTGAAAAAACCGGAAAAAACGGCTGAAAAAACCGGCTTCAAACTGTCGCATTTCATCGAGCCAAAAGCATTGCCGATTGCACTGGTGGTACTGTTATTATCGCTTGGCTATTCCAGTGTGCTGTCTTTCATCAATTTCTATGCGATTGAAATCGATCTGGTACAAGTAGCCAGTCTGTTTTTTGTTGTTTACGCTGTGGCTATCCTGGTATCCCGTCCTTTCACCGGACGCTTGATGGACGTGAAAGGCGCCAATTGGGTCATGTACCCGACGTTCGCTTTATTTGCCGCAGGACTGCTTCTATTAAGCACGGCAGGTAACAGTTTTATTTTACTATTGGCCGGTGTTCTGATCGGTCTTGGCTTTGGTAACATGCAATCGACAACCCAAGCCATCGCAGTGAAAGTAACGCCGACACACCGGATCGGATTGGCGACTTCCACCTACTATATCGCACTCGATGCAGGGCTCGGTTTCGGGCCGTATGTTCTCGGTTTGATCATCCCATTATCCGGCTACCGCAACCTGTATATTATGATGGGATTGTTGGTGATTGTGACGACGGCGATTTATTATTTCATGCACGGGAAGAAGGAAAGCTCGGTTTTGGTGGACATAAATTCCATGAAAGCAGGTAATCCCAAAGCGAATGGATAGGGATATCTGAAAGATACACTAGCAACACTTTAAAAAGCCTGATCTGTAATGGATCAGGCTTTTCTATATCACGACCTCTTGAGAAATTGAAAAAAGAAGACGAACCAATTTGCAGTAAGTCTGTACATATCAATAGTTTAATGCTAAACTAAAAATAGTTTAACATTAAACTATTTTCGAAAATAAATCCGCTTAAGGGAGGAAGATTTTTGGAACAAAAAAATATTTTCAAACTAATTCACACTATACAGGAAATCAACAATGAGAATATTATCCGGTTCACCAAAGCATTCTCCTATCCGCTTGGGATTTCCCCTATTCTAGTTTTATCAGAATTAAAATCGAAAGGTCCTCTAAAACAAGTAGATTTAGCAACTACACTAGGCTATACCAAAGGGGCAATGACCAACATCGCTACTAAATTGGTTAATTTAAAGCTGGCAAAGAAGGTAAACGTCTTAAATGACCGACGGATTACACAGTTGAAGATTACTTCTGAAGGGGAAAAGGCTCTAGAGGAAGCCCAGGGAATTGGCCAAGAATTATTTTTACAACATTTTAACGTTCTGGATGAAAAGGAAATCACTCAATACTTGGAGATCCAGGAGAAACTATTAACAGGGATAAAAGAACAAAAACAATCATAAGGAGGAAATACATATGGGGAGAGTAAACGGAAAGGTTGCGATTATTACAGGAGGAGCACGGGGAATGGGCGCAGCTCACGCAAGGTTGCTCGAAAGCGAAGGTGCCAAAGTGGTGATTGCAGATATTCTTGAACAAGAAGGGCAAGCGTTGGCAGCTGAACTCGGGAATCATGCAAAGTTTGTCAGACTTGATGTCACCAAAGCTGCAGACTGGGAAAACGTTGTCTCTGAGACAGAAAAAACGTTTGGACACATTGATGTATTAGTGAACAATGCAGGAATCACGATGAATAAATCGTTGGAAGAAATTTCGGAAGATGAATACAGAAAAATTGTGGATATTAACCAGGTGTCCGTTTTCCTGGGCATGAAAACTGTTGCCCCAGCTATGAAAAAGGGTAACAGCGGCTCCATCATAAATATCTCGTCTATTAACGGCCTGGTCGGAGGAGCTATCGGGTATACGGACACAAAATTCGCTGTCAGGGGAATGACGAAAGCGGCAGCATTGGAATTATCTCCTTATGGAATCCGTGTAAATTCTGTCCATCCTGGTGTTATTGAAACGCCGATGATTGCACAAGAAGATTCAAAGGATGCGATAAAAGAGTTTTCTAAGCATATACCTAATCGAAGGATTGCCAAACCGGAGGAAGTATCAAACCTTGTACTATACCTCGCTTCAGAGGAATCAAGTTATAGTACCGGTGCTGAGTTTGTGATCGATGGCGGATTGACAGCACAATAGACTGAACCATCCTAACATAAAAGCCTGATTATAAAAAAATCAGGCTTTTTCATTCGGATACTGCAATCGGAACTTAACACTCTCTTACTATATCACTTTACTTTTCCTCAGTTATTTCTTATCAGAACTCTCTTTTTCTTCCACAAAACACTACTTTCCTACCAAAAAAAGTAATAAAGAAACCACCGTTTCCAATTTTCTAAAAGAGGGGGTCTTTTATTCGTTGAAAACGGTGGCCAGCTATTCTTGTTGTCTAGCTCTTGTCAGATAAAGATCGTTCAGCATTCATTAGAGAGTGAGCACCACCTCCTTTGAATCTTTCAGGCGGATGCACATACCGTCCGCTAGTTTTTCCAAATCACCAGAAGAAACGGATGTTAAAGAGTCCATTCCTTTTAAGACAACGGAATAGGAAAGTGACTCCATGTCTGTTGTGATGGTTATTTGGCTCCCTTTACGGGTTGCCTCGATTTTCCCTTTGCTTCTGCCAGTTGAATCTGTAACGGCAGCATTTGCTTTCTGCCCGTCGTTCAGCTGATAAATGGCAAAGGATACATCGTCCGCATAGTCATAATCGGGACGGTCGTTGGTTTTCCCCATCGCCAGGATGGTGTTTTCCTTTACGAACAGCGGCAGGCTCATATAGTCATAGTGTTTCTGATGCCAGGAACCTCCCTCGACTACTTCACCTGTCAGCAAATGGGTCCACTTGCCATGTGGCAAGTAGTAGGAGCCAATTCCCTCTTCATTAAAAATCGGAGCTACAAGCAGGGAATCCCCCAGCATGTACTGCTGATCGAGCACATGGCTGTTGCGGTCATCGGGAAATTCGAGCAGCATCGGCCGCATCACCGGAACCCCGGTCTGACGATTTTCTACTGCTTTCGCGAACAAATACGGCATCAAGCGGTTTTTCAACTGTGAAAAATGCCTGGTCACTTCCACCGCTTCTTCATCAAAAAGCCATGGCACCCGATAGGACTTGCTGCCGTGCAGGCGGCTGTGGCTGGATAACAAGCCGAATGCCGTCCAGCGTTTAAACAAATCAGGTGTGGCCGTGTTTTCGAAGCCGCCGATATCATGGCTCCAGTAACCAAAGCCGGAAAGGGTAAGTGAAAGACCTCCTCGCAAGCTTTCTGCCATCGATTCGTACGTGGCATCACAGTCTCCGCCCCAATGGACGGGGAATTGCTGACCGCCGGCAGTCGCTGCTCGTGCAAAAACAACCGCCTCGCCTTCCCCTCTTTCCTGTTTCAGTAAATCGAAGACCACCTGATTGAACTTGAATGCATAGTAATTGTGCATGCGCTCTGGATCTGAACCATCAAAATACACCACATCGGTCGGTATACGCTCGCCGAAATCCGTCTTGAAAGTGTCGACTCCCATATCCAGCAAGGATTTCAATTTACTTGAGTACCATTCACAAGCATCCGGATTGGTGAAATCGACAATCCCCATTCCCGCCTGCCATAAATCCCATTGCCAGACATCGCCGTTCTTCTTTTTAAGCAAGTAACCATTGGCGGCCGCTTCATCGAATAAAGGAGACTTCTCTGCAATATACGGATTGATCCACACACATATTTTCAGCCCTTTTGCTTTCAAGCGCTGCAGCATGGCCTCGGGTTCCGGAAAACAATCCCGATCCCATTCAAAATTGCACCATTCAAATTCTTTCATCCAAAAGCAGTCGAAGTGGAACACGCTTAATGGAATACCACGTTCTGCCATCCCGTCTACAAAATGATTGACCGTTTCCTCGTTATAATCAGTCGTAAACGAGGTAGTCAGCCATAAGCCGAACGACCAGGCTGGGGGCAGTGCCGGTTTTCCAGTCAGTTCAGTATAACGGCCAAGGGCTTCTTTCGGTGTTGGGCCGTCGATCACGTAGTAATCCATCAGCTCTCCTTCCACACTAAATTGGGTTTTGGACACCGCTTCGGAACCTAGTTCAAAGCTGACATTTTCCGGGTGATTGACAAACACGCCATAACCGCGGCTGCTTAGGTAAAATGGAACGTTTTTATACGACTGCTCCGAACTGGTTCCCCCATCCTTGTTCCACGTTTCAACAACCTGCCCGTTTTTCACAAATGGCGTGAACCGTTCACCCAGCCCATACAAACTTTCCCCGACACCAAGATTTAACTGGGCGCGCATATAGCTTTCCTTTTCCGGCCCTTGGATCCAGGCAAGCCCCTTCGATTCCATATGCGTCAGCATCGTATCACCGTGCAAAAATTGGACGCGGAATGGGTTGCGCTGGATCCTTACTTGCAGGGAACCGTTGGAAACAAGGAGTTCCTCCTGGGTCGATTCTGTATTCAAAGATACTTCTTCAGGGGGTACGTCAAAATCGGGTCCCCGATGCACTTCTCCTTTATGATGCCACGCTTTTACACGGATGACGTTTTCGACTGGCGCGGTCAACTCGATTGTCAGCGAAGGAATATTCAATGTATCCCCACGGTGGTTGATATCCTTGCAAGGTGCAAAAAGAGTCACTCTTTCATCCTCGATTTTTACGTCACGTACCATTCTGGGAAAGTTGATGTCGTACCCTTCTCTGGTAAGCCAAAATCCATTGGTAAACTTCATCTGTTACTACACTCCTTACTGCATTGATTGCTCTATTTAATCGAGCCGCTGACCAAGCCTTTCACAAGTTGTTTCTGCAAGATGACAAAAATCACGATGACCGGCAGTACCGATACGGTAGCAAAAGCCATCAAGTCATTCCACTCGATTCCATAACGCCCGATTGCGTTGTATATCCCTGCCGTCAGCGGCCATAAGTCCTGGTTCCGGTTGAACGTCATGCTGAAGATCAAATCCCCCCAGGAAAAGAAGAAGGAAATGGCAGCACATACTACGATGCTTGGATACGATATCGGCACAATTACACGTATAAAGGTTCTGAACCGACCGCAGCCATCAATGCTTGCCGCTTCCTCCAGTTCTTTGGGAATACCCAGGAAAAAAGTCCGCAAAATCAAGACAGAAAACGGCACACCTAAGGTGGCACATGTAAGCACCGGTCCCCAATACGTGTTCAGAAGACTCAGGTTGTTAAAAACGATGAACAACGGTGTCAAAATGACGGTCGCCGGCAGCATTTGCGTGACAAGGAACAACAGAATCATGGGATTTTTCCCTTTCACTTTAAAACGAGCCAATCCATACGCCGAAGGTACCGCCAGCACCAATACCAGAATCGTGGCCAAACCGGCGATCATGAAGCTGTTAAGGAAATACTGACCGACATTGTCCTTGAAAATATCGATGAAACTGCTGAACTGAAAGTCTTTCGGCCAAAACGTCGGCGTAGATTGAAAGATTTCGGATTGACTCTTAAAAGCCGTGATGATCATCCAATAAACGGGAAATAAAAAGATCAAGACGAAAAGGATCCCTAAACTATTCAACATCCATTCTTTTCGCTTTTGCATGCTTACGCCTCCTCATCCTTGTTAATCATGAACAGGTAGATGACACTGACAACCAGTAAAATGATAAACAAAATGTTTGCTGCCGCGGCCCCCAGGCTGAATTGGAACTCATTGAAGGAAAGCCGGTAAGCAATGGTGGACAACACTTCGGTCGAATTGATCGGTCCGCCTCCTGTCATGACAAACACCAAGTCGAACACTTTGAATGTATAAATAAATCCAAGCATCAACACAACGAGGAGTACCGGACGCAATAACGGAATCGTTATTTTGAACAGTTTCTGGAACCAATTTGCACCATCCAGACTGGCACTTTCGTAGACATCCTCCGGCAGGTTGCTCAATCCGGTCGACAATAGCAGCATGTTGAACGGGATTCCGACCCAGATATTGGCGATGATGACACTCCACAAGGCAATGTCCGGATTGGAAAGCCATTGAATCGGATCATCGATAAAGCCGATTCCCATTAACATCTGGTTGAAGATCCCTTCTCCGGAGCCCATCATAAATTTATAAAGCAGGGCGGTAATGGTGAGCGGAATCAGCCAGCTGATCATCACGACACCTCGCAGGAAAGAAGCAAGCTTGAATTTCATGCTGAAAAACAAAGCAAGTAAAAAGCCGATCACGACCTGGAACACGACACTTCCGAGCGTGTACACAATCGTGTTCCAGACCGAAATCCCGAATCCGTCCTGATTGGCCAACGCTTTATAATTATCGAACCAGACAAAATGCTTTTCACCGGTGGCCAGGCTGTTAAGGTCTACGTCTTGGAAACTTAAAATGATGTTGTAAATCAGGGGATATCCGATTAACAGCAGCATGAAAATCACTGCCGGGTAAATAAACAAATATTCTCCCCATCTGCCTTTTTTCATACCGAATTGTCTCCTTTTTCCCTGTATTCTTGATTGCGGTTTAAAGGCAAAGCCCCTCATGCCAAGGGGCTTTGCTCATTACTGGTCAACCGTTTCGCTGACGGACTCTGCTGCCTTGTTCAATGCTTCTTCTGGTGATTTTGTTCCGGTCAACGATTCCTGTATCGCAATTTGGATCGACTCGGAAATTTCCGGCCATTGCGGAGAAGGTCCTCTCGGTACGGCTCCATCCATGATCGGCACAAAACCGCTCAAATACGGATCCTCCGTCCAGTGGTCCGAATTTTCCAACACATCTTTTCTTGCCGGGAAGACACCCGTTTCGTACGTAAACGTTTCGTGACGATCCGGCTCCAGGAACCAGGTCAAGAAATCAAATGCGCCATCGACATTTCCGTCTTTGATAATCGTCAGGTTCTCCCCACCTAAGACGGAAGCAAATTGTTCATCCTTGGGAATCTGGCTGATGGAGAAATTCATGTCCGGGCTTTCTTCCTTCAGGCGCTCGATATTCCAAGGACCGTTGACCATCATGGCCAGTTTCCCTGCGGCAAATTGTCTTGCCAGGTCATCCTGGGTTGCATTGACCACATCGCTGCCCATCGAACCATCGTCTATCATGTCGGTCAAGAGCGTCATCGCTCCCACAGCGCCTTCCGAATCGAGCGAATCATAGTCAGCCCCTGCCGAACGCAGGAAAGGATAGAATTGGAAAGCGCCTTCTTCCGATTTGACAGCAGAAACCGCAAAGCCTTTCGTATCATCGTTTGTCAGCGACTTTGCGTCTTCCTTCAATTCATCCCAGGTAGTTGGCGGCTCTTCGATGCCAGCTTCCTTCAGTAAATCTTCGTTGTAAAAAAGTCCAAGCGCATTACTGCCGACAGGCAAACCATAATATTTGTCATCATATGTGGCCGATTCCACGGGCCCTTCGTAAAAGTTATCGATTTCACCCCACTCTTCAACCTTCGAAGTGATATCTTCCAAAACCCCCTGCTCAGCAAAGGCGGCATTATCGACTACATCCATCAAAGCCATGTCAGGCAGCGTACCGCCGGCCACACCGACAGAAAGCTGCTTTTTCACGTCAGCAAACGGAACGTATTCTCCTTCCACCTCATACTGATCCTGCGACTCGTTATACTCATCTATCAGACTTAAAAACTCTTCCTGCTGTTTTCCGGTGTAATGGAACCAGATGGTAACATCCTTGGAAGCTTCCGCTGCTTCTCCCTCACCACCAGATTGCTCGTCATCGGTGATGGAAGTTCCGCCACTGCATGCAGATAACACGAGTACCAATGAAATGACTGCCAATACTAAACCACTAATCCTTTTCACTTTTTGTCCTCCTAAAATAAACACAATTTTTTGTTAGAACATCATCAACTTTACACGGATAAAAGATAAATAGACAGACCCTATAAAGGCAGTTCCGCGTCTCCTCTTACAAACAGCGGCATGGTATCAAGCGGTGTTTCGCAGGTAATCCGCTGTCCGCCTTCGTAGACGTTGCCGTTGTTTGCATCCTTCCAAGTCTCCCCTTGAGGCAGGTAGACCGTACGGCGTGCCGTACCTTCATACAATATTGGTGCCACTAGCAGGTCCGGTCCGAACATATAAGCATCCTCTACATTCCAGGCTTCCTGGTCTTGCGGGAAGTCGTAGAACAATGGGCGCATCGGCGGAGTCCCTTTTGCGTGCGCCGCTTCCATCAATTCGGTTATATACGGACGAAGCCGTTCACGTATTCCCATATATTTTTTAAAAATCTTATAAGCTTCCTCTCCGTAGCTCCACACCTCATTGTCCGCGCCGCTTGGGCATAAACCGCCACCGCTTGTTCCCAACGGTTCCTGGTGTGGTTCCCGATCGCCATGAAGACGAAAAACGGGACAAAACGCACCATATTGGAACCAGCGGACCATGCATTCTCGGAACGCCGGGTCATCCGGATTGCCGCCATGAAAACCGCCGATATCCGTTGTCCACCATGGTATGCCGGCAAGTCCCATGTTCAAGCCAATGGCAAACTGATTGCGCAGTGAAGCAAAACTGGAGTCGATATCTCCCGACCATACGAGCGCGCCGTACCGCTGGCTGCCGGCCCAGGCACAGCGGACAAGATTGACCACGTTCTCCTGTCCTTCGGCGGTCATGCCATCGTAAAATGCTTTTGAATACATGGCTGGATAAATATTTCCGACCTGGAGATTCGGCCCGATATGGTAGCGGAAATTGTCAAAATCGTAGACGTTGTACTCCGGCTCTGCCTCATCAAGCCAAAAGGTTTTGATCCCATAGTCATAATAGTTGTGTTTTGCTTTGTTCCAGACATACTCTCTAGCCCCTGGATGGGTGGCGTCAAAATAAAGCGTGTTGCCCAGAAAGTCGTGATTTATACGGATGCCGCGATCCGTTCTCGTCAAGTAGCCTTTTCGCAACATTTCTTCATAGTTTTCGCTTTGCTTATCGACAGTCGGCCAAATCGACACCATCAGCTCGATTCCCATGTCTTTCAGTTCCTTGACCATCGCTTCCGGATCTGGCCAGTAATCTTTATCAAACCGCCAATCCCCTTGTTTCGGCCAATGGAAATAATCGATGACAATCACCGAAATCGGGAGTTCGCGACGTTTATATTCCCTTGCGACCTCCAGCAATTCCTCCTGTGTCTGGTAGCGCAGCTTGCACTGCCAAAAACCCATTCCATAATCCGGCATCATCGGCACCGTCCCGGTCGCTTTGGCATAGGCTTCTTCGATTTCTGCAGGATTGTCACCGGCCGTTATCCAATAGTCCAGCTGCTTGGTCGACTCTGCTTTCCATTCGGTGATGTTTTTTCCGAACGTCACTTGCCCCACAGCTGGATTGTTCCAGAGAAATCCATAGCCGAGACTGGATAGTGCGAATGGCACGGTGGCCTGTGAATTTCGCTGGGCAAGTTCGAGCGTGCAGTTTTTCAAATCCAATATCGGCTGCTGGTATTGCCCCATCCCGTAAAGCTTTTCCTCCGGGTTGGATTCAAATCTTAACGTCAGTTGATAATCTCCGCCCAAGTGGGGCTGAAACTCACGCGCATCGATTTTCAACGCACTGCAAAACGCTTTGATGTTCTTGCGGTTTCGGACATACTCTTCCAGTAGTATCTCGTTCTTTTGGTTATAGAAAGTAAGCTTGCCGGCACTTGTCAGCTCGGCCCGGATCTTGCCATTTTGAATGACGGCTTTTTCCTCGCCGATCGTAATTTCGGCTGTTCCCTCTTCCGGTTCAAGCAGGGCCCAATCCTGCGGCTCCATTTCAGCATGAAATGTCGAGCGGACACGCAAGCTGTTTTCTCCCCACGGTTCTATCCAAAGTTTTTCACTATCGTATTCTCTTATCAGGCAGCTGCCTTGTTTACTGAAAACATCGTTCATATCTCCTGCACCCTCCAACTCAGCAGTAATCGGTTATTCTACTTCCTCTACCTTAGCGGCCGCATCGGACAATGCTTCGTCCACTGATTTTGAATCGGTCAGTGATTCCTGGATGGCGATTTGAATCGCTTCGGAAATTTTCGGCCAATCCGGTGACGGTCCGCGCGCTTCTGCCACTTCCATAATCGGGATGAAAGCCTGTAAATAGTCATCGTTTTTCCAGTAGTCCGACTCATTCAAAACATCCTGTCTTGGCGGAAAATACCCTGTGTTCTTGGTAAAGCCTTCGATTTGCTCAGGAGCCAGCAGCCACTTCAGAAACTCCCAGGCCGCATCCACATTGGCCTCCTTGGTAATTTCGATATTGTCGCCGCCAAGTACGGAGGAAACTTGTTTGTCTTGCGGAATCGGCACGATGCCAAAGTCCATGTCCGGGTTGGCTTCCTGCAGGCGTTCGATCATCCAGGGGCCGTTGACCATCATCGCCAATTGCTCAGAGGAAAATTTCGTTGCTAGATCATCCTGGGTCGAACTAAGTATATCCTCGCTCATCGATCCAGCGTCCAGCATGTCTTTGATAAGCAATAATGCTTTATTTGCTTCTGCCGAATCTAAATGTTGGTAATCTCCTCCCGCCGAATAAAGGAACGGGTAAAATTGAAAAGTGGCTTCTTCTGATTTGACAGCGGAGACACCAAGTCCTTTCTGGTCATCGGTCGTCAATTCTGCAGCAGTTTCCTTCAGCTCGCCCCATGTTTCAGGCGGCTCCATTCCTGCCTCCTCGAACATGCCTTTGTTGTAAAACAGACCCAACGCGTTACTTGTCAGAGGCATGCCGTAGTTTTTTCCTTCATAGACTGTCGACTGCAAAGGAGATTCTAAAAAGTTTTCCGTCTCCTCCCAGTTCTCCACTTTGTCGGTAATGTCGGCCAGCACGCCCATCGATGCCAAAGAAGCGTTATCGACAGTATCCGATATAATAATGTCAGGAAGATTGCCTCCGGCAGAGCCGATGGATAATTGCTTTTTAATATCGCTGAACGGCACGTATTCACTCTTCACGTGTATTTCATCCTGTGACTGATTGAAATTGTCCAACAGTTCCGTCAGGTACTCCTCCGATCCGGTATAATAGTGCCACAAAAGAATTTCCTGTTTTCCATCCGCGGTTTCCGTGTCCGTCCCGGATTCTTCTGTGATACTGGAACCACCTCCGCAAGCGCTCAGCATGAAGAGAAGCAGCAAACTAGTAAAAGACAACAGCCATCCTTTCTTCAACAACAACACCCCTTCTTTTCTTGTAAGATCAGCACTCTCCCATTTTGCTCATGCAGCAAGACTTAGTTAATCGCTTTCACTATTTGATAAAAAAATAAGACCCCTGTCCATTGGCGGTTTGAACGCGTTTGATTTGTCGAGCTGCCTAATAAGGGAGAATCAAATGCTTAATTAAAATAATAGTGATAATAGAAAGCGTTTTCTTTATTAATTCTCGCAATTTATAACACAATTCTGATATATTGAGAGATAAGGGGGGAATCACAAATGGATAAAAATCGGTTGATGGAAGACAGAAATCATGGAGATCCAATGTTTCCTTTAAGAACCTATACGGAAAATAAACTTGATTCCAATGGTGTTATTTTTGGCTTGCACTGGCATTATGAAATGGAATTTACGCTGCTGGAAAAAGGACCGGCCATTTTTCAAATTGGTTCCTCCAGTGTCATCCTAGAGCCTGGTGAAGCTGTCCTGATTCCGAGCGGCCAGCTTCATGCAGCCTATCCTTTGCAACAAAACGCTTTTCAGATTACCGCTATTGTCTTTCACCTTAATTTCCTCCGCAGCTTTGCGTATGACCAAATAGAGTCCCATTATGTGGACCGGTTGGAACAGCTGGAAACGTCCCAGCCTCTCATCATCAAACCGAACACTGACTGGGAGCAATCAATTTTACACTCCCTTTCCCGTATCATCCACTATGCCCAAAACAGGCCGCCAGCCTATGAATTGGCGATCAAAGGGTTATTGTTCGAGGTGATGGCAGAATGGTTGGGGAACTATCCTATACCTGAAAAAACGGTTCATAACGAAAAAACGGACCAAATTAAAAAAGTCCTCTTATATATAGAGGACCATTTCCACGAAAAAATAAAGATCAAAGACTTAGCCTGCCTTGTGCAAATGAGTGAGGGGCATTTCAATCGATTCTTTAAATCCATTGTCCGGATGACCCCGATTGAATATACCAATACCATCCGTATCAATCATGCAGCGAAATTACTGCGGGAAACTAGCCGAAAAATCTTGACCATCGCGTTGGACGTCGGGTTCGACAACCAGAGTTATTTCATCCGTACGTTTAAACGTTATAAAAAGTGCACGCCTTCGCAGTTCAGAAAAATGAAAGAGCCGGCAGAAGAGCCGATAGGTTTTTCGAATAGATAACTTGATCAAGCCACTAAAAAGACGATTCTCAAATAAAGGGAATCGTCTTTTTTACCAAAAACATCTAATCCGTCTATCTCTCCTCCAACTCTCTGTGGCGAAGCTGATAAATCTGTTTCGCCATATAAGACGGCGTATACGGCATATCATTTTGCAGCCAGGCCACGATCGTACCCATGTAGGCTGCGGAATCATACCAAATCACAATGTCTTTATGTACAGTGGACTCTTCTCCTTTCCGTTCCACCCTGGATATGATCCGCTCTGTCAAAAATGCCAACAGCCTGTCTCTGAAAATCGGAATCCGCTTAGAGGTGAAAACGATTTTGTAAAACGCTGCATTGTCGGCTATATGATGCAGCACGCTCTCCATTACGTGCCACTTTTCGGTTTCTTCAGCCGAGTTTCGCTCTGCTTTCGCTTCCTTCCATACTTCAATGAGATTACTCATCATTTCATCAGCCATCTTTTCCAGCATATCCGGTATATCGCGGTAATGCAGGTAAAAGGTGACCCGGTTGATCGTCGCCCGTTCTGCCAGACGGTTTACCGACAGTTTTTCGATATCGATTTCCTGAATCAGTTCGACAAACGCATCCTTCAACAACCGACGTGTCCGAACGATCCGTGGATCCGTTTTTTTCTTTTCCTCCATCTCCTTTTCCCCTTTCTTTCTATACAACAATTTTTCAAAATCTGCTGAGTTTCCCAGCTTTAAGCTACAATACATCAATACTTGTAAATTAATAGACAGATCACGAAAAATTGTATGTTGAACCCGCCTATTTTCCTATCTATAATTTAATTTATATGTTGTAAATTATACTACAATTTATAAAATTACTGAAACACCTAAGAAAGGATGACAATCATTGACTTCCAACGACACAACAGACAGCATTCCAATCAGAAAGGGTCCGGTCTTGACGATCATGATTTTGGGCGCTTTCTTTGCTATTTTCAACCAAACGACCATGACGGTGGCACTTCCGACATTGATGGAAGAATTCAACATTGAAGCAGCAACCGGACAATGGCTGACGACAGGATATATGTTGGTGAATGGCGTCTTGATTCCAGTCACGGGATTTTTGATGCTGCGTTTTTCGACCCGCCAGCTGTTCCAGACCGCGATGATCATTTTCCTAACCGGGACGCTTGTCTCCGCCATGGCCATGAACTTCCCTGTCCTGCTCACCGGGCGGCTCATCCAGGCAGCATCCACCGGAATTATGATGCCTTTGTTGATGAACGTCGTTCTGTCGCTTTTCCCTCCGGAAAGACGGGGAGCCGCAATGGGTACAGTCGGGCTTGCGATTATTTTCGCCCCTGCCATCGGGCCGACGCTTACCGGTTATATACTCGATGCTTTTCCATGGCAGGTCTTGTTTTACGGCATGGTGCCATTTGTGGTGATAATCATCATTTGCGGCTTCATCTTTTTGAAAAACGTCTCGGAAACCAAAAAGGGCAAGATTGACTTGGTGAGTCTGATTCTTTCCACCATCGGATTCGGCGCTCTATTGTATGGCTTCAGTGAGGCGGGAAACGAAGGCTGGTCCAATATAGAAGTAATCATTTCGATTACTGTCGGCGCGCTTACGATCGGATTATTCACGTGGCGGCAGTTGATTTCAGAGAAACCTTTCCTTGATTTAAAAGCGTTCCGTTACAATATGTTTTCTCTGACGACAATCATTAACTGCGTCATCACGGTCGTGATGTATGCCGATATGATTTTGCTACCGCTTTATTTGCAAAACGCCCGGGGCTTCACCGCTTTGGAAGCAGGCGCGCTCATGTTTCCAGGCGCGCTTTTGATGGGATTGTTGAGCCCTGCTGTCGGGAAGCTTTTCGACCGCTACGGGGTGAAATGGCTGGCCATCATCGGGATAGCGATCATTCTCGCAACCACCTACAGCTTCGCCAATCTGAGTGACTCAACAAGCTATACATTCCTCATTTTGATGTACACAGGACGCCGGATCGGGATGGCATTATTTTTAATGCCGCTGCAAACGGCTGGATTGAACCAGCTGCCGTCAAGGCTGAATGCACACGGAACGGCTATCTCCAATACGGCACGGCAAGTGGCCGGTGCGATCGGTACTTCCTTGATCGTCACGATTATGACGAGCAGAACGAAAACCCATCTACAGGATATTGCGGCCCAAGGTGCGGCTAACGGCGAAACACAGGCACACATGACCATGGAAGCTTCTATCCAGGGAATCAGTGACGCCTACTTCGTTATGCTTCTCTTCGGGGTGATCAGCCTTGTCCTGTCCTTTTGGATAAAGCGTGTCAAACAAGCGCCGGAGGCAGAAATGGCAGAAAGCTAAACATGATTACAGACATGCAAAAAATCCCTTCCTTTTTATTCGGAGGGGATTTTTCAATACCAAAAAAACTTATGATGTATTCAATTCAACCTTTCCCATTCACACGTCATCAATAATTGTTTTCCAACTAATTCAGCAGTCAGGCTGCCATTCATCTTTTCCATCAGGCTCTTGGCAATCGGCAGTCCCAGCCCTGTACCTTTTCCCGTTCTTGTCTGGTCCGCTTTATAAAAACGGTCGAATAAATGGGCCAAATCCGCTTCGCTTAAACCGTCGACCGAATTGCTGACAGTCAAACGGACGGATGAAGGGGTCTGTTCAAGTTGGACAGCCACCTCCCCGCTCGAATGCCTGATCGCATTGATCACCAAGTTTTCCAGCACCCGTGTAATAGCAGACGGATCTGCCATTACCATAACTTCTTCTCCCGTCCTTTCAATTTTCGGCTCTATCTTTCTTTTACTAAATTCTTCATAAAAACCTACCAATACTTCGGTAAGAAGCGGATTCAATTTTACTCTTTCCGGTTTTATCGGATAATCCGCTTGTTCGATGACAGAAAGCTCGAAAAAGTCTTCCAGCAGGACCTTCAATCTTTTTACACCTTTCTTGAGGGTCTCGATGTATTCCTTTCTTTCCTCGGCGCTTAATTGTTCGGATTCCAAAAACTGAAGATATCCCGATATCGTCGTCATCGGGGTGCGGATGTCATGCGAAATATAGGATACAGCCTGCTTCAACTCATTTTCCGTCTTTCGCTTATCCGCATTGGCCTGTTTTGTCCGGTCGATTTGCTGGTTGATTTCCTTTGCAAGGTTTTCTACATCGTTGTCAAAAAAACGGATGTCCACTTTCTTTTCCGTAACCCGTTCATTGACTTTACGCAGCTGGCCGGCTATCCGTTTGATTTCCTTTTTTACCATGTACTGACGGGCGAGCAGGTACACAACAAACAATCCCATCAGGATGATCGCACCATACAACATATACTCACCCGCCACCTTTCTTACTTGATTTCTTTATGTTTAAAAATAAGGCTGCCCACAATCCCGAATACCAGGAATGTCCCGATGGGAATCACGATCATCTTGATCATTTCCGTACCACCTACTTGGTTGATCTCTATGATTTTTTTTGACAATTGAAAAACAGAATTGTCATGGACAGGCTTCAAGAACGTCAGCTTGGAACTGATCATCCCCAACATGGTATCTGCCAGCATGAAAAACAGCAGTAGGAATCCAACGGTCTTTCCGCTGTCGGTAAACATGATGGAAAATAACGCCATAATCGAGGCAAAAGCTGCCGCATAAAGGATTGTGAGTCCTATTGTCTGGAGATAATAAGGCCAGTCTAAACTGCCGGGAAAACCGACGATGGCACTGATGACAGTCATAAACACCGGCATGGTGAGCGAGATGATAATCGCTCCGGCCGCGAACATGACCAGCTTGGCAAAGTAAATCCTGATCCGGTTATTTCCCGAAGATGCGAGGGACTTCATCGTTCCCCTCGAGTACTCGCTCGTGATAAAAAATCCGGCTAGAATACAAGGGATGTAGGAAACGATTTGCTCATTGAAGCTTAGTGCATAATATTGATAATAATCATTCAGAGGAGTTAGTTCTCCTCCATCCAAGCGGTCCATCATTGTCTGGAGAACAGCATACGCAAAGATTATCCCGGTAAGCACCCATAAGGAACGGTCATTCCTCAACTTGAACCACTCGGTCTTCATCAAGTTATCCATGCTGCACACCCCCGATGCGATGCGTAAAGTATTCTTCCAATTCTTCTCCCATTGGCATGAACCGTTCCAAAATCAGTCCTTCGTCTGTCAGTGTTTTGGATACTTTTCCTGGCATCTCCGTGTAAGCAAACAGCTTGATGGATCCGTCTGCAACCACTTCAAATTCACTTGTTCCCAGCTCGTTCTCCAGCACGGTTGCCGCTTTATCCGGTTGGTCGACCTTTATGTGCAGGTATTGTTGGCATTTTTCATTCAATTCTTTTGCCGATAACTGCTCCAGTAATTTCCCCTCGTGGATAATGCCATAATGGGTTGCCAATAAATGAAGCTCGCTCAAAATATGGCTGGAAATCAGCATGGTGATTTCCTGTTCCTGGTTGAGTTTTTTCAACAGTTCCCTGATTTCGATGACGCCCATTGGGTCGAGTCCGTTAATCGGTTCGTCGAGAATCAAAAACTCGGGATCGCCCAATAAAGCAATGGCCAGTCCGAGACGCTGCTTCATCCCTAACGAGAAGTTTTTGGCTTTCTTTCTGCCGGTATCCTGCAAGCCTACCAACTTGAGGCTTTGGTCGATGCATTCCTTACCAGGGATGCCTTTCAACAGTCTGTGTGCTTCAAGGTTTTCGGCTGCTGTCATATGCGGATACAAAGCAGGTCCCTCAATGATGGTGCCGATCCGTTTCCTCGCTTGGATCAGCTCTTGTTCACTATTTTCGCCAAACAACTCGAACGATCCCGCAGTAGGACTGGCCAGCCCTGTTATCAGGCGAATAAACGTTGATTTCCCTGCTCCATTTTGCCCGATAAATCCATAAATCGATCCTTTGGCAATCGCCATATCCACTTTGTCGAGTGCCATTTTGCCGTGGTATTTTTTTGATAAATGATTGGTTTTCAATATATAGTCACTCATCCGGTTTTCCTCCCTATCTTTTCCTGTTCATGATCACGCTTTTACTATAAGGAGGAAAACATAAGAAAGGCTTAAGGAAAATCTTAAGAAAACCTTAAGTTTTCAGCCGATACCCCATCCCCCAAATGGTTTCGATATATTCTTCGGCCGGATTCACCTGGGACAGCTTGCTTCTTATATTGCTCATATGGACGTTGATGGTATTATCATCACCATAATATTCCTCATTCCATACGCTCTTAAATAAATTCGCCTTGGTATACACTTTGTTCGGAGAGGATAGCAAAAGGTACAATATCTGATACTCCCTTGCGGTCAGCTTTAAAGCGTGTCCGCTCACGGACGCTGTTTTTGCCTCCGTATCGAGTACAAGGTCTTTATGGCGGAGCTCTTGGACAATAGGTTTATCCACCATCCGCCGATACCTTCTCAGACACGAATCGATCCGGGCGGAGACCTCCTCATTATCGAACGGCTTCGCTATGTAATCGTCTGCTCCTGTCCGCAGCGCATCGATTTTCACCTGCTTCTCCAGTTT
The DNA here is from genome assembly GCF_041366435.1 of Sediminibacillus sp. JSM 1682029. Lineage (NCBI taxonomy): Bacteria > Bacillati > Bacillota > Bacilli > Caryophanales > Bacillaceae > Sediminibacillus > Sediminibacillus sp. JSM 1682029. Next base: position 113,317 of record NZ_JBEWYY010000008.1, read on the forward strand.
TGCGGAAATGATGATGACCGGAACATTACTTTCTTGCGCTACTTTATCCAGTATTTCTTCCCCAGACTTGCCGGGCAGCATCAAGTCCAGCAGGACCAAGTCCCATTTTTGATTATCCAAATAAATGACCGCTTCCGTTCCGGAATAAGCAGATTTCGCTGTATATCCGCTTTTCCGGATAATACCACAAAGCAGACGATTGATATCTTCATCATCTTCTATGACCAATATGTTGGTTGAATCATTCATTTTCTTCACCTCGTCCATTTCTCCCCTTATCATTCACGGAAATCGAAGCGAAGTCAATACGCCCAGTTCAGAACCAGAACAAAAGAATACTACTTTTCCCTTTGGATAGAGGAAAATGCACGCTTTGTCTAGTAATTGTTTACTAGCTAGAAAAAGGAAAGGGAAGTGGACCTCATCAAACTGTTTGTCAGCTTGTTTATTTGTTGGTGCTTGACAGCCATTTTGCTAAGCAGTTCTGCTCCAGAAAGTCATCACAAACAAACCGTTGTATACAAAGGAGTGGTAGTATCACTAAAAATCGAGGGCGGGAAGGAAGGGCAGCATTATTTAATCCATATTGTAACTGACGGGAGCCAACATGGGAATCTCGCTGTGTTTCCACAAGATAAATCCTTCGTGATGGACGAGAAAGATGAAGAAAAAGAAGTTCTACATACCCTAACCAAATATACAATTAACGTATTCGGGACCGAGTTCAATGACACAGATGAACCGGCCTTGAATAGGTTAAGCGGATCTGAAAAGAGCGCAACAACGCTACTGAAAACACTCAACATTACACCCGAAGAAGATACAAACTCGTTAACGATTGACTTGAACGAGTGATGAAAATTGACCGGATAGTTATCCTATTTCACTAAGGGGGCCTTTCTTTAAAAAACTTTCCCCGGAAACGATTGCGTAACCCAATGATCGCACTCTGTATGGAATTTATTACATGGTTTATATCTCTATCGCTGCTCCTTTCACCCGCTTAAACCCACGTACTTTTTTTAATTCTTCCACCAGATTCAAAGCTGCTTTGTCTTTCGCTTTGTCTTTCGCTTTTGCTTCGATCATGATATCTGCGGATTTTCCGTAATCCTTTAAAGCCTTGATGAAATCCATCGCAAAATCTTTCTCCACGTAATCAGCATGTGCCCGGTACAGTTTTTCCGATTTCGGGGAGGATAAGTGGAATTTGGGAGACTTACCCGTTCCATCCCATGTAGCGAAAATTCTGGGCAGAAGCTCCCGGAAATCTTCCTCTCCCGGGTTCGCCCAATGATGGTGATAATCGAACACAAAAGGAACTCCGTGCTTTTCACAAATTTGCAAGGTCTCTTCTGCGGTGTACGTCTTATCATCGTTTTCGAGCGTCGTTTGCCGGCGGATAGGTTGCTGAAGCTTGATGAAATTTTGGTCAAAGCGTTCGATGGCTCCCTGTTTATTGCCATATGCACCGCCAACATGGATATTCATCGTGGCTTCCTTATGTAATCCCATCGCTTCCAGCATCTCATAATGATAGCTCATATCAATGATCGCGTTGTCCGTCACATGGTCCTGCGGGCTGGTGAACAAGGTGAATTGGTTCGGATGAAAACTGACACGCAACGCATGCTTTTTAACCAGCGCTCCAATCTCTTCGAAAAGAGGCCGGAAAGGGGTGACAAAATCCCATTTCACCTCCGGGTGGGTGGCAAGCGGCACAAGGGAAGACGACATACGGTAAATGTCGATTCCATGGGCAATATTGTAATGAAGGGCTCGAAGCGTATTGATTAAATTCTCCTCGGTAAGATGGTGAAGCTTTTCTTTCCTGCCATCTGTGTCTTGTTTTTTCCAATTGGTGAACGTTAAGGCCCGGGAAGGAGAAGCTTCCCATAAAGAAAGTGCAGTTGAGACGTAGCCGAATCTGAGTAACATCGTTTCACTCCAGTCTGTCCTCGTCCGTATAGTGTCTATGTTTCAAAATAGCTTTATAAGCAGCAGTAACAGCTATATTACCCTTTATGTAAACTGCACTCACCTATTCTTGAGAACATCCCTTTACTTTTTTTGTTCATGCAGTTCCTTCAGCACTGGCATTTCCTCCAATTCTTCCTCCGTCACAAGCTCCCACTGTATTCCGCTCGGCTTCTCATAACCGGAATTTGTCTTGATCAGCTCTTTTTCCGTTGCAATCCAGTCAACTGTCAAATCGAACGGATCTCGGGGGATGTCTTCCCCAGTCAACTGTACACTGTGAACCGTACCGATGATTGGCACATCAGGGTTGCCAAGCTCCCGGATGATGGCATATTCCCTGTCCGCATAGCCTGCACCTTTGCCCACTCTTCTGCCGTCCCGATGCAACGCTACAGAACCGACGAAAAACAAATCAATAACCGGAATCTCATCAAGCGGAATTTCTTTTCCATAGGATTTTATATGGGACAGGCTCGCCGCCCTTCTTTCTTCACCTTCCGGCACCCACTCCGGCTTCACCTTGATGAAACCAGCCCGAAGTCTGGGAGTGGGCACAAGCAACACCTTTTTGTCTCGTAATACTTGCGCCCGGATCGGCAATTGTGGAGCATCCGGATTTACTTTCACAACCTTCGCGTCTTTGTATGCAGGTATCGTTGTAACGAATTCAGCCGCCTGCTCGGCTCCTTTGAAATTGGGAATGCGGTTTTGTAAAGGAAAGGGGAACCTGCCCAGTTTTTGTTCCATTAAATAGTTCCATTTTTCCTCTCGTATGTCTTGTTTTGTTACCACCTAGTCACACCTGCCATCCATTTTGCTATCTATGAATTCATTTTACCTTATCAGGTCTCCCTTTTTATAGTGGCAAGTAAAAATGCAGGAATAAGAGGAGAACTCTTTTCCTGCATTCATTGTTTAATGCATGCCTTGTGGCGGAGTTTTTGTATAAGCTTGCAACATCGTAGTCATATCCTGTTCTTTCAACTGGGGAACCTGATAGTAACCATGCTTGTTTTGATAAAGGAATAGCTCATAGCCCATCTCGATCAGGTTCGGCACACTGTCTGCCACGATACGGCGCAGAACGGGATTGTTCATTTCCGCCGCGGCCATGGTAAACGTAGAGGCTGCTGCTTTGGTCTGGCTCAGCATAAAGGAAGAATAACATTCGTCCGTAAGCTCCCCCACAGACTGTTTCGGTTTTTTCGGCTGCCCTGCATTCAACCCATAAGTAATTTCGTTGCTTTGCTCCATTTTATACTGCTGCGTCGGCACGTTCGGATCCTGTCCCGTTTGAAAGCTATCTACGACTGTGTTATAGGTTTGCGTCAAGAAGGCAGATTGACGCTGCAGGATTCCCTTCAGCTCCTGATCCTGGATATGTTGGTCGTACAATTTGTATTGCTCGAGCACACCGATCAAACAGCCGATCAATTCATGAGAGTCCAGCATTTCGTGTGCGCCATGGTTCATGGCCTGGTTTGCCATGTTTTGCGGCATTTGCGTACCGCCTTGCATTTGATTTTGATTTTTCGCCATACGATGACCTCCTGCTTTATGGATTCGTGCTTATATTTTCCATGGAGGATTTATTTATGTATTTATGTGTAAGTTCTAAAACAAAAGGCTGTGATGGTGAAAAAACATGAAACGATTTTCTCCATCCAGCCCTGTGAATATTAAGCGTTTTTTCTTTTGGTCATCACCTTTAACCCATAAGCAAATATCCCATATCCAGCCGCCGTCTTTGCAGCCCAGTTCGCGGCGCTCTCTTCTTCAGAAAAAATCACCGCTGGTATCAAAGTAGATAATGTGTATAGTCCCAACACTTTCATATATCGTTTATTCATCGTCATTCAACACCCTTCCCTGCTGATATGGTTTCATTATAGCAGGGGCGTTTTCGTGACTATGTGAGATTTGTCACTATTTTAAGAAATGAAAATAGTGACAGAAAAACTCCTAACTTAAAGCAATCTAAGTTGATACGCCTTATCTATAAATGGTTTTATTTGTTCTATATCATGAACCCATTCCAATCTAATATAAACCTCTCCAGGGGTGAGCCTTATTCGATCAGATTTTTCATATTTACGTCCAAGTAACTGATTTATCTCCTTTTGCATCTTCTTCGCTGTTTCCTCATGAAGTTTTTTCCCTAAATGAAGGACAAAACACACCTTTCTTGTGGAGGTTAAGGTTGCAAATTTATACGATCCTTTTTTACTTATATAGCCAATGCAATCTGTCCGAATACCATCTTTACATCTATCATGATAATCTTCCACTTCGGTTCTATAAGTACTTTCATTATAAAGGTATTCATCTATTTCTTTTGCAAGTTTCTTAGCTTTATCTGTTTTAAATAAATTAAAGTAATATTGTTTTGATTTACCAGTATGTATCCCCATATTGTCACTCCTCTTTAATATATTGAAATTGGCTTTTTAAGGCAAAATTCGTCTTTTAAAAAAAACTATTTACTACTCTATAAATTTTAGCATGTTTTTGTTAAATTTCTATCTTTCAGAAATGGTTTGGATATTGAAAAAATGGTGAACTGTTTTATCCATAAATTTTTTCGGGTATTTAAATAGTACTGCATTTTTAGGAGGGATATCATGGAATACATCAACCTGGGGAATTCCGGTCTGCGAGTTCCTAAATATATACTCGGAACCATCCCGTTCAGTGGAACAAATGGTTTTGAAGCGACCGGCAATATTAAAGAAGACGAAGCACGCAAAATGGTCGATATTGCCTTGGATACCGGAATCAACATGTTCGATACCGCGAACCTGTATTCGAAAGGAGATGCGGAACGCGTACTCGGAGCCGCCATCAAAGGTCGACGGGACGAAGTGCTGCTTACGTCGAAAACCGGATTCCAGTTGGGCGAAAAACCGAACGATGGCGGAGCTTCCCGCATCAATATCGAAACTTCTATCGACCGTTCACTGGAGCGGCTGGGCACAGATTACCTTGACGTGTATTTCGTTCATCTATGGGATGGGCAAACGCCAATTGAAGAAACGGTAGAAACGATGACCAATCTCGTGAAATCCGGAAAAATCCGCTACTGGGGTGTTTCCAACTACAGCGGATGGGCGCTTGCACGAACTTTCTCCATTGCTGAGAAGCCTGGCTACATTCCGCCAATCACCCAACAGATTTACTATACACCTGAGGCACGGGAAGCGGAATACGAACTGCTGCCGGCAGGAAAAGAGCTTGGCATCGGCTCGATGATTTGGAGTCCGCTCGGCGAAGGACTTCTCAATGGAAAAATCGGCCGCAACAAAACCGCTCCTGAAGACACCCGACAGGGAGGAGGCTGGCCAGAACCCTGGGTGCAGGATCAAGAACGTCTTTATCAAGTGATCGACGCACTGGAAGAAGTCGCAGCCAATCACGATGCCAGCGTACCGCAAATCGCCTACACCTGGGTCAAAGACCGTCCGAACGTCGGCCCGATTGTCATAGCCGCTCGCAATGAACAGCAGCTGAAGGAAGACATCGCTTCCTTTGACATTCAGCTGACACAGGAGGAGCATGACCGCATCGAATCGGTCGCACGTCCGGCACCTCTCTATCCGAACTGGCACCGCGCCATGAATTCCCTGGAAAAGGGTAGTCCATCAGAAATACCGTATTTAAAAGGATATAAACAATCGATGGGATTGGAAGACTGATTCTTACCATTGATCAAGACAGAGCCTGAGACAAAAGCATCGTGACCAAAATGAAAACCGAACGAACCATCATTCGTTCGGTTTTTTTGATGAGCAATCAAAACGTTCGATGCTATGAAAAGTGCAACTTTCCACTCCGGCAAGGTACTTCGCTTTCCGCGGGCACGGCTTCAGCTAACTTGGCAAAGAAAAGCCCTTTGCCAAGTGGATCTTCAGCTCGCGCTCCTCCCGCAGGAGTCTATGTACCTTGCCTCCGTTGGATGGAGATTCCTTCTTCTGGTGTGTTTTCTGTTTTGCCTCATTCCATTACGGATAGAAGCGAATGGAGACAAGGAATACTTCTTTATCCTTATTATGCTATTTTCCCATTTTCATAGAATAAAGGAATCTCCGGGCTTATTTTGGTCTTCTTCTCTGTTTAGATACCTATCAGCCAATAGAAGAATACAGTTCTGTTCATCTTGTCTTGGTAAAGTAGAAATCAGGCCACGAAAACATAGCGAAGGCAAGATACGGAGACTCCTACGGGAACAGCACGAGCTGAAAATCCCGCAAGAAAGCGGTAGGTGCTTTCTGAGGAAGTTGAAGCCGTGCCCGTGGAACGCGTAGTATCTTGCCGTAGCGATTCGAAGCACTCATCAAACAACAGGATATAACAAGAATACGCAACTAAAAATCGAAAGAATTTGGTTGGTAGTTATAATTTTATAATTCATTTGGTTTTTGATTTGGTGGCCATGCTTTTGTCCCGGCCACTGTCTTTTTGTTTGATCTCTGTATTTCCAAGAATACTGTAGTAGCGGTTTATTTGTTGAGCAACCGTATGTCATCCATCCGAACTCCCTTGTCCGGCATTATTGTGTATGTCCCCAGGTATTCCTTGTCGGTTTCCAGCAAAACAAATACTTCTTGTGGCACCTCAGCAGTAAACTTTTCTTTGTCCGTAGCGTTAGGATTGTAAAACTCAATAAAGTGTTCACCATCCCTGTTGTATTTTTCTTTAACGATAACCTCTGAAGCAGCATGTTCATATGTTTCATTTTCCTTCTCTTCACTTGCTCCATTTATTACTATAGAAACAATGAATAGAACCAATAGTATCCCTGCTGAAATGAATGTTTTCCTTGTTGTCATTATCTTACTTCCCATCTATCCTAATTGATTTTAGGGTCATTAATCGTAATAAGAATTGCGTCCATTCTAACATAGTAGAATAAACCTGGATATACAACAAAAGAGGGAAAACAGGCAAAAAGACAGTAAAAGATTTCAATAGATAGATTAAAGTCTTTTTCCTTAACAGGGGAGATCTAACACCCACCCATTCACATTCCTATAGACTATTCATCAAGGCTTAAAAAATCATTCTTTTCACTTGTTTCACATAGAAATACCGTACGATGAAGAAATAAATGACTTGGATGACAGCAAAGCTTCCTAATACAAGCGAAGATTCTACTGTTAAATCATAATCAAACAAATGGGATAAAGCCGTAAGGGCCACTGCACCATGCACCAGAGCCACGACAATCGGAGAGAAGAACAAAATTGCAATTTGTCTGTTGACTATTTTCTTCAATTCCGATTCTTTCAGCCCTATTTTAGCAATGGAACTGAACTTCCGCTTCTCTTCCTCCAAATCGGTAAATAAACGGAAATAAAGAAAGCTTCCTGCAGAAACAAAAAACACTATGCCAATAAATAACCCAATAAATAATATCGTTCCATATGCTCTATTGATTTCGAACAATGAATAATCAGCGGAAAAGGCTTTGTGCTGCAATTCATCATTTGAATCATTGATTCTTCTTCCCGCCTCAATCACTTGTTCCGTTTGCCCGTCTTTCGCTTTCCATACCGCACTAAAGTCACTGCTCACTGGCGATCCAAGGCGTTCATAAGCGCTATCTTGCACGACATAATAGCCATTCATTTCTGTTAAGATTTCTGTTTCCACCACTCTGACAGGCTGGATTTCTTCTCCATCTCGCAATTGGATACTGGATTGCATCAGCCTTACACTGGCTTTTTCCCCTTGCGTTATAAATGCGCCACTCTGTTCCACTATAATTGCCTCATTTTCCGCTGGATGAAGTTCCTTTTCTTTAATCAAATTCGCAAAACGGTTGTAGTCGGAAGCTCTGACAATTAACGCATGATCATTTTGCTCCGACACATCGTAATAGTTCAACTCCATTGTTTCCATCCCGGCATCGATTGTTTCGTCCTGTAAGATAGCATTGATTCTGCTAATATCTTCCTCGATGGTCGCTTCACTGTCATCCAGGAACGGACTATACGTAAATGTGTAGGGATTCATCTCCTTTACTCCTTTTGTAAGGTAAGAGTGAAATCCATATAAAGAGCCTATCGCACTAAAAGCCACGGTCGATATGATCGCTACCATAAAAAATGTCCTGGCGTTATCCTTCATCCGAAACGAGAGGTCAGAGAACAGAAGCATATTTGTTTTCCGCCAGAAGATCCGTTTATTTCTCTTTAACAGGCGGATCATATAAACACTCAATTGTGTAAACAAGAGATATGTTCCAAGGATGACTACTAAAACTACTGGAATCATCGCATATACTACAAATACACCTTTCACAAGGAGAGCAGTTCCATAGCCGGCAGTAAGCAACAATGCTGCGAAGATAGAGAGCATCACGGAAGCTTTCGGCTCTCCTTTGGACTGTATATCCCCTTTGATTAAATGAATCAGTTTATTGGTGCGGAGTACAAAGGATACAAAAACGGAAATACAGAAAAATAGAAAGATGAAGCTAACGAACGTCACAGCAATCGCAAGTGCAGGAAAATAAAAATCAAGTGATTCACTAATGATCAATACATTTTCTGCAATCAAGAGAATTACTTTCGCAAATATTAATCCGGACAGAATACCGCTTACTGTCGCAAAAAATCCGATTAGAATATTCTCCAGGAATACCATCAGCCGAATTTGGCGATTGGAAGCCCCCAACATGATCAACAGACCAAACTCTTTTTTCCTTGATTGTAGGAAAGAACTCATGGAGTACAAGACAAAAAAGAAAGAAAATACATAAATGATTCCACCCGCCACCGCCATGCCGACCAGCACATTTTTGTTGATCGAACCGCCTGAAAAAGCTGGATGGAAAGCAAAGATGGCAAAAGTGAAAAATACCATCACGGTGAACATGCTGCTGAGGAAGTAGGCAATATACATCCGTTTGTTGCGCAATACATTATTAAACGCGAACTGACGAAAAGTCATTGCCCTCTCCCCCCATCAAGGAAAGCATGTCGATTATTTTTTGAAAAAATGCCTGTCTGTTCTCCCCAGCATGTATTTCAGAATGAAGCTTCCCATCACGGATAAAGACAACCCGGTCGGAATAACTAGCCGCTTGGGGGTCGTGCGTGACCATTAACAAGCTTGCTTTTTCCCGTTCGTTGATTGAAACAAGCATTTTCATCACATCTTTAGAGGCTTTTGAATCCAAATTTCCCGTCGGCTCGTCGGCCAACAGCAACATAGGTTCATGAATGAGCGCCCTGGCAATTGCCGCCCGTTGTGTCTGTCCCCCGGATATTTCGGATATCCGCTTATGCATGATCGATTCAATTCCCAGATTCCCAGCAATCTCATAAGCTTTTTCCTTCATTTCTTTTACCCTGCTACCATCTAACGTGAGAGGCAATACGATATTTTCTTCGACAGTCAACGTATGCAAAAGGTTAAAATCCTGGAATATAAAACCTAACTGATTTCTCCGGAATTTGGCCAATTCATTTTTCTTCAGTTTATGTGGATTCTCCCCGTCGATTTCGACTGTTCCGGTAGTCGGTGCATCGTTTGTGGAAATAATATTCAACAACGTAGTCTTGCCACTACCGGAAGGACCCATGATCGATACAAACTCACCTTTGTCCACCTCTAAATTAATATCAGTAAGAGCACGGTAAGCTACTTTCCCCTCGTACACCTTACTTACATTCCTAAGTTTAAGCATAATGATACTCCCTTCAATACTTCTAAAAAAAGTATAGACTATCCCCTTATCTATAAACTATCGATTATGCTTTCACGAATCTTACACGGATGTAAGGTTTTGTGTTTTAGAAAATATGATCCGGATGGATGTCCCTTCTCCTTCCACCGATTCCAATTCAAGACGGTGCTCCAGTCTTTCTGCAACCTCTTTCACCAAATAAAGTCCCATACCTGTCGACTCCCGGAATTTCCGTCCATTTTCTCCGGTATAAAATTTGTTGAACACACGCTTTTGATCCGATACAGGAATTCCTATTCCAAAGTCCTTCACTTCCAGTACCGCTTCTGCCGATTCTTCATAAAGAGACAGGACAATATACTTTGCCCGGCCAGCAGAATACTTAACAGCATTTTGGACAAGCTGCGACAATAAAAACAGAAGCCATTTTTCATCTGTCTCCACTGTTATCCCCGGCTTTTCTTCTTTTAATTGCGGATACACCTCATTACGGATGTAAAAGCGTTTGTTTTCGTGATTTACTTCCTGTATGAGTTTGGAAAGGACGACTGGTTTTATCTGAAAGTCTTCTTCAATGGTACGGAGTCTGGCCATATAAAGTACCATGTTCAGCCCATTCCGCATCCGTTCTGTCTCCTCCCGGATGCTGGAGGATTCCGGCTCGTCCATTGATTGTGCCGTTAACTCAATCACAGAAAGAGGTGTCTTCATTTGATGGACCCAGCGATCCATAAATAACAAGTGTTCATCCTGCCTCTCTTCCGCTTTATGCAATGCTTCTTGATATAAACGGTACTGTCTGACAAGCAGCTGATCGAGCGCTTCTGAAATAGCTGCTTGTCCTGTAGTCTCCAGAGAACCATCCAGTGTTGCCATTGGATGCTCAAGCCTTTGGTAAAAATTTTTCCGGCTCAAATATCGATAAAGAAGAAATCCGGTCAATAACACAAAGGATAGAAAGATTGCATAGATACTTACACCAATCCCTCGGTAACCATCCAAGAAAAACAACCCCGAAATCATGACAGATTGAAAGATTTGCACCACGATAAGCAGCAGATGATCACGAAGAAACAATTTCATGCTTCTGCCTCTTTCCAGGTAATGCGGAACCGGTAACCCGCACCCCTAACCGTCTCCACGGCATCATGGATTCCTAACTCTTCGAATTTTTTCCGTACCCGGGCCATGTTGACATTTAACGTATTTTCATCGACAAACAGGTGATCATCCCATATTTTCTCCAGCAAATCCTGCCGTCCGGCAACACGCGGATAACGTTCCAGGAGACTTTCGATAATATCCGTTTCCTTTTTTGTCAATTGTGCGGTTTGATTCTTAAAGCAAAGCTCTAAACGTTCCGGATATAAACGCAATCCCTCATGGCCAAGTACCCTTTCCTCCAGCCTTGCTGCATATTCCCCATAAGCACGGCGTAATTGACTTCTGATTTTCGCCATGACAATATCCGGGTGAAATGGCTTCGTAATGAAATCATCACCGCCATTTTCTAAAGCCATGACTTGATCCATCTCCCCTGTCCGGGCGGAAATAAAAATCACAGGACAAATCGATTCTTTTCTAATCTGCCTGCACCAATAAAAGCCGTCATAACTCGGCAGATTGATATCCAGCAACAAAAGTTCAGGCTGCACATCACGAAAAGTGTCCAATATCTTCTCAAAATCCCTGGCAATAATAACTTCATAACCATATTTCTCAATGTAAGAAGACAAATAATCAGCTATTTTCAAGTCGTCTTCCACCATCATGATTTTTTCCATATTCGTACTCCTAGCTTCGTTTTTATTTTACGCTTACTATAACATAGGAAGGCTGTCATCAGCTTACGGTTTCAATATTGTAAAGTTGGCATCCGGTGAATGGGACTTATCTGATAAAATGAAAAAGAATAAACAGTTTGAATTTATGAACAACGATGTTCTGCGTTCATAAGCCACCTATTGCGAAAAGGAGAGATGATTATTGCTTTCTGCTCTGCTACAAATTGTTGTGATCCAAATGCTTCTCCCGCTTATTTTTATCCTCATGCTATGGATGGAAAAGGATAGAAGTAAATTAGAATGGATAGCTAAAATGTTAGCCACTGTAATGATCGTTCTTTGGGTATTTCTGACGGGGCGATGGGATTGGGTGAGTTATTACATACGATACCTATTCATTCTCCTGTTGTTGATCAGCCTTTTCTTTTCTTGGAAAAGAACCAAACCATTACCCCTTCGTTCCAAGCTTACTCGAACACAAAAAATAACCCTGGGCATCCACACTTTGCTTGTTTTCGTTTTTGGTTTCTACAATGTCAGTGCTTTTACTGGTTATTCTACACAACAACAAGCAATGGAACTGGCTTTCCCATTAAAGAATGGGACTTACTATGTTGGTCAAGGCGGAGGCGACACACAACTGAATTACCATCATGCTTATGAGTCTCAACAATTTGCCCTGGATATTGTAAAGCTTAATAAACTCGGCATTAGAGCCACAGGTTTCTACCCGAAAGAATTGGATCAATATGCCATATACGGAGACACCCTTCATAGTCCATGCGACGGAAAAGTGCTAGAGGTCAGGAGCCATCTATCCGACTTGATCCCTCCCGAGTCAGATACCGAACACCCTGAAGGAAATTATGTTGCTCTATCTTGTGATAACGAAGATTCCATCGTTTATATAGCACATATGCAACAAGACAGTATAAAAGTGGTAAAAGGAGACAGGGTCAAAGAGTTGGAGCCTCTTGGTCTGGTTGGGAACTCCGGAAACACCAGTGAGCCTCACTTACATATTCACGCCGAAAAAGATGGGGGCGGAATTCCGATTCAATTTGATGGTGAATTTTTAATCAGGAATAGTTTGGTAAGATAGACGGCTTACGTTGTACTGATTCCACTTCGTTCACAATGCCGGGACTAAGTCAAAAGCATAACCAACAAAGCAAAAACCGAACGAATTGGAACCGTTCGGTTTTTGTGTTGGTCACGATAATTACTTAAACAAATCCATCAGCCGGGCCCAGAACCCCTTTTCTTCTTCCACAGGTTCTTCTGTCTCTTCTTGTTCTTTTTGCTTGATGCTTGCGGTTTTCAAGACGAATTGGACGGAATTGACCTTTTCATTTTCCGGTGAAACGAAAGATACCGGTTCGAAATCCGATTTATCATACTCATCCATCATTTCGTTTACCTCTTTTTTCATCTCGTCAGGCAAATCACTCGTAGCTTCCTGCAATTCAGCCGTTCCGTCATGCAGCGAACCGACGCCGCTTTCGGTCTCTCCCAGTCCTTCCGCAAGGCCCGAAATACCGTTGTCGAGTTCTCCATAAGAGCTGGATAACTGGTTCACTCCGTCCGTATATTCCACCAATCCAGAATGGAAGGAAGCATACTGGGAGGCTATTTCACGGATTCCATCCTGCAACTGCGCAAAGGAATCGGCACTGTCCATGTTTTCCCGGGAAGAGGCAAGCTGGTCGGCCATCTCTTCCAGGTTATTCGCCAAGTCAGCAAGCGAACCACTGACTTGCTCCAACGTTCCGCCGACCGCATCAAATCCCTCTTTGACAGCAGAATAAGTGCCTTTGGCCGTACGCGCAACGGTGTATGTTTCTTTTAATTTATCAAGAACTTCCGGATCGGCGCCGCTTTTATAAAGCTGCTTGAACTCCTCTTCTGAAAGTTCGTAGTCCGGAATGGCTGCCATTTTTTCATCCAACGTGCTGTAGGCTTTGGCATAATTGTCTTTTAACGTAACCAGCCCATCTGCCGACCGATTGATTCCATCGGCCATTTGGTAAAGTCCGTCTTCCAGCTGTTTCAAATCGCCGAGGCCCATATCTTCTGAGCCGCTTTCCAGGGAAGCGCTCATTTGTTCCAGTGCCTGCTTCAGGCTGCCAGAACCGTTTACGAGCTCCGAAGAAGAACCAGCCAGGGACGATATTCCATCTTTGTATTGCATGGAACCGTCACGTAGTTCCCCGGCGCCATCATTTAATTGTGCGATTCCGTCTTCCAGGTCCGCGACTCCGCCATTCACTTCCGCGATAGCGTCCGTCAGCGTGTCCATCTCTCCGGTCATCTCATCTATATCCGGAGATTCTATCGGCATAGAGGATGGAACGGCAGAGATATCGATGCCATCCAGTTCAAAGTCTGACACATCCGCTTCCACAACAAGTTCTTCTTCTTTTTCAGGCATCACGGTAAAGCTCACTTGTTTGTTTTTACCCGCATTGGCAAGTGTTCCATCCGGAGCTTCGATGTTCCGGTAGTTATCCAGATTGAGAGAAAGAGAGATTTGCAATAAATAGTTTTCAAAAAATACAGGATCGACTTTTTCATTGGCCGATGTAGCTATTTTTATTTCGACATGACCGTCTTTCCCGGCCAGCTCTGCCGGCTCGATTTCTTTCCCATCCAACAGATAGGTGATCGTAACATCCCATGGGAGGGACTGACCCTCCATGTTCCCCTGGTAATAAAACTTTCCTTCTGGAGCATCGACGGTCACTTCCCCGTCCTTCTGTTCCAGCGGCGATAAATCTGTCAGGTTTTTCAGGTCAGTGTACGTTCCGTGGTCCACGACTTTTCCCGCTTTTTCAACATCCAACGTGTTGACCACGTAAAGCTCTTGTCTTTCCCCAGCAGCATTCAGCTTGCCATAGACAACTTCATCCTTGGAGGAGACTTCCCCTTTTTCACGGGTTGTATCTTCCCCTGACTTGCTGTCACTTGCAGCCGAAACAAGCAGCGACGGCATCGCCAACAGGATGATCGTAAAGACAAGCAGAAGCTTCTTTATTCTCCTCATCGTCATTTCTCCTTTTTAAAGTTTGCTTTCCAGGTTGTTTTGGCAATCCATTTATCAAATACCAACAGCATCGCAGGCAGGAAGAATACGACCATGATAAAGGATAGCAATGCGCCGCGGCCCAGCAGCATCCCGATGGAGGACACGATCGGGTTGGACGAAGTAATCCATAAGATAAACCCGACACTGGACAGAATCGAAGCGGATATACCGATTGCAAAGATTTTTTCGTCCATCGTTTTCTTTATTGCCTCACGGGCGGACATTTCCTTCCTGTCCTCTTTATAGGCATCCATCAGCAGGATGGCATAATCTACAGTGGCAGCAAGCTGGATAATGCTGATCAGCAGGTAACCGACATAGACCAACGAAGAGTCCGTAAAGTATGGAACAGATAAATTCATCCATACTGCCGACTGAATGGTAAACAGCAGGACTATCGGAATCGAGATCGACTTAAAGGTCACCAGCAAAACAAAAGCGACCGTGGCGATGGTCAGCATATTGACCAGTTTATTATCCTTTTGGACGACATTTTTAATATCGTACAAGGTCACGCTTTCGCCAGCCATATACACGTCCTCATCATAATGATCTTCCGCTGTTTCCTGCACTTGTTCGATTAAATGGAACGCCTCGTCCCCTTCGGTTTTCGTATCGGTTTGCAAAATGATCCGACTGTAGTTATCCGAGTAGAATTGTTCCGTCACTTCGGTACCTACATATTCCGGAGGCACCGCTGCGCTCACGGTGTTCACATAAGCAAGCACACTGGACACCTTGTCAACCTTCTCTAAGTCTTCGACCAGTGCTTCCTCTTTGGCCGTGTCTCCCCGCGGGACAAGCACGACCATCGGAGTGCTTTCGCCAAATTCATCTTTGATTGTCGCTGCATCGCTTCCGGCCCTGGTATTCTCCGGCTGGTCGCCGATTCCATAAATAAAACTGGTTTGACTTTGCGCGAGAAACGCCGGCACGATCAAAACAAACACAAGAATCAAAACCGGAATCCTCATTTTCAACACGAAATTTCCTTTGTTCCTGATGCTAGGCAGGAACGGTTTATGCTGGGTTTTATCAATCCATTTATAACACAACAGGGTAAGTGCAGGTAAAAATACCATCACACTGATAAAGCTCAAGACAATCCCTTTCACCAAATTGATGCCTAAATCTGCCCCGATTTCAAAATCCATAAACGTCAAGGCGATAAACCCGAAGAAGGTCGTCGAGGCACTTGCCGCAATCGCGGAAAAGGATTTCTTCATCGCAAGCTGCATCGCTTCCTGCGGATCAGCAGTTTTCCTCCGGTAATCGGAAAAACTGTGCAGGAGAAAAATTGCGTAATCCAACGATACGGCCAGCTGTAAAATCGGTGCGACGGACTGTGTAACAAAGGAAACCTCACCTAGAAAAATATTGGTCCCCATGTTGATAAGTACCGAAACGCCGATCGCCGTCAAGAACAATAGCGGTTCGACCCAGGAGCTCGTGGCCAGCACCAAAATAAGGATGATGATCGGAACCAACAAGGCACCTGCATACATGGATTCTTTTCCGGCCATCTTTTGCTGGGTCGCTGTATTCAAGTCTTCCCCGGCCATCGCATTGTCTTCGCCGATCAACTCATAAATGGCATCGGTCGTGACCACTTCTTCCCCCTCATGTATACTGAAGGAGAAAAGCGCCTTTCCATCTTTATAGTAAGAATCAACCGTCTCCTGATCGGCCATTTCGAGCGGCTGTTTGATATCGACGGCATCATCCAGCCAGGTGACCTCTGAGACGCCATCGATTGCTTCCAGTTCTTCTTTGAAAGCAAGGGCTTCCTGTATGGTCATGTCCCGCATCATGACCCTGTTTGTCGGAACATTTCCATCAAATTCTTCATCCATGATATCCATTGCCGTTGTCGATGGTGCATCCTCCGGCAAGTAATCCTTCATGTCGTAGTTCACCGATACGGTGAACTGTGCCAGGATACAGAGGATGGTAAGAACCATGAATGTCATGGCAACGACTTTTTTATGTTTGATTATTTTTGCTGCAATATTTATTCTCTTTCACCCTCTCTTGCCATTTTCCAACGCACACTTTATCATTATATGGACACCGTGTTGGCTATTCAACAAACAGTTTATTATCATTTGTTACTTTGGCAACACTATCAATGAATATGTTGGATATCAGCAAAAAATCTTACACCGGATATCTTGGGGAGTCAGATGGCAAGAAAAAGAGAGGGGATCAATCATGACTGCTTCAAAAATGGATAGAAGAAAAAAATACACGCGGATGGTCTTAAAAGACAGCCTGATGCAGCTGTTAAAGCAGAAACAAATTTCGGCGATTACCGTGAAAGAGCTTTGCGGACTTGCCGACATCAACCGCTCCACCTTTTACTCCCATTACTTTGATCAATATGACCTGCTGGATAAAATAGAAGATGAAATTATTGAAGACATGAAGGGGTATTTAAGCCAGTATAATTTTGAAAAAGAAGAGGAATCCCTTCCGATGATCGAAAAGCTGATTGAATACTTCGCATCCAAACAGGATGTATGTAAAACGCTTTTCAACGAAAAAGTCGATACAACCTTCCAAAAGAAAGTGATGGTGTTCGCGCATGGCGTGTTTATGAACCATTGGACAACCAGCAAAAATTTTGAAGAAGACGCTTCGGAATATTTAAGCACCTTCATCATCAGCGGAAGCATTCATGTGATAAAAAGCTGGCTGAACAATGACATGGATAAGTCGCCTAAAGAAATGGCTGGAATCATCAATAGGCTTATTAATGGCGGGCTTTTTAAGTAAGAGTTGTACCGGACAAGGAGATATGTTCAGAGGAAAGTTTTCGATAGTTGAACTCTGCTCCGGTTTCAATTCTCATCCGGTTTTTCCCTTTTATTTTAAATATCACTCCCCTCTTCTATTATGAAACTACATGTTTGTTCTACTGAAGCACTATGGTGAGAAATCCTTTTCCTTACCGGAACTTATTTATCAATCACGATCGATAACTTATAGTTTGCATGCTCATTCAAGGCTATCAAAAAGTCATTCAACCCTTCATTGGAAGGAAATCTGCATTCCAAAAGGTAACAACCTTCCCCACTGATTTTATAGTTATGGATGATGTATGGTTCTTGCGACTTAATGAATGATAAATATGGTTGATGATTGGCACTCTGGGTGAAAATGGTGATAAAAGCATAGATAGCATACCCTAGTTTGGTTTGATTCAGATCTATGGTATAACCCTCAATTACTCCACTATTCTCTAGCTTGACAACTCTTTCTGAAGCAGCTTGTCCTGTTAAGTGAACCTTTTCACCCAATTCTTTCATGGTGATGCGGCTGTTGTTCGTTAACTCCTCTAATATCCGCATGTCCGTTTTATCCAACATCGTTAAAATCCTTTCATTAATTAAGTCAAATAGCCAAAAGACTTGAATTAAGCCATGTATTTCTCATTAGATAATAATATAAAATGGAGATAAATAAAAAGCAAAGGAGTTATCCCATGAATGTAAAACAAATTCGCAACGCAACGCTGGTTGTTGAATATGCGGGCAAGAAATTCTTAATAGATCCATTTTTAGCTGAGAAAGGTTCTTATCCTCCTTTCCCTGACGCGCCAAGACAAGACCATTTTAACCCCTTGGGAAACCTGCCGATATCCATCGACGAGATTATAAAGGATATCGATGCGGTGATCGTCACGCATCTGCATCTTGACCATTGGGATGACGCTGCCAAGAATGCCTTGCCAAAAGAAATCCGTCTCTTTTCCCAAAATGAAGATGATGTGGCGGAAATCCAAAAAGTGGGCTTTCAAAATGTAGAAGTTTTAAAAGAAGACACGGTATTCGAAGGAATTCAGTTGGTCAAAACTAAAGGAGAGCATGGAAGAGGGGAAATCCTCAAAGTTACCGGTCTGGTATGTGGTATCGTCTTCAAACACTCATCGGAAAAAACTTTGTATGTTGCCGGTGATACGGTTTGGTACGATGCGGTTCAAGAAGTAATCGAAACAAATAAACCCGAAGTAATTGTTGTGAATGCCGGAGACAACCAATTCAATCAAGGCGGTTCTTTGGTAATGGGGAAAGAAGATGTCTATGAAGTCTACAAGGCTGCTCCTCACGCAAGCATTATCGCGAGCCATATGGAAGCAGTCAATCATTGGACATTGTCAAGAAAAGAATTAAGAAGCTTTGCTAAAGAAAAGGGGTTCTCCTCTCATCTTCTGATTCCAGAAGACGGAGAATCATACACCTTTTAATAGAAAAAAGCAGGCAGAAATGCTATAACATTTCTGCCTGCTTTTTCTATTATAGTAGGATATGCCTCATTAAGCCTCGACATCATAGCCTTGTTCTTCAACTGCTTCTTTCATCGCTTCATAAGAAACTTTGGCATCATCATAGGTTACATCGACTTTGCCTGCTTCTAAATCCACTTCAGCTGCTGAAACGCCATCCAGGTTCTTCAGGGCACCTTCTACTGCCATTTTGCAATGGCCGCAAGACATGCCTTGAACGTTCAATGTTTTTTCCATGATTCTCACCTCCTTTAAAGGAAAACTTTACTTTCTATAGTTTCGTCCGTTTTAAACGGAGGGAATTCGAAACAACACTTACCGAACTCAACGCCATTGCCGCGCCGGCAACCCATGGGGCAAGCAGTCCGATTGCTGCAATCGGAATTCCCGCTGTATTGTAACCGAACGCCCAGAAAAGGTTTTGCCGGATATTGCGAATCGTCGCATTGCTGATGTTGATTGCTTTCGGCAGCAGCAGCAGCTCCCCGCCGAGAATGGTCACGTCTGCGGCTTCAATCGCCACTTCCGCACCAGTTCCAATCGCGATGCCGATGTCGGCCGTGACGAGTGCGGGTGCGTCATTGACTCCATCACCGACCATCGCGACCTTTTTGCCTTGCAGTTGAATTTCTTTTACTTTATCCGCTTTCTCTTCCGGCAATACTTGGGCGATCACCTGCTCGATTCCCGCCTGTTTCGCAATCGCCTGGGCGGTCCTTTCGTTATCCCCTGTCAACATGATGACGTCAATTCCCAACGCTTTTAACTGCTCGATCGCTGCAGGAGCTGTTTCTTTCATCGTGTCAGCTACCGCGACGGTTCCTCGATACTGGCCATCGATGGCGATTAGCATGGCTGTTTTCCCGCTATTCTCGTATTCAACCAAGGTGTCTTCAGCACCTTCTGTGACAATTCTGTGTTGTTCCATCAGCTTGCGGTTCCCCACCACGACGCTTTTCCCGGAAATGGTCGCCTCGATACCATGGCCCGGTATGGCCGTGAATTCTTCCGTCTCGACAACATCCACTTCTCTTTCTGCTGCATAGGACACGATTGCTTCCGCCAGCGGATGTTCTGATCCTTTCTCTGTACTTGCCAGCAGCTGCAATGTTTCTCTGTCGCCGGAAAAATCGGTCACCTCCGGTTTTCCTTTGGTGATGGTTCCGGTTTTGTCCAGGACGATTGCTTGTAACTGGTGCGTTCCTTCCAGATGTTCCCCGCCCTTGAACAATATTCCGCTTTCAGCCGCTTTTCCTGTTCCGACCATGATCGAAGTCGGAGTCGCCAAACCGAGGGCACACGGGCAAGCGATGACCAGGACAGCAATTGCTGCCACCAAGGCCGGTTCCAATTGGCCGGGTGTTACAAATGCAATCCAGATCACAAAGGTAACCAGTGCAATCCCGACTACAATCGGCACAAAATAGCCGGAAATAACATCGGCCAGCCGTTGTATCGGCGCTTTCGAACCTTGTGCTTCTTCCACTACTTTAATAATCGATGCAAGCGCCGTGTCCTTCCCGACTTTCGTTGCTTTCATCTCGATAGAGCCATTTTTATTGATGGTCGAGCCAATCACTTTTGCTCCTGAACCCTTCTCAATCGGAATCGATTCACCGGTAAGCATCGACTCATCGACGGAAGTCCTTCCTTTCACAACCATACCGTCTACGGGTATCTTTTCCCCCGGTTTGACAACCAAACGATCGCCCG
This sequence comes from Sediminibacillus sp. JSM 1682029, assembly GCF_041366435.1. Classification (NCBI taxonomy): domain Bacteria; kingdom Bacillati; phylum Bacillota; class Bacilli; order Caryophanales; family Bacillaceae; genus Sediminibacillus; species Sediminibacillus sp. JSM 1682029. Next base: position 133,854 of record NZ_JBEWYY010000008.1, read on the forward strand.
TGACCACTTCTTCCACTGGTATCATCGTCTCGCTGCCATCGCGAATGACGCGGGCTTCTTTTGCCTGTAAGTTGAGCAATTCGGAAATAGCATTCGTTGTCTGGCTCTTGGCTCTTGTTTCCAAGTACTTCCCAAACAAAATCAGGGTGATTAAAATGGCGCTCGTTTCAAAATATAGATGCGGCATATACGCAGGATTGCCGATCGTCCTGACTGCTTCGAACAAGCTGTAAAAATAAGCGGCACTCGTTCCCAGTGCGACTAACACATCCATGTTGGCCCCGCCGTTTTTCAGGTTTTTGTAGGCACCCACATAAAACTGCCAGCCAATGACAAACTGTACAGGCGTCGCCAATGCGAATTGAAACCATGGATTCATCAGGATAGCCGGGATGTTCATGTTCAACAAATGAACGAGCATCGTCACCAATAACGGAGCCGCCAAGATTGCAGAAATGATCAACTTAATCTTTTTCTGATGCAGTTCCTTTTCTTTATATGTTTGTTTTTCCTCGGATTCTGCCTTCGGTTTTGCGTCGTATCCGATTTTGCGTATTTTTTCGATCAAGGCTTGTGGATCTGTCAACACAGGATTGTATTCGACCGTTGCGCTTTCTGTTGTCAAATTGACAGCGGCCTGTGAAACCCCATCCTGCTTATTCAGTACTTTTTCAATTCTGTTGGAACACGCTGCACAGGTCATTCCGAAAACATCCAAATCCGCTTTTTCCATCCGGACCCCGTAACCGATCGTTTCTATCTTTTCGATAATGTCTTCCATTGTCGTTTTCTCGGGATCATAATCCAGCGTCGCTTTTTCCGTCGTCAAATTGACTTTTGCTTCTACCCCGTCCATTTTGTTCAACACTTTCTCGATCCGATTCGAACAGGCTGCACACGTCATCCCTGTGACGCCAATTGTGGCATGCTTTTCCTCACTCATCTTCCACCCTCCTCTACTTGGAAAATTGCTTCAGGACACTCATCAGCTCTTCAATTGATTCCTGTCCTTCCCCTTTCTTAATGGCATCGCTGACACAATGGTTGATATGCCGTTCTGTCACCGAAAAACCGACATTCTTCAATGCAGACTGAATCGCACTGATTTGTACAAGAATATCCATGCAATAGCGATCCTCTTCCACCATTTTCTGGACACCACGTACCTGTCCTTCTATCCGTTTTAAACGATTGATCGTTTTATCCATTTCCTCTTTCGTTCTCGGAGTACTTGGGTGATCATGCAAGAATTTCTCTTCCACAAAAATCACTTCCTTTTATTTGTTATATATACTATACCCCCGTATAGTATATTTAGTCAAATAAAAAGACTGCCAGAACCGTTTCACCTGTTCTGTACAGCCTTTTGCGTTCTTTTAAAGGAGTTAGTAAGGGTCTGCTTCGTGGCTTTTCTTCACGGCATCTTCCGTTGCTTCATGCTGGGCGATAGACCCCCGGCCATACTTGGATTCTCCTGATTCACGGCCTGGAACCATGCTTTCTCCCTGCATGTTCTCCATTTTCTTCATCTCTGTCATTTTTGCTTCAATGCCTTCTTTTACCCGGCGTCCATAGTCTTCATCGGCTTGCGTAAAGTGTTCGATCATGGCATCCTGAATTCGTTTGTCGCATATCGCGAGGGCGTCTGAGAGATTTTTTATCAACTCATCGCGCTCCCAATCCTCAAAGCTGCGATAGGTATGGCCGGCCTGGCCGTAGTTATTGGTGCGGTCGATCGGTGCGCTCATTGCCGCATCATGATACTCGGGTTCATGTGGCGGGGTTTTTGACCCGTCCGCTTCCTGGAAGCCACCTACCATGGAAGGCTCATAGTTAATATGCGGGTTGTCCCCCGACTCTCGCGGATCACGGGTATCCATTTGGCCGCGCTGCTGGTTCGTCCGGATCCCAGTCTTAGGAGCATTGACAGGCAGCTTCAAATAGTTTGCCCCTACGCGATAGCGCTGGGTATCAGAGTAGGAGAAAGTGCGTCCCTGAAGCATTTTATCATCGGAAAAATCCATCCCATCGACTAGTACACCTGTACCGAAGGCTGCTTGTTCAATCTCCGCGTGGAAATCCTCTGGATTGCGGTCAAGCACCATCCGCCCCACCGGCAGCCACGGAAATTTATCCTCCGGCCAAAGCTTCGTATCGTCAAGCGGATCGAAGTCGAGCTCAGGGTGGTACCCATCTTCCATGATTTGGACAAACAGTTCCCATTCCGGATATTCTCCACGCTCAATCGCTTCATATAAATCCTGGGTCGCATGCCCGACGTTTCTCGACTGAATCTCATTCGCTTCTTCTTGTGTCAAATTTCTTATCCCTTGTTTTGGTTCCCAGTGGTACTTTACCAGCACCGCTTCTCCTTTATCGTTCACCCATTTATACGTGTTGACCCCGGATCCCTGCATATGGCGGTATGTAGCAGGAATACCCCAAGGAGAGAAAAGGAAAGTAATCATATGGGTTGCTTCCGGAGTACGGGAAACGAAGTCAAACATCCGTTCAGGACTTTTTATATTGGATGCCGGGTCTGCTTTAAACGCGTGAATCATATCCGGAAATTTCATGGCGTCGCGGATGAAAAAGATTTTTAAATTGTTTCCTACCAAATCCCAGTTGCCATCTTCCGTGTACATCTTCACCGCAAAACCACGGGGGTCGCGATCGGTTTCCGGAGCATCTTTCGCCCCAGCCACCGTGGAGAAACGGACCATCAACGGGGTTTTCTTGCCCGCTCCCGAGAACACTTTCGCCCGTGTATACTTCTCCACCGGCTCATCCCCTACTTTTCCATAGGTTTCGAAATAACCGAATGCACCTGATCCTCTTGCGTGGACAATCCGCTCTGGTACTTCTTCCCTGTCAAAGTGGGAAATCTTCTCGATGAAATGGTAATTTTCAAGCGTGGCGGGACCGCGGTTGCCGATTGTACGGATATTTTGATTATCAACCACAGGACGGCCCTGCCGTGTCGTTAGCGTATCGCGTTCCACGTCTTTCCCCTGCGACGTTTTCTTATCTTTATTTTCTTCCATAATGAGACCTCCTCAGGTATAGTCACGCTTACTTTGCCTCTTAACAGGGGAGTTTATTCCTTATGAAATATTGTCTTTGTCCTTTGATATGCGCATTTGAGAGCCCATCCATTACATTTCAAGTAAAGCTCAGCAATCTTCCCTATTGATCGTTTTGCCTGATCTTCATCCCGATGAATTTCATTTCGGTCATGTCTTCGATGGCATATTTCACACCTTCTCTTCCCACACCGCTTTGCTTCACTCCGCCATACGGATGATTATCCTGCCTGTAGGTGGAAATTTCATTAATCCAGACACCGCCCATTTCCAAACGGTCGGCAACCCGCATCGCCCGGTTGATATCGTTTGTAAAAACGCCGGCTTGCAGTCCATAAATGGAATCATTGGAATAGCGGATTACTTCCTCTTCCGTTTTGAACGGGATGACTGAAACTATCGGAGCAAATACTTCCTGGGCGATGATTTTCATGTTTTCATCCACGTTGGTCATGAGTGTAGGGGTCAAAACAGCACCGTTTCGTTCACCTCCGACCTCGATTTTCGCTCCTTTTTCTACCGCGTCGTCAATCCACTGCTTTGCCCGTTTCGCCTCTTCTTCATTGATCATCGGACCGATGTCCGTATGTTCCTCGAGCGGATCGCCAATGCGCAATGCATTAATTTTTTGGATGTACGATCCAAGGAAAGCATCATAAATGTCTTGATGCACGTAAATACGCTGGGCGGAAATGCACACCTGGCCGGAAAAGGCGAAAGCTCCTTTTACCAGCTCTGTGGCAGCGTCTTCGATGTCGGCGTCCTCAAACAGGATGTTCGGGGAATTGGAACCCAGCTCTAACGTGACCTTTTTGAACCCGGCTGTTTCCCTGATGTTCTTGCCTACTGCCAGACTGCCTGTAAAGCTGATTTTATGGACATGGTCATGTGTTACCAGTGGCGCACCGACTTCCTCACCAGTGCCGATGACCAAGTTGATTACTCCATCAGGCAGTCCCGCTTCTTGAAACAGCTTTACAAGCTTGTAGGCTGAAACCGGCGTTTTTTCCGCCGGTTTGAAAACAACGGTGTTGCCTGCAGCCAGAGCCGGAGCCAGTTTATGAAGCGAAAGATTCAAGGGAAAGTTAAACGGTGTGATAGCACCCACCACTCCCAACGGCTCTCGCTTTACCAGCCCGATTCGATGCCGGCCGCCGATTGCGGCGTCCATCGGCAACACTTCTCCCGTAATATTTTTGGCCAATTCAGAAGCAAAACGGAGAACCTGGATAGAACGCGCAACTTCCCCGCGGCTATACTTAATCGGCTTACCTGCTTCCTTGCTGATCGTGGTTGCAAATTCCTCCGTTTTTCCCTCTAACAAATCGGCCGTTTTCCGTAAGATATCCGCACGTTCATGCGCCGGCATAGCCTTCATCATAGAATGAAACGTTTCGAAGCTGCTGGTTACCGCGTCATCAAGGTCTTTATTCGCGGCAAGCTTTAACTCCGCAACTTTTTCATTGTCAAAAGGATTGTACACCGTCATTGTCTGCCGGTTATCTTCTATTCTTTCTCGCCCATTGATAATCGATCCAATTTTCATCTTAAAGGAGTCCTCCGTTCAGCAAATGATATTTCCCAGTTTTTCTGTAAGCTTCATATTTTCCCGATAATCAACCGGGCAATCAATCAGTACGGGCTTATTCATCGCTAGCGCTTTTTCTATGATTGGCTTCAGTTCTTTTGTCTTTTCTATCTTCAAAGCCTCGAAGCCATATGACTTGGCAAGCTGCTCGAAATCCGGATTGCCGAATTTAATATGTGAAGAACGGTTAAAAGCTTTCATTTGGTGCCATTCAATCAAACCGTATCCTTCATCCCGCCATAAAAGGATCACAATCGGGACGTTCAAGCGTTTGGCAGTCTCCAACTCTACACTGGTCATTTGAAACGAACCATCGCCGCAGACAGCCACCACCTGACGTTCCGGGTGAACAAGCTTCGCAGCAATGGCACTAGGAACCGCTACCCCCATCGATGCCAGGCCATTCGAAATCAAACACGTATTCGGTTGATAGCTATGATACATCCTGGCCATCCACATTTTGTGCGCACCTACATCCGAGATGACAATACTGTCTTCAGCTAAAACCGAGCGTAAATCAGCAATTATTTTTTGGGGTTTGACGGGATACGCTTCGTCGTTTTGGTATGATTCCAGTTCGCTGAATGCTTTGCTTCGAACATGGGAGATCCACGTTCGATCTCCTGCTTTTTCCGAAAGTGCTTCCTTAATATTGGTGATGTTTTCTTGCAAATTGCCGACTACCTGTAATCGAACGGGATAGCAGGCATCGATTTCTGCTTCCCGGGTGTCAATGTGCAGGACAGGGGTCTGTCCCTCGGGATTCCAGCTTTTTGGCGAATACTCCGCCATGTCAAAGCCGACAGCTATAATCAAATCTGCTTCATCCAATCCACAGGTGATATAGTCATCCCCGCCGATTCCAGCGGTCAGCAAGCTGTGCTCATCGGTCCATGGCACTGCACCCTTCCCCATGAATGTATGTACGACCGGCAGATTTGCGATTGTTACAAGATCTCTCAACGCTTCAGCTGCATTTCCCCGTGTCACCCCGTTTCCGGCTAAAATCAGTGGATGCTTCGCTTTTTCCAACATTTCGGCCGCCTGGTTGATCACCGGGCCATCCGCTTCTGCTAGGTGATGCGGAACCACATGCAGCGGGGAACTGTCCACTTCCATTCCCGCAATATCCTCCGGAAGTTCGATATGCGTCGCACCCGTCTTTTCCTTTGTAGCAACGTGAAAGGCCTTCCGCACAACCTCCGGAACAATCTCGGGCGTTTTTATCTGTGCATTCCATTTCGTTACTTTCTCATATACCGAAACCATGTCGTAGTATTGGTGGGAAACCTTGTGCTGGCGGCTAAGCCCTGCCTGCCCGGTGATGGCCACGATTGGGCATAAATCCATGTTGGCATTGGCGACACCCGTCAACAAATTGGTTGCCCCTGGTCCAAGTGTTGCCAAACATACGCCCGGTTTCCCTGTAAGCCGTCCGTAGGCCCCTGCCATAAAAGCCGCACTCGTTTCATGCCTTGTCAGGATAAATTGAATCGTTGAATCATGGAGTGCATCCATAACATCGATGTTTTCTTCTCCAGGTACACCGAAAATATATTCGACACCTTCATTTTCCAAACACCTTATCAAAAGTTCCGCAGCTTTCATTTACCGCCCCTTCTTCCGCTAAGAAATATCATTCGTCTTTTTCAGTTGCACCGCCGATTGATAAATGTCCTCCAACGACCATGTGCTGCCTTGTTCATCCCGATATACAATGTGCTCTCTCGTGAACTTTGTCGGTGAATCCAAGCCAGCTGCCGCTGCCACCCGGAAAAGACCTTTGCGCATGGTGATGACATAGTTTGCCGTCCGCCACTTTTTCTCTTCGATTACGAGCCCTTGCTGCAAATCCGGATCCGTCGTCGCCACCCCGACCGGACAGGAATTGGATTGACATTGCAGCGCCTGAATACATCCCACAGTGATCATGAAAGCTCTGGCAATATTGACAAGATCCGCCCCCATTGCAAGTGCGATGGCCACTCTGTCAGGCGAAAACATTTTTCCCGAGGCAATGATTTTCACCTTGCCCCGGACCCCGTATTTTCGAAGCGCATGATCGACCAACGGCAGCGCCGATCGGATCGGCAACCCCACACTGTCCGCTAATTCCTGGTACGATGCTCCTGTACCGCCTTCCCCGCCATCCACTGTGATGAAGTCCGGCCCCATACCAGTTTCCTTGATTGCTTTGGCAAGGTCATCAGCCTCCTCCCGGCTCCCGATTACGACTTTCATGCCGATAGGCTTTCCGGTATGTTCGCGAACCTTTTCCATAAATGCAAATAAGGAAGGAAAATCACTGAATTCCCGAAATCGATTCGGACTGTCGATCGACTTGAAGGGTTCTACCATTCTTATCCTGGCAATTTCTTCTGTCACTTTCTCCCCGTCAATGTGTCCGCCTCTTGTTTTTGCGCCTTGAGCCAGTTTCATCTCAAACGCCTTCACTTCCGGAATTTCGCTTTTTTCCAGCAATGCATCCCAGCTGAAGTTCCCTTCCTTATCCCTGACTCCGAATAGTCCGGGACCGATTTGCATGATGATATCCACGCCGCCTTTCAGATGGTAATCGGAGATTCCGCCTTCACCTGTGTTCATCCAGGTTCCTTTCGCGATTCCCAATCCTTCCGACAGGGCGGTAATGGCCCGCTCGCCTAAAGAACCATAACTCATCGCCGACATACCAATCTGGCCTTTCACCTTGAATGGATGCCTCGTGTTTTCCCCGATCACGATTGCATCTTCATCTTCCAGCAAATAAACAGGTGATTCGTCCTTTTCCAACCGTTCTTCCCTCTGAGCAAACAAAGGTTCATTAATCAATAGATAGCGATCGGTCGTGACTTTCGTCTCCCTATCCATCTTTAATTCTTCCGTTAAGTGAGGGAACATCGAATTCCTGATATAATATCCAGGCTCATCAAAATCGCGCTGCGAGCCAAATCCAATGACATCCCGCTTGTACTTCGCCTTTTTCACGATATTCTGATAATCGTTGCGCGAAAATGGCTTCCCCTCCCGGTTATTGTTGAATAAATATTGCCGCAGCTCGGGGCCAATGCTTTCCAAAAAATATCGGACTCTCCCGATTAATGGATAGTTACGAAGAATAGGATGTTGTTTTTGCCTCTTATCCACTCTGTATAAAAAGATTCCAAGAACCAGGAGCACAATAATAAACAACGTACAGGCGATAAATCCGATGACCGTAAAAATGTTTGCAATGTTCACATGCCATTCCTCCTGCAAAGTCACTATTGGTAGTATGAACGTTTGGTCGTATATTATGTTTGGATGTGTTGAGGAACTAACGAATCTATTTGACAAAGAGTCTAATTAGACTATAATGAAGAAGCACCCATAGTCTAATTAGACTCTTTCCATCGCCCGAATATTTCTTTGCCACATCCATACATGTAAGGGCTAAAAAGTAGACAGTTAGCGAAAAGCGGAACCATTTCATCTTAATTACCGTAAGAAAGGTTGAAAACAATGAAATCATTTTTAATGCTAGGCCAGTCCAATATGGCTGGTCGGGGATTCATTCATGATACAACTCCCATTTATAATGAAAGAATAAGTATGCTGCGTAATGGAAGGTGGCAGATGATGACCGAACCAATCAATTATGACCGGCCTGTATCCGGCATAAGTCTGGCGGGTTCATTTGCAGAAGCCTGGTGCCAGCATAATCAAGAGGACACCATTGGCTTAATACCTTGTGCCGAGGGAGGAAGCTCACTGGATGAATGGGCTGTGGATAAAACTCTATTCAGACACGCACTAAGCGAAGCTAAATTTGCCATGGAGACTAGTGAATTAACCGGCATTCTGTGGCATCAAGGAGAAAGTGATAGTATAAACGGCAACTATAAGGTCTACTACGATAATTTGCTTTTGATTGTCGAGACGCTTAGAAAAGAGCTGGATGCTCCGGAAATTCCCTTTATCATTGGTGGCTTAGGAGATTTCTTAGGCAAAAAAGGATTCGGAAAGCACTGTACGGAGTATCACCTCGTCAACGAAGAGCTGCAACGATTTGCTTTTGAACAAGCTAATTGTTACTTTGTCACAGCTTCCGGTTTAACTTCCAATCCCGATGGTATTCATCTTGATGCAGTTTCACAAAGAAAATTTGGTCTGCGTTATTTTGAAGCCTTTAGCAATAAACAACATGTCTTAAAGCCATTAAATAATGAGAACGGATTAATCAATCGTATGCCTGGAGCCTACACAAAAACGGAAAAGATCTATATAAAAAGTATGGATTTGGCACAAGGAAAAATATCCTATGAGGAATTCGAGTCCTCCTTAGCGCAAATCAACAATCGTTGATTCCATGGTGATTGTCTTGAGGAATTTAAAGGAGGTATTTTTTTGATACCGTTACTGATTTTAGGTTTATTGAAACAAAATCCCGGTTCATACGGATACGAATTGCTTGCCTTGATGAAAGAGAGACACTATCAATATGTTGTGAATTTCACGAAGGGTTCCTTCTACTATAATCTTCAACAGCTGGAAGAAAAACATTATATTGAAAAAGTCGATCAATTAGACAACACGCGAGAGAAACGCAATTACATCATCACGGAACTAGGGGATAAAGAATTTGATAGATTGATGGTCAAGTATGGATCAAAGACAGATTATATAAATTTATCATTTTATGCCGCCATGTTGTTTGCAGATGAGTATGATAGCAACGAACTGGCAAAACTTATTAAAATACAAATCGAGCAAACGAAAAAGAAAATCTCCTTGATAGAGCAATCGCTAACCACTTTTGATGAAAAGAACCATTTCAAGAAGTTACTGGAGAATTCACGTTCCCATCATATCGTGAATGTTAAATGGTTTGAAGAACTATTAATGGATATAAAAAAATAAGGCAACCATTAAAAAAGCGCCTGCCACTCCTTGCATATGTCACATTCGACATACAAGAGTGCCAGGCACTTTCCATCAGTCAGCTTTGTAAATCATTTTTCCTTCCTTATCAACATGCTCTCTTAGATTCATGTTAGCATCATTCTTCCCCTCTTGGCATCCTACTATCATCATGAAAGGTAACACCATAAACAAAATTAATATAAACTTCATCAGGTATCACCATCCTATATTATTTTTCCTTTATTATAATGGAAATAGCGAGATTATTGTTTCGATTACAAATTTTTATAGAAATAGAGCTCCTAAATGATCCTATCCCACGTATCGGTGATACAACGTCTTTGCTTCTGATATATCCTGTGTACCATGGACCAGCACCCGTCCATCCTGAAAGATGACAAGGCGGAAATCTCCAATTGAAAAAGAAAGCAAATAAGGATTTTGCGAAACCTTGCCGCCTTGTTTTGATAATCGCTCCGCCAGCTCTTGCAAGTTTCTGCTCCTCTGCTTTGCGGGACGAATTTGCACTGTATCCCGCCCGCACAAAACTGCTGTTTTTGCCTGGTTGTAATACGACAGAAAAGGATAGGAAGGGGCTTGACCGCAAGATGGACAATCTTCCTTCCTCAGCTTATCGACTTGAATGGCCGTATGCTGATTTTTCCATAAATCAAAGGAGACAAGTTTTTTCCGCAACGATTTCTTGTCTTCAACTAATATCTTTAACGCTTCTGCCGTTTGATACGCGACCACCATTTGGACAGCCGGACTGATGATTCCTGCCGTATCGCAGGTTATCCCTCCCATCGGCACAGTTTCAAGCAGACAATGCAAACAAGGAGTCTCTCCCGGCAAAATCGTATAGCTAATTCCATAGCTTCCTACACATGCTCCATATATCCACGGAATACGATATTTTTGAGCTATGTCGTTTATAATCAGGCGAATGTCAAAATTATCGGTGGCATCGATGATTAAATCCACCTTATCCATCAATTGCTCTATTTCCTCTACTGACACATCCATTACTATGGCTTCAATGATGACCTCGGAATTAATCGATTGAAGACGTTTTTCTGCTGCCACGGCTTTTGGCAAGCGTTTTTGAGCATCTTCTTCTGCATACAACTGCTGTCTCTGGAGATTGCTCCATTCCACGTAATCCCGGTCAGCAATCGTCAGCTTTCCCACTCCTGCTCGGACAAGGGCTTCGGCGACTCCAGTACCCAGGGCTCCTGCACCGATTATCAACACATGCTTGCTGCTAATTTTATCCTGTCCTTCTTTCCCGATGGGTGCGAACAATTCCTGGCGAGAATAACGCTCACTCAAGTACACTCAATCCTTCCATTGGACTGCTTGCTGTTGCGTAGCGTTTTTTCGGAATGCGTCCCGCTTCATACCCCAATCTTCCAGCTTCAATCGCCATTTTCATTGCCTCTGCCATTTTCACAGGATCGCCGGCACCAGAAACAGCAGTATTCAACAGTACTCCATCCGCTCCCATCTCCATTGCAATCGCAGCATCTGAAGGTGTCCCAATGCCAGCATCCACGATGACAGGTACATTCGATTGTTCGATGATAAACCGGAGATTCAATGGATTGACAATACCTTGCCCGGACCCGATCGGAGATGCCCCAGGCATAATCGCATGACAGCCTAATTCCTCTAACCGTTTCGCTAACAGAACATCATCCGACGTATACGGAAGTACAATAAAGCCTTCTTCCAACAACATTTCCGCTGCTTTTAGCGTCTCTATCGGATCCGGCAGGAGTGTTTTTTGATCCCCTATCACTTCTACTTTAATCATGTCACATAATCCAGAAGCCTTTGCCAGTTTCGCCGTACGGACGGCCTCCTCCGCTGTCTTGGCCCCTGCGGTATTCGGGAGCAGCGTATAATTTTCCACATCGATTTTTTCAAGAAAATCGGGCTGACCAGCATCAAAAATATTCATTCTGCGGACGGAAAAAGTCAGGATATCTGTGTCTGAAACTTCTATTGCTTTCTTTTGCACATCAAAGTCCGGGTATTTACCTGTCCCTAGCAAAAGTCTTGAAGAAAATTCGTAATCACCTATTTTGAGCATCATCATCCGCCTCCTACAAAGTTTACAATTTCGATTTTGTCCCGGTCTGAGAGCCTCGTATCTGCATGTGCATGCTTTTCTAATATGTTCTGATTCAGTTCCACAATCACAACCTTATCCCCAATTCCGAAGTACTCTAATAATGATGAAACAGTGGCAATGGTATCCGGAACTTCTACCATATCGCCGTTGATAACTAACTCCATCCCTATTCCTCCTCGTTAAAGCGTTTTCTCAAGGTGGCGATCTATCCGGAAGGCACGTAAGTCCGCTGACAGCGGTTCTCGATCTACTAATCCAGCGATCAGTTCGCCAGTAATAGGAGAAAGCAAAATGCCGTTCCGGAAATGCCCTGTTGCCACATACAACCCTTCGTACGCTGGATGCTCCCCTAAATAAGGAAGACCATCTGAAGTTTGCGGCCGAATACCAGCCCAGGCTTTTTCCCATTCTGCATGTATGATTTCAGGAACTAGTTTTTTCGCCTGCTCCATCAGATAAGAAATCCCACCCACTGTCACGGTTTGATCAAAGGTATTTGGTCGGACCGTGGCCCCTACCAGAAGGCGACCGCCTTTTTTGGGTACCAGATAACAGCTATGAGAAAAAATCGTTCCAGTCAGTAATGGTCGATGGGCGACCACGGAAAAGCACTCTCCTTTTACGGGATAAGTGTTGAAGGGAATTTCCGAATCAGGCAACAGGGATTCACTCCATGCCCCTCCCGTCAAAATCACCTTGTCACTCTCGAAGCTCCCTCCACTTGTCCTTACTCCTGCTATTTTTCCGTTGTCAAAAAGAAAAGCGAAAACTTCCGTAAACTCCCTTATTTCCACCCCCAGCACTGCAGCTGCTTTCAAAAAACCAAGCGTTATTTGCGGCGCTGCTACCTGCCCATCTTTTTCAATATACATCGCGCCCCGGATTGCTGAGGATAGGGCAGGCTCTCTCCTTCGTACTTCTTCCCGACTTATCCATTTTGCTTGTTCACCTGTCCGGTTTTGGAGTTCAATAACATGCTTAAAACGGTTTTCTTCCTCATCTGTCAAAGCCACTTTGTACATTCCTTTGTTTACTAATTCGATATCCATTCCGGTTAATTTTTTTATTTCCTTTGCAAGAGCAGGAAACATCGACCTGCTTTTCTTTGCCAAGTGGAACAAGGGACCATCTTCCTCCAGTTCAGCCTGTGCCGCCAGCATCCCCGCAGCCGCTCCAGAAGCTTTGCTTGCCAGGCGGTCCTTTTCCAGCAAAAGAACTTTTTTCCCTCTTTTGGCCAGGTTATACGCGACAGACCCCCCATTGACCCCTCCGCCAATCACAATACAATCGTACTTATCAGGCATTAAAAGTCCTCCTTTCCGCTTAGCACTTCCTATCTAAACTTGTTTGAGATAGAAAGTCGGGAAACATATTCTTTCACTTTCCCCAGAGGCTGGTTCGCCTCCAAAACACCCGACATCACAGCTACCCCTTTCGCACCAGCTTCCATCACCTCGTTTACATTGCCAGGTTTGATTCCTCCTATCGCTATCACCGGCATAGAGACAGACGATGAAACTGACCGTAATTGTTCCACTCCTCGTGGTGCTGATTCTGGTTTGGACTGGGTGGAAAAAACATGGCCAAAGAATGCATAATCAGCACCTTGCTTTTGAGCCAACGTTGCTTCTTCAAGGGAGTGAACCGAACAACCAACGCGGAATTCAGGGAAATTTCCCTTCACTGGGCCGATCGGTAAAGAATGATACGCTAAATGAACACCGTAGACCTTCATCACATGGGCAACGTCTAACCGGTCATTTACGATGATTTTAGAAATGGGAACTTGATTGTCTAGTAACAATTTAATCAGTTGATAGATTTCCATAGCCGTTTTATGCTTCTCACGGATATGAATAGCGGTTATGTATGGATGTATGTCCCCTGCGATTTTGGCTAATTTTTCTGGTCGTTGATTTCCGGTAGAAACGATATGCAGCTCTCCATTCCCCATAACCCTCCCCCCTTGGCTAGCGCTGTCTTTAATGAACTGCAGCTCCTTCGTCATATTTTCCATCGATTCGCGGGACGCAAAAAGGCCACCCGGATATAGGGGTGGCCTTTTAGTCAATATATTATAAACAGTCATAATATAAAAGTTTCAATCCCACTTCCCTACGCTGGTATTTCCCAGATCAGGTTCAAAGGGTCCAGAATACTATCTGTCTCAGCCTTATACGGCACCCCTAGTGTAAACATATGTGATTTTCATTAAGTATAACATAGCTCTTTTTTCAAGACTAGGATATAAGTGTAAATACAGGAAAAGCTCTTTCGGATTCAACAAACCACTCACCACTGGTCGCATAACCCTCTATTCATTCAAGAAACGACAGTAACATAGAATATGTTTCCCATTTCCCGCGTCACAAAAGGGACTGATTGATTTTATCACGTCTATTTAGTTGAGTCTCTCTTTGTAAATGCGTGAAGTGCCGCGAGATGCCATACTAGGTAACACATCACCATTAAATGAAATCCATAAAAAACCAATGAAGCTCGGATGAAGCACCTCATTGGTTACTATGCTAAAGAGATTTATAATTCTCTAATTTTGTTCATAATCATCCGCTGCTCGACGGATGCAACCAATCTCCTTGTGTCGGCTACCGTATCCGGGTTCACGCTCACACTGTCGATTCCTTCCTGGATAAGGAATTCTGTAAATTCGGGATACAAGGAGGGTCCCTGCCCACAGATAGAAACGCTCTTATGATGTTTATGTGCCCCTTGTATCAACATTTTGATTGCCTTCTTCACAGCAGGATTGCGTTCATCAAAGTAACCCATGGTGTTCAGAATTCCCGAATCCCGATCGGAGCCAAGTACCAACTGGGTCAGATCATTACTCCCGATACTAAACCCGTCAACCATTTTCGCGAATTCTTCCGCTTCGAATATGACGGATGGCACTTCGGCCATAATCCAAATTTTGAATTGTTGATCTTGTATGAGACCTTCCTCTGCCATGATTTCTTTGACTCTCTTTACTTCCCAAGTAGTCCTGACGAAAGGAAGCATGGTCCACACATTTATCAGTCCATAGTCTTCCCTTACTTTTTTTATGGCGCGGCATTCCAGCCTGAAACCTTCCTCGTATTCCGGAGATATATAACGGGAAACCCCTCTCCACCCGATCATCGGATTGGCTTCAATCGGTTCTACTTCTTCCCCGCCTTTTAATCCTCTGAATTCGTTGGAACGGAAGTCGCTCAACCTTACTACAACAGGCTTAGGGTAAACGTCTTGCGCTACCTTGGTGATGCCCTCGGCCATTTTATCGATAAATTGCTTTTCTTCGCCATTTCGCAATAGATACATAGGATGGGCGCCGACAAGGTGGGTGAAAATGAATTCTGTACGCATCAGTCCTATTCCATCGAACGGCAGGTCTTTGTATTTTCCGATCAAATCCGGCTCACCAAGATTCATGTAAACCTTCGTCCCGGTAATCGGAGCCAGCTGATGAAGATTCATTTGGTCGATAACGGATGGTGTCTGGTTTCTTTCTTTATCTTTTTCCTCCTTTTCCTCTAATATGCCTTGATAAACGACACCTCGTGTGGCATCCACAGTGACTTCCATTCCTTCTTTCAATACTTCGGTTGCATTGTTGGACCCGACAATACAGGGAATGCCGAACTCTCTGGAAACAATGGCAGCGTGACAAGTCCGGCCGCCTTCGTTGGTCACAACGGCTGCAGCTTTTTTCATGGCCGGCATCATGTCCGGATTGGTCATGATGGTTACCAGGATATCCCCTTCTTCCACCTTCGAAATTTCGGTGATATCTTTGATTTTCCTTACCTTCCCACTTCCCCTGCCCGGAGATGCAGCAAGCCCCCGCAAAAGCGCCACTCGTTTTATTTCCACTTGTTCCTTCACACCCGTTTCCTCCTTTTTTAACGTGGTAATCGGTCGAGCCTGTAAAATATATAATTCATTGGTGTCACCATCGATCGCCCACTCGATATCCTGTGGAGAGTGATACATTTTTTCGATTCGCAGTGCATCAGCAGAGAGTCGACTGATTTCTGTTGCTGTCAGGCATTGTTGCGTTACCAGGTCTTCCCCCAGGAATTCTTTGACGGCGACTTTTGACGTTCCGACTGCTTTCTCGTTTTTGACAACAAGGAAGTTTTTCGTGGCAATATGCTTTTCCACAACCCTATTATTCTTTTTATCAACGATATATTCGTCAGGAGAGACCATCCCGGAAACGACGGATTCACCCAGCCCCCAGCTGGCATTGATCATCATCTGGTTATGGTTTTCTGTCACAGGATTGGAGGTAAAGAGCACACCGGCTTTTTTACTGTTCACCATTTTCTGGACCACAGCGCAAAGAGACACATCGAAGTGGTCGAAATGCTGTTTCTCGCGATAATAAATGGCACGTGCCGTCCAAAGGGATGCCCAACACTTTTTAACGTGCCGGATCACTTCCGAAATCCCTTTAATTTCTAAGTACGTATCCTGTTGTCCTGCAAAGGATGCTTCAGGCAAGTCCTCCGCTGTTGCGGAACTTCTAACCGCTACAAACAAGTCATCCACTTGAAGGCTTGACTGAAATGTTGCGTACGCTTCACGAATTTCTTCTTCAATCGCTTTCAAGATATCGGTTTGAAGAATCAATTCCCGGATCAGAGCACTTGCGCTCTGAAGCTGGGCGTTATTCTCCATATCCAGCTGTTTTATCTCTTCGAGTATTTGTTTATCCAGGTTACGTTCCTTAACAAAATCGCTATATGCTTCCGCGGTTACACAAAAACCAGGAGGCACCCTGATTCCTCCATTGGTGAGTTCACCTAAGTTAGCCCCTTTCCCGCCCACCAGGGGAATATCTCCTTTACGGATCTCGTTGAACCAGCGAATGTACCGCTTCTCTGCCATCTACATCTCCTCCAGCTTCGTTTTTAAAATTAGTATATCATAATATTTAAATTATGTTATACTAATTTAAGTTTTTTTGGTGATTATGTTTCACAATTAATCAATAGGATATTGCTGGTGTTGCATTTGTTATTTCAAAAGTCAGAGGATTTTTGTAGAGATGCAGCTGAGCTAGGGTTTACAAAAACGAGAGAGAGGCGACCTGGATTCATTATTTAAAGACGCGCTGTAATCCGGTGTCCGACTTTTTTCTTCTCCATAAAATGAAAACCTTTGGGCTTTTCGATTTCCACCTTTTATATAGGAATAACATGGCTTATAATGAATTTATTGTGTTTTTTTCATAACACGTACTTGGTGGAGTGGAAAGGGGAGGGGAAGATAGAATGAAGAAACCAATCAAGCTGCTTTACTGCACTGTCGCCTTGCTTTCGCTCGTTCTTTTGCTGGTTGGCTGTGCAGAGGATAAAAGTAAAGAAGTAGATACAAACACATCAGAGGATCAATCCGTTTCTGGTACAGACTCTAACGGAGATGAAAAGCCATCCACTCAGGAAGAGGCAGAAGACACTTCTTCAGAAAACACTCAAAACGATAGCAATATGTCTACCGATAGTGATAGTTCCGAGCAAAGTGGTGCGCAACAGGAGGGGGAAAAAGAAAATTCCGGGAAAGAAACCGAGTTGGATGAAAGAGACGCACAAATGGAAGTAGAAGACACTGACACTCAAAACGACAACGAGAACAACCAAATTCAAACAGACACCGATGAAAAGGATCAAGAAAAGGCGATTTCTATCGTCACCGACTTTTTGCAGGACAGAAATGAATGGACAGAAAGTGAAAACGACTTTCTTCTATATGATGGGGAGATAAAGGGATACATCATCGTAAGATATTCCACCTTAGTGTCGGGGCATTCTTCTACCAACGGACGATATGCAGTAGATCTTTCTAGCGAGGAAGTCGTCGATATCACTGCCAACCCCGATTTCTTGAATGAATTGATGGACTGAACCCGGCCTCTTTCGTTGGCAAAAGGTGGCGGATTGCTAAATCCGCTACTCCTCGAGGAATTATTGGGACAGTAGCTGATATTTCTTTAAGATACGAGAAAAACCGACTTATGGGGTGTAACACGGAAAAAAACAAGAGGAAGACTCATGCACATCTGGGGATTCTACTTTATCTGTTACTGCATGAGCCGAAAAATCCGCAGCCATTTATAACTGCTCTCTCACAGCACGGATCTGTTATTCATATTAGCTTTCTTAAAAGCCTCGTAAATCGCGATAGCTCCAAAAACCACCATTAACGTTAACGTTCCCCACACCATGTAATCCTTCATAATAGCAGGAGCAGCGCCAAACCAGGTACTTAACATCGTGAGGAAATCTGCGGCGAAAAGCTTCGGTTGCGTTAAAATAACCACAAATGCAGCAACCGAGACTATTTTATAAATCATAAAAAACGCAGCCATGTTTCTTGACCATTTCCTTTTGATTAATTTATAGATAGCTAAGGCAATTTCTGCTCCAAGTAGCAAAAGGACTATCGGCCAGAATGATAATAGTACTTCCTGATTAAACGCCGGAGTTACCATTCTAAGCCCATCCTGCCCACTTTCATATATTCCAAGGAAACGGTCGGCATAAAAATAACCTACTCCCCAAACCACTGTCCATATTAAGCCTGCGTTAATCTCAGAAAGTGGAATCGATTTTTTCTTTGGAACACTATATTCTTTCCATAATTTTTTAGGATCCCACGAAGTAAACCCCATCCATTTAGGCAAATCTTCATTTTTACCATCCACTTGTTCCATAATGGCAAAAATCACTGTCACAAAAACATATGCTGTAATCGACCAGGTGATTGCATTTATCAACACCTCTTCCATATTGGAGATTGATACGTCGAATCTCTCTCCTAGATTGATCAGATTTAAAAGCTTTACCCCCAGTAGGGTGAAAAGTGAATAAATAACTGCAAAAGGAATGATCCATTTTAGAATGGAAAGGTGCAAATCGTAATATTTGGGGCCGATTAAATGGGTTTGTTTTTCACTGTACTTATTCGCCAAAACTTTAGGATCTCCCAACTCCTCAAGAGCCAGGTACACATCCTTTTCATCATAATCATCGGGCAACATATCATGGATGGTCGATTCTAACTCTAAAGCAATATCCTCCTTTTTCTTCTTTGGCAACCATCGGGTCACTTCTTGAACGTACACCTCAATTAGATTCATTTTCCTTATCCTCCTCGTTAAGGACATCAAACAGCCTTCTGGTATTTTTCATCCATTCCTCCCTCAATTGCTGAAAAACCTTTTCCCCATACTCACTCAATTCATAATATTTTCGAGGCCTTTTTTCAGAAGTATCCCAAAAGCTGTTAAGAAGCTCTTGTTTTTCCAGCCTCCTTAGCAAGGGGTATAGCGTGCTTTGTTCAATGCCTATCCCCAGGTTCTCAAGCAGCTGAACAAGTGAGTACCCGTACTGCGGTGTTCTTAACTGACTTAAAACCGCCAGCGTTAAGTTCCCTCTTTTTAACTCTGTCAGGAATGAGTGAATTGATAACTCCATTTTTTGTCCTCTTTTCTAATACTGTACGTCATACATTATGTTTATATAATATACTATACACTATTCTGCGTGATTAAACCATATACCTTTCATTGGATGGGAATTTTTTATATGACCCGAGCAGACACCCAACAATATAATCTATTTTATAAACCACACAAAAAATTTCACATCTCTTCTAATCCACATAAATAGGTATTGTGACCCAGTCCATTTCAATCGTACTTTTTCCGAATATTTGAATACACCCCTTTCAAACTAAAAAAATGCAACTAATCTACTATTTTAGATGGACAAAAAATATAATATCATGATAAATATATAATTTTAAATTATCAAAATTATATATTTATTACAAAAAATGCAAAAAGGAGGGTCATCATCGATTTAATTATTAAGCATGAGAAGTTAAAATTACATAACGGAGGGATTATATGACCAATGTGGTAAGTATCAATAATGTAACGAAAAAATTTGGAGAAACCACTGCTGTAAATAACGTTTCCCTGTCCATTGAGAAAAGTTCGACAGTAGCTATTTTAGGACCAAATGGTGCTGGGAAAACAACAACCATATTCATGATGCTTGGATTATTAGAACCATCAAAGGGTTCTATAGAAATCTTTGATAGCAATCCTAAGTCCCGAGAAGTCAGAGAAAAAATTGGAGCCATGTTACAGGAAGTTAGCTTAGTTGATAAACTAAAGGTTCGGGAAATATTAGAACTATATAGAACCTACTATCGATTTCCCCTACCTATGAAAGAATTGATTGAAATAACTGGCTTAGAAAAGAAAGAATTAAACAAATGGGCAAATAAATTATCAGGTGGACAAAAAAGAAGAATCGGATATGCTCTTGCCCTCGCTGGAAACCCCGACCTCATATTCCTCGATGAACCTACAGTTGGACTCGACATCTCTGCAAGAAAATCATTTTGGGAAAGAATAGATAAACTCAAAAGCAAAGGAAAGACGATTATTTTCACGACCCACTATTTACAGGAAGCGGATGATTTTTCCGAACGGATCCTTCTTTTCAATGAAGGCGAAATCATAGCAGATGGTAAGCCAAATGAAATCAAGGCACGATTAACAGAACAAAAAATATCCTTTAAAACGAAGGAAACGAATATTATAGAAAAAGTCAAAAATATTACTGATGTAATCGATTGCTATTTGGAAGATAACCGTGTATTTATAAGAACCAAGAATACGGATGTTGTCATGGCTATGTTATATAAGCAAAATTTTGATATTGAAGATATCCAAATGGAACAAGGTCGATTAGAGGATGTGTTTGAACTACTTACTAATACCAATAGGGAGGTAGTTTAATTTGAAGTTATTTACACAACTTAAATTGGAGGTTTTTCGGGTATTTCGAAACCCATATTTTATATTTTGGACACTATTTATGCCCATTCTATTTTACTTTGTCTTTACAAACATAGTAACTGCGGAAACCACCGATCAAGATGTTTGGGCCGCACACTACTTAATGTCTATGACAACTTTTAGCGTAATGGGTTCTTGTATTATGATTTTCGGAATTCGCTTAGTGCAAGAAAATTCAGAAGGTTGGTCTACTTTTATAAAATTGACTCCTTATCCTACATGGGCTTATTTCTTTTCCAAAATGTTTGCTCAAACCGTTGTTCATGTCTGCTCTATTATCATAATCTTTTTAGCAGGATATATCATTAACAGTGTAACCTTAACTTTATCCCAATGGATTTTTTCTGCTTTATGGATTATATTAGGATCCATTCCATTTTTAGCAATTGGCTCGATAGTTGGTACGATAAGAAAAGTGGAAACAGCTAGTGGTATAAGTAACTTTTTTTATTTAGTCTTAGCCATATTAGGCGGGATGTGGATGCCACTTTATTTATTCCCGGATTTGTTACAATCAATTGGAAAATGGCTACCTTCTTATCACTATGGAAATGGCGCATGGGAAATTATCCGCGGTAACTCTCCAGACTGGCAGAATATAATGAGCCTAATTGCATACTTGATTCTGTTTATGCTACTCGCAATTACTATTCGGAAAAAACAACAAATTTCATAATAAGGATTACACACTACGTCTCGGGTGTCGCTCAACAAATTATCGAAATAGGAAAGGAGATTAGTCCATAAATGGAATTAATCTCCTTATTTTCAATCCTTTATTGTAGAGAATCATAACGGATATATTCCCTTCCCCTTTCTCCTTTTTGTAATTAACATGTCTAATTTTCAATCCTGCTTTGTAAATGCCGCTCTGACGATTTACTTAGGACTTCTACTATTGCCTTAAAGCTTTCATATCCATAGTAAAGGCAGTTTTCATCAATATCAAAGCGCTCCGTATGTACATCTATATCATCCCCCATATAGGATCCTATAAAGTAATAACAACACTTCACGTTAGTTAATTCGTTACTATAAAACGCAAAATCGTCACTTGACATAATAAACGGACATGGCAAAACAAACTCAGCACCAAATTTTTTCTTGAATATTTCTGATGCAATTTGGTTGAGTCGCTCATCATTTTTTAAGGATGGATAATCGGATACGGTACGATGTTCAACCGAAATAACTCGATCATGCTTGCTAATAATATGTTCTAAAAAAGCAGCGAAACCTTCATGATTTATATCTTTATTTTTGCCTCGAAAGTTAACAAACAATTTCACCGTGCTAGGATTGATATTATAATAACCATTTGTTTCAATCTTAGTCACCTTCACCGATTGGCTCTCATTACAATAACCCTCCTGAAAGCGATAAATGCTTGCCAACAAAGCCATCAAATCAGCTTTGCCTGCCACATGTCCACTAGTCAACTTCAATGTTAATTCCAATGAATAATTGGCCGCTAACATCACATCGGAAGAAAGGGAAAAGTATCTGGCATATAAATTCGGTGTAACATGTAAAGCGAATAAATAATCAATGGAATAAGAAAGCAGCGGTTGAATTAATCGTTTAGCACCAGCAAATACTTCTTCAGATGATTGAAAAATAAAGAGAATATTAATAGAATAATCAGATTGATCCACATGGTTTAATAAATGTAATATTATAGCCATATGGGCATCATGGCCACATGCATGATTATTTCCTTTGTGTACACTTTGATAACTGCATTCTTTTTTATCTTGCAAAGGAAGACCGTCCATTTCTGCACGAAAAGCGATTGTAGGAGCCTTCCGATGATAATGATACTTTGCAATTATTCCAAATTCATTATCATAATCAATTTGGATATTATTGGTTTCCTGAAAAATAAAAGACCGAATAAATTCTCTTGTCTTTACCTCTTCACCTGCCACTTCTGGTATCTGATGCAAACTTCTTCTCGTTTTTATTAACTGTTCTTCTACACTCATCTAGGAAGCCGCCTTGCGCTTATTTACTTGATAAATGAAAATGGAAATAACAAACATTGCAGCAACGTAACCAGTTAAAATGAAAAAGTCTGAGCCGAAATTTTTGTCATTAAATATATTGATTACCGCACTATTTGCGTATATCCCTGGGAAAACCTTTTGGATTGCAGTAAAGAAACCTGGAAAGTCTATTGAACCAATAAATAAATCTTCCGTAATATGTGTGGCCATGACAAAAAAGTATAGTGGAAATGCAATGGTATTTAAGGTAACACTATCAAGTAAAAAACCAAGGGATAACCCTAAGAAGATGTAAAAGATACTTGAAAATAAAATTATCGTTTCCATTAATATGAAAGGAGAGTTAATTTCTAATCCAAATACGAGAAAGCCGTATACAATGATCACTGTTATGATGACGATATTAAGAAAGAACTGTACCAATGATGTAATCGTAATAAATTTGAATGGGCTATAAGGAGTAATATTAAGAATATTCGTAATATAAGGTTTCTCTCTAGTAACTCTGCTACTCAACGTGTTTAAGCCACTTCCGACTGTTGCAAATATGGAAGCCACAATGGCTAGAACGGTAACAGCATTTTCCTTATCCATATCAGAACCTGAAAAGTTATATAATACGGTATATAAAACAAGTGGCACCACTAGGGTAAAAAAAATAAAACGCTTATTTCGAAGGACTTTCACTATTTCCAATTTAAGAATCGTTAACATTCCCCTAACCTCTTTTCTTCTATTATTAGTGGTGAGTAGTTTAAGAAACTATATTAATCTCCCGGTACAAATCTTTAACCTCTTTAAAACGATATTCATAATTCAAATCTTCTTTTTCGAGCTCTTCCATTAATTCTTTATGCCTTTCCATTTCAGTCAAAAACAATTTATGTTCAATGATTGTTCCACCGTAATTTTCTTGTAAGTATTTTAACTTTTCTTCGTTTTCGTCAACCACTACGAGCATCTTTTCCTTGTTTAACTCACTTTTAGTTACATCTTCCACGATTGATCCATTTTGGATAAATATAAATCTATTACAGTAATCATTTAGTTCATCTAAATTATGGGATGTGACAAATACCGTTTTGTGATTGGCCGTAAATTCATTTACAATCTTCCAAAACTTCAGGCAATACTCGGTATCCATTCCGACAGTTGGCTCATCTAAAAATAGGATTTCAGGATTAGAAGCTAGTGCCATGGCAAAAGAAAGTCTCCGTTGTTGTCCACCAGATAAATGCTCCACATTGCTTTTGGCTTCTTTCACCAACTCTACCTGTTTCAGTATATGCTCCACATCAATATCAGATTTATAATAACTTTTGTGTAGTTCTATTACTTCTCTTACTCGAAGATGATCGGGAAAATAGTTGTTTTGCAACATAACTGCAACATCATGCTTCACATTGAAATTTCGCATTATGTTCCCTTCGTCAATATCAATCAAGTTTAATATTGATTTAATAATTGTGGTTTTTCCTGCCCCATTTGAGCCTATTAGAGCAACACTTTCACTCGGTTCTACATGAAACGAAATGTCTTTTAATACCGTTTTATCCTTATAACTTTTTTTCACTTGCTCAAATTCTAATAGGTGCATAAACATTCCCCCTTTTAAAATCATTACTTTCGTTACCTTTTAAACATATACATGATGGACTTATAGGATGAATCGGGGTTGTATAATTACATAACTCCTCATTGAATATAATTTTACGTTCGTGAATACTAGACAACCATGTCTTATTATGAAGATAACAATCAATCAAACTATACAAATATTCTGATTGGAGTATTTCCTCCTGATGTTTAGAAATAGTTGTTTGACAGATAAATCGATATTTTTCCATATTATCTGCTATACAATCCAGACAAAAGCTATGATTAATTTGATAAACGGGCCCTAATTCTTCGAGTTTTTCTCCTTTATATTTACATAGAAAAATGGTTTGATTCCTGGATAAGGAAAGTTGTTGAAGATTCCTTAATTCCTCTTTGTTCTGATAAAGAACTATATAGTGCTGAAATGCACCATTCGTTCTTTTTGGAAGATTTGCCAACATTTCCAAAAATGCATTAGACTTCTTTGTTAAATTGATAAGGAAAAAAGATGATGCTAATAATTTTTCAACTAATATCGTAGACAAATGGAATTTAGAGATGGGGTTTTTTTCTAATTCATCGATTATATGACACATTCTCTTGATTAATTGCGCATGATTGTGGTCAATAATTACCCCCTTTTGATATAGCCGATTGATAATAGGATGATCTTCCATATTTTTGTTTATACTGAGAATAAGCTCTCTCATTTTGATCGGATTGTTACTATTACGTAAGATAAATAAAGAATCATCTAAATTGTATTTATTATATATATGTATGTTTTGGCCATCTATATGAAGCTGATATATAGGGTTTAACATTTAATTCACCATGCCCTTTCATCCCAAAAACAAGGTATAAAAACAATGTTTATATTTATCTTTACGTATGCCTAACTCTTCTTCAACTCTATCGGCATAAAATCCACAATAGGGATGTGAGTTCCTGTTTATGGCTGTACTTATTAATTGTATATTTTGTGCGATATGACCAGCTTCTAACAGACCTAAGCGATAGGCTAATCTTCCGTATTTTTGAAAAGATCGCTCAAAATCCACCACAAGGAACATCATAACCGAGATATTTTCAATCTCCTTCGTTTTTGATTCTAAATTAAAATCTGTCATCGGAAACATTTCCTCTAGTTCTGCATCTGTCCTTGCACCTCCTAATTTTTTTAAATTGCTCTGATTTGCATCATAGTAATACATACCATCCGGTAAGCCAGACACATTCCTGCTATAGAGACACAGATTAACCGAATACATTAATCCGCCAGAAGGATATACTCTTAGGGCAGTATCCTCAGATTTATTCTCTTTATGAGATTCTTGTTTCTGATGACTAATCCCGGCAGAAAGGGAAAGTAATTTCTCCAAATCCTGATATGTCCAATTATTACTCATCTCATACAAAGGGATGGACCTTCTCTTATGAAGGATATCCAGGATACTCGTTTCAAAAAAATCATCTTCAGTAAAAGAATACTTGACTGGTATCTCTGTCTCATTGGCCCCTTTTTCAACAAAAGACTTTGTTAGCTTCTTCCTATGCATGATGTGTTTTGAAAAATCTTCTTGTCTAAGGTGATGTAACCTCCATGCCTGTGATCTACTTTCGTCTTCTAATAATCTTTCATAAAACAATTCAAAATCAAAAAACTCTAAGTGGTCCTTAATTGGATTGTGTATCATAGATAACTCCTCCCAGATTAAAAAGACTATAATAGATGGCACATTCATATTCTGGTGTGATGCCTACTCGATTGTTAAACATGTGAAGATGAGAGTACAATATCGATCTGAGCCTTTGATGGGATTCTGTATGTTGGAATACTTTTGTCATACCATTTAGAATGGATTTATTAAATTGCTGATAATGTTCCCAACCTCGTATTTTTTTGTATATTCCCTTTAAACTTGCTTCATTCTTCTTTACCCCTTCTTTTATATCATTTGCATATTCCAAATCATGTAGGTCATACAAGTGTTGCCAACTACGAAAACAATTCTCATAAAACTCTGAAACAGGAACGCCAAAAAGTCCCTCCTCCTTACAGGTAACTGCTATATCCTCCATTACAGCTAAAACTAACATCAACCGCAAAAAGTAATGCTTATCCAACGAGGCCTGAATACATGTTGCAGCAAACTCACTGGAAGCTGTGAACAATTCCTCCGTTAACGGCATTAAAGTCTCCCCGCCATATCGTTCATACTCCGGAAAATAGTCTTTTTCGATTATTTCCCCTTCCTCATACCACTCTAGCTGTTCCATCGGTATAGGTTCCCCATCAAATTTATGATTCTCATAATAGGTTTGTTTCGTTAATGTAAAAGGAGAAGGATGATTGGCTATGTACATTCTTAAATCAGTAAATAAGTATTCTTCTGAGAATCGTCTGGAAGAAAAATAACGCATCCTAATATGCGGTCCACCTTCCCAATATCGAAGAAAAAACCATTTTTCAATTTCGCCTTTTTCCCTTAATGCCATCATCTTTTTAGCGAGAATTTGAATAAGCCGGTCTTCTTTTTCTTTATGATGAAAATAGATATAATGAGCTTTCCATGTGTTTTCCATGCGATTCCTCCTAGGAAAAGGGATGTGGTTGTATGTTCAACACAAAATCTTCTTCCGATAATCCTCTATGGGTTAATTCTTGTTTGAGTCTTTCCCTATTTATCCTTCGGTGCTGCTGACCAAATGTCATTGGCAACATTCCAGGTACTAAAACCTTTGCAGCATGTAATCCTAACCTTGCAATACTTTCAGGAGTAACATCGACAACATAAATATCTTCATAATATTGTAGGACATCTTCAATTAATTCCTCTAAGTCATCCTTTAAATCATCGTTTTGATATTTATCGCTCTCATAAAATTGTCTTCTGTAAATATCCTTCACAGCATACTTACCTGGTGATTCAATATTCGATAGTAGTCTCTCGGTATTGGCCGCTGAAGCGTAATAAAGAATATGGTCATCAAAGTCTGTCACAGCATCTGGATTATGAGCTATTTCTTGAACGCGATTACTAACCTCAGAGTCTTCAGGAATGACCTCTTCAAAGATGGACACAGATGTGATCACTTCAAGCACAGCCGTTTCAATCGCTTTTTCTGGATCGATGTGTGCCGCTGCCGCATGATAGGAAACAATAGGTGCATCCACTTTGACATTGTGTGCCATCGCCCAGATACTCGGTATGCCTAGTTCCATCGAAATATCATAAATATACACGTTAATCCCGTCTAACTCCGAAAAATAAACTAATTGCTTTAGCTTTGAATTATTGATACTTTTCAGATCTATCTCTTTCAGTTTTAACTTGTTATAAAAAGCACAAAGGAAATTATCCCTTTCAATTAATTCCAATAATCCATAAAAAACCGCTTCTTCATAGGTGCCGCCAAGTGCCATGCCATTTGAACTGTCATAAATAAAGCGATTATTTTTCTCACGATAAAATTTATCAGCAAAAAAGACAAGTTGTTCTGGAATCAATACTTTTTCTTGTTGTTTAACCGAGTATCCATATTTCCAATAAACAGGCAAATCTTCACTATACTCAACAAGCTCATAGGCTGGGTGCATCCTGTCCCATTCTTCATGCATAATGAATTTCTTTGGATTAACTGCCGTATCTTTTACATCTCGATAAGGTTTAAATAGTTTTGAAGGTGCTTTCCGATCAAACATTCCACAATATCTTTCAATTGCCTCTAACACACTTAGTTTTTCGATAGTCTTGTGATTATATCCCCTCCCAAAACCTGTCTCTGTATATTCATCTGTCACTTGAATTTCTGTTCCTTTAGCATCCGTATATTTAGAGCGAACCTCCCGAAATTGGTGATTAAAAACCCCGACGTCTTGATCATATAATTTTGCGAAGGCTTCCTTAATATCGAAATCAGGATTCACCCGGTATTGGCTTCGCTCCTTTTTTTTATTTTCTTTAAATTCCCCATTAAAACTGTGCTGATGATCATTGGATATCGATTTACAAACAGGACAGAATTCGTCCTTTATAAATCGGTACTGCTTCACCATTCCAGAAGTGAAGTTAAACGTCTCTACCTTTTCTTCATAGCTTTCGAGATTTTTTGATTGGAGGAGAAAATCAATGACAAAAGATACTAGGGAATCATGAAAACTTGTTGGTAACTTTTTATCACTTGTAACGGTAAATAGATTTTGTTTTCCTTTACTTTTCATTCTGTGGACAAAGCAATATGGACAACCGTCCTTTTCTTTTGATTTCCACAGGGGACCAACAACAAGCATATTAAAAAATGCCACAAAGCTAAAAATTGTATTAGAGGAACTTTCCGAATAAGCTTCTCCCATCAAATCCTTATCGAAATGGTCAAAAAAAGCGAAAATAGGCTGTTCAACATTTTGTCCCGCTGGGTTCTCAATCTCTTTGTATTCAATTTCCCGCTCCCTTAACCGATTGATGATAGAATCATGAAATGGGTTCTGATTATCTAAAATATTAATCTCTCCCACAGTTATTACCTACTTCCTTTGTAAATTTAGTAGATAGATATTGTTCGATAACAGTTTTGGTACATGCAAGACATACATCAAAAAATTTTTTTTAACTACTTCTAGAAGGTTTTCTATATTTTTCTCTGGTATGTTATATCCATCCTCTTCAATATGGATTTTGTTTGGGAACGTTCCAAATTCCATTTTATTTTGAAGTTGCACTGCAAAATAATGTTTTAGAATTTCAATCACCATTTCTCTTGGGTCATAGCCATAGAGCCAATCCGTACAAATGGCACTTTCACACAAACAACGGATTCGATAGATATTAAATTGGGAGTCTTTTTGAATTTGAAGGGCAAGTTCATGCAAATTGGGGTCGAATCTTTGAAGCATAGCCATTACTTTATCTTCTATTCCAAGTTTTGCAATGCTGAAAAAGGAGGTTTTTATTTTTTCTTCCTGAAACAATAAACATGATACTTTACGAAGTAGTTGTGCTTCATTCTCTACTACTAACCAAGTTCCGTCCTTGATTTCTTTTTGAAGTAACAATTCTATGTTGCGATAAGAGGCCCGTAGAATTTGTTCCACCTTATCTTCTCCGACATACAATTCGTTATTTTCAGAAGTAGTAACTTTATAAGGTGTTTGTTGCAAGTTATTATGATAGAATACAAAAGGTGTCATTTGCTCTTTTTCCAATTCTTCCAATGCTGTCAAATTATCAACAGCCTTTCGTGTCTTCTTCCGAAATAGTTCAGAGTAATCCGTCACCATTTTCATTTCATATTCGGAAAAGAAAGTAATTTCCCTAGTTATAAATTTACTATCTAGATCCAGCAATAGTGTTTTAGGGGACTCCCCATTTCGTTGACGACTGACAATCGTGTTCCTTCCATATAAATCAAGTATCCAATCGCATTCATCATCGTTCGATTCAACTATAGGGAGTGTATGGATTATCATGCGGCTACTATCGCCGGGAAAAAGAACAGCTCTTTTATCCCCAATTTTATACAAATACCACATTTCCGGCCGGAGAACGCAATTTGTTAAGTTCCCTTCTATCTTTTCAATTTGGATATCGTTTAGATGAATTCCCTCTGTGGCTTCGGGGAGTGTCTTTTTAAGCATTTTATAAGCATATTCATCATTAATGGGGCTGGCCTCGCCTTTATGAGAAAATAATTGAAGTATATTCTTTTTCGCACTAGGAGTTATTTTTAATTGGTGTAAACTCCGCCCATCATATAGAAAAAGTTCATTCCTATCTTCTACAAGCCAATTATTAAACATTAGTTTCACCTCAAATTTTACTCAACATAAGATTATAAGTATCTTTCCATGTAACACCAAAATGACTTTCAACACTTTCCGCTACTAATCCAGTTACTTTTTGTTTCAATAATGGAGTAATCTTCAGCAATGGCATTAACGAATATAAAGTACTAGCAATATATCGATACACAATAAATCCCTCTGTACCGTATTCCTTTATAAAATCTTGATTAGAAAAAAACATTTGATGAAACTCACTCATTTGATCATGACGTTCTGTAAAATCTTCTGCAGAAAACATTCCATCTATTTTCAACAGATCATTTTGATAAGCTTCTGTAAAAAGTTTTTGCAACTTGATGATAAATACCTTTAGCGCTGAGAATATCACTTCATTTTGATATTGCTTGGCCAAAAATTCACCTACACTTTTTTCTACAAATTCCTTATCTGATTTGGATCTATTGGTGATGATATTCTCCATATACTTTGCTCTTTCACGATTTCCTAATTCTTTTAACTGCTGCTTGAAGTACTCAAAATTAGATCTTAGCGATAAGTACCCGAACCTTATTCCGCCGGGGCTAAGATTTGAGGTGATATAAAACATTTTTGCTAATTCGTGTAGCTGTTCTTCGTTACTTTTCCTCTTCCATTCTTCATTGATCGTTCTAAGCAAATTCGTCTTTAACTTTTCTACCACTTCATATACTTCATCTGCACAAAGTGAATTATTTTCAGGTAAGACATCACTTTCTAAAAACGTGATCTCTCCCTCCTTATTTAAGGGCAACACTTCCCCCTCGTACATTTCCATTTCTTTGACCGATAAAATAATTTTGGATAATCTATGATAATCTTCCTCTTTTAAACTAGTGTGGTTTTCACTAACCAAATTGCTAACATACGTTTCTAAGCCACTCATATCGATTTTCTTTGGGTAACATATTTTGAGATGAAACCCATGTACCCAACTTTTCTGTATGATGACTTCTTTTATTCCCGTACCATTTAAATAGCTTATGATTTGTGTCATCACATGATCAAGGGCATCTTTATCATATAGAAAGCAGCTCATTATTCGATAAGTCATCCTTTACACGCTCCTTATGAGTAATTTCATAAATATCTTCTTTCACGTAACCTTCTTTTTCAGAAGCAATTGGAAATTCCTCTTCGATCATGATATATGGATTCTTTTCTATGACTTGGATAAATAAAAGAAACAAAATAGGTGATGATAAATTAATAAATTGTGGTTTGTAGTTTTTAGTACCAGTAGTGATGTCCTCTACATCTTCCAAAAAAGGCTTGCAATAAAAACGATTGGGAATATCATTCTCTTTGAAGTAATCGAGAACTTTCTTCCACGACTCAAAGCGTTTGTCTTTCTTATACAAAGACTGAATTTCCGTGCCACTGAACACCCATTTGGCACGAGAATAAATAACTTCCCCGTCCTCTGATTGAATCCGTGGTATCCTCACAACGCCCCTATCCAGTGTACGCTTACGTTGATATTCGTAGGTCAACAGGTTTCCCAAGTCATAATAAATGGTTCCATGAGATGAGATCATATCCAAAGCAGACACTAAGGACGGGACAGCAACCAATATCAATGTCCCTAAATACTGTGGTTTAATTTGCTGTTTATTTCGCTTGTCAAATAGTTCGACATTATGAGTATTCTCGTTATAACGAAAACCTATTTCCTGCCAATCGATTGATTTACCAGGACTATCTGTTGCACCTATCGGCAATGTAAACGACTTAGAGGTAAGTTGTTTACGTACATTCGCATTAAAACCAAACGTGTTTGGAATATCAGTGATGCCGTTCTCATTGAAATATTCATTAATATATTGCTCAAACTCTGCACCTAGTTCTCCAAAGTATTTTAGAAAACGAGCAAAAAACGTTGAATATCCCTTATAAGTATGATTGATAACATGTTGGGAACCTGAATGTTGAATAAAGAAGGAGTGTGAGATTAATTTTTCACCTGTAATTTGTCTGATATCATTTGTTGCTTTTTCGAGAACAGAATCTTCTAAGACTATTACTTCGTCTCCTATATGTCTCCACATATAATCAACAAATGATTGGGAGGTTTCGTGTAACCCATGGGTTTTTTGATCGGAATATTCCTTTTGCCAATCAAATTTTCCATACATGCTCATAATTAAATCGTTGTCGAAAAAGATGACCTGAGCGATATCCCGTAATACTTGCGAAATTTCCCTTTCATTTTCGGGAATAAATTCATCTCCATATTTTTCAAGAAAAAAGTTGGCGATAGCGTATTGAATCTTAACCATTGGATCTAACGCCATTACTAACCATTGATACCTATGTAGATTGGCAAATAAGTTGCCTTGCTCGGTTAAGGACTGATAATCCCGCTGTTTGTTAATATAGTCGAGATATAGTAAGTTCTTCTTATCCTCTAATTCGATAGAATAGGATTCCAATAGTTGGTTGATTAACCGATATACTTTACGGATAATCGCATAGTCAAGGGTACCATTCTCAAGGTAGGTCAGCTTTTCATGGATTTCCTTCAGTAAAATTTGCTTTTCTTGATGAATCCCATGTTCTTCTAAGAACGAAAGTACATCTTGCAATAGTTGCTCGGATTGTTCATTTAAGTGAATCGTTCTTTCCAATACGCCTTTTTGAATAAATGATTTAACAACCTTTTCAGCAGCTGAATCGGGGACCCCTTTAGATTCAAATAAGGAGATTATCTCTAAGTATGAAAGCGCACCTTCTTCTTGTATTCTTTCAAATACTTGTTGAAAGATAGGCTTAGCATCTAAGATAAATAAATTCTGCTTCGTTTTGTACAACATGGTGTTATCTGCGTTTTGCAAGACTGTAATGTAAAACTTCCCGTCTTTATGGATTAACGTCTTGTTTACTGTATAGCTTAGTTTGGGAAGAATAGCCTCATCCTTACATATTTCATCGAACACTCTCAACATTAGATAATCATTCACTCTAGGATATAAAACCTTAGTATCATATGAAATCTCTTTTTGATTAAATTCCCCGATTCCTGAATGTGTAAGATTGGCAAAAGGACTGGTTTTTAATGTCGCACGCATTAAGAAATTCAATAATACATAGTCTAATTTACGTAAATTCGTTGTATGCTCATGGATGGGAGTGGAGATATACTTTTCTACCTTTTTTTCAATGGCATTATTCATGAACATAACCCCATTGCGCAAATCCAGCTCAGATTTATAAATATCCTGAAGAGTTTCTCTTTCATTTTGATAGTTCTCGTCGAATTGATCTTCTAATTGCTGCTTTTCTAACTCTAGCATTTTGTGCTGCCTTAAAACATACTCTATTTCCTTTCTCCTTTCTTCTGTAAAAATAGATTGCAATGCTTCATATTCCTTAAAAGCCTTTTTTCGCAAGTTAAAAAAAGATCTTTTAAAGTTAATCATTGATTTCCGTGTCTTATCAGACTGAACTTGTTTGATTTCTTTTTCCAAACGCTGGGTCGCAAGTTTAACCTCCCCTCTCAGTCTCCTCTCTTTTTCATCTATCTCGAGCCATCGTTCGGCAAGATTAGTGAAAAATGGAGCCATTAAATTTGTCGGAAAAGTAGTTTCCCTATAAACATATAATGGAGAAACTTTCATAATTTATACCTCCATTCATAATAATAGTTCTATGGAAAGGGGTGTGGAGCTTTGTTTAACTCAGCTTCTGTGGAATAACCCCAAAATTCTCTTACCTGATTAATTCTTACCTCTGAAATCTCTCTATTTTCTTCCCCAAACCATAACTGTTGAATGTTTGGGATAAGAACTTTTACTATCTCCAGTTGTAGTTGTTCATAGCCTTTCGGGGTTTGCCGAACGATATAAACATCCCCAAATTGCTTGGATAAATGATTTAATAAATCTTGCACAATTTGACTGAAATTTATTAAATCATTGCTATTTGGTTGGTTCATTGAATAAAGTTCTGTAAGAGAATATCCCTTTTGGTCACCATCTAAAAAATCAAATAAATATCTTTCTGTTTCTAATGAATATAGTATTGGGTGATCCGTTAATTCTTGAACACCTTTTTCTTTTATCGAGAAGGCGCTTTCTTTAATCATTTTCGAATTAGCGTCATAATATTCTATTGCATGCACCATCTCCACCAAAGCAGAGGTTATTGCCTTCAAAGGATTATGGTGGGCTCCGGCGGTTGAGTACGTTGCTATTTTCTCACTTGATTTTCCTTTACAAAAAACCCATACTATCGGAATTTCAAGTTCCATAGTTATATCAAAGATAGCTACATCATATTGCATAGTTAATAATTGTTTCACCATTCTATTGATTTCAACATCATTAATTGAAGAAATATCTATCCTTTTCGGAGTATGCTGCAAATACCAATGATTTAAAAACGCATCCCTTTCCATTAACTCCAGACA
This sequence comes from Sediminibacillus sp. JSM 1682029, assembly GCF_041366435.1. NCBI lineage: Bacteria > Bacillati > Bacillota > Bacilli > Caryophanales > Bacillaceae > Sediminibacillus > Sediminibacillus sp. JSM 1682029. The sequence continues at coordinate 168,273 of NZ_JBEWYY010000008.1, forward strand.
GGAGTAATATATTGCGTCCAATAAGTGGGAACCAACTGCATTTCCATTTGAGTTTCCTTTATATATCTTATTAGCATGTCCTTCATCCCCAGGGCTATATTTGTAATAAGCCAAAGATTCGGGAAGGTACACAGTTGTTTTATCTTTGACGGAAAATGCTGGAACCCAAAATATTTTTTTATATGGGCTGTATTGTTCAATATCCGTATTTTTTCCGATTACATTCTCTAGAAATACCGTTGGATCGATTGTCTTTTTCTGTTTTCTTAATGCTTCAAAACTATTCAATATCCGTTCTTGTCCTCTTCCGCGGGGTTGCATACCAGCATATCTTTCAAGCCCTTCAAATATAGAAGTACGCACACTATCTCTCAAATTATTTCCTGTACCAGTTCCAGCTATAAGAGAATCTGAATGATTAATCGGAAAATAGGAAGAAACGGAAAAAAGCGTTTCCCCATCAAAATCTTGAAACAAGAAAAACCCAGAATCCGTATTGCGATAATCAAATACTCTATCTAAATCTTCACCATTATAATCCAGGCGATAGGCTGAGCCATTTGGATAATAAAGATTTTCTGACAGAGCTTCCTTGATTTTATCTACATCCCGATAACTCTCTTCTCCATCAATAAGGCAATGCTCACAGGGGTGTAGCGGCCAATACGTTAATAGACGAGTATTTCTATTTTCTTCTATTACATAATAATCTAGAGATGAAGACTGCGCATATCTTCTACATAGGTTATCCAATAATTCTGGAATCACATCTAATGGGAGCAAGTCGACATCATTTATGATGGTTATACTTTCCTCATCATTAATATGATAATAGCGCCGATTGAGCTTTCTTCGTTCCTCAAAACATTTTGGACAGCCAACTTGACCCTGTTGAAAGACCGGCCCTAGTGTCACTTTATTATAATCCACATAAATATAGACAAATATTTTCGTGCTAGTTAATGGATTGAATGTTCGTGCTTTATTGCCAGCATAAGTGATAAAACAATGGATATACCCAATTGATGGGGAATAATATAGAATGGAAGACTTCTGATTTCGAATCGTTTCTATTAAGCTATTTCTTTCCTTCACATCTATCAACCTTCTCCCAATATGATAAATTGATATTTATCACTTAAGGCATCCCTATAGCGGTACAAGGTCTTATTTCGATTCTCGTCTAATTCTTTATTCTGTATCGCAGCCCTTCCACTTTCTACTTGTTCCACTATATCCACCAAACACTCTTCCAAGCTGAAACCAATCCCATTATACGAACGATCCTTTACTACTAATTTAAGTACAGAGAAAGGTAATCGTTTATCATCTATATGGATGAAAGATGCCTTGCTGATCGGATAAGAAATGCCTATTTCCCGAAGCAGATGACCAATATTCACTAATTGTTTTTCATTCCCTTCGAAATGATTCAATAAAGATTTTCTCCGCAAGTTTAAATATGCCGATTTAGGAGTAAACCCAATTCCATACTCACTATAATGATAGTAACGACATAAAATATACACATATAACTTTTCTACTACAGATTGTTTGCTAACCCCCAAAAAAAGTTGATTTTTTCCAAAGATATTAGCCTCTATTTTCCAAACTCCTTTATCATGTTTGAAGGCTAACCTTGAAACAGCATTGGATAGAATAGAATCTCGTAAATTCCGTTCATTTATTTTTCCTTCTGGTAAAATCTCCTCCACTTCTTTTTTATCGACCGGACAACAGGAAACATGGGAAATATTCATCAAGGATTTGATACTAACTATTCCAAATTTATCCATTATAACTTGTTTATTCTCTCTAAATAGTTGGCTTTCTAAATATGAAGGCAACTTATGATGTACTAATGTGGAGATAGGGAACAGTAAAGCTAAACACCTCTCACAGTAATTAGACACAAATAATGTTTGATTGCCAAGTGAATATACTGTTTTAAGTTGAGCTGTCTTCACTTCTAAATGCATTTTTTGACTTAAACTAGCAAAAAATTGATTGTGTATATGGATATTTTTTTGCTCGCATAGGGACTTGATATGCTGATAATCAATATTTTTCAACTCAATCATTTTGTTACCGTTCAATACCTTTACACCATTTTCACCTTTGATTATTTTATAATTGCCCATATTCATCCCCATCCCTCTTATTGGGAGTTCTCCATATTAAACATCAATCGAAATTTCCGTCATATACTCTTGATGATACGGGTTTGGGAGTGCCTCTTCGAAAACTACGGCGACCTCTTTATATTTTTTTATTTGTTTCTGAATATGTTTTAATATCCGATTGAAAAAAACAGGCTCTGTTATGTCTAAAAAAAGAGGCTTGTGTAACCCCTTTTCTCCATAAATGATGCTGAGTTTTTCGTGTTGTATGAGAAATATCCGTACAAAAGAAACTTTTGGAATCTGATAGCGCTCCATCACTTCCATCATTTGCTGAAATCCTTTTAAATTTGGACCAATTCTCTCCAAAAGACAGCTATGTATAATATACTTTCTCCTTTGCAACGTTAAAGATCCAAACTCGATTTTTCCAATCTGCACAAAAGGTTTCTCCATACGTATCCCATCATATTCAATCGTCATTCCGGACAAAAATGCAGACTGTCCAAGGTAAGTAACTAGTTTGAAGTCTTCGGAAAGATGATAAGAAGCCAAACTTCCTAAGTATATAGGGATAAATCTCTTATGTTTTTCATTGTAGAAGATAAATCTATTTTCTTGTTGGCTCCAATAAATGTTACATGCTCCGATATTAATTTGGTTGGGAAGCAGGCTCTTTTTATCTACCAGCTCATAATCTCCTTTTATTGGAATGATATTTGGATTAAAGCCGTATGAAGGAGAGAATGTAGCAATGTCTTCTCCGACTCTTGTTAACCTGTTTTTTAATTTTTGATATAGTTGCTTCTGGCTTTCCTTTTTGATATGCCGAAAATAATTTCCCAAGTAACTCGATTTTATATGATTAACTATATACTTCTCTTTTGTTACCTGTTGGACTAAGAAAGTATCATAGCAGCGGCGCTTTACTCCGTTTTCTTTTAACACTCTTGCAATTTCATCAATTAGTTTCAAATCCAAAGTGACATCTTCTCCAGACAATGTTTCAGAAATAACCTTGTAATACTCCCGCTTTAATTGATTCAGTACCCTGCCTAATGGAGACTCAGTGAAAATACTATTGCTAAAATCTTTAAGAAGTGCCTGTTCCTCAAATGCATTTGCAAACTTGACAAGTTCCGGCTTTATATCGTTAAAAAGGATGCTATTATTACTTCGAAACAACTTATAACGAATCGATAATTGAAATAAAAGCCGATGATCAAAAATGGCAAGAATTTCTTTGTACGTTTCAATATCTTTTTGAACTCTGTCAGGCAATGCAAACTGGTGCGGATCAGCAGGCACATAATAATTTTCCGAAACCAGCGAAGTCGAATGTAAATCAATGTTACGACCTGTCAGTTCAAATGCTTTTTTTATTCGACTTTCTATTCGCAATAATAATTGCTCACGTTCACTTATCACCATGTGGTTATCCATAAAAGATTCCAAATCTTGTTTTATAGCTTCTAATATCCAAATGATTTCTTTTAGACAATCGGAGTTCCCTCCATCGCATTGAACTAAAAATTTGATCAAATCCTCTATAGAAGGATCCTTGTCATGGGCAGTATGTTTAAGATAACCGTAACGTACGAGCTTTCGAATCAGGGTCAATTCGTTATTAGTAATTCCTAGCTCGACTATTAAGTCCTTTGTTGATAGCACCTTTCCCGGTTCTATTTCTAGCAATGACTTCGATGACAATAAAAACTTTCGGGATTGATTTCCAATAAAACTACTATTCTTATCGATATCCTCTAAAAAGCTTTCAACCAAAATGCCATCATTTGTGATTTCAAAGTCAACCATAAAAGAACTTTGAACCAATACCTCATCAAGTTCTAAGACACAGTAGAATAGTTTTAATAGAATGGATTGATTTAACTCTATTCTTCTTTTTTCTTCTTTTGTATCAATAAAAGATAAAGAAGTAAAAGTTGATAAAGGAGCAGTTTTTGCATAGGATCTACCTAGCACCTTCCACACTTTATCCATTGTTTTTGCATTAGACGATGAATTTATCTTTTGATGCATTTTATGATTTGTCAGCATCAGTGCGTTTTGAATAGTTTGATTCTGTTTAACAAGATTGATCATCATTTTATTACCATTCTCTATTTCCTGATTAAACAAGTGCTCTATTTGTACTTCATACTTTTTGACTTCCTTACGAGTAATAAGAAGGTCAAAAAAGTAATTTTTCAACTCATTAGGGAGGAATTCGAATTTAGGAATCTTTCGTGGATCCAGTTTCGTTTTATTAATCATTCTTTTCAAATAGATGTACGTTATCCTCAAGTGCTCATCCTCATCTATTAACTTTGAAAGTTTTTGATGAGCCTCTTCTTCTTGCTGTTTTAACCTTTGTCGCTCTTTTCTATAATGGACAAACGCTTGATAAAATTCGCTTTTTAATTGGATTACTTCATTACTTGCAACGTGATTCTTTCTTACGATAGGAGATACATCCATACCGTTCACCTTTCCATCTGTACTCCTTGTTAGAGAAAAATAGGGATAGTCAAACTGATTACCCCTATTTTTCCAATTTTTATTCAAAATGCTGATTATGCACAGCTAGATGATGTGGATGAACAAGAAGAAGATCCACATGTTGAGGAAGACGAACTGCCACTTGTTGCAGCGGTTGATGGTACTGCCTCTACCTGATCTAATTCCACAACTTCTAATTCAATATCTTCTAGCAGGGCATCAAATTTAACATCCTTCATTTCCTTCGACCTCCTTAAAATACTCATTATTCATAAATGGGCAACTCTTCAATATGTTCTTATGTGAAGTTACATTACTAAGGATGAGTACACAAAAGTCTTTGTTGAAGTTAAACAAACTGATTTTAGCGGAACATTCCTATGCACAGCTGGATGATGTGGATGAACAAGAAGAAGATCCACATGTTGAGGAAGACGAGCTACCACTTGTTGCAGCAGTTGACGGTACTGCTTCCACCTGGTCCAATTCAACAACTTCCAGCTCGATGTCTTCAAGCAAGTCATTAAGCTTTGCGTTAGTCGATACTGTCATATCATCACCTCCATTCAATTGAGATTTCTTAATTTATATTACCCATATGTAATAAATTACTATGGAGTAATATCAAAGACTCGTTACCTAGGTAACATATAGTTTTGATGACATTGGAAGCCTAGCTAATGGTGATGAACAGATAAAAGCGGAATTTCAACAACGGACATTGCTTACCCTTTGACTCGTGGATGGATTATCTATGACATGGGAGGAAATTTTCCTAGAGGAGAAGATAAAGAGTATATATCGATATGCTCATATACAGTATATTTATTCTTTGATATACTAGTAAGCAATTTAATTATCTGATTATTGCCCATATTTAAAATATAATTAAGCAGGTAATACAGGTCAATGATAATCCATAAAATTCCTAAATTCGATACTATTATCCTAGGAGGTAAGTTCCATGGAATCGATTCATTTCATTTCTGTTGGTGAATTCGGCACAGGACTAATGAATCATATAAGGAATAAATTCCCATCTATCTCGACTAGTATGTTGGTAGAAGAGGATTTCGATCATTTTTTTAACACCTTGTCAGTGGCTAAAATTTATACCCTTGCCACCGCTACTTATACCTCCAAAATTTATAGACAGTTAGACTATCAAGTATATCGTAAAAGAGCTTGCTGGATTCCAATCGTGTACGATCATCCATTTCTCCGAGTTGGACCTGTACTTACTCCACATATAGGCATCGACTACTCTTGCTTTGAGGAACAATTACAATCAAATTCGGCCTTGTCTAACTATCGAAACAATGTCTATGATTACAATGACCAGTTCCCCTTCTCAGGACCAAAAGGTTATTTACCTCCCTTCATAGGTTGGGCAGGGGCCATCTTCTCTTATGTCTTACATGAATTTGGTGAAATTGAAAGACGTGAATCAAGATTTTACTACCAGCTGAATGTTACCAATCAATATATTTCCAGGGAAGTTCTTCATCCAAAATAAACTATGCCTTCACGATACTATAGGAGGGAGAGACAGAAATGAATAAAATTTCATCCCAACGAATGGGGAAAGCAGTACAGCTAGATCCTCAGTTTTCATTGCCTAAGTATCCTCATTTTCCAGATTCATTTCAATTGATACCGATAGAAGACGGGGTTATCATTCATGGAGGAGAGTCACTACAATACTTTCCTGGAAAAAATGTTTATAGATTTTTTGAACATTTCCTGCCTATTTTGGATGGAACAAACAGCGTAGAAGATATTTATCGTAAGAATCCACAAATTAAAAGACAAATGATATTTAATAATTTAGCATTATTATACTCTCGTGGTTTGCTGGAGGATGGACCTTTAGATAAAGAGGACTACAGGGAAGATATTGATAAAAACATATTAGACTTTTTCAGAAGACATACCGATTCAACGAGGTATAATAAATCTGCGAATGAAGGTTTGAAAAGATTAGCAGATGAGAATATTTTAATTTTAAGCAATACTACTAATGCAAAACAACTACATTCCAGTTTGAAATTGTTTGGGGCTGAAAATGTCACACAAAAAAGTATATATGATATAAAGCTTTGTGAGGAGACATTTGTTATCGTATTATTAAGTGGATCCATTCCACACGATATTTTAACAAAAGTGGACGACATATGTGCTGCTAAAGGTATTCCCTGGTTATTAAGCTCTCTCCACGGAGATATCGGCTTATTAGGACCTTACTTTAATAGAAAAGAAACAGCTTGTTATGAATGCTTTGCAAGTCTCTATAGCAGCAACCAACGAAAATCTCGGATTGAAAAACAAACGGATTCGTTTCTCATTGAGATGTGGACGGAATTGACTACTATGGAAGTTGCCTATATTTTGACTCGTTTATTACCGCATCAAACAGGAAGTAATTTTAATACCTATGACCTTACGAAATGGACTAAAGAAACAAGAAGAGTACCAAGACGGCCAGGATGTAAACATTGTTTGCCAATAAAAGGATTATCTCCGAAGATTCCAGAACTTGCATTTCAATATGAAAACGAAATAAATTGGCCGTCTAACAATTTAAACAATCCTAAGGGCCATCAAGTTCATTACCAAGCCAATGTCCATATGCTTACACACCAAGCGAAAGTATATCCTAATTTAGAGCATATAAAATTAGCCCCGTCTGAAGAACTTCCCTCCATGAGAAAGCCATACACCCCTTCGATTTTCGCTAATTCCAGTACGGAAGCTTTACCAACAAAGAATAAACTTGCAAGAGTCCTGTTAAGTGGAGGGGGGTGGCGTAAGCATCCAGACGAAGAGATACCGAAGAACGAAAAGAATCAACGCTTTAGTCCAACTGGAGGCAACCTTGGCTCCGTTCAATTGTACCTCATCGCAAAAGATATTATCGGGTTATCAAAACAAGTTTATTATTACCAACCAAAGAATCACTCTCTCCAACCATTAGGTACGAAAAGTGACATAGAAAATCTCAACGATATCATTCATCAGATAACAGAACTATCCACTACGCCTCAATTTAAAGGAATGATAATCATGACTGGTGCCTATGACAGAGTAGTATTCAAATATGGAGCTTTTGGATACAAAGTTATTCATTTAGATGCCGGTGCCGCATTAGCACAAATGCAAGGAACTTCCCTGGCAAGCGGAATCACTTTACAAAACATAACACAATATAACGAACAATCAATCACAGATTTATTGAACATTGATTATCATAAAGAACCTATTACAGGTGTATTACTAATCAATTGAAACTGTCCATCAGCTTTCGTTTAACTAGTGCGGGGTAAATTAGAGGGAGGGGAAAAGAATGGATGTTTATCAAATCATTCAAGAAATGCAGCAAGAAAACCATGAAAGAACAATTAAAAACCTTAAACAAATCTCGATTCATCATTCACTACTTGAAGATCAAAAAAAATATTCATCCGAAAATTTAATTCATTTAGAACCTCCATTACAAAGGAGCATTCAAACATTGCAAGATGTGTTAAATCAGCGTACTGCGATTAAAAAGTTCGAATCTACTCCTATAAATCTTTTAGACCTGAGTAGTATTCTAGCCACCATAGAAAAATCGGATGAACTAAACTGGGGAATCTTTCGTGAATTAGGTATTGACCTGAATATATATATATTGGCACGCAATATTGAGAATTTAACATCCCCCAATATATACAAATACATACCAAGTGAACATGCCCTAAGCCTAGTCAGTAAACGCAATACCACATTAAAAAACAAATTGGATACCATTATCTTGCAAAAAGAATTCATCGATGCCCCTGCACTTATATTATGTACAGGCATGGTAGCAGCCTCTATTGATGTATTAGGTAATCATGGGTACCGTCAGATGCTAGTACGAGGTGGAAATGCCATGAATACTGCATGGCTAGCGACTTTGTCATTAGGTTATCAAGGCAGTATCTTTGCTGGATTTTATCATGACGCTCTAGTAGAACTATTCGGATTTGATGGCTATAAAGAAATGCTTTTATTGGCATTTGCCTTTGGTAGATGAGGTGAGCAATTTTTTACGGTGGCAGGTTACTTTAATTCCTCCCCTGGTAAACATAGTAAAATTTCAGATATGAAGCAATATAATTGAGTATGTTATGATAGGAGGATTTTCTTGAAATTAGATAAGCGTGTCTTAATAGTTGCATTAAGTAAGGCCGTGTAGGTAATGCCGTTGTCTTCAAGGCACTCGTACACCGTTGATAAAACTCTACCACTGCAGGCGCTCATAAAAGGTGCGTCCACAGCTGGTACATAAGTACCGACGCTCACGCAAGGAAAGCCGAACGGATTATGTTGGACAAAACAGGTTCTTGGATGGTTTGATTTCGATACTCTTGTTTATCTTTAAACCCCATAATGGCGTGGCACTCCTATCCCTCTCTTTTTCCTTTTGTGTCAGCAACTTTAAGGTAACAAAGAGAGAGGGAATGAGTGTATTTTTTTGCACTTTTTTGCACACTGCAGAAACACCCATCGCAACAGAGGACACCACCACATTCAGTATAGAGCCGTTATTCAAGGTGGTTAATCGTAAAATAAAAAATTTGGCATAAAAAAGACTCCAACTTTAAAGTTGGAGTCTTTTTAGGATACCGGTGGTCGGGGTCGAACCGACACTCCCGAAGGAACACGATTTTGAGTCGTGCGCGTCTGCCAATTCCGCCACACCGGCACGTTATTCATATGGAGGCGGCAACCGGATTTGAACCGGTGATAAAGGTTTTGCAGACCTCTGCCTTACCACTTGGCTATGCCGCCTTAAAATGGAGCGGAAGACGGGATTCGAACCCGCGACCCCCACCTTGGCAAGGTGGTGTTCTACCACTGAACTACTTCCGCATTTTTTGGCTGGGCTAGCTGGATTCGAACCAGCGAATCACGGGATCAAAACCCGATGCCTTACCGCTTGGCTATAGCCCAACTATACCACACACTGGAAAATGGGGCGACCGGTGGGAATCGAACCCACGAGTGCCGGAGCCACAATCCGGTGCGTTAACCACTTCGCCACGACCGCCAACATATTAATAATGGCAGGGGTAGTAGGAATCGAACCCACACCGGAGGTTTTGGAGACCTCTGTTCTACCGTTAAACTATACCCCTATGTAATGGTGGAGGGAGTAGGACTCGAACCTACGAACCCGATGGGAGCGGATTTACAGTCCGCCGCGTTTGGCCAACTTCGCTATCCCTCCAAAATAAAAGGTGGCTCGGGACGGAATCGAACCGCCGACACACGGATTTTCAGTCCGTTGCTCTACCGACTGAGCTACCGAGCCAATAAATGATATGAAACTATGTAAGTGGCGGTCCGGACGGGACTCGAACCCGCGACCTCCTGCGTGACAGGCAGGCATTCTAACCAACTGAACTACCGGACCATATTAAGGAAATAATTTGGTTGCACTCTTACAAGTACCTGGATTTTTCACTAGCCAAGAGGTAACTCAGCGTAGTAAGTGAAAATAATTTGGTTGCACCCTGCGGGTACTACTATGTTTTCTAACGAAGAAGTATAATCAACGTTGGAAGAAAATGATTTTGGTTGCGGGAGCAGGATTTGAACCTGCGACCTTCGGGTTATGAGCCCGACGAGCTACCAGACTGCTCCATCCCGCGATAATGTAGGAGATTATTCCTATCAAATTCTCTAATGGTGGAGGATGCAGGGCTCGAACCTGCGACCCCCTGCTTGTAAGGCAGGTGCTCTCCCAGCTGAGCTAATCCTCCAATTAAGTGGTGACCCGTACGGGATTCGAACCCGTGTTACCGCCGTGAAAGGGCGGTGTCTTAACCACTTGACCAACGGGCCATTTAAGAAATGGCGGAGAGCGAGGGATTCGAACCCTCGAGACCGCGGTAGCGGTCTACACGATTTCCAATCGTGCTCCTTCGGCCACTCGGACAGCTCTCCATGGCTCCACCGGTAGGATTCGAACCTACGACCGATCGGTTAACAGCCGATTGCTCTACCACTGAGCTACGGTGGAACGGATATGCCTGGCGGCGTCCTACTCTCGCAGGGGCAAAGCCCCAACTACCATGGGCGCTGGAGAGCTTAACTGCTGTGTTCGGCATGGGAACAGGTGTGACCTCTCCGCTATTGCCACCAGACTCATTTTGGCGTACATCCAAGTGTACTTTTTTTGTGACAACAACTATTATAGCTGTTTTTCACAAAAAATCAAGGGTAAATTTCAAAAAATCACTTACACCTTCAAAACTAGATAAGAAGGAAGACATCAACGAACTTCACACGTGATGGTGCTTTAATCCAGTTACGGCTCCTAACAGCTAGTGTATAGTTCATCCAGCTTTTCGTACGCTTAAAGCGGCGTACTACAATCTGGCTGATCTATCCATACGCTGTTGACCAGTCGCCTTCACTTTTTGTTTTAAGTTAAGTCCTCGATCGATTAGTATCCGTCAGCTGCACGTGTCACCACGCTTCCACCTCGGACCTATCAACCTCATCGTCTCTGAGGGATCTTACTCATTTAAAATGATGGGAAG
>NZ_JBEWYY010000009.1:0-168988 GCF_041366435.1 Sediminibacillus sp. JSM 1682029
CAGTGTGGCCGATCACCCTCTCAGGTCGGCTACGCATCGTTGCCTTGGTAGGCCGTTACCCCACCAACTAGCTAATGCGCCGCGGGCCCATCTGTAAGTGACAGCCAAAAGGCCGCCTTTCAACCTTCCTCCATGCGGAGAAAGGTATTACCCGGTATTAGCCCCGGTTTCCCGGAGTTATCCCGATCTTACAGGCAGGTTGCCCACGTGTTACTCACCCGTCCGCCGCTCGTTCCACAAGCTTCACCCCGAAGGGATCTGCCTGCTTCCCGCGCTCGACTTGCATGTATTAGGCACGCCGCCAGCGTTCGTCCTGAGCCAAGATCAAACTCTCCATAAATGACTTGCACATGGATGTGCTGATGTCGATGTTGCAACAGGACGTTGCGAACTTAATCGACGATCATTTGATGCTTGCTCGTTCAAAAAACTAGCTTGTATATCTTGCTTGACATACTGGTTGTTTTGTTCAGTTTTCAAAGATCAAATTGTCTCTTGCTGCCTCAACGACAGCTTAACTATTATATCAGATTGCTAGAATAAAGTCAATAACTTTTTGAAATGGATTGTTTGCGCTTCAAATAAGCAACTCAATTAATATAACATGAATAAGCTAGTGAAGTCAACACTTTTCCCCAATTCCAAAGTCGCAAGTTACTACAGCAACTTAATTAATATAACATGTGACAGATGAAAAATCAACACTTTCTTAGCTACGTTCAAATAAGAATGTTCTCGAATCTCTTTTCTGCCGCTTCCCTTACTCGAAGGGAGTTATAAATATATCATGCACCAACGAAGAACTCAACCTTTTTCATAAGGTAATATTTTCCGTAATAGATCTTCCTATCCATCACTCTAGTAATACCTCACTGACTATACAAAAGTTGAATACTCTCCTTAAAAGGGAAGAAGCTGCAACAGTCAGGAAACAGGAAAACGGATAGAAGGAACCTCTACCCGTTTTCAACTGTTTAATAAGGAAAGAATTCGGCTAACTGATGTTCAGGAACTAGGATGCTTTACTTTCACATTCGCTGTCGTAGCGCCGATAACCAATTCTGCTGACAGCCTGTCTTTTTCAAAACCGGTTTCATCATAATACATATTCAATAGACGTTCGACAGCCAGCGTTCCCAACTCTGCTTCCTGCTGTTTCAAGTGGGTGACATTCCATTCAAGCTCATTCCATGGCGGACTGTCGAAGCACAAAACGGAAATGTCTTCCGGCACAGAAAGCCCCAATTGTTCCACCGCAGTCTTAGCCAAGACAGCGATATTATACTCAAGGGCAAACAAAGCCGTGATTTGCGGATGTTCTTTCAGATGTGTTTTAATCGATTCGATATCCGCTTCTTTGGAACCCAATGGTGTCGGGAGAGTACTTTTTAATGTTGAACACCATAAATCCCGGCTGACAACGACCTGCTTTTCAGCAAATGCCTCGACAATACCATCCAGTCTGTCCTCGATCGTGGTGGTTTCAAAGTTATCCGGAGCCAGTACACCGATTTGTTCATGGCCAAGCTCGAATAAATAATCGATCCCTGTTTTTGCCGCTTCTTCATTGGCTGTGGAAACCGACGTAGCCGCCACCCCCTTGAAGGAACGATCAATCAACACCAACGGAAATTCATCGACAACCATCCGCAATATTTCGGAGCTGTAGTGTTCTGCTTGAGCAGGAAAGACAATCAGGCCATCCACTCCGTAATCAAGCAGTTCCTTCACGATTCTTTCTTCCCTTTTTGGATCTCCTAAAGAGCACTTCAATATAAACAAACATCTTTCGTCGGCAGCTCTTTCGATTGCAGCAATCAAACCGCTTCCAAAACTGTCATCAAACGTGGTGACAATTAAACCGAATAATGGCTTATCCGTCCGCCGCCCGCCTTCCGATGTCGACTCGGATACAAAAGTCCCTTTTCCGCGCTGTCGATATACATACCCTTCATTCATCAACTTTTCCAAAGCCTTTTTGCTGGTGATCCGACTTACTTGAAAAGCGTCCGATAATTCTTTTTCCGAAGGCACCCGGTCTCCCGGTTTATATTTGGCAGCGATGATTTCCTGCTTTAACGACTCGTAAACCTGTTCATATAAAGACTTCATGTGGTCACCTCTGGGTATTAAGACCTTTAACATAATGATATACCATTTAAAACAAAAGGGCTAATCATCAGTCGCAGTGTTTTCCATTATTGGTGAATTCAGTAAGTCGCCCGTGCAAGAATCCCCCGCCCTACTACTTGCCAGTGGCGGGGGAAAAAGGAGACGTACAGCTTTTTTTCTATTTTAAATCCACTAGAAAGGTTTTGATTTCATAAGGCTTGATATCAAAGCGGAACGGTTCCTCCCTTTCTAAAGAAGCTGGATTTCGTTCCATCAGGTCAGTTTCTTGCCAGGATACTATCTCATAATCGCTGACGACCTCGATTGTTCCCCTTGCTCCCGTATATTCATGAAGACGGACAACAATCCGGTCATCATCTTCCGCTTTTTTCACTGCGTCTACCATTACATGTTCACTATCCAGCCGGAACAACGATCGGGAGTCCGCCACTCCTGATTGGACAGTCAGTGGATTGTTTAACGCCCATGCCTGCTGCACAGTACCAGCTTCGCGCCAGTCTCCGTTATGCGGCAACAATGAATAAGTAAAATGATGCTCCCCCTGATCTTGCTCTATATCAGGGTTCATGGAACTTTTCAACAAAGTGAGCCTCATCACATTGTCTTTGATGTCATGTCCATACTTACAGTCATTCAACAGGCTTACACCATAGCCAGTCTCCGACAGATCGACCCACTGATGTCCCACCGACTCGAAACGGGCATAATCCCAACTCGTGTTCCAATGCGTCGGACGTTTCACATTGCCATATTGGATGTCATAGGTAGCTTCCGTGGAACGGACATCGACCGGAAAGGCCGCCTTCAGAAGCTGCTCCCGTTCGTGCCAGTCGACATCTGTTGCAAAATCGATGCGCGGGTTGTTTGCATAAACCATCATTTTCTGTTCAACAGTGGAGTCGCCGTAAGTCCATGCAAACCGGACAACTGCACGAACCGGCCCGTTTTCGATGACCTCACAACTGGACAGCTGATCAATTTCCCTCATCTTTTGCTGGTAATACAAGTCGATGTCCCAAGCGTCAAAACGCATCGGTTTGTCTTCAAATACTTGCAGGACATTGGCCCGTTCATCTGCAGCCAGCACCTGGCGATCGTACCGTTTATCAAAAATTCCGGTAAGCTGTCCGGCTTCGTTCCAGGAGATCCGATAGTACGGTGTTTCGATTCCATGCTCGCCAGATTGGAAAATAGACCGACCTTGAGCTGTACCTTTTTCACAGTGAATAGTACTCGTGCCAAGGGAAGGAATATTCTTCGCTTCTACCAGCCACTTTCCATCAGCAGTTGGTTGGGATTCCAGCACCTCCCCATGGTGGTTTTTCCATTCCAAGCCATCGCCGTCATATTCCACGACAACGACCTCATCACGTGAAAAGGAAGCACTGTTGAAAATGGTGAAGGTGTCTACTTCCGGATCGACCAATGTATTGGCGGCATCTGCCCAAGCCCTGTTTGCCAATTGTTCCGCTTCTTCATACTCCAGTTTGCTGTCTTCGTAAACCTCGCGGATCGAAGAACCAGGAATTATATCATGGAACTGATTACGCAATACCGTTTTCCAGCTTCCTGTCAGCGACTCAGCCGGATAACCCGACCAATTTTGAAGATGCAGGCTTTTAAGCGTGTTCAACCATTCCGTTTCCCTCAGCAGCAGTTCCATTTTGCGGTTCATCCGCTTATTGTATGCTTGGCTTGTGTACGTGCCCCGGTGATACTCCAGATACAACTCGCCATCCCAGGTGTGGACGTATTGGTCGGTCCCGTCGATGGTTTTGTGAAGACGCCGGAAGTATTCGTCGGCTCTCCCGGTTTTCACTTCCGGAAGACCCGGCATTTTATCCAGTCGCCTGCGCATCTCCAGCATTTCCCGATTGACGCCGCCTCCTCCGTCTCCATAACCATACGACAAAATCAGCTCCTGGTTGATATCTTTATCCCGGTAGGCTTCCCAGATGCCTTTCACCGTCCTCGGAGTGATTTTCCCATTATACGTATAGAACCAGCGATTATCTTCGGGGGTGGTGATAAAATGCGTCAGGATTTCCGTTCCGTCTATGCCGCGCCATTTAAAAGTATCATGCGGCATTTGGTTGTACTGACTCCAGCTTATTTTCGTAGTCATGAAGGTCTTGATTCCCGACTTGGTCAAAATTTGCGGCAATGCCCAGCTATATCCGAACACATCGGGCAGCCATAAGTATTCACATTCCTTGCCGAATTGTTCCCGGAAAAAGCGGGTACCCAGCAACAGCTGGCGTACGAGCGATTCACCGGAGGTCAAGTTGCAGTCCGCTTCCAGCCACATGCCGCCCTCCGGCTCCCAGCGCCCTTCCTCGACCCGTGTTTTTATTTGTTGATAAATTTCCGGGTAATCTTCCCGGATATAATCGTATAATTGCGGCTGGGTTTGCAAAAATACATAGTCCGGATACTGCTCCATCAAGCGGAGTACGGTCGAAAAAGAACGTGCCGCTTTTTCCCGCGTATGTTTCAGCCGCCATAACCAGGCGACATCGATGTGGGTATGCCCGATCGCACGGACAGTCACCGGATAATGGTTCGGAATCGCATCGACTGCCTTATTCAATTGTTCCTGTGCCTGATAAGCCGTTTCATAAAACGACTCGCTTCCCGGTTGAGACCAGTCCACAAGCAGGAATGCCGAATCCAATGCTTTTAGGAGCGCAACCCTTTCCGGTTGATTTTCATCTAAGTACTTCACCGTTTCAATGGCCGCTGTGGCCGTATAGTACAAATCATCCACCCGCTCATCCAACAAAGCGAAAAACGCCGTCTTCAACTGGTGTTCCTGAATGGTCCGCTTGCCGCCCCCTTCCAAACCGGACCAAAGCCGGAAACATAAATCGACCTTTCCACCGGCAACAGATGGGGCGAAAAACACCTCCTGATGGTTCATGTCCACCCCTTGATAAGGGGATCCGTCTACGTAAAGCAATGACTCAAAACCGGAATTATGTCCTCCCCCGGTTTTACCGAAATCAAACACACCGACAATTTTCTGTTCCCGCCACTGACTTGGTATTTCCACTTTCGTTTTAAGCCATAAGTATTTATCGCGGCCCTCCCAGCGGTCGTGCAGTTTCATTTCCTGCCAATCCCCCTGAGCAGGCGGGCGTTCACCGACTCCCCCCTCCGGATCGAGTAACGCTTCAAATGAATGTATCGGCTGAAGATCGCGATATCGATAAGAATCTAACTCCTGAATCCGTCTTTCCAGCTTTTCGATTGTCCAAAACATTGCATACACTCCTTTTTGAAAAAATTATCCTTTTGTAGCACCGCCCAAGCTGAAGCCTTGAGACATAAAGCGCTGCGAAAACAAGTACAATATTACCGCCGGCAGTGTATAGATGATGGAAAAAGCCGCAAGCTTTCCATATTCCACCATGCCATAAGTGCCGAAAAATTGATAGATGGTGACAGAGGCCGGGAACTTATCCGGCGTCTGAATCAAAATGTATGGGACAAAGAAATTGCCCCAGCTCATGGAAAATGTAAAAATCGCAACGGTGCATATCCCCGGAATCATCAAAGGCGCCACCACCCGTCTGACCCCTTTCCATATCGATGCCCCGTCTACCCATGCGGATTCTTCCAACTCCGGCGGGACCGCATCCATGAAATTTTTCAGCATCCAGATTCCATACGGCAGACCGGAGGCCGTCAAAAACAGCATGGTCCCCACCAGGGAATCCTGCAGGTTCAAGAAAATGAACAACTGATAGACCGGTACCATGACCGCTGTGATCGGAAGTGAAGTCATAAACAGAATAGAATACATAAATGGTTTCTTGTATTTCTGCGTGTATCTGGAAAGCGGATAGGCCGCAATGACACCGACAATGACGACCAGAAGCGCCTGGCCACAGGATAAGAACAACCCGATAATGAATGAACGGATCGTTGCCGGCTCGGATAAAATGTCCGTGAAATTGGCAAGCGTGAACGAGTCCGGTATCGTAAGCGCCTGCTGGGCATTGGCATCAAACGAGGCAAACAGCACCCATAAAAGCGGAAGTAAAAAGCAAATGCCGATGATGGATAAAATGACATAAGGGATCGTTCTCTCCCATTTAAAACGATTCACATTGCTCCCTCCCCATTATATTTTCACTTTCATAGACCGGATGTAGAACAAGCTGGCAATGATGCCGATAATCAACAGCACCAAGGAAATCGCCGTTCCATAGCCTAATTGATAATTGACGAAAGCCTGGTTATACATGAAGATAGGCAGTGTCTGCGTCGACGTGCCCGGTCCTCCGCCTGTCATGGTGAAAATCAAGGTGAAAACACCAAGAGTTTGCAAGGTGACCAGGATCATATTCGTGACGATCGACCCCTTGACCATGGGCAAAATAATGCGAATCAAAACCTGAAACCGGGAAGCACCGTCGATGGTTGCGGCCTCCTCGATCGTTTTCGGCACATCGTCGAGCGACGCCTGGAAAACCATCATGGAAAACGCAGTCCCATGCCATATGTTGGCGATACACACACTGATCATCGGGAACGTGTACAGCCAGGTGACGGATTCCAATCCGATGGCATTGAGAATCATGTTTAACGTCCCGTTGTCATTCAAAAACGCCACCCAGCAAAAAGCAACGACAATCTCCGGTGTCACCCATCCGGCAATCACGATGATGCCGATCAGTCTGCGAAAAGTTGGGTTTTTTTCTTTCATCAATATTGCCAACAGGAAGCCCAAAATCTGCTGGCCGACGATTGCGGAAAGAAACAGGAAGACGATGGTTTTCATGACACTGATGCGAAAAGTAGGATCTTCGAACATGGAAAGGAAATTTTGAAATCCGACAAATTCAATGTTCTGTGCCTGTGTTCCCGTCAATGCCAGGTTGGTAAAAGAAAAGTAGAACGTCAGCAGGATAGGTCCGATGAAAAAGACCAGCAACAATAGCCAGGAAGGAAGCAGGAACAAAACCGAACGCAAAGCGGTTGGATCCTTCTTCTTTTTGCCGGTTGCAGAAGAGCCGATTTGGTTCCGCTGGGTTTGAACATCTGCACGCACGTGAACACCTCTTTCCCTGGGAATGTGAATGCGGAGCTCCCTGCCGCAGCCTGCCGGCAGGGAGCAGAATCAGCTATTTGGTTGTAACCAAGTCTTCCCCGACAATTTCCGTTACTTCTTGTTTGTATTGCTCCGCCGCTTCTTCCGGCGTTATTTTATCGGAGACGACATTTTCGACAAGCGTTTGGATCACCGTGGAGACATTCGGATATTTGTCTACAGCCGGACGGAAGTGGGTGTTCTCCAGGAAGGAGGATGCTTCCTCGAACATTTCCATCTCCAAATATTCCGGTTCCTGTGCCACGTCTTCACGAGGTGTCAGATTCCCGTCTTTCAGCTGTAGCTTCAGGTTGTTTTCTTTGGTGGAAGCGAGTTTGATGAACTCCCATGCGAGGTCTTTGCTGTCTGACTTGGCGGGAATCGAAAGTGCCCATCCACCGGACATCGAAGTCGTCCCCGGAGCTTCCCCATTCTGGGTAGGCATTGCCGCGAATCCGAGCGTATCGAAAGCTTCCGGCCACGGAGCAGCTCCATCCTCATGCCAGTTTCCGGTCTGCCAGATACCGTCCAGGCCGATCGCCAACTTCCCTTGCGGCATCAATTGTTGATAAGCGACCGTACCACCTTGGCCGTTCAATACCTGAGAAAGCTCCGGTCCGAGGCCCTGTTCATAAACCGCATCGATGAATTTAAATGAATCCAGTAACCCGTCGCTTTCAACGATCCATTTCTGGCTTTCAGAATCATATAATGGATCGTCCGTTCCATAAAGCAGCATTTGGAATGTTTGCATCGAAGTCGCTTCTCCGGTTGCTTTTCCTGAATTCATCCAAAGCGGCACTACATCATCCGTCAGATTCTCTTTTACAGCAGTGGCAGCGGCAAGGATGTCATCCCAGGTTTTCGGTTCCCATGGCACTTCCACACCTGCTTCCTTTAGCAGTTCTTTGTTATACCAAAGACCGCGCGAATCGGTGTTATATGGTACGCCGTAAACTTTGCCATCCTGCGCGATGACGCCATTTTTTACGTTTTCGGTGATGCTGTCCCACTCATCCCAGCCTTCAATCCGTTCATCCAAAGGCTCTAAGTATCCAGCGCTTGCATCCGAGTTGACCATGAAGGTGTCCTCCGTGACAATGTCGGGGGCAGTATTTTCGGATTGCAGAAGCAGAGACACCTTGGCAAAATAGTCCCCTTCATTCACTTCCAAAGGCGCCAGTTTCACATTGACATCCGGATGTTCTTCCTCGAATTGCGGAATCACTTCCTGATGGAGCCAGTCCGTCAAACCTTTATTGGTTCCGCCGCCAGACCTGTACGTAATACTGATTTCTTTATCAGCACTACCGCCGTCTGTTTCAGAAGCAGATCCATCAGAACAAGCAGCAGCCATCAAACAAAACACCATCGCCATCATAAAGCCAATCATTTTTCTCCAAGAAAAAAACCTCATTGTCAATCGCTCCTTTTTATCAGAAATATCTTCCCAATCTAGGTAAGCGCTTACAAATCAGGTGAAAAAAGAAAGCTCTAGCTGCAAAAGTCTGTCTCCCGTTCGGCTCCGGGCCACCGTCCTCCCTTCCAGATGCTAAGTTGGTATATACATACCTTACTTGATATATTTATATAGGTCAATATAATATTTATGAATTTTTTGAATATTCTTTTTTTAAAAAGCCCATTCTTGTATTTCTCATTTTCAAAGTGCAACTTCTCCGACGAGTTTTTTTGATCCTATCAAAGGATGATTCCTATATAAGCTCTTCCCAAAGACGCCCTTTCGTTCCAGGATTCTTGAGCCGAATGCAGCTAAGATGGATGTACCGCGGAATAAACGATGAAGGCGCCTTTAGGAAACGAGGGTAAGTTGGACAAGGTCAGCAGTTTTGAAGAGGTTTTGGCAGATTACGAAAAAATGATTTTCTACCTGTTGAATAAATGGAACATCCGTGATCCAGAAAAAGAATTCTATCAGGAAGCTACCATCGCTTTATGGAAGGCGTGCGAATCCTATGATCCGGCGCGCGGTAAATTTTCCACTTATGCTTATTTTTGCATGGAAAAAGCACTGCTTAGTGTCATCCGCAAGCAAACTCGTCAGCAGGAAAAACAAGAAAAGTTCATAAAAATGGAAAAAGCCAATCCCGATCGAGTGGTCACCTTTTTGCAGGAAGGAATAGACCCCTACTTACTTGCGCGACTGGAAAGCGTTCTCACCGAAAAACAAATGATTTGGTTCCAGTTATACGTCCTCGAGGATCTATCGGTCAAAGCCATTGCCCAGAAGGAGCAGGTCACAACAGCTGCCGTGAAAAATTGGGCAAGAGCCGCCAAACCGAAGATCAGACGGGTGGTGCGTTTGGAGGATTCTTTGCACGGTAGTTGATTTTCTTTCCCGCCGGGTTGATCCTCTTTGGCACGGATTCGCTCTTCTTTCTTGCCGGGTTGATCTTCTTCGGCCGGAAGTTGATCTTCTTTCCCGGAGTTGATCCTCTTTGGTAAGGATTCGCTCTTCTTTCTTGCCGGGTTGATCTTCTTTCCCGGAGTTGATCCTCTTTGGCACGGATTCGCTCTTCTTGCACGCCAAGTTGATCTTCTTCCGTCCAAACCGTCCTAAGCACAAAAATCCGGGCAGCAAATGCCGCCCGGATTTCCTCTATCCAAGATACCACTGTATTGCATAATAAAAAGCTATTAATGAAACAACGGTTATCAGGAAATTTTTTACTGGTCTCGGTACTTGTATAGGGACTATTTCCAGTAAAACTCCTACTATTATCCCTGCTAAAAATACTGTTCCTAACAGTTTCGCTAACTGTAATACCATTCCGTTCATTTGAGATTGTACCGCGTCTTTTGCTGTTCCAGAGAATATATCCACCATCCACCCCTAGATTATATCGGAGATAGAGAAAGAGAATTAAATCTTCCTACCACTCAAACTCCCACTCATCCCGCAAAATCAGGTATAAGACCAGGAGGATGTTCTCCAATTCTCTTATATCTTTTTTATTTTTATCAATGCCGATTTTAGGAAGCAATGCGGCGGTCATTTGCTGGGTCAGCTGATATCGCTCCTCTAGCGGAAGCTGGTGGAAGCGTGCGGCATAGATTTTCAGCAAATCCCATTCTTTTTTTCCGAGGGAACGGATTGTCCACTCATCCAGATTCAAATCGTTTTTGCTAAGTCCCCTGCTTTCGACTTCTTTTTCGATGTTTTTGGCCTGTTTTTTATTTTTCCCTTTCCTTTCATGCACGACAATCGTGCCGGCCACGATATCGCCGAGCCGCTTATGGCGCGGATGGAAAAATACCAGAAGCATGCCGAGCAAGTAGCTGGCTGGCAGCATATCGACAATGCGCATTAAATTGCGAATCAGGCTGGATAGCCAGGTAATGCTGTGTCCGTTGTCCTGGACGACTCTAATCCCCATCAACCTTTTGCCGATTGTTTTTCCACCAAAGAAAAATTCCGCCACGAAAAAGTAGCCCCAGTTCAATAAAAAGACGACAATGACTGCAATAGCCAGCGGCATGGTCGAACCTGTCACACTCGCAATATTGCCGATATTGGCATAATCGAGTAAGAACACCAACAGAATGATGAGCAAATTTACCACCGTCAATATCAACTGATCGATGATCAAAGCAGCGGCCCGACTTCCCAAACCTGCTGTCGTAAACTGCAGGGAGACGTACTCCGGTGTTTTAATGTTTACCTGTTCTTGATTGTTGATAAGGACCTCCCCCTTTCTACAAAAAAATAAGCGATGGACGGTTTCTATTTATTTACAAGATTATTATAATAGAAACAAAGACTGCGGTCGATTGGACCGTCAATCAGAGGTGAACCCATGCAAGTAAAACAATTCGTCAAACAACACCGTGAAGAATGGAAGCAACTGGAGGATCTAGGTACCAGGCTCCATAAGCGGAAACAAACCAACGGATCGGATATCGACCAATTTCACCAGCTCTATCAAAAAGCAGCCCAGCACTTATCCTACAGCCAGACCTACTTCCCATCCGACGAGGTTACTGCTTACTTGAACGGGCTTGTGTCAAAATCGCATAACATCCTTTATAAAGACCAAACCTCCAGCGGCAAACAGATCCGGCAATTTTTCACTACCACGTTTGTCGGGCTTCTCCTCGAGCAATGGAAAGCCGTCGTGGTCGCCATGCTCCTGTTCCTGCTCGGTGCTTTGGCAAGTTTTCTTGCTGTGGCTGACGATCCCATGCATTTGTACGCCATCCTCCCGGCAGACATGGTGCAAGGTGTCGAGCCCGAACAATTGGGCGAAGGAAGCAATTCCGTGGATTCGTCTTATATGTCGGCGACCATCATGACCAACAACATCCAGGTGGCCATCCTGGCTTTTGCCGGAGGGGTCACGTTCGGGCTGTTGACCGTTTATTTACTCGTATACAACGGCTTTATCGTCGGTGCCTTGGCTGCCCTGTTCTGGCACTACGGAAAATCCTATGAATTCTGGGCGTTTATCGTTCCGCACGGTATTGTTGAACTGACCGCCATTTTTATAGCCGGGGGCGCGGGCTTGCTGATGGGGTATAAGTTGTTCGTCCCAGGCAACTTTTCCCGCGGCTGGCAGTTGAAGCAGCAGGCAAAACACTCGGTGATGCTGATGCTCGGAACGGTACCGCTGTTCATCATTGCCGGCATCATCGAAGGCTTTATCACGCCTGCCGCCCTCCCCTTGGAAGCCAAGTATGCTGTGGCCGGAATTACCATCGTTGGATTGGCCGCCTATATAGTCATCGGCAAATTGCTGATGAAGCGGCAGCCGGAGGCTATAGCAATCCTCGATTGATCACGTCCATGTATTGAGAAACAGCGGAGGCCGCCAGTCGGTCTTCCTCCGTTTCCACAAGGGAAAGGCCTTGCCTTTCCCATTTTGTTTTTTGCTGTTTTGTATATAAAAGCTGTTTCTGTGCAATGCTTTTCACCATCGCATGCCGTACATCGTCAGATGACTGTTTCGCTCTTTCCCGCATGGTTTCATCCTCGACGCCGACCATGAAAAACAGATGGCGCTGACGCAGCCGTTTCAAATACACCAACCCACTCTCTTCCTGTAAAAAGGCAGTGACATCGGAAAACAGCAAAATCATGCTGCGTTTCTTCTGGGCCGTCTGTAAGTACTGTAAAACCGCTGCGTAATTCGACTCACTGGCTTCCACCTGCAAGTTGTAAATAGCATGCAGGATCGTTTGCAAATGGGCCATCCCTTTCTCAGGCGGCACATACACCTGAATATCCTTGGAAAATCCGACAACAGATACATGGTCTCCGTTTTGCAAGGCAGCGGCAGCGACTGTCATTGCAGCTTCCAATGCTTTTTCCAGACGGTTTCCCGTTTTAAGCTCCGCCCCCATCATCCTGCCACAATCGATCAAAATCGCGACATACTTGCCGTGCTCCGGTTCGTACTCATTGGTCATGACTTCTTGCAGCTTAGCGGTTTGACGCCAATTAATCATTCTCGGATCATCTCCGACGACATAACTTCTGATTTTATCAAATTCACCCTGTCCACGCTGCCGCTTGCGGATGGTCATTCCTTCATACAGCAAAAATTGCTGCGCACCTTCTAAATATTGTTTCGTGGCAGTCAGATCCGGGATGACACGGACTGTATCCGCCAGCGCCGGAGTGGCTTGTTTTTCCCACAGCCCCAGCATTCCTGTATACCGGACGTATAATTGATCAATCAGGTACTTTCCCCGCTCAGCGGCTTTCGTCGAATAGTCGACATGGACAGTGCTTTCCCCTTCTATCCGGCCCGTCAAGGGAAACGGCCGCTCGAAAACTGCCGGTATTCGGTCAATCATACGGAAGCCTGCCGATCGTTGCGAACGGTTTTCTACCTGAAGTGTAATCGTGTATCGAATGCCCCGCTCCATTTCCTCCGGTATTTCCCGGCTGAACGACAACTCTCTTTTCCCTGGTGACAGCAATAGATCAAGCAGGCTGACAACCAAGAACAGCACATTGCACACGGCCAGATAAATCCAGGCCATCCCGCCGATTGCCAGCAGCGTCATCGCCAGTGAAAAAATAGCATACAAGCCTAACAGCCGCCTGGTAGGCAAAATTCCTTTATCGCGGAACAGCAACCGACCCAATAAGTTCTTGAATGACCTGGTCAACAGTCGCTCCCTCCAATTCTACGTGCGGGGCTAATTGAATGCGGTGCCGCAGTGCAGGACGGGCCACCATTTTGACATCGT
Organism: Sediminibacillus sp. JSM 1682029; assembly: GCF_041366435.1. Lineage (NCBI taxonomy): Bacteria > Bacillati > Bacillota > Bacilli > Caryophanales > Bacillaceae > Sediminibacillus > Sediminibacillus sp. JSM 1682029. The sequence goes on from NZ_JBEWYY010000009.1 coordinate 13,445, forward strand.
CCGGCGTTACATAGTCTCGATCCGACAAATACGCCCAAGCCCTGGCAGCTTTGCCGATGGAAATCGCCGCCCGCGTACTGGCACCAAAACGGATCGACTCGTTCCCACGTGTCCTTCTGACCAGTTCCATCGTGTAATGCAAAACCTCGTCGCTGATTTTGACTTGCTCGATTTCGCGGCGGATGGTCAAAAAAGTCTCGATATCCAGCAGCGCCTCTGCCTCCTGCCGGGCAGGACGATGCTCCAAAGCCTGTTTGACAGCCATTTTTTCTTCCTCTAATTCCGGAAAAGCAATGTCCAGCTTGAACAAAAACCGGTCCTGCTGCGCTTCCGGCAATGGGTAGGTCCCTTCGTATTCAATCGGATTCTGCGTGGCAACCACGAAAAACACTTCCGGCAGCTGATAGGTCTCGCCCTGGATCGTCACCTGTTTTTCTTCCATCGCTTCCAGAAGCGCAGCCTGGGTCTTGGCCGGCGTACGATTGACTTCATCCGCCAACAGGACATTGGTGAAAATCGGTCCTTTCAGCGTTTGAAAGTTACCATCCTTCATGCTGTATACCATACTCCCGGTAATATCACTCGGCAACAGATCCGGCGTGAATTGGATCCGGTTGAAGTCCCCGCCGACAAGCTTCGCCAGTGTCCGGACCATCTGGGTTTTACCGGTCCCCGGAACACCTTCAATCAACACATGTCCCCCTGCCAGAACGGCCGATAAAAGCAGTTTCAAATTGGTCCGCTGTCCGTATATGTATCGTTCATAGTTTTCCAATAAAGCGGTCAGTTCTGTTCTCATCTATCTTCCACCTCTTCCCTTAATCGATCAAGTCGTTTCGACCATAGTAAATATTCCTGTTTGCTGAGATTTTGTTTCCCGACTACTTCTGCCAATCCCTCGACATATTCCCGGATTTCTTCTGCTGGTATATACTTGGCTTTGCTGCTCAGTTTATCTGCCGCCGTTTTCCAATCCCCATTCAAAACAATCCCCCGCCGTTCCAGCAAAAGCTGCTTTACATAGTCGGCTTGCGTGACGAGGGAATCGTGGTAATAACGGCCTCGCTGATACCAAGCTGCAACTGCCTGGATTTGCTCGTCGCTGAATCGCACCGATTCTTCCCTCGGAATGTCGATCGGTCCGAACCGTTTGCCGCGGTACCAAAGCCACAGAATCGTGAGTAACAGCGCCTGCAGCGCCAGTACCAAAAGCCACTTCGGATACAGAGTGGTGACGCCTGCTGCATTTTCGCCAGCGTGGACATACTCATCAAACAACAAGCTGCTGCCACCATTGATTGCTGCAGCACTCAACAATTTAGTCAAAAGCGCCGCATGGTCGTTTTCTGTTATCAACCGGTTCATGGTCCAATCGGGGGTTAGGGAAACAACTAGCGCTCCGTCACCGAGTTTTCGCTTCAGCGCCAACGCTCCGGCTTCATCTTCCAGCAATACTTCGTCGGTATCTCGCTCCTGCAACCGAAAAACCGAAGAAACCTCCGCTCGGTATTCCTCTCCGTCCAAATCGTTCAATGTCGTCGTACCTGCAGGATCCGGCATTTGCTGCCTTGTCTGTATATCGAACAGGCCATCCGGGTTGTTCATCCATAACATCAAGGTATTTCCCGCTTTCACGAATTCCCGGTATGCGTCCATTTCCTCTTGATCTGGCATGAAAGACGGTTCTATCATCAGCAGCATGCTGCCGCGTTTTCCCGAAGGCAAGCGTTCGGGAGACGCAGACCAACGCCCCGCCGTCCCCCGCTCATTTTCCAGATATGTGTACATTGCTTTTGTACCGGTAGGTGACGGAGAAGTGGAAAGATACGGCGGGTATTCCTCAGGTTGTTGACCTTGAATCACATAACTGAGCCCGACAAACAACAAGAGAAAAGCCGCCAGCCATAGCCAGGTGTTTCGGTATGATAATTTTCGCAAGCTTGCTTCCTCCTTCTCCGCTACCCATTCTTGCCGGCAGGGTGTTCTGTTGAACGCAGCCAGTGCATCGCCTGGCGGCGGTACGCTTCGTACTCTTCTTGTTCTAAATGCCTGTTTCCATAGGTGACTTCTTCGAAAAGCAATGCCAGCTTATAAAATTGCTCCGCTTTTTGCTGATCGCTTTTCTGCAATTCTTCATAATAATCCCAGTTGGTTTTCCAAATTCTCGCCTCCAGCCATTCCCGCTCATGAAAATATAAAAGCAAGGCGAGAAATAAATGGCGGGCGGCTGCAGGGTAAGCAGCTTCTCCCTCAAGTTTCCTAACCTCGGACAGATGACGCCCGTATGACCATTGCCGCTCGTCCATTCCCTGCAAGGGGGCGACATCGCGGAATGCCTGCCGCCGCTTGACCCTGCCGCTCCATAAGACAATGCCGATCACCAGACCGGCCACCACGACGACAATAATCAACAGCAGGACGGCATCTGCCGCCCCGCTCGATGGAGTGAGGGAATTAAACCAGTCACTAAGATGGTCGGCCACCCATTGTTTCGCTTTTTCCCACCATGCCTGCAGGAAGTTTTTCGACTCTTCCTGGTATGCTTGGTATTCATCCTGCTCGAGGATCTTCTCCAGCTCCCGTTTAGCATTTTCGTTACTTGCCATTCCCTATCACCTGCCTGCTGCCTTCCCAATCACTGCTTGATTGTGGTTATCATCAACGGAACTGCTGTTCATCCTGGTAATCATCGAGCATTTCCTGTAAATCCTCGCCACTGTTGCGTGTCTTGCTATCCAAGAACATCACCGAATAACCGACAGCAAAAATCATCGACGTAATTAATGAAAATAAATTGACGAGAATGGTAAAAAGGACACTCGCTCCAAGGGCGATGCCAAAGATTGACTCCACGGCTGTATTAACGACAGCCGTAATCAAATACAAAATGAGATACAATCCGAAAAGCTTCCATGTCTGCTTGCGAGTCAAATTCCAACTGCGGGATAAACCCGGCGACTCCTTATCCAGGACAGTGCTTCCAAGGTAGAAACCCCAGCGAGTAGCCAACAACCCCACCCCGAGCATCAGACCAAGCATGAAGACGATGATGAAAATGATTCCGGTGACTGGTTCGATAAAGGCACCGGCCATACCGCCGATAATGATGATGATCAGGGGCACAAAAAACAGTGCAAATAGAATGACCCCGAATAACAGGCTGCTGCCCAAAATCCCTCCGAACCTTGAAAATGCCTGTTTAATCACAGAGCCGACTGTATATGATTCTTCGTTTTTAATATGATTGATGGCGAACAGGATCGCTCCATAAGCCACCGCCGTCAAGATCATGGCGATCAGTCCGACGAATAACGTGCTGATATCCTCCCCTAACGATGTCGTCTCCACATTGCTCTGATCGAAGGTGGCGATCAACTGTTCAAGCCAAGTGTCTCCACTCTCGAATTCCCGGAAAAAGCCACGTCCGGAGAGCAGTTGGACAATCGCCTGCAATAAGAAAACCGGACCGACGATAATCAAAAAAATCATGAAAAATTCCGCAAAGCGGTTTTTACTCAATCGAAAGGTTTGATCAAGAATCTCTCCAAACCCTTTCGGCTTCCTGAATTGTTCGTTCATATTACATTCCTCCAATAAACTCATCTTTCAACATACCTAACGACTATTTTAACATTGATAGGGGGATTAGCGAACAAACATTGTAAATTTTTAGAATTGATTTTACATACCTTTTCAATGATTTGACCATTCATTTCGGATCCAAAAGAGACGCTTTCTGATCGATGTTCAACTGAACATAAAAAACGCATAAATTTCAGAGCGACCAAAGGCGGACGAATATGTGAGCGTTACTGATCATAGTCGTTTGGCTAAAATAAGGGGACTACGGGAAAGGACAAATACCCAATAAATCTGCCTGAAACAACGAATTATCGCCTATTCCACCAACTTCCTCTCCCAAATCCACCAATTTTTTCAAAAAAGTTACTATAGGACCTTTATTTTTCCAATTTATAGGAAGATAATAGAAAAAAGGAGGGTGAGCAATGAAGGAAAAGCAAGTATTTAGACAACTGCTAGGAAAACGCTTGAGGCAAAGACGGACAGAACGTAACATGACTCTGCGTGAATTGGGGAACATGGCCGATTTGGATGACAACTATATCGGAAAAATTGAGCGCGGTCAGAAGAATCCTTCTGTCTACATTATTGTAAAGCTTTGTGATCCACTTGATTTGAATCTCCATTTCTTCCTCCATGAGGTCAAAGAAGATATGAATTCGGAGGTTTTCTGAAATTGAATGAAAGCGTATTCAAATTTTAATCTTGCTTCATCTATGGTTCAGCACAAATTTTATTCAAGGAGTGTGTTATAGATGGAAAAAGTACAAAAGGATTACAAAATCAACAAACAGACGATGGCCCTGCTGACGGCATGCCAGTTGGAATATGAAACCATTGTAATGGAACGGAATCGTCAGCTTTACATAAAGAGGCCACCGCTGCAGTTGATTAAAAATGCTTGTCTCAATGCAGGCTCCTCTTATGACGGACGCCGTTCAGCAGTGATCCATCATACCGGTTCGAAGAAAAAGGTGCCGATTCCGGTCAGTCCAGAAAATAACATCTTTGCCTTTCCCACCTGTTCTCCCGATACTATTCCCTGCCACTGGATCTTTTTAGAACACATCTTCGACATCAAGTCCGCCCCGAAGAAAGAAGAAACTGCTGTTCAATCCATCATTGTTTTCCATAACGGCATGCAGCTACGGTTGACGGAATCCAAGCGGGTTTTGGAAAAGCAATTCCAACGTACCATGTTTGCCAACATCAAGCTTTCAAGCCACATGAGAGCTGCACAGGAAATCGTACCAGACCATAGTTTTGATCCGCCGGAGGAGCTATCTCCACCATCCTGAACAGCTGATCGAACAACCACGTTCACTGCTCATAAATATTTATCCATATCGGCGGGCGTCAACAAATCCGTATCCACCGGAGTGTAACCAAGCTGACGGGCCATCGAGACGATTTGGCCCTTATGGTGGAATTCATGGGTTACCGTATGGGTGAACAACCAGAGGGCGGAAAGACGTTCCTCCTCTTTTTGCCATGGTACAGAGCCGGTTATCTGCAAAGAGTAGTCTTGTTGATAGAAAGTTAAAAACTCATCGACAAGCTGATCTACCAGCCTGAATTGTTTCCGCATTTCCGGGACGTTCGTGATTGTTTCCGGGTCGGCTCTTCTTCTGTCTTTTTTCAGGGCAAAATGGCCGAGCCACGCCTGGTAACAATCCGCAACGTGGACATGCAGCGTCCGGATCGATCCCCAGCCAAAGCCGTTCAATTCCTTTGTATAGTCTTCGGCTTCAAGCTGCTCACAAAATGCAAATGCATTTTCTCTGGTTAACCGGACAAGTTTATACTGTTCCTTCAAAATGGACATAAAAGTTCCTCCTTTAATCGGATTCGACTCGGAATACTCAATAAAATTGTACTGTATCCTCCAGGGCTGTTCCATAACAATTCACAAGCATTTCTGCAAATAGTATATTGGGACTAGGGAGGAAATGCCTGATAATGTTATGCATGGCATGCATTCAGAACGCATTCAACTTATGGGAGAAAGAGGGAATTATGATGAAAAAAGCCTTGATTTTCGGTGGCACCAAGTTTTTCGGAATCCATTTAGTCAACCAGCTGCTCGATAAGGGGTATCATGTGACCATTGCCACCAGAGGGCAAACACCTGATCCGTTCGGAGACTCGGTGCGCCGTGTGGAGGTGGACAGAACCGATAAACAAAGCCTGGCCCGCGCATTCAAGCATGAAACATGGGATGTCATCTATGACCAGATTTGTTTTTCGTCTCAGGATGCGATGACCTCTATGGAAATTTTCAAAGGAAAAACCTATAAATATGTATTCACTTCGTCTCTGTCTGTTTACGACATGGAGCAGATTACTCCTCCCGTAACAGAAGAAGATTTCGATCCAATGAAAGAAAACCTGATTGTAGCCGGCAGTGACGCGTTCAGCTATCAAGAGGGAAAACAACAAGCCGAAGCTGCTTTTTTCCAGCATGCTCCCTTCCCGGTCACTGCTGTTCGTTTTCCTATAGTGCTTGGCGAAAATGACTATACCGGACGTTTAGCCCTGTACATAAAAAAGATCAAGTATCACCAGGGTGTTTACCTGGATAATCCCCAAGCAGAAATGAATTTCATTTCCGAACAGGAAGCAGGGCATTTTTTAGCGTGGCTTGCCGGCATGCACATTGCAGAACCGATCAATGCCTGTGCCACCGGTGTTGTATCCCTGGAAGGGTTACTGAATCAAATTGCCGAAATTACCGGACAAAGGGTCGTTTACTCGGATAAAGAGTCGGAATCTCCGTACAATATCCCATCCACATGGACAATGAGCAATGAAAAAGCCGAAGGCCATGGATTTGCTTTTTCCAATCTGCAAGACTGGCTGCCAAAGCTGATCGAGAAATTGGCAGTACAGGTTTAACCGCCAAAAAAGCCCGACATTTCCCATGGAAAGTCGGGCTTTTTTAATGCGCATGATGTGTGCAAGCATGCGCATTTTCATCCGCTCACCTGGCGTTTTGCCTTATGTGGACTAGCAAGCCGGCGTTTACCTTCTCGTTAAAACGGAAATACCAATTAATAACGTCCTACCGAATGAAACCTAGACAGAGAAGGAGTTACCGCCATGGACAGCATTCACCCATCCAGACCGAGTGCCGACCGCCAGGACACACACTTGGAGACGGAGCTGGAGGAACAGGATACAGACAATCCCCAAGCAGATATCACATTGGGACTGGTTCCTTCTCCCGATTTACCAGAGTCTATAGCTAACAAGCTGGCGGCAAGTTTGCCAGATTATCTAAGCCGCTACGTGGATGACCAGGTCACCTGGGAAGTGAAAACAGTCACCGATCCGCTGACTGGCGCCACAGCTGATTCGGATGAACTTTTAGAGGAAACATCCCGTTCCAGAGAACGCTTTGGATGGGATTATGCCATTAGTATCACGGACTTGCCCATCTTCCTTGATAAACGGCTGATTGTGGCCGAAGCCAGCCAAAATCGAGGCAGCGCCTGGTTATCCCAGCCCGCGCTCGGTGCAGCGCCCATCCTTCACCGTGTAGAAGAAAGCATTTTGCAATTAACCAATGAGATGTATTATGGCAGTTCTAATGAAGCCCGGGAAAAGCAACAGGAAAAATTCAGACGAAAACATAAAGACAACAAAAAGCTGAAAATCAAAAATGCAAAAGATCTTTACGGGAAAAGACTGTTTGAACGATTGTCTCCAATCCGCAGAACCACGCCGGATGCCGACTATGATGTCGATGTCCGCTACACAGTCGAGTCGAAAATATACGGAGGCTGGCGCATGTTGACCGGCATGGTCCGAGCCAACCGGCCTTATACCATTTTCCCGGCCTTCAAACAGGTTATTGCCGCAGCCTTCACATCCGGTGCCTATGGCCTGATTTTCCCGACACTATGGCAGTTAAGTAACGCATTGGAAGTTTTCCGGTTAGTACTACTAATGTTGACCTCCATCACCCTGCTCTCCGTATGGATCGTCGTTGTCCATGGTTTATGGGAGAACACCGTTGATGCTAAATCACCGTATATTGCCAGACTGTATAATGTAGCAACTGTATTCACATTGATGGTCGCTGTTATCATGTATTACGTGGCACTATTTCTGTTGTTCTTTCTGGCTGTGGTCATCTTTGTTCCGGCCGATATCCTTGAATCCCAAATAAATGATGAAGTGGACTTCTCCAATTACATTACGCTGGCCTGGCTGGCATGTTCTGTCGGTACCTTTGTCGGGGCATTGGGGGCCGCACTGGAAAGCGAAGATACGGTGTTGAACACTACCTACGGCTATCGACAACGACGCCGTTATGAAGAAAGCCGGGATGATGATAATAATGAATGAAGATACCGTTCTCTATAAAAGGAGAACGGTTTTTTTCGGTGATCATGAAAGAGACAGGATTTTTATAAAGATAAAGTCTGACAAAAACAAAGCTTTCTCGACTCTATGGTTATCTTATACCTAAGCTTTAATTATTTGAATTTTCTGTTTTTATAGCTATAATAAATGTATCCCCTTCTGAGAGGCTGGTTGGATGATAAAACGTACCCCAGAAACGTTATTTGAAGAAATAGCCCAGGATAATGAGGTTTTGCAATTATTCCATAATCATTCCTTGCGTGTCATGTACTTATCCACCTTATTGGCCAAAAAAGCAGGCTGTTATGATGATGATTTACGGATCGCCGCCTTTTTACACGACATCGGAAAAATTGGAGTTGCAAAAGAAATTTTGTTGAAACCGGATAAATTAACTCCTATGGAAAAGACGATAATTGAAAGCCATGCCCATATAGGAAATGTCATTGTACGAAAAGAATTAGGAAAATGGAGAGCTGCCAGATTTATCAGAGATCACCATGAGGACTGGAATGGAACAGGGTACCCCCGTGGGCTGATAGGTGAAGAAATTTCTATCCAGGGTAGAATAATAAGAATTTGCGACACATTTGATACCATGACCTATGATAGAAGAGATTACAGAAAGCAAAACATGTCTCATCAAGATGCTTTTGACGAATTGCGCCGATGCTCCTGGTCGCAGTTTGATGGGAATTTGGTGGAAGAATTTGTTTCTATGTTGAAGGAGCTGGAACTCCCTCCAAACTGGTATGATACGTTCCATTATCCTTTTTTCGAGAAATTATTTTCGAAAGTCCAAAAACCGACAGACATTTTATAGCAGTTTTTATAATCCGGAAACATCCACCCAAAAACAGGTCCGCTTGCTCATATCCTCCAGAAAAAATCACGCGGGATTTTCCCCTGTAACATTCTTTAAAGAAAAAACGCTATTCATCTATTGTTTCTATCAGGTATAATAATAACGTTCAGACAGCAATTCCATCATCCTGCAGGAAGCTATACCTGCAGGATGTTTTTACGAAACGACTTTTTGAAATGACTATTCATTCAGGTTAAGAGGTGTTCTACATAAATGGAAAATATCGTTTTAGTTAGTATTGTCATTATCCTAGGAATCGGCATTTTCTCCCAATGGCTGGCCTGGCGCATTCAATGGCCATCGATCGTGATCATGTCGATTGCCGGATTGCTGCTCGGTCCGATTTTCGGCCTGTTCAATCCACAGGAAGCATTAGGCAATCTGTACAGCCCTTTAATTTCTTTGGCTGTCGCCATCGTGTTGTTTGAAGGAAGCTCCAGTCTCGATATCCGGGAAATCAGGGGGATTTCCAAGTCTGTCTTCCGCATCGTGACATTCGGCGCATTCATTGCCTGGATCGCCGGCTCGCTCGCTGCCCATTTCATTGCCGGCCTCAGCTATGAGGTCTCGTTTATTATCGGCGGCTTGTTTGTCGTGACAGGTCCCACTGTCATCATCCCTTTGCTGCGGAATGCCAAATTGGCTCCACGTATTGCTGCTGCGCTCAAATGGGAAGGAATTATTGTCGATCCATTCGGCCCGTTGCTGGCACTGTTTGCTTATGAGGTCATCAAAGTTTTGACCATCGATTCGCTGCAATTCGACTATTTGTTAAAATTTTTCTTCAGTGCGCTGATTGCAGTTGTGTTCGGCTATGCAATCGGCATGGCCGTCAGTATCATGATCAGCAAAGGGATCTTCCCGGAATACTTGAAATCGCCGATTATGCTGGCTTTTGTTTTGATCTGCTTCACGGCAGCAGAAGTGATCATGCATGAAACCGGGATGCTGGCGGTGACGGTGATGGGCTTGACGCTCGCCCGGACGAAACGGTATGTCTCTTCCATCGGCAATATCAGTCACTTCGTCGAAAACATTTCGGTCATGCTCACATCAACGATTTTCATTTTGCTGACCGCTTCCCTCTCCCGGGAAACAATAGCCGAGATTTTCACACTTCCAATAATCGGATTTGTCGTCGTGATGCTGTTCCTTGTCCGTCCCTTATCGATTTGGCTATCGACAATCGGAACCGAATTGACGCTAGCAGAAAAAGGACTGATCGGCTGGGTGGCTCCACGAGGGGTAGTCGCCCTGACGGTTTCGGGTTATTTTTCGGCATTGTTGATGGAAGAAGGGCATCAGGGAGCTTCCCTGTTGACCACGTTAACGTTCGCTCTTGTCTTTATCACCGTGTGTGCCCACGGATTCACGCTAAGACCGTTAGCCAAAGCACTGGGACTGGCCAACGACGCAGCCCCGGGCATTCTCATCGTCGGTGCCAGCAGCTTTTCAATCGCTTTGGCTGAATACCTGCGGAAATTCGATATTCCCGTGTTGATCAGTGATTCCTCTGCTGGGCGGCTTCAAGGCGCCGTTTCTAAAGATATCCCCGTTCATCACGGACAGATTCTTGCAGAGCACACGCAATACGACGTGGATTTGACACCTTATGAAACCATCCTGGCGATGACTGGCGACAGTTCTTATAACGCACTGGTCATCCAGTCGTATGCACCGGAATTCGGTTACAACAACACCTTTTCGTTGCCAAGCAGGAACAATTCCGACGATGAAGAACAGGTGGACAAGTCACACCGTACCCATCTGTTATTTTCCGAAGATGCTATTTTCACCGAGCTAAACCGGAAAATCAATACAACTTATTCATTGCAAACAATCTTCATTAAAGAAAAAAACAAAGTTACGAGGGAAAACCTGCCGGCCGATGTAGTACCGCTCTTCATCAAAAAGGAGAAGGACGGCGTCGAGCTGATCAGCCTGCGAAAAAAGTTCATGCTGGAAGAAGGCGATCAGCTGGTGGTGTTGAAGGCGACAGAAGGAAAGTAAATAATTGAGAATGTAACAGCAGAAGTGAACGCACTTCTGTCTTTTTTATGGTCTTTATGACCATGAGCATTTGACATTTTGTTTAATTTATTTAAAATAAATTATATAAATTGATTTTATTGTATAAATTGAATTAAAAGGAGGCGAAGGAATGACAGAGGAAATGCAACAATTGGAGGATGCCCGTGATGTGATGATCAGTGCTATCGCTCAAACAATGGTCATTTATGGTGTAACCCCTTCTGTAGGCCGAATCTATGGGTTGTTATATTTTTCAGATCAGCCCTTGACCCTAGACGAAATCAAAGACCAGGTAGCCATGAGCAAAGCAAGTGTCAGTAACGGCATTAAAGATTTATTGGAAACCGAAATGGTGACAAAGGTATGGAAGAAAGGTAACCGGAAAGATCATTACATTGCTGAAAAAGATTTTCTGAAGAATTTCCTAACTTTCTTTGTCAAAATGCTGCGGATGGAGCGAAGCCTAATCAGTAAAGCAATCGAACAAACTGAGCCAACCTTCTCTCGCATAGCTGATAAAGGCAGTCAAAATGAGATTAAGGACATGGCGGCAAAAGACTTAAACTTGATTACTGATTCTAAGCAATATTTAGATTGGGTGATGCGTCTAGCCAACGCCATGGAATCTGGAGAAATATTCAACTACTTTCCCAAAAGCAACTAATAGACAAAGGAGTTTTTATTATGAGCATCGAAGAATCAGCTCTCGTTCTAATCGACCTACAAAAAGAAGGAAACTTCGGTTTGGAAAGGATGGACAAAGCAATCCGCAATACACAGGAAGTAATCCAAGCTTGCCGCGAAAATGGCATTCCGATTATTTATACTAGGCAAATCAATCGTGCCGATGGAATTGGGCTCTCAAGACAGGAACCGCTTAAGGAGGATGGCACTCCCTTCTTCTATGCATCCAACACGGAAAACATTGAGATTGTGGAGGAAGTAAAACCCCTCGAGACCGATATAGTTATCGATAAACACCGATGGAGTGCCTTTTTTGATACAAATCTAGATATAATTTTGAGAAGTATGGGAGTCAAAAACCTCATCGTTGGAGGAGTAGTGACAGATGGCTGCCTACTGACTTCTGTTTTCGATGCCTATTTCCGTGACTATAATGTTCACTTGGTCAAGGATATGTGCGCTGCGTCAAATGAAGGAGCACACATGGCCTCCTTAATGATTATGGCCAACTGGGTATATAACCTGAAAGTCTATAACACACCAAAAATTATCCAACAAATCAACGGAGATGGCGTTAATTGTTGGGAATCAAACGAGGTGGATTCTTTGCAGTTCACACCGGAAAATATGAGACAGCAATTTGCCAAACTACCACAAGATAAAGGAGAATAAATTTTATGAAAAAACTAGTCATAATCGCAATATTAGTTGGACTTATCGCCCTTACTGCTTGCGGACAATCAGATGAGACGGAAAACCAGTCAAGTGATTCAGAAAATGCCAACTCTTCCAATGAAAATGTGGCAGAAGAAACAATAACCTTTGGAATGCCATCATGGACCAGTACAGAAGCACCTACAGCGATCGCAACTCAGATATTGGAAGAAGCCGGGTATAATGTCGAAACATCTCTTCTAACACAGCCAGTAATTTGGCAAGGAATACAAGACCAGGAAATTGATTTCTTTATGGACGCATGGCTGCCCTATACGGAAAAAGAGCTATGGAACGAATATAAAGAAGACCTGCAAAAAGTCGCTACCAGCTATGAAAGCGCGCCTCTAGGTTGGGTTGTACCAAGCTATGTTGAAGAAGAAACAATTGACGACTTAGCAGGAAAAGCCGATAAGTTTGACAACGAAATTGTCACGATTGGTGCCGGAGCTGGAATCGTGGAAATATCGAAGGAAGTCATGAACGATAAAAACTACAATTTAGATGGCTATGAACTCGTTCCTTCAAGTGAATCGGCCATGATGGGTGTTATTGATTCAAAAACTAAAAACAAAGAACCTTTCGTGATAACCGGTTGGCGCCCCCATTCCATGTTTGCTAAGTACGATTTGAAGTTTCTAGAAGATACACAAGAACATTTTCAATACGACAACGTATATGTACTTTCTTACAAAGGACTGGAAGAAAAACACCCGAGAGCATACGAAATCATGTCCAAGTGGAGTATAGATGTAGCTGACCTAGAGGAAATGATGCTCGCTTATGAGAAAGAGGATACTTCATTTGAGGACTCAGCGGCAGAGTGGATAGAGGAACATCGAGATCAAGTCGATAAAATGTTGGCTGAATAAGTTTTCTCCTCTTTAAATTTTAGGGAGGAAACTCTGGAACCAGAAAGAAGAACAATTTGCGAAAAGTGGAGAGATTCGACGCGAAAGTAGAGCGACTTCGCTTCAAAGTAGAGCGACCCGACGCAAAAGTAGAGCGATCTCAACACTAAGAAGATCAACTCGCACGAAGTGGAGCGACTTCACTCCAAAGTAGAGCGACTCGACGCAAAAGTAGAGCGATTTCTACACTAAGAAGAGCAACTCGCACTTAGTGGAGCGACTTCGCTTCAAAGTAGAGCGACTCGACGCAAAAGTAGAGCGACCTAGATCAACTAGTCCGAAAAGAGATCAAAACAAAAGGAGAGAGGCTTTCATTGAGCAGCCTCTCTCCTTTTCTGTTTACTGTCTAAAGAAATCTATTGAAACAAATTCTTCTCTACCTTGCCGTCCTTGACGACAACTTGGATATTATCATTGTCAGCCTGCGAAAAAAGTTCATGCTGGAAGAAGGCGATCAGCTGGTGGTGTTGAAGGCGACAGAAGGAAAATGAATATAAGGTGGAACAAAAAGGCAGAAGCAGCTCAACTTCTGCCTTTTGCACATCTGTCTGTTTTTTCCCGGACATTTAAAACATATACAGGAAGTCATGAACGTTTATGGTAAAATATAAATACTTGTGTGTAAATTAGGAGGGGTATAATTGAAGAGGAAAATGATAAGGGGATTCATTTTAGTCATCAGCGTTCTGTTCATTAGTGCTTGCAGTAATTCAGCAGAAGATGAAGAGGTAGGCGAAACCGCTGATGGTGCAGAAGAAAACACGGCTACACCTGAAGAAAATGAAGATAAAGAGGAAAACGATAATAACGACGGCAACGACAGTATGTACGGAGACCTTGATTTGCCTGAAGATCAGCTTGGCTTATCAATTGGCGACACGGCTCATTATAAATATGGTTATCAAGACATCATACGAGAATTTGAAATCACCCTTAATTCTGTAGAAATTACCGATACCGCAGGAGATCAACCGAGCGAGGAAGGCAACTATGTCCTCGCGAACGTGACGCTTAAAAATCTAAGCGAAGTGCCAGTTGTCGCTGAAGATGGATTAAGCCTGTATTTAGATAATGAAAATGTCGGTGGTTTACCTTGGTTCTACATAGATGGAGTGGCAGAAAAGTGGCCAGGTGAAATACAACCTAATGAGTCTAAGACAGGGGTATTATTATATGACTCACCTGTCGGGACTTCTTATTCATTAATTAGTGGCGACTCCTCACCTAACGCAAATACCATTTCATTTGAATTTACAGAGGACGAGGCAGAATAAGTACAGGGACTTAGCAACGTGAATAGTTAAGTATTTAAAGATGCATACACGTCACGCTTAAACAAAACTGGATTTCAGTTAAAGATCGTGCCTCTACTGCACTAATGAATGGCGTTAGCTAAAGACTGCATATAACGGATAGTGAGAGAATATTGCAGAAAAATTCGCATATATAGACAAAAGGAGAGAGGCTGTCATTGAGCTGCCTCTCTCCTTTTCTATTTTCCGCCTAAAGAAATCTATTGAAACAAATTCTTCTCTACCTTGCCGTCCTTGAGCACAACTTGGATATTATCATTGTCAGCCAGCGAGTAAATATCCTCCAGCGGATTTCCTTTTACAATGACAATGTCAGCTAGCTTGCCTTGTTCGATGGTGCCAAGCTTATCCTCCCAGCCCATACATTCGGCTGCTGTTTTAGTGGAAGCGACAATGGTTTCCATCGGCGACATGCCAGCATCGGCCATCAAACCTAACTCACGAAGGTTGGTGCCATGCTTCATTACGCCGGCATCTGTACCCATGGCAATTTTGACGCCAGCTTTGTATGCTTTCGTAAAGCTTTGTTTATGGGCTTCAATAACTTCTTTCGATTTCTCGACTGCGCTGTCCGGCATGCCTACTTCCTTGGCAGTTTCCAATACCGCTACAGGTGCCAACAGCGTCGGAACAAGATATGTACCGTTTTCCAGCATCAATTCGATCGCTTCATCGTCGATGAAAATGCCATGTTCAATCGAATGGATGCCAGCACGCACTGCATTTTTGATCCCTTCTGCACCTTGTGCATGGGCCATAACTTTGACCCCTTTGCGGTACTTGCCTTCCTGGACGATCACTTCCAGCTCTTCTTGGGAAAACTGGGTGAATTCCGGATGGTCGGTGGCGCTCAGGACCCCCCCTGTCGCATGGACTTTGATAACCTCAGCCCCTGCCCTCAGCATCTCCCGGGTCTTTTTCCGGACTTCTTCCACGCCATCGCAAAGACCACTCGGCATGCCAGGGTAATCATTCGGCAGCAAGTCCAGGATATTGCCGGAAACCGTATAACCGTCCCCGTGTCCGCCAGTGATCGTCAGCGCATTGATGCTCAGTTGAAGCCGCGGTCCGGCAATCAAGCCATCCTCGACCGCCTTTTTAACCCCGAGATCTGTGCCAAGCGCATCCCTCACCGAGGTGATACCTGCTTCCAACGTGTTCTTCAAGTACTCTGCTGCTTGATAGTACATAAAGGAAAATGGTGTTTCCAGTCGTTTGGAAACCGGCATGTATTCCATCATCATATGGACGTGGGTATCAATCAGACCCGGCAGAATCGTACCGCCCTGTGCGTCGATGACTTCCTCTTGCCCGGTCGGCTGATAACCGCTTTCTTCTCCTGTATAAACTATTTTCGCTCCGTCGACGACGACGATTTGATCTTTTACCGGCTCTCCGCCGTTACCATCGACCAACAATCCGTTTTTAATCAGTTTTACTGCCATCCCAATTCCTCCTTGTAAAATACTTCTATGTTATAAGGTCCCTACCAGGATTCCTGCCACGACCACCGAGCTTACCGTAACCGTGGTGAACCCGCCAATCAACATCGGGGCCAATAACTCATTGAAAATGATTTGTTCTTCCTCTTTGTTGCGTGCGACACTCCTGCTGGCTTCTTCACACAAAATGTAATCCCCTGGGAAGCCGAACAAGGCGGTCAGCGCCACTGGCATTCCCTTGAGTGGATGCCACTTCACCAATTTGGACACGATGTAACCGCCGAGCGCGATGCCGAAAGTTCCCAACAACAAAAATAGAAGTATGCTTGGCAGGTTATCAAGTACCTGCTGTGGCGTGACTCCTCCCATGGTGCCGAGCACCACAAATATGATGGCAATCATGACAAGTGTGAATGAATTCGATTTTTCCAATGTCCGAGATTCAAAGACTCCCAGCTTCAAACCGATAACGCCGATCGCCAGACACCATAGGCTGTAATTGATCGGAGTCACTTCTCCAAGCGCTACACCGATTGCAGCCCCGACAAATACATAAAACAATTTCAGTGTCATACTTGAACGAAGCGGACTTTGCGCTTTATCATCTGCTTCGGGTTTGCCGCTATCCATCCCGTCCGCCATCGGAACGAAGACACCATTGTCCATGTCATTTTGGATGGTGGTCGCATATTTTTTCATGAAAAATAACGAGAGCGGCATACCAAGAACACCTTGAAAAGCGACAATCAATGCCGGAATGACTACCAGACTGCTCAATCCGATTTCCGTCAGCTTTTCCGAGGTGACGACCAACGCGATGATCCCTCCGCTGATCGGCCCAACTCCTGCCACGGCAGTGGGATAGTCAAAAATCAAAGAAACGATGACCAACAAAAGAACACCTGCAACAATCACGCCGCCCAGGGAAATGGCAACTGCTTTGATTTGTTTTTTCAGCAGCGAAAACGGAATCAAGGTCCCCATATGTAAGATGGCCGGTCCCACCAAAATCGCTCCAAGGGATCCAAAGGTCGACTTATCTAAGATATTCTCCGGAAAGATGCCAGTCCAAATACAAATCAGGTATCCAACCATTGCGGTCAGAAGCATCGGGACTCTGGCCCGGGATATGATAGAAATCCACTCTCCCAGGGCGATTAATGTAAAAAGTATGACTGTAGCTATTAGTGGATTTTCTAACAATCCAAAAACCTCCATTCCTTATTTTATTTTCTAAAAATTTAAATAGTTCAAATAGTATAGCACTGTCATAATTTTCTGTCTATATGGTTTTTGTCGAAATTTGCGTTTTGCAAGAATGCCCGCAAGATGTGTAAGCGGTTAACCGATTGAGGATAAAGGCAATCGCCTATTAAAAAAAATAGCTATGACTTCCATAATGAAATGGAATGTCATAGCTATTTAAGTCGTTCTGAATCATTAATATGTAAAGAAATAAAATGTAAAGGTTCCATCAGCTTATGACTATTTAACTACTTATTTTTCAATTATCCTTTCAAGTCATAGATTCGGACAATTTCTCCAATGTTATAACCTACCCAAGCCCCGATAAACGGGAAAGTACTGCCAGGAAAGTCCACACTTGCAGGGTTAATACCCTTAACCCACACGAAGACGGAGATAAAAATACAAATAACACTGATGATGACAGCCTCCGTCATTCTTCTCCGCTTCCAACGCTTCTCCCCCAAACGTCTTCTGTCAAATTTCTGCACCATTATACTAGCCTTAGTACCAAAATATCTTCCTGTCTTTAGGGTGTACAATGTGACGGCTACTATTATCCATATAAGCACAAGACTTCCACCAATGAGGAGGGAGGGCTCTCCGTTCTCGGCCAAATAACGAAATAGCACGAATAACAAGAGCATCACGAGATTGTATTGGACTAACAGCTTCTTTTTTAAACGCTTAACTTCTTGAATATCCAAGTTGACTTCATCCATGTTATCCTCACTTTCAAATTGACAACTTTAAAGATAAGCACCCGTTTTTTTAGTAATCAAGAAATGAAGTCACTTATCCTGTTCACCAATCGACTAAGATGAAATAATGGAAACAAAACTGCAATCATAATATTGCTCTCTAAAATTGCTCTCTAAAACTGCTCTCCAAAACTGCATTCTGATAAGAAGCTTATAAACGAACAAAAATGCGCTTACACTAATTGCAGAAAACAAAATCCAAAGATATTCCTTTTGTTTTTTCACTTCATGTTCTATGGCTTTGATCTTCCAAGTATCTTTTTCTGAAAAAACTGCGTCTATCCCTTTCTTTTCCATTCCAACCATATTGAATGATGTCAACGATATACTTTCGTCTGACACTTCAACTATGTCATAACCATTTGGTAAAAATGAAACTTTATAAACAATTAGATAAGAAATACCAATAAGAATACCTGCAATCAATAAAAAAGCTAAAAATTTCATCACCTTCGGTACAAAATGATCATCCATTTATTGAACCACTCCCCTTAAACACCTCCGTTTTATATAAAAACCCAAATACTGCTGCTGTGTTAGTTGAAGACATTACTATTCAATCCACTTCTTCTACTTCAAATGTCAATCTATCTAAATCCCACACATCTTCCTCATAATTTTTGATCACTTTCACCTGAACTTTTTCCCCTTCTTCATAATCTTCCGGATTGGAAACTCGAATGGTTTGAGAGGTGGGGGCATCGTCAATTTCATATGGTTCTGTAGAAGATCCTTTCTCGCTAACTGTTGTCCATGCGTCTACGTCCACTTCCATATCTCCACTTTCTTTGTTGATTCCTGTAATGTCCCCTTGCATAAAAGTTCCTTCTTCCGCTTGAGAACAACCCATCAGTGTACAAAGAAAAATTGCCCCAATGAAGAATAACTTGTTTTTCGACATATGTTAGTCTCCTTCACACAATGAATTTCGTAAACCACGCTATATACTCCGCTCCCCATACGAAAAATAACTGGGCAAGCATTGTACCTAATAACCTCGAAGTCACCATCATTAACGACATGCTTTTTAACTTATTGTAACTTCCTCTTTGATTAACAACATCGTCTGCTATTACTGATAATTTAGGATCGATAAAAATAACCAGGAGTATTGTTGCAATCCCATTTATAACCCCATTGAGTTACTTTCTTTTTGTATTTACCCTGATTTTACCATACTGGGAATTTTTCTTGTTGGATTTTTAAGAAAGAGCCTGGGACAAAAGCATGGCCACCAAATCAAAAACCAAACAAATTATAACTACCAATTAGATTCATTCGGTTTTTAGTTGCGTATTCTTGTTATATCCTGTTGTTTGATGGGTGCTTCGAATCGCTACGGCAAGATACTACGCGTTCCACGGGCACGGCTTCAACTTCCTCAGAAAGCACCAAACGCTTTCTTGCGGGATTTTCAGCTCGTGCTGTTCCCGTAGGAGTCTCGGTATCTTGCCTTCGCTACGTTTTCGTGGCCTGATTTCAACTTTATCAAGACAAGATGAACAAAACTATATTCTTCTATTGGCTGATAGGTATCTAAACAGAGAAGAGGAAAAAAATAAGCACGGAGTTTCCTTTATTCTTTGGAAATGGGACAATAGCATAATAAGGATAAAGAAGTACTCCTGGTCTCCATGCGGCTTCGCTTTCTATCCGCAAGGACATGAGGCAAAACGGAAAACACACCAGAAGAAAGTATCTCCTTCCAACGGAGGCAAGGTATGAAGACTCCGGCGGGATGAGCGCGAGCTGAAGATCCACTTGGCAAAGCGGTATTCTTTGCCAAGTTAGCTGAAGCCGTGCCCGCGGAAAGCGAAGTACCTTGCCGGAGTGGAACGTTGCACTTTTCATATCATTTGCTTTTAGCTCATCAAAAAACCGAACGAATGATGGATCGTTCGGTTTTCATTTTGGTCACGATTTTCCCGTCTTGTCTCGCTATCCCAGTAAATGCTCACCCTCCAACTGAACTTGCCGCGTACTCGTACCCTCCAATTCCAGAATAACCAATTCATTATGCTTTTCCTTCAACAGAGGACCGGGCAAATAAAGCCGTTGCTGCGGACCTGCTGTGCTCCAGTATCTGCCGAGGTTGAAGCCGTTGATAAAGATGTTTCCTTTTATAAAGCCGGCTGCATCGACAAACGTGTCACGCCGCGCGGGGGCATCGAAGGTTCCCCGGAAAAATTTTGGATAACGCGAATCCTCACTCAACCCATAATCGGTCGGCAAACATTCCAGTTCGATGGCATACATTTCCCAATGAAAAAAGTACTGTTCACCGAGCCAAATGTTGTGAATGAGTCCTTTCCGGTCTGACAAATGCTCTCCATAGTTGGCCCTTCCCATGTTTTCCACCAATATTTCCAATCTATTGATACTGTTTGGAAAAGGCAGCGTAATCACGCGTTCTTCATCATTTTTATAGACGGTCGTGACATAGCTGCCGTTGATGTACACAAAACCGCGGTCCTGGATGGCGTCGATTTTCAGGTTCAAGTCCCCTTGTCTGTCGATCTTGGTGCGGTATAGTGTATAACCATAAGACTGGTCGATCTCCTCCATCGACAGGGGGGCGACGTGTTCGATACGCCTGCTGGTATGCTGCAGTGTATCAAATAAACTGACCGTTTCTTTCAATTTTACTGTTCCATATGCTTTGGCGGTAGACTTGCTTTGATAGTCTTCCGGAACGTCCATGTAATCTTGTAATGTCTGCTTGATGGCACGGTACTTATCGGTCACCCCGCCACTTTCCGTCAATAGACTATCATAATCATAGCTGGTGATCGTAGGGTAGTAGATATCATAGTGATTGGCGCCGTTCATGAAGCCGAAATTGGTGCCTCCATGGAACATATAAAAATTGACCGAGCTGTTGCTTTCCATCAGTTCCTTGAATACCTGGGCAGCATCCTCCGCATCCCGGGTATGGTGTTCCCCTGTCCAATAGTCGAACCAGCCAATCCAGAATTCCGTCACCATCTTCGGGGAACCAGGTTTCATCTCCTCGAGTTGTTGGAAGGCCTCCTCCACCTTTGATCCAAAGTTCAATGTCGTCGTCACGTCCGGTAAAGATCCTTGTTTGATAAACTCCGGCCCGTCGGATGTGAATAAAAACGTCTCCAAACCATGCTTGGCATACTGGTCTTTTAAAAAAGCTAAATACGGATGATCATTTCCGTAAGCACCATACTCATTTTCGATCTGCATGGCAATGACGGGGCCGCCATGTTGATACAAGAAAGGACGCAGCTTCGGCAGCAGTATGTCGTAATATTCTTCCACATGTTGCAAATAGACAGGATCACTGCTGCGAAGCACGATATCAGGGTTTTTCAAAAGCCAGGAAGGCAGGCCGCCCATTTCCCATTCAGCGCAAATATACGGGGAAGGACGGATGATGATATACAAATCCAACTCATGCACCAGCTGAATGAACTGTTCGATATCGGCCAGCCCGGAAAATTCAAACCGCCCCTTCTTTGGTTCGTGCAGGTTCCAGGGCACATAGGTTTCTACCGTGTTCAAACCGAGCGCTTTCAGCTTCTGCAGCCGGTCTTCCCATTGCTCGGGGACCGTGCGGAAGTAATGCATGGCCCCGGATAAGATCTGAAAGGGTTCGTCATCTAAGTAAAACATTCCGTCTCTAGCCTGCAGCATGGGCGCCCTCCTTCCGTTCTCGTTTTAAGAGTCGCAATCCAAAAGAAGGCACTTCAATCGACTGGGAAACAGAGCCTCCGTCAATAAGATTAGTAAAAGTTCCATCAGGCAAAACAACGGTTTGCTTTTCACCGCCAAAGTTCATAAAAAATAAGTAATCATGCTTGCCATCTGTCCGGCTTTGCGCCGACACACCTTGCGGCAACTTGGATTCCAAAGCCTTTTTTACCCCAGTTTCTTCCACCAGTTTTCCATAAAAGGCGTCGTGGAAGGACTGTTCATTGCGAGAGGCGATATAGTATGCTTTTCCCCGGCCGAAACGATTGACCGTCAGTGCTGGACGGCCGGCATAAAAATCTTCCTGGTAAGTCGCCAACACTTCCGCTCCCTCCAAATGAATCAAATCACAAAGCTCGACAGTCGTATATTCTCCATTCAAGCCAAGCGTATTTTCCTTCAACTTGATTTGGTTCTTCTGCCCATCATACAAAGCGTCGATTTCCTCGGACCAGATGCCGAGTGTACGTCGAAGCGGGCCGGGAAAACCTCCGAGGAACGTCAAATCGGTTTCATTGACGATACCCGACCAATAGGTGGTGACGACTGTACCCCCATTCTCGACAAATGCTTCGATTTTTTCGCCAACACCATCCCGCACCATATAGAGCATCGGCGCTACCACCAGTTTGTATTTCGAAATATCCTTCTCCATATCGATGACATCGACAGCTACCCCTTGCTTCCAGAAGGCCTGATAATGTGCCGCGACTGTTTTTTCATACTTGATCCCTTGATTGCGCGGTCCCTGGGCATCTTTTATCGCCCATCGGTTTTCCGTATCAAAAATGATGGCTACTTCTGCTTCTACGGAGGTTCCGACAACCTCATCCAATTTGGCAAGAGTCTCCCCGACTTTGCTTACTTCCCGGAACACCCGGGTATGTTCGTGACCTGCGTGATCAACTACGGCACCATGAAACTTCTCGCTGGACCCCCTGCTTTTACGCCATTGAAAATACTGTACAGAGTCCGATCCATGCGCGACTGCCTGCATCGAAGACAACAAGTGCATACCTGGACGTTTCAGTTTGCTGACTGGCTGCCAATTGGTCATGCTAGGTGTGCTTTCCATCAACAAAAACGGCTGTCCGTCTTTGATCGAACGAAACATGTCATGGTTCATCGCCACCCAGGCTGCCTGTTCGACATCCCCGTCAGGATCATGCCAGGTCGGATACGAATCCCACGAAACAAAATCAAGCGTATCGGCAAACTTGCCGTAATGGAGTCCCTCGAATGCCTCCATGAAATTGGTGGTAACCGGCAGGTCTGGTTTCACTGCTTTCAATGGTTTGATCTCCTGTTTGAGGAAGTCGAGGGTCTGATCTGTCACGAACCGCTTCCAATCCAAATTAAGTCCGTGGACCATCGTTTCCCCGTGCGGTGCAGGCGATTCAATTTGCGACCACGAGGTGTACGTATGACTCCAAAACGTCGTCCACCAGCTATGATTCAAGCGATCCAATGTTCCGTATTTTTCTTTCAGCCATTCCCTGAATGCTTCCTGGCATAAATCACAATGGCATTCTCCCCCGTATTCGTTGGAAACGTGCCAGCCGATCACTGCAGGGTGGCCGGCATACCGTTTCGCCAGCTTTTGGTTGATCGTCTTCACTTTTTCACGGTAAACCGCGGAAGTATAACAGTGGTTATGTCGCAGCCCGTGCAGGTTACGCACCCGGTTTGGACCGACTCGGAGCACTTCCTGATATTTCTCCGACATCCAGGCCGGACGCGCGCCGCTCGGAGTCGCCAAGAACGCGTAAAGGCCATTCTCGGAAAGTTTATCGAGAAGCTTGTCAAGCCACTCGAACCGGAACACTCCTTCTTCCGGTTCGAGTTTAGCCCAGGAAAAAATACCGACAGACATTACATTGCAATTTGCCAGTTTCATCATGCGGATATCTTTTTCCATGATGCCGGGATAATCCTCCCATTGCTCCGGATTGTAGTCGGCACCGTGAAGCATTTTCGGGATTTTCGAACTGACTGGATTATATTTCATTTCATCAAATCCTTTCCTGACTCGTTCTTCCTTCTTTAAAGAGGAATTTTTCGCATGGCTTGTTGCTTCTTCATGCAGCGTTATGAATCGACTACGGAAAAATACTTCATTTCCGTGATGGTTGTACTTCATCCACATGGAATGAAGACAAAGGCACTCTACGTCGACCATTCATTCCCCGTTTTGCGCTGCTCCATTTCATCTTCACTGCCCCCATGAAAGACGTTTTCTTCTTCCGTGCGCCTTTTCATCTTCATCACACCGGTGAAGGGGTTCCTTCTTCCGCACGCCTTCTTTCCATTTTCATCAACTGTGAAGGATGGTATTTCCCTCGTTAATCAACTCCAATTCACCGCCATCCACTGAAAAGCGCCCCCATCAATGCCATTCCGGATCCATCTTCACGCCAAACCGGAAAGGGCCGCTCTTGAGTCTGTATTTTTCCAGCACATCGGGACCGCAGCTTGCCGAGCCGAGTCCGTGCTGCCGGTGATCGAGCATGATCGTAAGAAAGTCCTGTTTGACTAAATCATACGTATGTTGTGCTTCCTCTATGTTTTCCTGTGTATAATATTGCGCGTTGAAGTCAAATACAGGCTGACCCCGGAAAGTCATTCCGGTTCCTGCTTCATTGGTCAACCGCGCCCAGCGGACCTGGTGGCGGTTGCCGTTTTCCTGCGGGTAAACATACGGCGTGCGGAGGTCCTCGACAGCCTTTGTCCAGACACCGACGCGAGCCGCTTGCCGGCTGTCGACATATGCTTCTCCCGGCCCGAGGCCATACCATTTCACATGATTGAACACTGCCGGCACTTCCATCTTCAACCCGATGCGCGGAAAGGTACTTGGAAGCTTTCCATACGGTTCACCTTTTACATCGATTGCAAGTCCACCGGCAACATCAATCGTATAGCTGTACGTAGTGGCAACTCCCCACTCCAGGACAGGAGGAGCCACCCGGGCTTTCACAGCGACCTGTACCCGGCCATCACTCATCGACTGCCAGTTCAATTTTTCAATCCGCTGCTGGAGCCAGTGCAGGCCGAAGTCTTTCCATTCTTTGATCGAGGGGATATCCTTCCAATGCACCTGGGCCCATAGATCATTGTCGATCGGTGCCCTCCACAAATTCAGGGACGGCCCTTTCTTCAACAAATCGACCCCCTGGTACTGATATTCGGCAATATCTCCGTTTCCTTTATTAAACAGGAGGTGAAAATCCACTCCCTCGACAAGCAGACCACCAGTTCCATCTACCACACGCAAAGGCATTTTTGTTTTCGTTGTAGCAGGAAATACATCAATCGAAGGAGCCGGGAGTTCAAATTGAGCCCATGCAACCAGGTGACCGGCTTTCGCCCAAGTAGTATCGACCCCTAACATAAAGTCGATATCCAGCCAGTATTCTCCTCCTTCGCCCAGCACCCTTTCCAGTTGATAAGACAAGACAACTTCTTCGCTTGCACCTGCCTGAATACCGGCAACCGAAAAGGTACCAGTTGCGACCACCTTTTCACCGGTCTTCACCGACCAGACCGCCTGCAAATGATCCAAGGAAATAAAATCATAACGATTCGTAACCTTTATCATGCCTTTTTCCAAATCAACCGCTTCGACCAAAACCGGTTCGATGACTTTTTTATACTCCTTTAACGCCGGTGACGGAGTGTGATCAGCCTTCACCAGACCATCGATCACAAAGTTGGAATCGTGCGGTTTTTCTCCGAAGTCACCTCCATACGCAAAGTATTCTTCTCCATCTTCTGTCACCCTGCGAATCCCGTGGTCAAGCCATTCCCAGACAAATCCACCCTGGAGACGATCATATTTGTAGAAGGCTTCCCAATACTCCTTCAACCCGCCGGGACCATTTCCCATGGCATGGGCATACTCGCACAGGATATGCGGCTTCTTCAAATCATTCCGCTGCCCTAAATCATCCATCACTTCAACAGCCGTGTACATCGTCGTGAAAACATCCGAGGCTTCCGGATCGCGCTGCGGATCATAATTGCTTTCCGACCGGGTGATTGCCCGGCATTCCCCTTCATAATGGATCAATCGTGTGCAATCATATCCTCTCGCCCACTCTGCCATCGCCATATGGTTTTTTCCGTAACCGGACTCGTTCCCGAGCGACCACATGATGATGGATGGATGGTTTTTATCACGGGCGACCATCCGTTTCATCCGATCCAGGTAAGCTTCCTTCCATTCCGGGTCATCGCTTAGCCTGCTCCAGTCACCGATTACATCAAAACCGTGCGTTTCCAAGTCGGCCTCGTCAATTACATACAATCCATATTGATCACACAAATCATAAAATCGCGGATCATTCGGATAATGAGCCGTCCGGACTGCATCAATATTGTGCTGCTTCATCAACCGGATGTCTTCCTCCATCCATTCCAGCGGGACGGCGCGCCCCAAGTCGGGATGATGATCGTGGCGGTTTACCCCTTTCAGCTTAATCGCCTTGCCGTTCACATAAAACAAACCGTTACGCAACTCGATTTTCCGGAACCCGACGCGGACGGGAATCACTTCGGTTGTTTCATCCAATCCTGTCTGGAGCGAAATCAGCAGCTTATATAAATAGGGATCCTCGGCCGACCATGGATGAGGACTTTCCACAGAAAAAGTGGTGATGATCGTTTCCTTTCCTGCCCCATCGAGCGTTACCTCTTCGCTATCCGCTTCCCCAACAAAAGCTCCGTTTGCATCAAAAAGCTGATAATGCAGCCGGGATTCCCCGCTTGCCGTTTCTCCGCTGTTTTCAATGACCGTTTCAATCGACAGGCGGCCTTCCCCGTTTTCAACAAAGTCTGCCTTTACAAAAGTATCCTCGACATGTACTTTCGCAACAACAGTTAAATAGACATCGCGAAAAATACCACTCAGCCACCACATATCCTGGTCTTCCAAGTACGTCCCATCGGACCACTGATACACTTGGACAGCCAGCTTGTTGTTTCCTTCCCGGATATAAGCGGTCAAATCAAATTCAGATGGAACCCGGCTCCCCTGGCTGTAACCGACTTCTTTCCCGTTCACCCATAAACAGAAAGCACTGTCCACCCCTGCGAAGGTAATGGTCACTTGTTTTTCCAGCCATTCTGCGGCAATCCAGAACTCTCTGACATAGGAACCGGTCGGGTTTTCGGTGGGCACGAAAGGCGGTTCCACTGGGAACGGATAGACGACATTCGTATAAGCCGGTTTTCCGTAACCATGCATTTGCCAGGATGAAGGGACATATAAATCATCCCACCCACTCGTTTCATAGCCTTCCGTGTAAAATCCTTCCGGTGCCGTCTGAGGATTTTCCGCGTAATGGAACTTCCAGCGTCCATTCAATGAATGGACAGCTGGTGAAAGCCTGCGATTGAATGTCAGCGCCGTTTGCCTGTCGGAAAAAGGAATAAAATGTGCGCGTGCGTCCCTGCGATTTCGCTGTAATAGCTGGTGATTTTCCCAATCATTTACCATCTGAATCTCCCCCTACGTAAATAAATTTATCCTTTGACTGATCCCATCATTCCTGCTACAAAATGCTTCTGCATCACAAAGAAGACGATGGCAGTCGGCAGCGTTGCAATCACGATGGCTGACATGATCAACCCGTAATCTGGAGAATAACCGGCGCCAAGATTGGAAATCAACAGCGGAATCGTCTGCTTTTCCGGTGACTGCAGAATGACCAACGGCCATAAATAGTTGTTCCAGCTGTTCATGAACGCAATGATTGCCGCTGCGGCATAAGACGTTTTCATTGTCGGTAAATAGATTCGGAAAAAGATGCCAAGTTCGCTCAAACCGTCGATTCTTCCAGCTTCCACCAGTTCTTTGGCAAACATCTTCGTGTTTTGCCGGAAGAAAAAAATGAAAAATGCAGTGATGATCGTCGGCAGTATCGCCGCAGCCAACGTATCGATGCCGAAAAAAGGCAAGCCGCCGAATAATCGGTACAACGGGATCATGATCGCCGCAAACGGAATCATCATCGATAACAGCAGGAGATTGAATATCCTGTCTTTCCCGGGCGTCCGGTAAATCTCGAAACCATAACCGGCAAGTGAACCAATCAACAAGGTCAAAAAAGTGGTAATCACGGCAATGATGGTGGAATTGAGCAATGCCGTCCCCATGTCGACCGTGTCAAACAACGCCTGTAAGTTTTCCAATAAATACGTACCCGGCAGCAGGCGTCCCTGGGTAACATCGACAGATTTGTTGGTCATGCTGACGAGCATCCAAAGAAACGGAAAAATCGAGACGATCGAAGCAACACTCAGGAAAGTGTAAGTTGCAATCCGTTTTATCTTTCTCATTTATCATCACCTGCCACTTTGAATTGTAAGAGCGATAAGAGAACGACCAGAATCACGATCACATAAGAAACCGTTGCCGCATAACCGAAATCCGGACTGTATTCGAAGGAAAGATTGTAGATGTACATCGAAATCGACAAAGTCGCATTCCCCGGTCCCCCATTGGTAATGTTCATGACTTCATCGAATAGCTGCAACGTACCGATCGTGGAAATGATGGAGGTGAACAAAATGATCGGTTTCAGCATCGGCACCGTAATATAAAAGAACTGTTGCAAGCTCGAAGCACCGTCGATTTTCGCCGCTTCATACATGGAACGGTCGACGTTTTGCAAGGCGGACAGATAGAAAATCATGTTATACCCAGTCCAGCGCCATGTGATCGCTGCAATGATCGTGAATTTTGCGAGAAGCGGGTCGGACAGCCAGTCCAACGGTTCCGAAATAAGCGACAAGTTCATCAAAAACTTGTTGATCAGGCCATCCACGCCGAACAAGTATTTAAATATGACAGCATAGGCTACCAATGAGGTAACACATGGTAAAAAGATCGCTGTACGGAAAAATCCTTTGAACTTCAAGGTCGCATCATTCAACAAGACGGAAAAAAATAATGCCAGGACAATCATGACCGGTACCTGGATCAGCAAATAAATAAATGTGTTCGTCAATGCGGCGATAAATGTCGGATCACTGAACAGCCTCACATAATTATCCAGACCGACATATTCCAAATTCGCTCCCATTCCGGACTGGAAAGAGAGCAACAATGCACGGAGCATCGGATAAAAATAAAACAAACTGATTCCTGCTGCCGCTATCAAGATGAACAGCCAGCCGATGTAATTGTTTTTCAACCGCCTGCCGAGCGTTTTCTTGCTGGCAGTATAGGGAAGGCCCGTTTCTTTCATCACTTTACTCATCTGTTTTCAACTCCTCCTTATGCGAAATCTATATAGGACTGTGCAAGAAAGGGACTCTTTGAAAGTACAAGCTTTCGCAGAATCCCTTTTGGTTGGACTTTCCTATTCAAGGCTAAGCTATTGTTTTTTCATCACTCCGCACTATTTCAACTGCGATTCTGCTTGTGCCTGGGCGTCGGCCAATACATCCTCGATATCCTTGCCTTTCAGATAGTTTTGCATTTCTGCGGCGAGAATGTCTTCAATCGCATATGTGTGCAACCCATAGTTGACGCTCGGGATTTCCTCTGTCCATTCGGAGAAATCGGCGATGACAGGTTGACCACTGAAGTAGTCATTTTCCGCCTGGTATGCTTCTCCATCGGCAGCAGGTGCGTACGTACCGAGTGCGCCTACATCAAGTACGAGGTCCTGGTAAAACGCTTCGTTCGAGCCAAACGTAGCCCCGAGGAACTCAGCCGCTTTTTCCTTGCCAGGGATATTCAAGACATAGAAAGAGCTTCCTCCCTGGTTCGATGCATTGACAGCTCCCTCCAAATTCAAGCGCGGAATCGGAGCGACTTCCCATTTACCTGCCTGAGATTCTTCCGCTTCAATACTCGGAGCAATCCAGTTACCACTTGGAACGGTTGCTACATCGCCGCTGTTGAAGGCAGCAATAAACTGGCTCCAATCGGAATTGGCTTTGACAAAGTCCGCTTCGATCATCGCTTTATAGTTTTCAAATGCCTTTTTCAAGGGCTCGTTGTCGACCAGGTTCACAGTTTTTCCATCATCTTCCACGTACCAGGAACCTGCACTTTGAATCATGACTCGGAGAATTCCCAAGTCGTTCGGATCAAGTGAAATCATGTCTTTGCCTGTTTTCGCTTTGACCTCCTTGCCGATTTCGATGTACTTTTCCCAGGTGATATCGGTCAAATCCTCCTTGCTGTATCCCGCTTCCTCTAAATAATCCGTACGGAAGAACAGTCCGGTAACCCCTGTATCGAACGGCAGTCCGTACTGCTTTCCATCGAGACTGGTAGGAGCCAGCTTATAAGGTGCGAAATCATCGGTGCTGAAATAATCGCCAATTGGATAAAAAGCATCTGGATAAGATTGCAAGAAGCTTTGAGCTCGCTGATCTTCAATCAATACAATATTTGGCATGCCTTTCATACTGCCGGAGCTGAGACCTGTGTTTAACTTTTGCACGATATCGTCCTGTGCGTTTTCTATAATTTCAAGGTCCAAGTCTTCTTCGTACGCATCTTTGGCAAGCTCCAGTGCCGCAATGTTAAAATTCGGATCCCAGGCCCAGGCCGTGATTTTGTCCGGTTCTTCTCCATTTCCGCCATCCGAGCTTCCACTGGCATCATCCGAGGAACAAGCTGCCAAAGCGAGAAGCGTGACGACGGCCAGTAAAAGCAAACCTGTCTTTTTCCAGTGCGCAAAATTCATAAACCTTACCCCCTCTTTAATGTAAGCGTTATCATTACCGCTTGTTTCCATAATAGCATCGAGGAAAAAAAGACCGTTAGAACGATCTTTAGGTCATTGTTCAATTATTTTTAGAAGTTTTCTTCACCGCTGACACGGGGCTTGGTATTATTATTAGAAATGGTATTTTCTTTAGCGTCCTCTTCAAGCAATGGAAGCACAATTTTCACTTTGGTCCCTTTGTTTAATTGACTGGTCACTTCCACCCCATATTCTTTGCCGAACAACAGCTGGATCCGTTCATGGACATTGCGGACGCCGATCCCGATGAACAGCTGTCGTTTTCCTTTGCGGCTCGGTATCTGGTCGATCCGCATGCCGTCCCCTGTGTCGACGACTTCACAAACCAGCTGTTCTTCCCGCCTTGCGATCAAGACCTGGATATAGCCCTGCTTCTTTTCCGTGAAGGCATGGAAAAAAGCATTTTCGATAAACGGCTGGATCACCAGCTTCGGCAAATGAAAGTGCAGACAGTCCGGAGCAATGAGGGTATTGACCTTGATCTGCTCTCCATAACGCGTTTGGTTGATCAATACGTAGTTTTTGATGTTGGTTACTTCCTGTTCGACCGTGATGGTTTCATCGACATTGCCGAGCGCATTTTGCAGCAGCGGAATGAGCGCATCGATTGTCTCCAGTGCTTCCTCCTTTTTGTTTTCCTTGACGAGAAATTTCACCGAAGTCAATGTATTGTAAAGGAAGTGCGGATTGATTTGATGCTGCAGAGCTTCCAGCTCGGACTTCCGCTGTTTACGCTGTGCCTTGAGTAGGTTGCGGACGTGGTCCTGCAGTTCATTCAGCATGTAATTGAAAGCGTGCGCCAGCTTTTTGGCTTCATAACCGCCGCTCTCATCAACCGGTTTGTTAAAATCGTATTTAGCCATATCGGATATTTGCTTGACGAGCCTCTGTAGCGAATTGGTCATTCTCCTGGAAATGATGAAAACAATGCCGACCGCCAACAGGACGATCGCAATACTGATCAGGACAATCTCCTTCCGATCGACCAGATTGTTGATGACCAGCTCTTTATCTACGAGATTGACCAAATACATATCCAGTGCAGGCAGTGACGAAGTCAGCAGCATATAATCCTTGCCAAACACATGAACATCCTGGTATTCCAAGCCATTTTCATCTGTCTCTTTGGCAACTGCCAGCAATTCCTGATCCGTTTTTCCGATTAATCCCTGCTGATTGCTGGATATGATTTGCCCGTCCCCGTTCATGACCAGCACACTGTTTCCCTCGCTTGTATATCCTTCATAAAACTCACGCAAGTCCTTTTCGCGAATCGGTATATATAAATAGCCGTATACATTATCGGTCGAGCTTTCGGTGAGTGCTTTTGTCGCAACGATCATCCTCCTGCCATTGGTGAATTCCCCTTCTGACACAAATTGATAAAGAATTTCATCTGGATGATCGTTGGTCTTTTTCGTGATCGGGTGATCAAACAAGGCATCGGCGGACACCGACCAGTTGATATATTTCATATTGAACAATTGCTTGTTTTTCCCGAGGACAATCATGTTGGCATCGTTCGGATTGTTTGAGAAAATCCGGTCCATCTGCTCTTTGATGGTGTAAAAAGAATTGGAAGCTTCCAGCGAACTGACGTTCTCTTTTGTCAGCAGCCGCTTGATCGTCCCGTTATCCTGGACGTTGATAGTAGTAAAAGCTACCGAATAACTGAACGTTTCAAATTGCTGTTTGATTTGATTCAGCACCTTCGTATTGGTAATACTGAACGTTTCCATGAATAAATTATTCGACATCCGGATGGTGCTGAAGGTAATCAACACCGTCACTGCGATGATGCTGATCACCATGACCAGGAACATTTTCACAAATAGACTGTTTGTCCGGATTGTGTTCATCAATTTTTTCATCATTCATCCTCACATCTTTGCTGAACTTTTTTTGCGATACCGTCCCGGAGACATACCTTCTATCCGTTTGAAAACTTTGCAAAAGTAGCTAGGTTCCCCATAGCCGACCATTTCGCTCACTAGATTGACCGATGATCTGCTTGTGGCCAGAATTTCTTTTGCCTTGGCGATCCTGACATGGTTTAAATAGTCACTGAAACCGATATGAAAGTGAGTGCTGAAATAACTGGATAAATAGGAAGGATTGTAATGAAAATGCTCGGCCAATGCACCCAATGACAGAGAATCGGCATAATGCTCATCGATGTAGTCGAGCAGTGCCTGAATACCCGGAGAACGGTCCGCCTTCGTATGGTCGGCAAGCAAAGACTGAACAGCACCAAGGAATTCTTCAAACCGGGCAACTGCCGATTTGGCAGTTTTGGCTTCATTGATATCGGCAAAATACTGATATTTTCCCTGTTCCAGTTCCTCGACACGGTATTTCATATTGCCCAATAAAACGATGATGTTGAAAATGATGTTTTCCAGCCATGATTTAAACTCAAAAATATCTTGTTTATAATCCTGCGTTAGCTGTTCCACGTGCCTTTCCAGTGAAGCAATCGCGCTGTCGAACTTTTTCTGTTTGAACACCTCGATGAACTGACTCAGACGGAACGTATTTGCCTTTTCTGTTTCAGGCAGTTCCCCGTCGATCAGAACACTTTCTCCTGATAAATAAAACAGGTAGTTATACAATTTCTGGAGACTGTTTTCATGGATATTTTTCAGTTCATCTATAAACGAAAACGGCATACTAATTAATGATGCAATATTTTTTCCGGTCCCGCGATGCTCGTTTGTCAAGTTAATCAGTTCCTGCTTGACGGATAGCTGCTGCTCAACCGGGAAATTGATCAGCAGCAAATAGAAATCGTTTTCATTTTCAGGCAGCAGCAAGGCTTTTTTATCCACCCCCAGATTCATGAAACTTTCCAACACCTGTCCTTCCATGTCAGAATCCAACCAACAAATCGCTGTCAGGAAAAATCGGTCATAAGGAAAATCCTTTAGCATTTGTTCTTCATGGCTGGGCAAGGTGTACCCTTGAATCCGTTTTTCCAGCACCTCCTCCATCGAAGCGGCCTTTTTAGCAGTTCCTTTAGTGGCAGGCGCTATCCTGCGCAGCGTTTTGATCAATTCTTCCCCGTTGAGCTTAGGCTTGAGAATATAATCTGCCACCCCATTTTGAAAGGTCGAGCGGACATAATCAAAGTTTTCGAAACTGCTCAATACGATGATTTCCAATTCGGGATATTTCGCTTTTGCCAATTTGACGAGTTCGGTTCCATCGAGGTCGGGCATCACGATATCGGTGATCAAAATATCGGGCTCCACTTTTTCGATCATCTGCATGGCTTCCTTGCCATTCGCAGCCTCCCCGGCTATTTGGAACCCTTCCCGTTCCCAGTCGATATAATTGATTATCCCTTTTCTGATCAACATTTCATCGTCAACGATCAATACCTTGTACAACCCACTCATAGTATCTCCCTCCCCCTTTTACAAGTAGCTTACTACGAAGCGGCACGTGCACGGGAAAACTTTTTATATTGCTGAAAACATGGCAGGAGAATCGTTTTCTTTATATAAGTTTAATATAAATGATCGGGGATAAGTACTTCTTTTCGTTCAACGCCGCCATGCCAAGAGCTTTTTTATGGAAACTCCCCACATGATGGCATTCAATCAACTGATCGAAACAGTTCCTGTTAGTGAACCATTCTATCGTATGGAGGTTATTTTGACTATATGGGAAGGGGACCGCAACACGAGGTATATCATTTGTGTTTTTCAGTAGGTATGGGAAAATAAAAAGAAATATTGCTTGGAGGTATCTAAATGGTGGAAAATCTTCAGGACACAACAACATTGCATAATGGGGTGGAAATGCCTTGGCTCGGACTTGGCGTTTTCAAGGTCGAGGATGGTGACGAGGTAGTCCAGTCTGTCAAAGCCGCCATCAAGCACGGCTACATAAGCATCGATACTGCTGCTGTTTACAAAAATGAAGAAGGCGTAGGCCAAGGAATAAGGGAATCCGGCATCCCCCGAGACAAGTTGTTCGTAACCTCGAAGCTGTGGAACGGCGACCAAGGATACGACTCGACCCTGTCTGCATTTGAAACCAGCCTGGACAAATTGGGGCTCGATTACTTAGATTTATATTTGATTCATTGGCCGGTGCCATCGCAAGGCAAATTCAAAGAGACATGGAAAGCAATGGAGAAGCTGTACAATGAGGGAAAAGTGCGGGCGATCGGTGTCAGCAACTTCAAAGAGCATCATCTGGATGAACTGAGGAACGAAGCAGAAATCACGCCGATGGTCAATCAGGTAGAATTCCATCCCCACTTTCAACAAAAAGAATTGCGGGCATATTGCCAGGAACACGGCATTCGATTCGAGGCATGGTCCCCATTCAAACGGGGCCAACTGCTCGACGACCCGACATTGACAGAAATCGGTGACAAGTACGGCAAGTCACCGGCCCAGATTATTATTCGCTGGAACCTGCAAAGCGAAGTCATCACCATTCCAAAGTCGACAAAGGAGCATCGGATCGCAGCCAATGCCGATGTATTCGATTTTGAGTTGTCAGAAGAGGATATGAAAAAAATCGAACAGATGGACACTGGCGTGCGTGCATTCAGTGATCCGGATGAAAAGAAATAAAGGACAAAGAGCATGTGATAAAAGTATCGTGACCAAAATAAAATCGAACGAATTTTGTATCCCGATTAAATTCGTTCGGATTGCATTTATATATTCTTTTATCCTGTTGTTTGTTCCGCGCTTCAAATCGCTACGGCAAGATACTACGCGTTGGCAAAGCGGTATTCTTTGCCAATTTAGCTGAAGCCGTGCCCGCGGACAGCGAAGTACCTGGGCGGAGTGGGAAGTTGCGTTTTTCTTGGGGTAGAAAGATTTGCTTATTATTTTGGTCGCGTTGCTTTTGTCCTTTTTTCCATTCTGGGAGAGTGCGTACGGGAAACGAATTCCTTTTCCTGTCTATTCATACCCGTTACGGATTAAATGCTATTTACTCTTTTTTGAACAATTGCTCGAATACAGTGTCGATAGTCGTAAAGCCGCTGATATCCTTGTCGGTAGGGTCATCTGTTTCCACTGTCCATTCCTGTCTAGCCAGTTCCAACTGCCCCTCTCCTGTTTTGGTGAACGGCATGTGTACCATGTACACTCTTCCATTTTTTCTTATCGTATAGCCGATGTAATATTCGTCTTCCGGCCCTTCTTCTTCAAAGGTACCAATGTCATCGATGTTATATCTTTCCATTAGCGTATCGAAGGAGTCTTGCAAGTCGCCCCTTATCTGGTCGATGGTTACCTGATCCACGATCCATCCCTCCTTGTTCTTTAATATGGATTCCTTTCGTACAAACCATGCATGCAAAAATTTCCTCGTCTTGCCGTGTGTGTTTGAAGCAGACTAGAGAAGGAAGGTACTACAAGAACTTTAGAAGGATGGTTCCGATGACGAGAGCAAAAGATCCAAATAACCTCAAACGCGAAAAGAAAAACAACCCCATTGGGGAACAGCCATTGAGCTATCCGGGACAGGAAGCGAATGATTTTCGCGATATCACTTATTCCCCCGGCGAAAACAGTTATTTGAACGAAGAGCACAGAAAAAAGCAGAAATAACAAGAAAAGCAGTTGGTCTGTCTTTTTCAGAACCAACTGCTTTTTCCTCCAGCTCTTTGAAGAAGAGGGTTCGTTACCAATCGATTTAGAAATGTCACTCCTTAAAACATGACATGATGATAAGCATCATTTACTAATTCTGCATACCTCAGCCATTGAAAGACAAAGAAACCTGCAACAGTGACATTGACTGCGGCTGTATAGGAGATATATTTTCTTTTTTTCGGGTGACTTTTCATAAGCCGTTCACTTAACAAGACGGCGTACGTCGCTATAAAGAAAGGAGCAATGATTAATGCCGCCAACACCCACATGTTGAATTCCTCCATATATGTCCCCAACACAGACAGACTTTCCTCTTCATTACTTACGTCCGAATTGATCACGGGCCGAGGTCCGCTCAGGCCCTCATACATGACGAACTGATTCTGGTCGTTGACTTCGTATTTGATATACTGAAAATCGAAAGCAAAGTAATAAGTACCCACCAGGATCAACAAACTGATGAAAAAAGCAAGGTACCATCTGAACTTCTTTGTCTTCACATTCATCCCCCTTTTGAATTGCGGATTTCCATATGTTGGCGTTTTAGATAATACCAATTATTTCAAAATTTCGTTATCAAGATTTTAATGAGGATAAACAGCATCTGTTATGGAATATGAACCCTTTTTATCTCTTTTTACGTATTTTGATTAATACTATTCAGAGGAGGGATTTTCTTGAAAGCATTATTTTACTTGTTTATCTTTGTTTTCCTTGTTTTTATCGAACTTTTTCCAGTTAGAAAAATCGTCACAGGAGAAGATGTAGGTGAAAATTTAAAACAACTAAAAAAACACCAATGGTTCAGGGATTGTCTGAAAGACGAAAAATACAAGGAGCTGATTGTCCACAACCGGAACGTCCGTAAAACGATTGGGGGCTTTCATTCCTCCAAACTGGATTCAAAAACTTATCTCGTTAAATGTCAAAAGAAGTTGGAGAAAAGCCTCATCAAGGAATTGAATAATGCCGATTGAACAATCTTTATTTGTTACGGACGGCAAGGAACACAAAAAAGCAGTTGGCTCGTTTTAACGAGACCAACCACTTCCTCTTTTTACTCTTCCTCGGCATGCATCCACGTTTTCCCGTCGGTATTGTTTTGCGTGATTTCTTGTTCGGCGGTGAGTGGATGGTTTTTAGTCAGCTCTTCATTCTGTCCTGGATGCTGTTCGAATTCACTGTCAATGACATCATTCAGGACTGCTGAGCTGTCCGTTTCGGTTTTGACGTTGTCCATTTCTTTACGCAGTTGTTTGTCGTTTTTCATATAGGACCTCCATTAAATAACGAGTTGTCATTTATTCTTCCGGATTTCCTATGTAGTATGAATGTTACTTAAAAAAATGTATTTTAACCTTTAACAGGAAAATTGTCTTCAATTTGTTCTTGAAGGATTTCCATTCCCTTTGGGCTCAGTACAATTCCGCTTGGCAGTACAATATTGTCCTCGCTGATTTCCCCTGTTATCATACACTGCTTGCGCGGCTTGTATTTTTGCAGGATGATTTTTTCTTCATCGACAAAGATTTCCACCGGGTCCTTTTCTTCTATTTCTAAATTCCTGCGGACTTCCATCGGAATAACAATGCGGCCCAATTGATCCAATTTCCTTACTACACCGGTACTTCTCACTTCATTCTCTCCTTTATGAAAATAATAAATAAAAAAACTAAAAACCAGATAGCATCATTGTAACAAGTCAGAGCAGAATTCAACGAATACTTTGTTTTTGTGTAAGATTTTCACCATTATACGCCATCCTGTAAAACTTTTAACAGGTTGACAGGATGGCTAATGAAGCCGATAAATCACGCATGATAGTGAATCGGAAACCCTTTTTCTTTTAAAAGCAGGCCAGGTTACCGATCGAGCCGCTTTGCTTATGCATCCGTCACTGACTACACCGCAAAACATCAGTATCCTTTCAAGTATCCCGCACGCACCGGAACCCCATGTTCCCGGTCGAACTGTCAATGGTATTCGAACTGCGGGCTGCTACTCTATATCGGTTGCAATAAGAATGATGACAAAGGTAGGAACCGCCGCGCATCACCTTTGCTGTGCCTTTGGAAGGTCCGGTCGGATTCAGCAGCTGTTTCATATCTTTGCTTCGATCAAACCAATCGGCACACCATTCCCAAACATTTCCTGATACATTGTATAAGCCGAATCCATTGGCAGGAAAAGATTTGGCCGGCGCGGTTCCAACGTATCCATCATCCGCCGTGTTCTCTTTTGGAAAATCACCTTGCCAAATGTTGCAGTGGTGTTCTCCATTCGGCATCAGTTCATCTCCCCATGGGAATTTTTTCTGTTCCAAACCGCCCCTGGCAGCAAATTCCCACTCCGCTTCGGTCGGAAGCCGTTTCCCGGCCCATTGGCAAAACGCTTCCGCGTCGTTCCAGGAAACATGAATCACCGGGTGATCCATTCGGTCTTCAATCGAAGAATCCGGCCCTTCCGGCTGGTACCAATAAGCACCCTCCACAGCAAACCACCATGGTGTGGAAGGAAGCTGTTGAATGGTCATGGACGGTTTTTCGGGCAAAAATTTATAAAAAACGAACGACCAACCGAATTTCTCTGCTTCGGTCTGGTAACCTGTTTCCTTCACAAACGCATCAAATTCTTCGTTGGTGACAGTATAACTGTCCATGTAAAAAGGAGATACTTCCACTTTTCTTACTGGTCCTTCTCCATCGGTTTTAAAACCTTCCTCATCGTCTGTTCCCATCAAGTATTCACCGCCGGGAACATAGATCATTTTCTCCTGAAACCGCACGTGCCCTTCTGCATTTACAATTGATTTTGCGGTTTCATCTCCAGGTGGAATAAACTCGCGGACCTTAGATCTACTTCCGGCACAGCAAGAGCCTATATGGTGAGTAGATGTCTCTTTTGCCATCTTAGCACACCTCCTTTAGCTGGAAATTGCATCCTTAAAAACACACTCTTTTTCGCCTTATTCCTGTCAGATAAAGTTTCCTTCCTTTATTCTATCATTTATAGGAAGAAATGCGGGCAATACAAGTCGGTTCTACTCAGTAAAAGATTGGGCATTTACATATGCCGCTAGGTCACTGGTTTATTCTTTGTATATGATCGTTAGATTTCTCCACAATACCTATGATTTGCATTATAAGAGCGCTTGGCTCACTCCCTCAACTCCCTGACTGATAATCTATGATGTTTAAAAAAGCAAGAATAAGAGAATAATAGAAACAAACAACAAAACGATTTAGGAGGGAAATGACATGCAACAAAGAAATAATTTGAAGTTAGATCAATTCATAAAAGAGGATCGGTTTGAACTTGAATCGTATGTATCAACTCTCATTAAACAACATACCAAAAATGCTCCTTCTCGTTCTGAAGAAATGTAGGATTTAAATAGCAAGGAATAGCTACTTAATTAAGGAATAAGGATTCCCGAACATAAAAAAAGAGTGGACTATAAAAATACACAGAAAGGTTGGCTGCTCTCGACTGCCAACCTTTCTCTATAAAAAGCCTACTCACTTCACTCGATTCAGTCATCCTTCATCTTCGAAAACTTTTTAACTCTCGAAAATGCTTCCGGGTCAAAACCTTCAGCAAAATTCTTCTCTTTGCGCAACCCTTTTCCAAAATGATACTGGGTAGCAGAGACAACGGAATGAATCATCTCGATGTTGTCCGGCCCTAAACCGGACCCAGGCAGGATTTCGGGGCCGTTAGTTCTTACCGATAAGTTCACCAGCTTCTTCAAATGGTGCTTTCCAGCTTCACAATCAACTTCTCCACCAGAAGTCAAGATCCGTTTCACTTGTTGTTTATAATCGAGCAACGTATGATAAGCAGCTTCTTGAGCCATTACCTTATCAAAGGCCCGATGGAAAGTGATATCGACTTCGGATTCCAATTTGATTATTTCCGTCAGTGCCCTCTCGTCGATTGTGTTATCTTTATTCAACCCACCGAACACTATTCGATTGCTGCCTAAACTTAGCACACCCTTAATATCCTCTAAGATGATAGCTAAATCTGCATCATTATAATGAAAGTGGTAGCTGTGAGGGCGGATCATAACTTGCACTGGGATTTTTACCGACTGCAACACTTGTTTTATGGTGCCATAGCTAGGGGTCAAGCCGCCCACACTGATAGCGGAGACAAGCTCCAGACGGTCTGCACCTAAGTATTCTGCTTGTCTCGCTTCCTCTGCATTTTGGACAATTACTTCTGTGATCAGTTTCATTCACTCTCCTGTATAACTATCTCTATTTATGCTAGAACTCCACCCCGTTGAAAGACGAATTATCTACCATCAAATAAACACAAGGAAAGAATTCTGCCTAATCTATTCCCCTGTGTTATCGACTTTTACCACGAGAGTTAGATTTTGCATTACCTCTTCTTTGTTCATCTGGTTGCTTTTTGCTTGGATTGGTTGGAGCAAAGTTCTTTTTTCTGTGTTCTTCAGCCATGCTGCTTCCTCCTATTACCTGATTGTTTAGGTCTTATAAGTTGCTTGCAAAACGACAAGAATCGTCTTCGTTTTATCATGACCGACGTATGGGAAATTATTCGGACTTCCAAAGCGGCGTGATTTCCATCGAATATTATACTCATTTTCATAATGGTATCATTTCACCGAGGTAATCCGGATCCTCTCCATCAAATCACTTATGTCAGAAAGCTGAACACACCCAGTCTGCTCTTCCATGGCATTGGATACTCCCATCGCAAGGCTATACCTAATTGCTTCTTCATCCTTCATTCCTTTATGGAAAGCAGAAGCAAATCCGGCAAGGACAGCGTCACCTGACCCTACAGGATTGATTGCTTCCACCAGAGGAATCTCTGCTTTATAGAATTTCTCTTTGCATTTAATGATTGCTCCGTCCGCTCCCAGAGTCACAACAACCCACGGAATTTGGGAAAAGTACTCGGACTGAAGGTTTGCGAGTATATCCTCCTGGTTTTGAAAATCTTTATGAAACAATCCTGCGACTTCTTTCGCGTTAGGCTTGATTAAAAATGGTTTTGTCGTGTGCCTGATGGCTTTTTCCAGCAGGTCTTCTTTCGTATCCAGCAAGACCGGTATCCTGAACTTACGGGCAATGGTTATAAGCTGATTATAGAAATCACCCCGCAGACCAGCCGGAAGACTTCCTGAAAGAGTAACAACATCTATTTCTTTTAATTGAATGGCAAATTGATTTAAAAACTGGACAGCTTCTCCACTATTTATCATGGGGCCTTTTTCCAGAATCTCCGTCTGCATCCCTTCATGCAGTATGGAAATACAATTCCGTGTATCCTGTTTTATACGAACAAAATCATGCCTGATGTCCCGTACAGACAATTCTTCGGCGATGAACTCTCCTAAATGCCCGCCTAAAAACCCTGTCGCCTTTACCTCATTTTTCAATTGTTTCAATACTCTCGATACATTGAGTCCTTTTCCTCCGGCAGTTTTATTGATTTCAGAAACTCTATTGACATCATCCAAATTAAGTGTGCCGTTCAACTTGTAGCTGATGTCCACTGAAGGGTTCAGCGTTACCGTGAGAATCATCTCATCACCTCATTTTTCTCGAAACATAGATATTTTATGGCTGGCTTGAAGCGGCT
The DNA here is from genome assembly GCF_041366435.1 of Sediminibacillus sp. JSM 1682029. Lineage (NCBI taxonomy): Bacteria > Bacillati > Bacillota > Bacilli > Caryophanales > Bacillaceae > Sediminibacillus > Sediminibacillus sp. JSM 1682029. The sequence continues at coordinate 55,089 of NZ_JBEWYY010000009.1, forward strand.
GTTTCCGCTAGTACATTGTTTAGAGACGTGATATTTTCTGTCCCTTCTGTTTCCAACCATTCATTGGCAGCTGCTGACCCAGCTTCTTTATATTTAAAAGCAGATCCACTCCATGTTGCACGTCCACAAAGGACACCATGAAATGCTGCGCCTGATTGTTTTGCGAACTTCAGTGTTTCTTGAAAAAGCTCTGCACTTACACCACCGCTCAAAAATATATAAGGAAGATTCGTAGATTCACTTTGTTCTCTAAAATAGGAAGAGGCTTCCTCACGGGTATATACTGGTTCTTCTTCCGTGAACCCTTCTACAAAATTCATATTAACAGGAACCTCGACCTTCAGCACGTCAGCCCCGAACCGCTCACCAGAAAAGTGTTTCATAGATGACAGGACTTTTCGAGGCTTCATTTTAGCAAATTCCCGGCCTTTCATATCATCCATTCCTTCATCATACGTAATGATTTCTAAAAAAAACGGTATATCTTCCGCTTTACACTCGGATGCAATCCTTTCCACGAAGGCATTCTTCTTCTCATTCACTTCGATAGAACCATCGATATCATGATAAATGAGTATTTTTATTCCGTCCGCTCCTTTCTCGACAAGCCGTTTGACCGACCAGTCCGGAAGAAGACTGGGCATACGACCAACATCGCTTGTGTCATACCCCGTTTTTTCATAAGCTACAAGAAGACCGCACTGTTCATCTTTTTTGCCTGCCGCAGGCCAGCCATACTCAGGATCCAATAGTATAGCAGAAGCATAAGGAGTTAAACGCTCAGAAACGAGTGATTTGTACTTCTCGATTTCTTGTTTCGTTGTGTCTTCTCCCATCATCCGTTTCAAGGCACCACGTTGATCAATCGCCAAAGCGCTGAAATAGCCATTATCGTTCATCAACTTACTTAATCGCTCTGCTTTCACTGTACGGGTTTGCATCATTTTTTCCCCTTTCTTCTTCCTTAGTGTAGATGAGGTTTCCATCGACGGCAGTCGCTTGAACTTCCAAGTTTGAATCAATCACCACATAGTCTGCTTTTTTTCCAAATGAAATACTGCCGATTTCATTGTCCATCTCTAAACTCTTAGCAGGTGTCAAGGAAGCCAAGTGCCAAATATCTTGTAAATCAGCTTTTGTCCACTTCTGTAAATTTCTGATTCCGTCCAGCAGTTTAAGTGTACTGCCAGCAAGCGATCCTGTTTCCGTTCTTGCTACTCCGGCCTCCATGATTACAGGAAATTCTCCCAATTTGTAACTTCCGTCAGGCATGCCGCCTGCACGCATACAATCCGTAATCAACATCAATTGATCTGCTTTCAAACGATAGGTAAGAGCAGCCACTTCCGGATGGACGTGCAAGCCATCGGAAATCAACTCAACAAACGCATCTTCCGAATGGAAAGCAGCTCCTACTACACCCGGTTCTCTGTGATGGAGCCCCCTCATCCCATTAAACAAATGGACGAAATTATTCACACCATTCTCAAGGGCCTTTATACAACAATCAAACGTAGCATCCGAGTGGGCGATGCTTACTTGCACCCCAGCACCTTTTACCTTACGGATGAACGCAAGCGAGCCTTCCCGTTCCGGTGCCAAAGCAATTTTCACTATATTGCCACCAGATATCTCTTGCCACTGTTGAAACTCCTCGATATCCGGGTCCCGGAAATACTTCTTGTTTTGTGCTCCCTTATGTTGTTCAGTAAAATAAGGACCCTCTAAAAATATTCCTTGGGATTGAGCGCCGGGCAGCCCATCATCTTCCGCTCGTTTTATGGCCTCAAGCGTCTTTCTTAAATCTGTACCGGAAGACGTCAAGGTTGTCGGCAGAAACCGTGTTACACCTTGCGAAGCCAATGTGGTGGAAATTCCCTTTACAGCTTCCTCCTTACCATCCATGATGTCCTGACCGTTGATTCCATGAATATGTGTGTCAAACAGACCTGGAGCGACCATGTAGCCGCTCCAGTCTATGACTTTTTCTCCGGTCGGTACTTCAGTGGATATCGAAGAAAAACGCCCGTCTTCCACCACCAAATATCCTTTTTCTATTACTCCATGCTCAAGTAAATATTGATCTGCCTTTATAAAATACCGCATGTTTTCACTCCTGCTTTTATGCTTCCACATTATAATGGTGAATGGTGACACCCTGGACCACACGACTGATTTCGCCATTGGGGCTTGGATTGTCAGGTGTGATTCCCAATTGCATCGACTTTTTCATAGCTAGTGCTTGAGCAAAGATTATATAAGATAAAGCCGCTTGAAGATCGTTTTGTGGACTTTTTCCTCCTTCACTGATTGAAACAGTGAAATGGGCAAGTTCCTCCACATCCTTATCGGCATTTTGCGTCATTGCCACCACCATCGCTGCTGTTCCTTCTTCGTGAAGTTGTCGAAGCATGTCCAAATCATATTTTCTGGTATACTCGTTTTCTGAAAGGAATACGACCACCACAGTTTGTTCATTCAGAACAGACTTTGGACCATGGCGAAATCCAAGGGAAGAATCATGGAAAGCAATCACCTGGCCGCCAGTCAACTCCAGCATTTTCAAGGAAGCCTCTTCGGCAAGCATCCCTAAAAGACCAGAGCCGAGATAAACGATTCGATTAAAATCGATACCTAAAACCGTATCAATGTGATCACCAACACGCTTTATCAGTCTGTCTCCATTTGCTATAACTTGATCAGCAATCGTCCCTTTAGCCTCTTCCGGGAGAAAAAGTTCATAACCTGCCAAAAGCATAGAGGTGAAACTGCTGGTCATTGCTAAGGACTTATCATTGGATTTTTCTGGCATTAGCACGGTTATGCTTTTATCATCTCCTTTTGTATTTGCAGCTAACTGACCGTCTTTGTTGCAGGTGATGACAACTTGGTAAAAGTCTTTGATGCACTTCTCGCCCAGTGCTACAGCTGCTACACTTTCCGGACTGTTTCCTGATCGGGCAAAAGACACCATGACGGTCGGACGATCCGCTTTCAAATATTCACGTGGGTTGGAGACAATATCTGTAGTTGGGATGGCATCAAAAAAAACATTTTGTTTGCACCATTTATTCAATTCCGGAGCGAGGGTATCCCCGACAAAAGCTGATGTACCTGCTCCTGTCAAAATGACATGCACTTGTTCATGCTTTTCAGAAATTCCTTCCAAAAATTCTTTGAATCCGGATTTCGACTTTTCCATAGTCGACAATAACTCCTGCCATACTTCTGGTTGATGATGAATTTCTGTGGCTGTATGGAAAGCCCCTCTCTCCTTAATTTCTTCTATCGATAAATTGAACAAATCAAGCCCTCCTCATTTGGTCATGTTGTCATAACCAGTTGTGATGTAATTCATTAAATTCCTGTAGAACTGGATGCTTCTTTGTTTCTCTTTTTCTCGAATTTCTTGACGTTACCAGCCCCTTCACTTAAAACAAAAGAAACAAATTCATCTAGTGATTTTTCGCGTTGAAAAACGCCGCTTAACACCATTGGGACATTGGTTCCTCCGACGACTCTTACACTATCCTTTTCGTTGGCTATCAAGCTGCTGACATTGAATGGTGTTCCGCCAGCGAGGTCTGCAAAACAGATGACTCCATCCCCTTGTTCGACAGAGGCGATCGCTTCACGAAGCTGACTCTCCAGCGCACCTTTGTCTTCTTTAAATGACACGGCTTTTACATTTTCTTGTATCCCTGCAATTAGTTGAACGGAATCCAGCAAACCTTCCGGAAAAGTGCCATGACCCGTCAATACCATTCCAATCATTCTGAGCCCTCCTCAATGAAAGTGATTACATAATATTAAAGAACGAACCAATCAGCCCAACGACCACTGTCAATCCGATTAATGTGATAGGGGAACGTCCTTTTTTCAAAAGCCAGTAAACCAACAATGTATAAATTAATGGAAGCAAACCAGGCATGATCTGATCCAAAATATCTGTCTGCACGTTCATTTCAGATTCACCCTGTTTCCAAATGTAGTCTATTTCAAAACCCACATAGGTAGCAATCAATCCTCCTACAACTGTTAAACCTACAATGGAAGCAGAGCGTGAAATATACCCCATCATTTCTTTTAACTTGGATATGGCCTTTACACCCATTTTGTATCCGTAGTTCATTAAACCGAAGCGTACGCCGAAATGGATAATATTAAAGGCAATCAAAAATACAATCGGACCCGCTATATTCCCTTCCACAGCTAAAGAAGCACCTATACTGGCCGTAATCGGAAGAAGCGTCAGATAGAATAAAGCGTCTCCGATACCGCCTAACGGTCCCATTGTCGCTACCTTGATTCCCCTTATAGCTTCACGGTCTTCTTTCTTTTGTTCCATGGCCAGGATGATACCCATCACAAATGTCACTAAAAATGGGTGTGTATTAAAGAATTCCATGTTGTCCTTCATCGATTTACTTAAATCTTTTTTATTCTTATGGATTTGTTTCAATCCGGGAATTAAGGCGTAAAGCCAGCCAGCAGCCTGCATACGTTCATAGTTGAAAGATGCTTGCAGCAACAAGGATCTCCAGGCAAGTTTTTGGATTTGCTTCTGACTTAACTCCTCTGCCGGATGTGAGTCTTCATACATGTAGTTAGATGCCATCCGTTATCTCCTCCTCATTAGCTTGATTTCCACCTGCTGGGCCATTTTTATTTTTATTTTGATAAAAATCATATAACGCAATTGCCAACCCGATTAATGCGATAGCGAGTATCGGTAACTCCAAATAGGCCGCAAGAATGAACCCTACAATGAAAAACATGATGTATTCAACTTTCATCATAATCCGCAGAAGCATGGCGAAACCGATAGCCGGCATGATCCCCCCTGCGACGGCCAATCCATCTATAATCCATTGTGGTACAGCTTCCACATATTCAGCAGCTGTCTGTGCGCCAAAGTATATTGGCAAGAATGCAATGAAAGCGTTAAAGAAAAAGGTGATGGTAAGACCCAGATAGTTGAGATTGTCTATCCCTTTCGTATTTGCATCTAAGGCGAATTGATCTGCTTTATGCATCAGCGGAGCGAATAATGTAAATAAAAGTGTAACAAGCCCTTGCATTGCCACCGCAAACGGGATGGCGATACCAACAGCAACATCCGGATCCTGTCCGGTAATGACACCAAATGCGGTTCCTATTACACCACCAATAACAACGTTAGGAGGTTGAGCACCGGCAAGCGGAACCATTCCCATCCATATCAACTCTAACGTTCCCCCTACTATCAGCCCGGTGGTGAGGTCCCCCAGTATCAAACCGACAACTACTCCTGAAACAACCGGCCTATGAATATGCGTCAAGCCGTTGTATAAATCTATTCCCAGGATACCTGCCCATAAGGCAATAAGTATCGCTTCTACTAACATAGTGACGCCCCCTTTTTCGTATTGGTCAGCGAATAAATCATTTTTCTAACAGTTCCAATATATTTCTGCCTTTTTCATTCGGCACTCCTCTTAAATCGAGTTTCACCCCAAGTTCATCCAGTTTCTTGAAGGCTTCGATGTCATCCTGGTCCACGGAAACCGTCGAGGAAATTTGCTTTTTGCCTTCTTCATAATGCATGTTTCCTATATTTAAATATTCGATAGGGACCCCATTCTCTTTCAATTTAAGTGCATCCTTCACGTCTCGGACGACCAAAAATATTTTCTGTTTTGGCGAAGCCTTGTGGATAATATCGATCGTTTTCTGCAAGGTGAAAAACCTGGTTTGGATTACATCCGGCAGCACCATATCCATCAGGTTTTGCTGTACTTCATCTTCAGCCACTTTATCATTGGCAACAACTACTAAGTTGGCTCCAAGGTGATTTACCCAGGTGACCCCTACCTGACCATGTATCAATCTGTTATCAATTCTCGTCAATAAAATGTTGGGTTTTGTCATTTTCTCCATCCCCTTTATAATAGTAGTTGAACTCAAAACCAAGTACATCGCTTCATTCCATCACAAACATGAATCCCCCCTTTTACTAGAAAATTAATGGTTATGTTGTCATAACCAGTTTATTAAAAAAGGTAGTATTACCTTTCTTAAGTCAGTTCCACTTTATATTCGAATTTGTCACCTCTGGCCACGGTAATGGTATATTCAATTAATTGTTTATCTGAATATGCATATCTTTTTATCAACATAGCCGTTTGTTTGCTCGAAATTCGTAAATGCTTCGCTTCCTCTTCACGAACCAATGTAGGTGAAAAGCTTTCAACTGCCTTATTTACAGGAATATTGTAATCGTTATAAAATACTTCATACATTGGTTGTTTATCCAGTGTTTCCTGTGTCAGTCCCGGAAACTTGGCTACCGGAATGTAGGACGTTTCATACATGAGAGGTTCTTCATCAGCAAGTCTTAAACGCACAACTTTATAGACTTCTTCTTTTGGGTGGATCCCCATCTTGCTGCCAATCGCTTCTTCCGCTTCTACGGCTTCAAATGAAAGCACCTTGCTGGTAGGAATCTTCCCTATTTTCCTCATCTCATCTGTAAAACTATATAATTTCACCAAGTTTTGACTGTAGGATTTCGGTGCCACAAATGTTCCCTTGCCGTGCAATTTATATATATATCCTTCCCGTTCCAATTCCTGCATTGCTTGTCTGACTGTAATGCGGCTCATTCCATACATGTCACACAGTTCCCGTTCGGAAGGCAGCTTTTCTTGTTCTCTATACTCTTGTGCATTAATTTTCTCGATGATTTTATCCATCAATTGAAGATATAAAGGAATTCTTTTATTATTAATCACATGCTGTCACCTAACTCTTTTATTCATTCTGAACTGGTCATTACCAGTTAGGCTTATGATAACCTTTTTTCAGAATTTTGTAAAGAGGACATCATTATTTATTGATAGAAAAAGCCCTCCTCAAATATCCGAGGAGGACTTCTGTCTCTATCCAATCGTTATCGTAGAACCAACCTCTACCGTCACCAATTCTGCATCTTCCAAATACAACGTACCTGATTGTTCTTCTTCTTTACTCCCATTAAACCGTAATGTAATATGTCCTAGATCATGAAGGTTCTTGTTGACTGCTGAACCAACTTTCGTGATTTCATAAGTGGTTCCGTCAATAGTCAACTTGGAATCTTCCGTAATCTCTTTTTCTACAGGGTTTACATCGATGATATAGCAAAAGTCCGCAAGTTCAGCTGGTGCATTTTCTCCAAACAGAACCATCATTTTTTCTGCTTCAAAAGCTTTTGCATCTTTCCCGATTTTTTTTATTTCTGTTCGATACATGAATCATACGCTCCTTGTTTATTTATATAATCCGAAGCTTGCCAGCCAAGCGACAAATACTCGCGGCACACCATTCAAGAATCTGGAATAAAGGACAGATGGCACCCCTACTTCGATTGTTTTCGTTTCTGCTTCTGCCAGACCTAATCCAACAGGAATGAAGTCTGCGGCGTTTTGCGTATTGATCGCAAATAGGGCCGGAAGTGCAAGGTTTGGAGGAATGTTCCCTTTGCCGATTTCCACTCCGATCAGCGTACCGAGTACTTGTCCGATAACTCCTCCCGGCCCTAGTAATGGACTTAAAAAGGGCAAGGAACAAATAAAGCCGATGGCCATCAGTCCCCATATATTTCCGGCAAGCGGAGACATCACATTTGCGAACAAGTCGCCGATGCCAGAGCCTTGAATGATGCCGATCAATAGTGCCACAAATCCCATAAACGGAATGACCGTATGCAGCATCGTTTCCACAGCATCGCGGGAAGCCTGATAGAAGGTGTTGATAACTTTTCCCGCTGCTAAGCCGATTCTGGTAAGAATACTCTTATTTTCTTGTTCCGCGCGTGTTTCCATGATTTTTTTGTCTTTTGAATAGGTCGCTTGTTGTTCTGGCTGTTTCTCCTCTGCTTGCGTCTCTTTTACAGACGTACTTTCACTTTCTGTACCGGCCGCCGACACTTGATCAACGTCTACGTTGGATACGTAAATGTCTTCGGTTATATATTGGCGCAAAGGTCCGCTTTTACCGGTAGCCATGATATTGATCGTAGGGATGCCTTTTTGCGGATAAATGCCACAACGTAACGTTCCACCACAATCAATGACTGCTGCCATGATTTCCTCTTCCGGTACAGATGTTTCAAAACCATTCACAGGTGTTGCCCCGGTGATATCACATATTTTATCTACAATGGCAGGCTTATGACCGCCAGTGACATACATCAGTTTGTCCCGTTTACCATCGACACCGATTGTCAACGGGCCGCCGAAACCACCCGAACCTTTGACGATTTTCGCTTTTTCAGCCATGCTGTCCACCTCAACCTTCTACTTTTACTTCTTTGCTCAATTTCACGTTTTGTTGTTTCTCTATATAACTCGTTGTGAAGTCCGTAACCCAACCACCGATGAAGTTCATCACCAAACCGACCAATAAGTAACGGACAGCCAAATCTGTCATCGGCAGCCCCAGCTCCTGGATACCTTGTGCAATGCCCAAGTAGATAAATAATTCCGCCGGGTTAATATGTGGAAAAATCCCGTTACTTGTATGGGCGAACTGTGCCGCGGAAGCAAAGTAACTCGGTTTATATTTCTCTGGCATGAATCTGCCCAAAGAGTGGACCATAGGATTCGCCAGCATGAAGGATCCCAGGAATGGTAACACCAAATACCTTAAAAACGGATTTTTGGCTGATTTTTGTGCAATAACATTGATTCTCTCCTCGCCTATCAATTGAATGATGGTATTCATCGCAATCAACAACATCAGTACAAGCGGTACAATCGATGTCATCCAATCGATAAACGTATCGGCACCTGTTTGGAATAAGTTGATAAATCCTTCTGCAAATTTAACGATGTAGTCCATGCTTTAGACCCCTTTCTTTTTTAAACATTCCGTTTACTTTCCGTACAGCTTTCATCATCGGTGAAGGAATTTGGGCAATTTCTCCGCCATTTTGAATGACATGGAAAGTGTTTTGCGCATCTAAAACCGCTTTTCTCAGCAGTTTGTTGTAATCCTCCAAATCACTGGCATTAACTTTTTGCAGTTTCTTTCCTTCCAAACCTTTAAGCGGTTTGAATTTAGAGAATACGGTGACACCTTGCATGTATCGCGCATCTTCAATCTCGTTTTTATTGTTTAGCTGAAGTAACACCAGCGTTCCAGATTTAACGATAGCCGGACGTCTTCCAATGGCGACTCGGCCCTTTTCCCGCAGTTGGGTATAGTTTTTGGTAAAATTTTTGATCTGGAGCAGACCTAGTAAATACTGAACGACAAAGCCTATCGCAGCAAAGATAATCAGCATGATAAACATAGGCTATTCCCTCATTTCCTGATTTAATAATCGTGACAAATCCGTAAAGGTTGTCTTAGCATTGATTTTGTTCAAAATATAGTGATTTGTCGTAATCGCCAATACTTCCTCATAAATCCGGATAAGCATTGCCTCATTCACGTTTTCCTCGGAAGATGCGATAAGTACGACCAATCTGACATTTTCATGATCATCAAGCGGTTCATCTAAAACACCGACCTTGATAAAAATCCCGTCTTGCTTATGGCTGGCGTGCGGAAAGCCTAATTGACCGTTGATCGTAGATTTTTTGTTTTCCCTTTCAATCAAACTCTTTTTAAAATCTGCGTCTACTTTCCCTTCAATGTAAAGCTCATCAGCCAGTCGACAAATGATATCTTGATATGTTTGCCGGCCCTGAAAGTGGTAAAAATCGGAATGATCGAGGAAATCCACCAAAACACTGCGGTTGAACAATTTTTTATTACTTACATCCTTATAAATCAAGAACTGTTCTATTTTCAATTTAAGCAGCTGCTGATCAAAGACATCCTCGATGTATATGACTTTGTTGAACATTCTGTTTGTTTTGATCGTTGAGATGACTAAATCAAATGGATGAATGCTTTCTTCGGTAAACTCGGATTCATCAATGACCTCCACGTTGATTTGGGTGCCGAACACTTTGCGCAAGTTCATGGTCAACAACTTGGTCGTGCTCAATCCTTGATTCGTCAAAATCGCAATGTCATGTAATTCATTCATCTTTTGCTCGAGTTGTTCCAAATACACACTGAAATATATCGTTAAAAAGCCCAGTTCCTTCTCCGGCATTCCCAAGCCGGTCACGCGTGTAATGCTTTCTCCCAGCAAGGTAGACAATTCATAGGCAAAAGGAAATCGCTGCTGCATGTCATATGCCAGTTCATTATTCAACTTGATACGGAAGATCAATCGATTGATTAAATGCTTAATGTGTAAACGAATATCCTTCGTGAATAGCTCCTCGTCGATTTTAAGGCCGTAAAACCGTTCTACATCGCAAATCGTTTGATCAATGATCTTTTGAATAAGGCTTTCATCTTGTTGCGTCAATAATTCATCCAATAGCGAAGCCCTGCGTCCCATCAATTGCACAACGATTAAGATGATTTCTTTTCCTGCATTGGCCTCTGGGAAAACTTTTTCTATATACTCTTTTATAAAATCCAATGCCATGTACTCTTCCGAATGAAAAATATGTGCATCTAAATCGACTGTGCCACTTATTAAACAAAGCTGCTCCATTCGCTGCAAGGTCACTTTGAGCGCCAAAACCAACCGTTCCAATGACTGTTCATCCAGTTTCCAATCTTGTTGCAATTGATCCAATCCTGTGACCAAACTCGGCGGCACTTCATATTCGATAAACTCGGACGGGAATTGTTCAATCGCCAATTTGCGTATCTCGAACTCAGAGCCTTCCAATATCAAGCCTACATTTGGCGTACCTGTGAACTGTACGTGTGATGTCTCGATATCCTCTTTCAACTCCCGCAGAATTTTACTGACCAGTGTCTTGCTCAAAAACAACCTATCCGCCATGTCATCAAGGGTCGTTTGCTTGTGAATAGATAATTGATAAAAAAGTTCGTCTTTCCTTTGCTGATTCACTCTGTCATGTTCCTGGCATTCATCTTTTAACAAATCCAGTTTGTCGAAAAATACCTGTTGTTCCTTGATTGCCAAGGATAATTTTTGATGCTGTTTGGTGATGACCGCGGCATCTTGAAAGTCACTGTTGATTTGTCTTATATAATTCACGATTGTTTTTTCTGTAAGATTTAATTGATAGGACAACTTTTCTACTTCAATCTCTTCATGCATGAGAGACTCTATCATCTTTAGGTGTTTTTCATTAAGTTGCATGACCTCTCCCCTATCTATGGAATCAGCCTCTAGACTTACCACCCGAAATGTTAACTGTGGTTCCTGTTATATAACTTGCTTTATCAGAACTTAAATAACAAACCAGGTCAGCAATCTCCGTCAATTTGCCCACCCTGCCCAATGGAATCGATTTAGAATAATCGCCATTTAATCGATCGACAGTCGTATTTCTACTGTAAGCAAGAGCTTCCTCATATTGTGGTGTACGCAATCCAGTTTCTTCAAGAATCCCCGGAGCTATGGCTACAACGTTTACATTATGCTTACCAAGTTCTTTTGCCCAACTTCTTGTAAAACCAATCAAAGCAGCTTTGGTCGCCGAATAGATACTTTGACCTTCCGAGCCTTCTTGTCCAGCTTCACTCGAAACATTAACAATAATACCAGACTTTTGAGAAATGAAGTGTTTGGCTACTGCTTGACTGAGCCAAACAGGCCCCTTTAAATTCACATTGAACATGACATCTAAATCTTTTTCATCCATTTCATATTCAGGCTTTTCGCCTTTGATATCTACAAGCAATCTCGGAAGATTAATGCCTGCATTGTTGACCAGCACATCGATTTTGCTTTCTTTTTCCACTACCGTGTCTACCGTTTGTTTTACAGCTGCAGCGTCTGTGACATCCAGTTCCATAAAACGATAATGATCGTGATCCAATGGCTGATCTTTTAAATCCAAGTTATAGACAATCGAACCATTGTCCAACAAGGCTGTCACAATCGCTCTGCCAATTCCTGAACTTCCGCCTGTCACAATGGCAACTTTTTCTTCCAGTCCTAACCAACTTCCCATCACTAATGCCTCCTAAATTTCTTGTTGCGTTCATTGTACAAATAAGCGTTTTCAAAATTAATTCTTACTTTTGTGGCGATTTTGGAAAAAGGGGGGATTAATTGACGTTTTATGTGAGTGGAAATTCCTTTTCGGGCATTGGAAATTAAAAAAGAAGAAGGGAGATGGAATAGAGTTGCAATCCCTCCTTCTTCTTTTCACTATAACTTCGACCTTTTGCCCTTTACTCGATTAGCAACAAAAAAGCAGCAGACCAGTCCTGCTGCTTTCCAGTTCGCTATTCTTCGATATCGGCCAGTTTATACTGGTCTCCATCTTTTACTGCAGTGTATTGCCACTCATAGTCTTGCACTTCGGAAGTACCGTCTTGGTAATTGATTTTGATTGTTTCTGAAGTGTTGAAGATATAGTCAGACCCATCAGATTCATAGCCTTCAAAACTGCTTCCTTGTAATTCTTCCACTATATTCTTCTCACTCAACCTATTGACCAAGTCACGCTGTGCAGTTTCCAATTCGCTGCCTGGCTTGATAAATGGTTCTACCTCACTATAGTCACCATTATTGATGGCATCGATCAGTCCATCTAAATAGTTTTCGTACACTTTCTTCAACGCTTCCTCTGTGTTATCGGATTCTTCTTTCGTTTCATCAGACTCGCTTGCCTCGCTATTGTCGATTGTATAAGTAACCGGTTCAGCGATTATATCTGCCACATGCTCGAATTCACCCGGTGTCACCCAAGTGTCTCCTTTGTACGTAACCATCCAATGGTCATCCTGGTAGACAAGCTCGTATATCAAGTATGTCTCCTCTTCGGCCGGCTGAGGTTCATCTGCCTGATAGTAAAAATCTTCTTCCCCTGTTTCTTTCAAATAAACAGTTGTCTCGAAACCATCTTCCGTGCTCCTCAATGAAAACGTGTCTGTATCCATTTCCAACTTGGACGTTTTATTTGTATAGATGTACGACTCCTGACCATAATAGTCGAGTTCGTTATCAAAATCGTCCTTCATATCCTCCGATACATTTTCGACAAGCCCGAAATCACCTTTTTCCAGAGCCTTCCCATAAGAAGTGTAATAGCTTGCAATCGCATCTGCCAATGACTTCTGCAGTTCATCATTCATGGGAAATTCCACTGGAAAATATTCATCCTCCAATGCCGCGGTTTCCGTCGTCATTTTACCCCATGGAAATTCTGCCTGGACAGCCATTTTCATAGAACCATCAAATGCTACTGGTCCAAATTCTTCTTCCGAAAATGCATTAAAATCGACCGATTCATCATTGATGATCACCTTGCTTTTTATCGAATCGTCGAATTCCGAAGTGAATCGCACAGTGCCCCCGTCAACGGACAGGTTTATTGTCGAATGATTATCATAGGGAGTTAGTTCCACTTCCTGTTCCTCTTTCGCATCCATGTATTCATGCTTGTACGCAGCTGTGAAAGTATAAATACCCGGAAGGAACGGACCAGCTTCCTGAGAAAAATCGTTGCTGGTCGCTTCTGCCAATTCTTCATCTCCATTGTATAGTTTGGTTCCTTTAAAAGCCGTTTCCAATTTCACGTATATTGGATCTATGTACAATTCATATGTATCAAAAAACAAAAAATTTCCTGCCTGCTCCAGTTGGATGAACGCTTTTTCTCCCCCCTCTGCAGCAGCTCTATTTCTGTTATTTGATTCTGATTGCTGTTTCACGGATTCGACCAGTAAATCCCGGTCTTCCTGATGCGCCTCTAAATATTCAACAAATGCTTCCGCATCCTCTGTTGTAATCGTCAATTCTTTATCACGGTAAGATAACAGGTCGGCGATTTTTTCCGGATTCCCATCAGCAACCGCGTCCTCAAACGAATCGACCAATCGTTCTTGGGAAGTAAAGTATGCGCCGATAAAATATAATGCCGTCAGCGCCACTGCAACGGCTGAACCAATGATGATTTGCTTCTTCTTTTTAGGTGACCAAGGTTGTTTATTCGACGCCCTTTTAACAGACTGCAGTTGGCTGCTTAGAGTCGATTGTTCCAGATTTTCAGCTGAAGAATTTTCATTCATCAGAGGTGCTCCGCAATTCGTGCAAAACTTCTTGCCAGTCTCGGATTTCGTGCCGCATTGATTACAAAAATTCATATTAGCCTCCCTGTTTGTTGTATGAGCATGTAAGAACAGACACCTTACACAAGGTGTCTGTCATTGCCCATTATTTATAGAAATCCGTAAAAGGAGTTTTCTAATTCATTCATCAAATTACCAACAATGCTGTCTCCAATGATGGCGAAGATGATCACCATAGCAATATTTGCGATGATCAGACCATAATAAACATCGATTCCGCCTTCTACAGCATCTTCTTTGACAGAAAAAATGACTGCCAAGCTGGAAGCAAGAAACAAAACAAGGGAAACACCAAAAAGAAACAGGCTGAATGCAGTTGCTGAAATCAAAGAAAAGATGACCGCCACCAACAGCACTGCTGCCGGCAATACATTAAATACCCCGAACCGGCTCATGACTTCCAGGAATGTAAGATTCGATTTCATCAATTTTGCCACGCCAAAAACTACCGCTGTATAGATAGCCAAATAGATTAATAGATAAATAAATGGCTGAACTACTGTTGTTCCGAAAGGTATCGTGAAATAGCCATTGCTGAAACTTTTAGCAGTAAAATAAGAAAATAATGGCAGTAATAAAGCGAACAGCACATGAGCGATTATCCCATTGACAGTATCAGCTGCGGTAACCTTTCTGCTGGCAACCATCGGCCCCTTTAAAGCTTCCTTCGCAAAACCGAAAAACTGCTGGCTGATTTCTTTCCCTTTTTCCACATATTCGTTGCTTCCTCCAGCTGTTGCTGCCGGTTCTACAGTCGCGGCTTGTTCCTCCTTGGCCGGCTGCTGGTTTTCTTCCAATTGTTCTGAAGCTATTTTCGAGCCGCATTCCGCACAAAATTTAGCATCTGCTTCGTTCAGTGACCCACATTTGGTACAATGCATTATTCCATCCCCTTTTCCTGGTTTTATCTCGTTGAACAGTCCTTTTTTATCATGGTATATGTACTCTTTATAAAACGGTCTTACGAACTAAATCAACGAGACGAATAGGAGTATTATATCATCATTTTAGGTATTTTTAACTATTAATAAGATAATTTGTAAAGCTTTATAAGAATTTGTTGAAAGGAAATTCAGTTATAAGTGTGGAGGTCGAAACGGAAAGAACGCTGTCATTAAAGAAGATAGATTTACTCACGGAAGAAAATTAGTAAAGAAAGACCGTGAACGAAAATGAATTCCAGGTAAAGTTTGTGAAATGCTTCTTTAGACTCTTTATATTACATTTTTATTACAAGTAGCTGAATCTTTTGTAATATATGCTATACTAGCTTAATAGAAAATCTTGTAAAAGTACGGGGAAAGAGGGGGAAAATTGATATGAAAAAGACTTTATTATCAATCACTGCGACAGCAGTAATCGCTTCGTCGTACAGCATGACAGTCGAAGCCGCTTCTTACAAAGTTCAAAAAGGGGATTCACTTTGGTCAATTGCGCAAAAGCATAATACTTCTGTCGATTCTTTGAAGTCATTGAA
Organism: Sediminibacillus sp. JSM 1682029; assembly: GCF_041366435.1. NCBI lineage: Bacteria > Bacillati > Bacillota > Bacilli > Caryophanales > Bacillaceae > Sediminibacillus > Sediminibacillus sp. JSM 1682029. The sequence goes on from NZ_JBEWYY010000009.1 coordinate 70,711, forward strand.
CAAGCTGAAGAACACAGTTATTTTCCCAAATCAAGTCCTGAAAGTTGACGGTAAAACTTCATCACCACAGAAAGAAGATAAATCGGAGAAGAAAAAAGATACTTCCAAGTCTACTACATATACAGTGAAATCCGGTGATTCACTCAGCAAGATTGCTGCCCGGCACAATATTTCACTCTCTGACTTAATGCAATGGAACAACCTGTCGACGACGTTGATTTATCCTGGGGATGTGTTTGTTGTTTCCAAATCTGCTTCCGGATCCAGCTCCAGTTCGAGCAATAAATCAAACAACGCAGATAAGAAACAGGAATCATCCAATACTGCTACATATAAAGTAGTCTCTGGTGACTATCTCGGAAAGATTGCCGGCAAGTATGGTGTATCTGTCAGCGACTTAAAGAAATGGAATGGCTTATCTTCTGATATGATTTATGTCGGCCAAACTTTAAAAGTAAATGGAAGTACTGTTAATGAAACGAAAAAAGACACTCCTGATACAAAAGTGGATGCTGAAACAGTAGATTACAATGTTACCAAATTGATCGATGAAGCAAAAAGTTTCATCGGCACAGGGTATGTATGGGGAGGAGCATCTCCAAGCGGTTTTGATTGCAGCGGCTATATTTATTATCTATACAATAAAGCAGGCAAGAGCATCGGCAGGTATTCCAGTGATGGATACTATAACCGCTCCTATTATGTGAACAAACCGCAATTAGGGGACCTTGTTTTCTTCTCTGGAACCTATCGGGCCGGAATTTCTCACATCGGCATTTATGTAGGAAATAACAGTTTTATCTCTGCAGAATCTAGCGGGGTGAAAGTTACCAGCCTGGATAACCCGTACTGGAAACAGCATTTTGATGGATTTAAGCGGTTTTATTGATTGATGACAATGCCCCGATCGAGAATCCCGATCGGGGCATTGTCATTGTTCTGTTTGCTTTAGTATGCACCGCCCTGCATTTATCTTCTTATAATACCCTCGATCGCCACCGGCAAATGATCAGAAGCCTCCGTCGGAATCACTTGCTGGTTATTCACTTCAATGTCAGGCGTGGCGAATATGTAATCGATCCGCTTGATTGGATTGATTACCGGAAATGTATTAGCATCGTCCACGTTCGAAAATACATCTACAAAATCTGTCCTGTCGACTAAAAGCCGATATTCTTCACTATCCGGTTCAGCGTTAAAATCCCCCAACAAAAAGGCGGCCCCCGGATGTTCAGACACAACTTCGATTATCTCACCCATTTGCGCCAGCCTGCTACCCACGTCCAATCCTAAATGGGTATTGTAAACATTTAAATGAATCCCTCGGACATTTATGTCGGTTCGGAGAAGGCCGCGCTGCTCTTCCCCAAAACTGCTAAGGAAGATATTTTCCGAGTCGATAATCGGATATTCACTGAGAATGGCTGTTCCGTATTGTCTGTTCTCCGCATGCCCGTCAGCCGGTTCCAAGTTAAGGTTGGCAGCAAACACATAGTGATATCCCAGTAAATCAGCAAGTTCTTTCGCCACGTCTTTGAAATCACTGCGGTCTCCATAATAGCGGTCCACTTCCTGAATGCCAACTATTTCTGCGTCAGCTTCCTTTATGACATCAGCGGAGCGCTCCAAATTCAACTTCCCATCAAGCCCTACCCCGTGGTGAATGTTATAAGACATAACATCGACCGACACCTCCTTGCCCTGAGATTCAGCAGAAACTGCCCCTACTGAAGCAAAAAGGAAAATAGAACTTGCCATGAAGCAAAGCAAAATCTGTTTCACTTGCATATCCCCCCAAGATAAAAAATGTTTGCCTTACAGACAATGCGATAAGCCGTCCGAATATGCCTATTCTCCCCTTTGCCTTTCGGAGATATGTCTTTACAACTCTTTTTAAACCTTGATTGTCCAGATTATATAAACTTATTCCATACAAACTAACATTTTTCTACTATCCATTATGTAAACGCTTTCTTATAATGTTGGATAAGGTTTTGGAAAGAACTAGCATCTTACTTTTTTAATAAAGGAGGTCAGCCTAGCGAATTCAACACAATTACAGAGGAGTGTGAAGTTTTATGTTAACAAGGAAAAACATTGATTTCTCCCGTCATTACCATCTCTTTTTCATGAGTGTAATCGTTTTTCTTCTCGTGATGACTGGTATGAGTTCGAAAGTCATGGCCGGTGATACACTGCCAATCGAAGGTCAGGGTGAAAAAGGAGAAAACCAGCCGTATGCTCATGGGTACAGAGTGTTGGATATACTTAACTGGTCGCCTGAAACCGATCTTAACGCTGCATACTTGAAGGCATCTGTTCCGTTACAGGAACGAAATGACGCCTTCATGGCGACCCAGGCGAATCCATCCCTTTCCCCCGATACCCAAATGTTGAATCTGGCCGGGGATTATGGGAACGCTTTTTTTGAATCTTATCAGGCCAACGATAACTTTGATAGCTTACTGCATAACTATTGGCAGTACACCGATATTTTTGCTTCCTGGCACGGCTTGCCTACTTCAGAAGTTCCCGAGGAGTTATATGATCCCGAAGCAGACTGGACAGAGCGCCACTTCGAATTCGGCATACTTAACTTGCCGAATCCCGCCTACACCAATGCCGCTCATAAAAACGGGACTTTATCCTTAGGAACGATTTTTTTACCAAGAGAAGGACAAACACATTCGGACTTGCTGATTAAAAATGACAGCAACGAATTTCCTGTTGCAAAAAAATTGGTTGAAATGGCGGAATTTTACGGCTTCGATGGGTATTTCATCAACCAGGAAACAGATATTTCACCAACCGAAGTCAGTCTTTACAAAGAATTCATGCAGGCGATGCGCGAGAAAGGATTGTATATTCAATGGTATGACTCTGTTACAGATCCAAGCGGTAAAATCGACTATCAGAATGAATTCAACCAATCAAACAGCCCCTTTGTAAAAGACAATTTGATGGGAAGGGTCTCCGACTCGATTTTTCTTAACTATTGGTGGAATGAACAGCGAATCGAAAATTCAAAACAGCATGCGGAAAGCCTGGGACTGAACCCCCTATATACTGTCTTCACTGGTGTAGAGGCCGGCATGTATAAGTATAACCAGCCATATAACCTCCGGGATATTCTTGATTCTCAGGGAAATCCCAAAACGGCGATCGCAACGTTAGGATCAGAATTCGTGCTTGGTGAACTGGATGCTGATACTGGATTGGGCCGTACCGAAAACGATAACCAGTATAAGGTCTTTGAACGGGAACGTCTATGGTGGTCGGGGCCGAACCAGGATCCAACCAATGCCACCAGGAACGATGACTATCCGAATTGGGATGGTATTGCTTCCTATATCGCAGAACGGTCTGTGATAAACGGAACCAGTTTTGTCACCAACTTCAATACCGGACACGGATTGAAGTATTATCAAAACGGAGAAGTAGCAAACAAGGAAGAATGGTCTAACATCAATCTGCAGGATATTCTTCCTACCTGGCAATGGTGGATCGAGAACAACTCTGGGAAAGAAACCACGTTGAAAGTCGATTTTGATTACGGAAAAGATTACGTTTCTGGCGAAAACTTCGATTATAAAACAGTAGGCGGCTACAAGGGTGGAAGCTCCCTTGTGATAGAAGGGGACCTGCAAGAGGATCATTTTCTGAGATTGTATAAAACTGACCTGGATATTACAAAGGGGTCCAGCTTTGATATTACCTATCAAAAATCCAGTAATGACGAAGGCACATTGAAAGCGGGATTCATTTTTAAAGATAAACCCGAGGAGATCGTTTATAAGGAAATCCCGCATAGCGACAAGCAGAAAGACAAATGGATCACGCAAAAAGTCAATTTGAAGGATGAAGCAGGAAGAGAACTTGCCGCTTTCGGTCTTGGTTTCTCGCCTGGCAAAGAGAGTACAAAAGATTATCAAATAAATATCGGCGAAATAAAACTTTCCGATGGCAAAAAAACGAAACCCGATAAGCCAACCAATTTTCAGCTTGAAAAGGCTTATGACACAAACGAAATGAAGGTAAGCTGGGATTTGAATGATTATGACGAAGTCCGCAAATACCATTTGTATGCAAAGCTTTCCAATGGGAACACTGTCTTCCTTGGCGGAACCTATGATGACCATTATTATATTAAATCCCTATATGGGGAATCGAAACATGCAACATTGTTATTGAAAGCCGTCGGACCGGATGGCACAGAAAGCAGTCCGGCCAAACTTACGCATGATTTCCAAAAAGAAATCAGCGACCTGCAAGTGAGAGAAGAAGACGCATTCCTCAAAGTGAAATGGAAGCAGCGATCAGGCAGTGCCAAAACAGCAGTGACGCTTACCAAAGGTAGCGGTGATCGCGATGATGGGCAGATTTACTATGCCGATAAAGGGGTCGACGAGTTACAAATACCGATAGATGATCCGGATGGAAGCAGATATGAACTCACCGTCAAACCATTGAAATCAAAGGCTCACGGAATCACTCATAGTGGCCGTTTGAACGATGCTGTTCCTTCTCGATACACTGGCAGCTTTCATGTAAAAGATAGTGTGTTATCACTCGACATCCCCACTCCTGAAGACTGGCATCACCTCTATCTATACGTGAACGGAGAACTAGTTCAGCATGAAATGCCACATAGCAACGAAGTGTCCGATTATCTTATCCGCGGGACACATCCTTTGAAACAGCTTGCAACGGTGGCTTCGGGCGATCAAGTAGAAGTGGTATTAGAGGATTATTCGGGCAATAAATCGGAATCGGTATCTTACACTGTAGGAAAGTAAAAGACAAAGTTATTGGAACAAAAACATAGTGACCAAAACAAAAACCGAGCGACATTCGAAAAATCAGCTTTCGAATTCGTTCGGTTTTTACGTTTTTCATATACAGTAAGACCCCTAGACAGACTCCCTTATATACTGTTGTTTTATGAGTGCTCCGCCTGCTGCGGCGAAGTTGACAGACACCCCGCGTCAAGCTAAGTGCCTTCCCGGAATGGAATATTGCTATCTTCCAATGGAAAAAGGTTTCATACTTCCTATCCAGTAATTGTTCGTTTTTACAAGTAGGTGACGGTAAGTCTCAGCCTCTTTCACTTCTGACAAGTAAAATGGTGGAAATATCATACGGAGTCAATTTTCGTTTCCAGGTTCCATTATTTTCTTTCATCTTTTCCAGATGCTTTTCCAGAAGGTTGACGGACGAGACCTCCGCCACAGGGAACAAGCTTTCAACAGCAAGATCGGCTTCACTTCCAGTCGACTCGTAAGCCCGTATCACCAGTCCGGCTTCCTGTTCTGCCTTTTTAACGGCGTCTATGATCACCGTATCGCTTTCCACCTTCAGAAAAGAACCACTCGATGGCAAGTCCCCTTTATGGTTGGTTGCCTTGATCGCGGTTACCGGATTATTCAATTCATAACCTGCTTGAACTGTTTTAGCCTGGCGCCAGTCTCCCTCATGAGCGAACAGACTATACGTGAAAGTATGCTTCCCGATATCGGCCGTTTCATCCGGCCACTTCGGCGCCCGAAGTAAAGATAAACGGATACAATTCTCTTTAATATCGTACCCATATTTACTGTCATTCAAGAGGGATATCCCAAAATTTCCTTCCGATAAATCAGCCCAGCGTTGACCGCATACCTCATACTGTGCCTGTTCCCAGGATGTGTTGTTGTGTGTCGCCCGTTCTACGGAGCCAAACGGAATCTCATAGGCAGCTTTTCGATTATGAATGTTGACAGGGAAAGCGACCTTTAGCAGCTTGTGTTTTTCTTGCCAGTCCACTTCCGTTTTAAAATCAATTCGCTTGTCATGATGATAAAATAAGATTGTTTGCGTAACAAGGGAGGCATTGATTTCCCATTGAAAGGTAAGTTGATCGAAAACAACCCCCTTGTGAGTTACTTCCATCTTTTTAATCCGGTTATTTCTTACCGGCTGATTTTCAAAGTACGGATCAATATCCCAGGCATCCCAATCAGTCGGCAAATCATCGAACAGCTGCAGTTCGTTGGCGACATCGCCTGGTTTGATAATTTCTTTGTCAGCCTGTTTGTCATACAGCCTGCTAATCCATCCTTCCGATGTGAATTCCACTTTATAGGATGCCGTTTCCCACTTTCCTTCAAAGGCATCCCCACTCTTTCCGGTCGCCGTTTCCATGTTGTTTATCTCTTTCAGCCAGACCGTTTTGTAACCTAATTCGGGAATCTCAGGAACACGGGCAATACTCGTAACATTCCCATCTTCTCCAACAAGGACATCCATTTCATAAACCGATCCATCCCGATCGCAAACAACTGTATCTGTTCGTTCTTTTCCGCCTGTTAAGGATATCAAGCCGTCGCGTTTCCAGCTGAGACTGTTGAATAAAACAAGCGGCTGGCCAGGCCCTTCCGTTTCGATTGACCCGGCGAGATACTCGGTTGCCTGGCGGTGGAGCTCTGTCCCTATTTGAAAAATTTGCTCGTATTGCTGCTGTGACAAATCATAAACGCTTTCGATCGAGGTGCCTGGCACAATGTCATGAAATTGATTTAGAAGTAACAGCCTCCACCCTTCCTCAAATAGTTCTGATGGATAATCATAGCCAAACATCATATAGGCCAGACTGTTCCATATTTCCGCTTCCCGGTACAATCCCTCTGCCCGGCGATTGTTTTTCTTTGCTTGGGCATGGGTGGTATAGGTGCCGCGGTGCAACTCTAAATACAAATCGCCATACCAAAGTGGAAGGGACGTTTTTTTCTGTTCGATCCGCTCAAAAAATCCATGGACAGTGTCGAATTCCACATTAGGAAGTCCGGGCAGGGACCTGGATCTTTCCAGCCGCTCCACCATTTCCCTGGTGACGCCGCCTCCGCCGTCTCCGTAGCCATAAACAAGCATTCTTTCAGGGTATCGTTGTTTTTGCTTGAAATCATCCCAGGTGTTTTTGACTTCCTTCGGGTGCGTTTCCTGTCCAAGTATGGAATGTAAATAAGACAATATCTTGGTACCGTCTATCCCTTCCCAATAAAACAAATCATGCGGAAAACGATTGGTGTCATTCCAATTCAGTTTTGTCGTCATGAAGTAATCAGTCCCTGCTTTTTTCAAGATTTGCGGCAGGGAAGCACAATAACCAAAAGTGTCCGGCAGCCATTCAACCCGGGATTCCCGGCCAAATTCGCTGCTAAAAAATTTCTTTCCGTACAAAAGCTGGCGGACAAGCGACTCACCGGACGGAATGTTCAAATCCGGTTCGACCCACATTCCGCCGATCAGCTCCATCCTTCCGTCTTGTACTTTTTGCCTTACCCGCTCAAAAACCTGCGGGTGATGTTTTTTCAAAAAGGCAAACAATTGCGGCTGACTTTGTGCATACTGAAAATGATCATAGTCATCAAGCAAAGTGCACATACTGGAAAAAGTCCTGCTGACTTTCCGGACCGTTTCCTTCATTGGCCACAGCCAGGCTACATCAATATGTGACTGTCCGATCGCCCGAATCGTACCCTCCCGGTAACCGGCCAACTTTTGAGCGGCGTTTACTAACTTTTCCTCGTAACTGTGCCAGTCTATTTCTTCCGTCAATTGCTTTGAATGCGGAATTCCGACGGCTTCCGCGATACTTTCCATTTCCGTTAGCCATAGATTCCGTCTTGAATCGGAATCAGGAAGCAACAGTGCTGCTTCGTAATGTGTTTCCAATGTAAACAGCAAACTTTGCATTGGCTTATTTATACTTACAATGGAACTTGCCTGGAAATAAACAGGCGGTGGCTCTGTTTCTGCTTTTGCTACCTGATTGAACCCCCTTAGTTTATCATCAGGTATCGCTTCCGGATTAAACAACTCCATTTCAAGGGATATGCGGCCTTTGGCGACAACGGAAGATGGGATGGCGACAAAGTTTTTATTCCGATCCAATCCTTGAACCGGTTCGCCATTGAGGGTAACCAGCGACTCACAGTATGAAGGACCCTTCTGTCCTTCGGCAAGAAAAATAAACCCGAGCTCCCCCTTCTTCCAATCCTCCGGAATATTGACAGTCGTTTTCAGGAATACGGTTGTCCCTGAATCGACAAGCCACTCCCCTTTTTTGACCATCCCGTTGTCCAAATAACGGTATTGACCCGGCTTTTCATAAACAGCCCTTTGCAGCTCCCACTCATCGATCGGTGCCAATTTGCTGAATTGATGATCTGCTAAATAACGGATTAATCGTTCAGTTCGACGCACTTTCTTCCCCTCCCAACCTTTTGGTAGTTATTCGTAGAAAGGCTTCCGTCGTAGGCTCTGACGACCCGCCGGCCATGACTTTGACCAATCCAGGCTCTACCGTTTCTTTCATTTGTATATCCCAAATGGAGAGCTGTTCTTTCCCCAGCCAGAAACGAACCGCTTTGGTTTCTCCCGGTTCCAACCAGACTTTTTCGAAGCCCTTCAATTCCTTTTTTCGCTGTGTGACGCTTGCTTCCATATCTTTTATATATAACTGCACAACCTCATAACCGGCGCGTTCCCCCATATTGCTTACTTCCACGGCTATATCGAACCGGCGGCCTTCCTCCAATTCTGACACGCTCAAGCTTTTTTTCCCGTAACTTGTCAACCGATAAGAAAAGGTTGCATAACTCAAACCATAGCCAAAAGGAAAAAGAGGCTTGCCACTCATATCGAAATAATCCTCTTTGGCGCCGCTATCCTTGGCATTGTAATATACAGGAAGCTGCATGGAGGAAGCCGGGATCGACACGGGCAGTTTTCCGGACGGATTGATTTTTCCGAACAAGGCCTCCGCTACCGCTGTTCCGCCTAGTGGTCCCGGATACCATCCACACAGAATGGCGGAACAGTGCGCTGCTTCCCAAGGGATAGCATGCGGTCTCCCCTGAATCAGAATCAACACTACCGGCGTACCTGTCTCTATTATTTGTTGAATCAACTGGCTTTGTACGCCTCCAAGGGACAAATCGGCGACATCCACATTTTCACCACAGTCCATTTCAGCTGCATCATAGTGCTTGACAGCTCCGTTATTTTCGAAGTCCATCCCAAAGTCCCTGGCACTGGAACCGCCTGCGACAATGATAGCGACATCCGATTCACTTGCGATTTTCCTTGCTTCGGCAAAACCTGCCATCGTACTGTCCCTTATTCCGCACCCTTTGCTGTATGCAATTTCGACGTTAGTCGGAGCCGTGCGGCGGATGCCTTGAAGTACGGTGCTGCCACTTTCTGTTTTTAGCGGCGGTGTATAGTCGCCCATCATGTTGTACAGGTTATCTGCATTCGGTCCGATTACTGCCAGCTTTTTGACTCCTTCCAACGGCAGAATGCTTTTCTCGTTTTTCAACAATACAAGGGACTGTCTTGCCATTTCCAGGTTTGTCTTTTCAAAATTATTGTTGCCTACCACGAGTGATGCTTTAGAAACCGGTGTCCATTTCCTGCCATCAAATAGTCCGAGCTTGTGTTTTATCGTCAGCATACGTTCTACTGCCCGGTCTACTAACCGCTCTTCGATTTTTCCATTACGGACCGCTGACTCGATAGATAAGTAGACTTCATCCCACAAACTCAAATCGACTCCCGCTTCCAGTGCGTAAGCAGCGGCCAGTTCTTTATCCCCCGTCAACTTCAGCAGCCGGTCAAGCGCAGTTCCGTCGGCCATGACGATTCCCTGATAATTCCACTCTTCACGCAAAATGTTTGTCAGCAATTGTTTGTTACTATGGCATGGCACTCCGTCGATTTCGTTGTAAGCAGCCATGCATGCCAGTGCTCCTCTTTGGACCGCAACCTTCATTGGCGGGAGAAATAGTTCTCTTAACTCGCGTTCCCCTATCAAAGCAGGTCCTGAATTATGGCCGCCTACGCCTGCTCCCTGTGCAGCAAAATGTTTTAATACTGCAACGGCTTTATCCTCATCAAACTCTCCGGAAGTTCCTTGCATCCCCTCCACCACTGCTTCTGTCATCTTTGCTGACAAGTAGGGGTCTTCGCTGAAACATTCTTCCGTTCTTCCCCAGCGGGGATCTCTCACGATATCCAATGTGGATACCAACCCCAAATGAGTTCCTCTCGCCCGCAATTCACTGGCCACGTGTGAAGAAATCCGTTTCTGCAACGAAGGATTCCAGGAAGCCCCGGCTCCAATATGTGTCGGAAATAACGTACTCCCCAAGGCTTGATGACCGTGCGGGCATTCTTCTGAAAACAGCACAGGGATTCCTAAGCGGGTGTTGTCTTCCAGATATTTTTGAATCATATTGGTCACCACGGCGCTATCCTCTGCCGCAATGCCATTGGTAAAGTCGACAGCCGACCAGGGATCGGCACGGAACAAGCCATACAGGGCGCCCATCCCGTCAAACTGCTCGACGTGTTTTTTGAACAATTCCGTCAGTTCATAACCATTATCCGTTTTCCGGTAGGCCTGCCAACCGTACAATTTCTGATTTAGCTGGCCGACCTTCTCCTTCAAGGTCATCTGCTCTAACAAGTGATCGACTCTTGCTTTTATTGTCACGCTTTTATCCTGGTAACCTCCCAATTGATTTCCACCTGCCAATCCATCGCTTAAATAAAACAGAACCTCTTAAATCTAAGAGATTCTGTTCTTGTACTCTATCTTTATTGGTTCTCTGCTCTCCACTCATCGTATTGTTTTTGGATTTCTTCCATTACTTTGTCGATGCCAGCTTCTTTCAATTTTTCATTTGCTTTCGGCAAATATTCTTCCGGGTCTACTGAACCGGTATATAAAGCTGGAGCGAATTCATCCATCACATTGGAAATGGAAGCTATTTCTGTCCGCACCGGGTTTGTGTCGAAATGGAATCCTAAAGTAGGTGCATTGGTTGCTGAAGCATTGAATTCTTTGAAAGCATCCCACTTATCATCCGGATCTTCTTCATATAGATCGAGAATGAATTGGTTTCCGAGGGTGTAACTGGAAATGTTGTAATTATCAAGTCTTGCCGGCAAATCCTTAATTTTCCCATTGTCCAGTTTCTCGTAATGTTCTCCCTCGATTCCTTTATCCATCAGATTACGAAGGTAAGGGTCTGTGTTCAACAAGTTCAGAAATTCCATCGCTTTTTCTGGATGCTTGGATGTAGAAGAAATCGCCTGAATGGATCCGGTCACCGATCCGTTGAACACGATAGGGTCGTGAACCGGAGCCACAGCTACGTCATAGCCGGCATTTCTTGACCATAGCAACTCTGCGTACGGCTGGTAACCTTCTTTTCTAACAAACCAGTTATCCACTTCAAACGGAAACGTTTCTTTGCTGGTAGCAGCATCCTTCAAAATGTAACCTTTTTGGTAATATTCATGCATCGTTTTCAACGATTCCATCATTTCTTCCGATTCATATGGATTCACCACTTCTTCGCCGTTTCCATCGAGTCTCACCGCAAATGGCATTTGTTCATTGAATATATAATCGAATGGAAGGAACGGTCTCCAAAGAGAAGAAGCGCCTGACGTCGCCAGCGGGGTAACGCCTGATTCATTTTCTTTAATGGTAGCAAGCAACGGCTCCAAATCTTCCAAACTATTTACATTTTCAATACTAAGATCGTTTCTTTCCAACATTTCTTTATTAAATACATATACGGCTTGTTGGCCAACCTCTTTGTTTGCCGGTACGCCATAAAGCTTCCCATCGATTTTTGCCCCTTCCAGAAGTGCAGGATCGAGTGTTTCTTTCAATTCCTTCCCGTGCTCTTCCAACAAGTCATCAATGGCCAGGAAGGCTCCTTTTCTGGCATTCAGCGTATAATTGTTCAAATAGGAAGCTGTAAAAGCGATGTCATAGTTTTCACCAGAAGCAGTGATCACCTGCATCTTCTGCTCATAATCGCCCCAGTCGATCATCTTTAAATCGATTGTCGCATTGATTTTTTCTTTCACATATTCGTTTACCTTTTCCATTACTTTGTCCTCATCCGGCTGCGGTGCACCTACTGTGTACCATGTCAGCGTGACTGTTTCCGATTCTTTCCCTTCGCTCGATGCTTCATCCGACTGGTTGGAGCAAGCCGTCAACAACATGATGAAAAGCAGACCAATGATACCGACAAAACGAAATCTCTTCATAAAAAATTCCCTCCTGAATTATTGTATTTTTTATTCTTTTACGCCTCCGACAGTCAGCCCCTGTATGAAAAATCGCTGAAAGAAAGGATAGGCTACTGCTATTGGCAGGGTAGAAATGACTACCATCGCCATTTTCGCTGCGTCTTTTGGGATGGCTGCCAGCATTTCTGCTGATTGTCCGCTGACCAGGGTATTCTGGGTCAGAAATTCGATGTTGTTTTCGATTTTCATTAACAACGACTGCAAAGGGACAAGTTGCGGTTCATCGATGAACAATAAGGCGTGGAACCAATCATTCCAGTATCCGAGTGTACTGAACAAGGCGATGGTGGCAATCCCCGGCAGTGCCAATGGAAAAACTATTTGGAAAAAGATCCGCCACTCGCCTGCACCATCGATTCTCGCCGACTCCAATAAAGGTTCCGGAACAGAGCGAAGAAAGAAAGTCCGCATAATCAAAATATAAAAAGCATTCACTGCCAATGGGAGAATCAGTGCCCAAATCGTATTTTTCAAATGAAGCAGCTGGGTTGCCACTATATACAGCGGAACCATTCCACCGTTGAAAAGCAATGTGAACAAGGCCATGAAGGTAAACAGCTTCCGATACTTGAACTGTTTTCTTGATATGGCATAAGCAAACAATGCAATTGTCAACACACTGATTATCGTTCCGAGCACTGTGACGATAATGGTAATCATATAGGACTGAAGCAATTGGGCTTTCATATCCCACAGGTAGCTGTAGGCAAAAGTGCTCCACTCTTCGGGGATCAATTGAAAGCCATTTGTTGTAAGCGCATTTTCATCTGTAAAGGAAATGATGATGACGTAAAGAAAAGGGAACAGACATAAGAACGTGAATGCCGCCATCAAGACGTTTACAATGACATTCGGAATTCCTGATAACTTGTCATTGTTCAATCGTTTTCGTTTTTTTTCGCTATTCTTTACCGGAGAAAGGGCCGGCGGTTGTTGTTCTATTATATCGTCTTTTCGCTTTGCCATTTTTTCGCCTTCCTTCCTGCTAGAATAATGCCGAATCTTTATCGATTTTTCTCACCACATAGTTAGTTGCCAACACAAGAATGAATCCGACAAGTGACTGATACAGTCCTGCTGCTGTACTCATGCTGATTTCGCCCAGATTCATCAAACCACGATACACATATGTATCGATGACATTCGTGACATCGTATAAAGGACCAGAGTCCCTCGGCACTTGAAAGAAAAGCCCGAAGTCCGAATTGAAGATATTCCCGATGTTGAGAATGGTCAGGACGATGATCAGCGGCTTGATCATTGGAATGGTGATGTTTTTGATTTGCTGAAGCTTGCTTGCTCCATCGATCATCGCCGCTTCGTAATAACTCCTGTCAATTCCCACAATAGCGGCAATGTAAATAATGCTTCCATAACCTACCGTTTTCCATAAGTTGGTGAAGGTCAGAATGTAGGGCCAATATTCCGGATCGTTATACCAGGAAATCGGATCTCCTCCCAACCATTCGATCAGGCTGTTAACCATCCCGCGGTCCGCACTCAAAAAGGTGAAGACAAAATAACTAACGACTACCCATGAAAGAAAGTGCGGAAACAGCATACCGGTCTGATAAATTTTCGCCAGTCTTTTATTCGCAATTTCACTGATCAATATGGCGATTGTTACAGAAATAATCAAACCTACGACAATGAATACCAAGTTATACAACAGGGTATTGCGCGTGATGATGAATGCGTCGCTGGAGTTAAACAAAAATTCGAAGTTTTCCAGTCCTACCCATTCACTGCTCATGACACTGGAAAAGAAACCGCCTGCATCATAACGGAAATTTTTGAACGCAATGACTGTACCGGCCATCGGCAAATAGGAAAAAAGCACAAACCATACAGTCGCCGGCAGCACCATCAATAACCAGACCCGATTCTTCCAGATGTTGCGTAACCAATTCATCAGGGGCCAACCTCCTTCCTTACCTTCATTATAAGAAAGGGCTTTCATATAGGATAGTTGATAAATTTAAGATTCAATGTACTTATTTTGTAAACGTTTTATTTTCTGAAAATATAAAACCTCCGATGATTGATGCAGCACTAAAAAGGCTTTGCCTAACCTTTGCTTTGATCGGCTCCCTCCCCTTTACCGTGGTATTTTGTGAACGAGTCCAATTAATCGACCATATTCATGGCATGTTGAGGACATCGGGGATTAGCTGGAGGATGAGGTAGATAATAGCTGATGAAAACCTTACTAAATATAAAAATGCTTCTAATGGCCAATTAAGGGAGGAATAAGATATCTGCTCAGAACAAAGCATTAACAAGGTTGATAAAATGATTGAGAGCAAGTCAATTAGTCTATAAGAAAAAAGGATTTTAGGGCAGGCAATCTTTTCCCCTTATTGACTGCTATTCGGTTAATATGTAAAATAATCATATTACTTGTCAAATTTTTGGATATTTTTTTATTGGTAGGGGTGAGCTCAATTGTTAGAGGTAGATGAAAAATTAAAATATTTATATGCAGCGGATTTTTTTAATTTGAAATCAAGTTATTGTGACTTTAGTGGAAAAAAAAGTTTGTTAAAGAAAAAGAACAACAAAAAATATTTCCTTTATCGTGAAAATGGAGAAGAAATAGTAAAGACCAATCTCCATTCTTCTATGGAAGTCATAGAGATAATTTATCATAGAAATAAACAGATTATATTTTATTCAGATACAAAAAACAGGGTAGCATTTATAATTGCTAAAAGACACAAATATTTAACACCTAAAAAAATTGTAGATAAAGTTGAAAAGGATCCATTGTATAGATCTTTGGCTTTTATGTTTTTAACAACGCTGTGGTTTGTAGGGGTTTTAAGATTTCGCGATAACAAAGATATTATTGATATCCAACTGTCTTTAGGTTACCAAAAGAGTAAAAATTATAAAGTGGTATTCCTATTTCCTAAATCTTTACGGAATAGATTTTCAGATTATACTAGTAAACTCACCCTCTTACTTCACGCTTATGTAGTACGCATCCCGCTCAAAGATATTTATCGGCATTACTTAAAATCTAGTGACATTAACATCCCTATATTTATAAAAGTGGTAAATGAAGATATCAACTATTATTACAACTATAAAGCAGACTTTATAGATGCTTATGATAAAAATCACTTTGTCTTCAATACACGCTCAGTAAAAGTTGGTAAAACAGATACAGAAATGTTCTTAAGAAAATCGGTAACTGGTCAATTTGTACTAGTAGTAACAAGCACCCTTAATAAGTCAACTATTGTAAAAGAAAAATTAGCGTTTGGACTAACTTTATTTAGCAAACACAAGGAAAAATATGATATATATTTTGAAAAGTTTGCTGCAGGTGCAGCCGAGTCTGGGTTTGAATTATTTAAATACTCGGTGAAACAAAACGCTAATAGCATATATATATTAGACAAAAATAACCCACTCTTTAAGGAAATTAAGGAGAAGTATCCTAAAAACCTTTTTGCAAAAAATAGTTTTTTAGCCTTCTATTATATTTTCTTAGCGAGAAGTTTCATATCATCTGATTTGGTTACTCATGTACAAAGACGTTTATATGACAATGATTCGTTATTAAAAAAGAAAATTCTTCAAAACAAGTATAAGTTCTTTTTACAACACGGTGTCTCCTTAGCCACAAATCTATTTGAAAGGGGATATTATAACAAGAAGGTGCCCATCGCTCCTGACTATATTATAGTTAATTCAGAATTTGAACAAGAACTATTTAGAAAAAACACACAGTACACCAAAGAGGAATTGATTATATCTGGATTGCCAAACATTGATTTGTACGTAAATTCACGAAAACTACCTAAAACTGATATTACGTTTCTGTTAACTTGGAGACCGTGGGACTTAACTGGGAAAATCGAAAAAGGAAGCTACTTTGATCGTTATTTAAGCTTTATTAAGGAAGTGCAATCAGCAGATTTTTATAAAGATAAGAGGATGAATATAATTTTGCATCCTAAGGCTAGAATCATTTTACAAGAGCAGTTTCCTGAGTTTTATGAGGAAAACAAGCATTATTTTTATCAAGGAGATATAAAGGACGCATTACTAAAATCCAAAGTCCTTATATCGGATTATTCTTCAGTTACCTACATGGCTTTTGCCGGAGGAAGTAATATCGTTTTTTATTGGGAAGACAAAGAGAAGTGTGAAGAAGAATACGGATCCCCAAATATTTTACAAGAAAATATTGCTTTTGGAGATATTGCATATGATTTTAATGATCTAGAAAAACTAATAAAGTGTAATTATTTGAGTAAACAAAAAAGCAGGTACCAAAAGAAGTATAGTTCCCTCGTTGAATGTACTGAAGGAAAAAATACTTTTAATACCTTCAATAAATTAACCAACATACTGTATTAATAACTATGTAAAAGGCCCAAAAACAAAAAAGGGCCTTTTTTTATATCTCATCCAAGCATTCCACTATTGTGACAGGGCCTCTTCGCCGGAAGGCGCTTAATGTCACTGCCCTCTAGAAAATACCATTCCATCCTTTTGAATTAAACCATCGAAATAGAGCATGGCCTGGATTAACCAAATGATGTTTCCTTCTGCTCCACGCTTACAAGGGAAGTAGCAATCGTTTTAGGTCTCCATATTCCATCATCAACTACAAAGTTGGCGCCACGCATTCAACTAAATGCCAAACCCGCTACTGCGTCTAAATGGTCGGCCGCCATTCGGACGGAGTAGAACCTACGTATTTTTTGAATTGCTTATAAAAGTAAGCGGCATCCGTGTATCCCACTTTCTTTCCTACGGTACCCGCTTTTAAATGGGAATTCTTTAATATTTCTTTTGCTTTTCCGATCCTGTATTCATTTAGATAATTGGAGAACGACTGACCTACTTCGTGTTGAAAGAGTTGTCCCAAATATATATTGTTGACATGGAACTGGTAGCTTAAAGTTTTTAAAGACATCTCTTCCTGATAATGGTTTTCAATATATTTCAGGATGCTTTGGATAATCGGACTTGCTCCCTGACTCCATTTTGATATAGAGTCTCCCAGCCGCTCGATGAAGCAATCCAGTATCTGTTGCATTTCTTCGCGAGTCTCAGCGCTCGAAACAAGGCGAAGGAAATCAGTGTACACTTGTTCCTCGACATACAAATGAAACTTCTGTTTCAGTTCGATGGTCAGCTCATATAAAAATGCTCTGAGCTCTGTCGGACTGTCATTTGTTACATTTTCCCAGAACCCTTGATATACTTGTGCCAACCATTCCTTCGCCCTGTCTATGTTCCCTTCGGATAAACATTTTATCAACGGTTGATTGTTCAGGTTTTTGACCGCGAATTGTTCGTCTGGGCTGACTAAAAGCTGGTCGGCTATGATGTGCTTTCCTTTTGGCAATAATAGCTTCAATTTGCTCAGCTGTTTCATTTTACCGAAGCTCGATGGGACTTCATCAAGATAATGAATCGGATTTCCCACCGTTATATAAAATTCATCTAGCTTTCCGCTTAAACAACCTTCCAATGCATTCAACTTTTCCCTTGAAATTTCAGGCGAAGCTTCGAGTGGAAAAACGACTACTAACTCCTGCTCAGGGGTTTTCACCATATCGGCACCTGGCAGAATAGCTTCTATATCCTGCTGAATGTCCCCGAATGTCTCACTTGGCAACCGATTTGTTTTTGGGAAATGAAGAAGAGCCAGCTGCAAAGGAAGCGATAATCCTTTCATTCCGTATAAAGACAGACGCTCCTTTAAATCCGTATAGCCCATATTTCCGTTCAGCCAACGCCAAATGGCGTTATCCCTGAGGATGTCGCTTGTCGTTTCATTCATATAGGCTCTATCGATCTTTTCCTTGACGTTCTTGATTGTTTCAATCAGTTCCTGCTCGCGAACCGGCTTCAATAAATAATTTTCGATGCCAAGCTGAAGACCTTTTTTAATTAAAGGAAATTCTTGATAACCGGACAGGACGATGAATTTCATTTTCGAACCTGACTGCTTCAGCTTCTCGATCAACTGCAAACCGTCCATTTCCGGCATTCGTATATCGGTGATCAATAAATCACAGGCGCATCGACGGAGAGAAGTGAATGCTTCTTGCCCGTCTTGAGCGGTTCCGACCACTTCAAACCCGTATGCATTCCAATCAATCAAAGAAGTCAGACCTTCCATAATCAACGGCTCATCGTCAACAATAAAAAGTTTATACATCTTCCCGCACCTCCATCTCATTGATTGGCAATCTTATTAAGATTCTAGTGCCATCCTCTTCTTCACTGCTGATTTCAAGCCCGAATTCATTGCCATACTTCAACCTGATTCGTTCATTTACGTTAAACAATCCCAGTGACTCATTGTTCGGCAGTCCATTCCGTAAATTTGATTGCAGAATCTTCTTTTTTTCCCTTTCGATTCCTTTACCATTATCTGCTATGGAGATCAGTAGACACGCCGATTCCTCATATACGGAAATCACCAGCGTGTTATCGTATTTATTTCTCCTTATTCCATGGATAATATAATTTTCAACCAGCGGCTGCAAAATGAATCTTGGCAAGCTTTTATCCATTAAGTGAGCGGGTAATTGAACATCGAATTTCAATTTATCCGGCTGTCTGACTTTGAATAGTTCTACATATTTAGATACATGCGCAATTTCTTCTTCCAAGGTCACCACATCGTCCTGCTCCAAGGAATATCGGAACATATCTGCCAACAGTACGATCATATCCGCTGTTGTGCGTGAACCGTCAGATATGGCCTTCATACGGATAGACTCTAACGTATTGTAGAGAAAATGCGGGTTGATTTGAGTTTGTAAGTTCTTCAATTCCGCTTCTTTTTGCTTGATGCTGGACAAATAGATCTTTTTTATATAGTTGTTCACATCATCTAGCATGATATTGAAGTTCCCGGCAATGATGGATAAGTCATCTGTTTCCTTTTTGATAGGGATACGGACGTCCAAATCCCCCGCCTGGACCTGTTTCATGGTTTGTTCGATGGATAGAAAGCGTTGTGAGTATCGTCGAATGGACCAATAGGTAACTAGAATGGCAACGACCGAGATAAACAAGGTGATGCCCAGCATAGTTTTGCGCCTGGTCGTGACTTCTTTTATTTTCGATTCAGCCAGCACCGCCACCACCATATAACCGCCACTGCTGTCGGTGAGGGAATTTGTATAATAAGTGGAACCATTTGATACAAGATCGGCGGTTTGGTCCCCGAAGGCAAGCTTTTCCATAGGATTGATTGCTAATTTTTCTCCAAACCGGAACAGCAGTTGCCGGTCATCATTGTATATATAAATGGAAGCTTTCACTTGGTCCTTTTGCAGCTTCAACATCCGATTCACTTCATCAAAGCTGTAATAGGCATTCAAATAGCCAACCAGATCGAGCGTAACCGGGTTATTGATATTGGTAGAAACCTTCAACAACTCGCCGGAATGCATGATATCTGCCGGCAGCTTCCCCCGTGTCTCTTCCTTGCTCAGATTCCAGGCCTCATTCTTATAAATCTGGTAATACTTTTCTCTCTCAGCAGGATCTGAAAGAGAAACAGCCGTTATCCCGTCATCCTGTGAATAGAAGCTATTTAAAAAGGTCCCAAAATGGGACGGGACTGATGAACCGCTCATCGAATACATGTCCAGCCGATAGGAAAGATAGTTATTATAATCATCCTGCAATGCATGGGTCACATCTTCAATCAAATCCCGGTCATAGTATAATTCACGAACAGCTTTGGAAACCTTCTCATTTTTATCCTCGATAAAAGAGGTTATTTTTTCGACTCGCTGATAGGACTTGTCAATTTCTTTTTTCACTACCACGTCTGTATAATACTTGTCTGTAATGAAAAACAGCAAAAACATGCACCCTAAAATGATGGCAGAATAGATTAGCAGGATACGGTGGAACATCCTTCTTCGAAAAAATCGTGCGAGCCTCTTCAACCTCTTTTGCACTCCCATTCCCCCAATAAATAGCCCTGGATAGCATTACGTACATATGTGATAAGGAGAACCGTGAGACAGAAGCCCACGGTTTCTCGGTCATTTATTCAACTGTTTATATAAAGGACTGTGCTTTACCGCTTTCCCTGCCATGCTCAAGACAAATTCACTGAACATCGAGTTAGCCCAGGCAAACCAGCTTCTCGTGAACGAGGCGGGATCATCTGCATGGAACCCTTCATGCATGTAGCCCTCTTTTCCATCTGTGGTTGAAAAATAGATTAATATTCTTTCTTTCTCTTGTTTCGACGCGGTGGTCATCCCCTGCACAGCGAGCGCAATATGCCAGATATAATGGTCGGGGGTGTGCGGACTGCCTATACCTGCCGCTGCATTCCCTTCATAATAATATGGATTGTCCCTGCTCAGGATCAGTTTTCTAGTATTTTGATAAGTAGCATCATCAAAGCTGCAATAGCCAAGATAAGGCGCTGCCAAAAGACTGGGAACGTTTGCATCATCCATGATATGGTATCTGCCGAGTCCGTCTGTTTCATATACATAAACTCTACCATAAACCGGGTGCTGAATCGTACCGAATTTTTCGATTCCTGTCCTGATTTCTTCGGCGAGGGCGGCACTTTCTTTTTCCAGCTTTTCCTCTTTTCCATACCTGCACATTTCCGCTGCATATTCCAAAACGACTACAGCAAACATATTCGCCGGAACTAAATATCCATAAAGACAAGCATCGTCACTCGGACGGAATCCGGACCATGTCATCCCTGTCCATGCCGTTTCAGATCCTTTTCCATTCCGGATAAGCGTATCGGAAATCCTTACATCATTTCTCGTGAATCGGTATAACGATTGCTGTTCATGGTTTTGTTCCACTTTCCAAGTCGATAGGATGGTGTCGAGCACTTGGTAAAACTGATCATTAATGACGGAGTCATCCCCTGTTTCCTTCCAATAAAGATAGGCAAGTTGAATTGGATAACAGAGCGAGTCCACTTCGTACTTTCTTTCCCAGACAATCGGAGCCATGGTCGTTCCGTCTGTTTGATGGCCATTGCTATTGGGTTCTTCATTAAAGGCATTGGCATATGGGTCCTGTAAGATATAACCAAATTGACGGAAGATGACCCCTTTGATAAATGCCGCGACTGCTCTGTCTTTTGAAGCAGCCATCAAGTATGGCCTGATTTGGGATGTGGAATCCCTGAGCCACATGGCAGGTATATCACCCGTAATCACAAATGTCGTCCCGTCCTCTTTTTTCCGTAAGGTAGTTTGATAGGTATTCAGGAAACAGTTACGAAAAAGCTGTTTTATAGAAGGTTCATTTCCAAAATGCTCATTGACTTCTTCTATGATACTTGCCAAGCCTGAAGGTATGGTTTGCTGTTCAATCTTCATTTTCATTGTCCTTTCTGAATCCATAGGTCACTATTTTATATGGTTCTACCACTGTATTGACTGACCGTGTCCGGCCGGACGTTTCTCCCAGCTTTTCGACTATGCTGCTTTGGTAAAAATCCTTATATCCATTTACTTGTGCTTGTAAAGGAACTGGCTGTTTTACAGGGTTGAACCAGCGAATGAAAAGGTCCCCGCTTTTCCCTATCTTCATATTCGATAATGCCAACCCGTCCTGGTTCCAATCTAAGTATTCCATGACCGAAGGCAGCGTCCCCGGATGTTTCGTCGTTTGCTCGCTGAAACACGGAATCAAATATTGATATGCTTCTTGAAATGCTCGGGACTCGAGGACATTCCCTTTGTGAGGGATGATCATCCACTCAGCGGTGTTTTCACCTAAACATTGAGCTTCCGGAGTGGGAAAAACACCCCAATCGCCCATTTCCCCGACACTCCGCAGAATTGTGACCGCAACCGTATTGCGGTCTTCCAAAACTTCATACTCATTCAATCCCTTGGTGGCTATCGTCAACCCGTCCACGTTATCTGATATACTGACAAACTGTTGCAGATGGTGATCAAAAATAGGGTTCTCCCACTCTCCCTCAGGCTTGTTCGGTCTTTCGGCAATTTCAAACACACTGGCCGCATGATGATGATCGGCGATAAAGTCTGTCGGGAACAATACACGGAGCCGGTGATCATTTAAAGAATTATCAATGGATGCTTTTATTTTTGGACCTTTCGCGTTTTTTTCCAGGCTTATCCATGTCTTGATGCTAAGTACTTTTGTTTCGCTCAATCGGCCGGCCTGACGATCCGGATGCCAGACAAGGCTTTGCCTTTCCTTATCCAACAGCTCGTCGGCTTGGGCTGGAAGTTCCCATTCGTGGATAATTTCCACCTGTGCTTCCAAGGGGGTGTCCTTGATAATTTGTACATTTGCTTTTTCCTCAATTGTAGAGTACTGTTTGCCATCACTTGTCTGTTTGAACATGTATTCATTTCCAATATCTCCAGTATCTTGATAAACACCAAGCTTTCGGTATTGTTTACCGGTTTCCTTATTCATTAAATCATAGGAACCATCGTCGTGGATGGTCAACCGCACATGCTCATTTTCCAATTGCCGGTCGCCTGTAAAAAGCGTAGATTCATTATTTTCTTTATTTTGTTCTGGCAACAGGTAGAAAAGGCGATAACCAAATGTCGGAAGACCATTTGCCAAGAAGGACACCTGTGCCTTTTTGGCATAATAAGGTTTTCGAAAACGGTCATCCGGCAAATCGTAATCAAACTCCACTCTTTCATCTGTGATTTCTGCATGGATGGCAAGACCGCTTGCATCATATAATTGAAACTCCGGTGTTCGTTTTGATGCCAAGTAGTCTGGTATTTCAGAGAAAGGCTTTTCGTCAAAGAAGACTTTTTCCAACTCTACCGTTTTTCGGATCAACGTGTCGCGATTCCAACCGGACGTATTGTAAACTACAATAGGAACAGCATCTTCTGGTAGCCAGGAAGTATCTATTTTTTCTGCTATCGATCGGGATGACTGTCCAATGATCAAATTTGCTGCTGATTCAGCTTTGTTAAAACGCGTTTCCATTTCTCTATGAACTTCATCTACGCTGCAGCCACATATACTATCGTGCGGATGATTTTTCATTAGTGTTTTCCAGGCATATTCCAGGTATTGCTCCGGATACGGTTTTCCTGTTAAGTGAGCCATTGCAGCCATTGGTTCTGCACCGTTTTCCAACAATGTTTGGCATTTTTGATTCATTTGCTTCAAATAAATCCTTGATGAAGCAGTGTTCACCAATGTCGACCAACCATCCGTCTTTTGATTGCGGAGTTCGCCATGAATGGTTTGCAGAGTACTCGGCAAATGCTGTTTTAAATCATTTTGATAAGTTTCAAAGCTGGAGTGAATAAACTCAATGTCGGGATAAAGCTCTTTCGCAGTCTGGAGCGCTTCAGGCAAATCTGCTTGAAGCGGTTGATGGTCGCAGCCATTCATAAACAGTAATTGATTGGTAGAAGCGTACTTTTTTGCATCGGCAAGTTTTTGGTCCCAAAAAGCTTTTGCTTCTAACCGGTTAACCGGTATTTCGTTTCCATTTGAGTACCAGTTTGCAAAAAGAACGCCCAAAACCGAAGAACCATCCGGCGCTTTCCACTCCAACTCTGAATAGGGAGACTCAAAATCAGCGGAATCCATCACCATATTATTAAAACCGGTCGGTTTAACTCCTCGCCCGAAAGCTGCTGAATCAATTCCTGCTTGCTGTAAAATTTGCGGCGCCTGCCCATAAATGCCGAAAGTATCCGGAAAATATCCCAATTTAACATAACGGCCATAAGCCTCTGCATCTTTCAGACCATAAAGAAGATTCCGGACATTCGATTCAGCACTTGTCAAAAATGCATCCTGCAGGACATACCATGGCCCGATATGTAACTTTCCAAGTTCGATCATTTCTTTTACTATTTCTTTTTCATCCGGTCTTATCTCAAAGTAATCCTCCAGAATGATCGTTTGGCCGTCTAAATGAAAACTCTCAAAATCCTCGCCTTTTTCATGTTTTTCGATTAGACGGTCTATAAGATCTATCAATAAAAAACGGTGTTTTTCAAATTCCATGTACCATTCTCTATCCCAATGAGAGTGAGAAATAATGTGTACCCTTGTCTTTTCTTTTTCCATACATATACTCCTTTTCACGCTATTTAGTCGGATACTGCGAGTTTATTAAATTGTTTGATTAATATATTCATGATCCAATATGCCGGAAGTACTCCGGATAGGAATGGGATCAATCCCGGCATTTGATAGATAAAGTAACCAATCATTGCAATCCCTATTAGAATCAAGACATTTTGTTTAAAGCTGATCAGCATGATGATGAATGGTTGTTTCAAGTATTCTTTAAACGGAAGCTGAAAATGAACATACACAGAAAAAAAGTAAGTAAACGACAGCAAATAGATAAGAAATACAAAGGATAGAAAAAAATACACGATAACCGCTAACACACCCGGTATCTTATTTGCCAACAGAATATCGATGAAAAGAAAAATTCCTACGAGCAGGTATATCATCCCCAATGCATTCACATTCCAAAAATGCTTTCGGTAACACTGATGAAAGGATGACCAAACAGGAAAATCCAGGTCTCCTCTTGTCCAGCGCCGGACTGTAGCAAACAAAGCCAGGGTTGCCGGAAAAAAGCCAAGCAAGATTCCACCCATCAATATGTGGATCCACCATGCGAAATTTGTTTTAATGAGCCGCATGATCCAGTCACTCGTTTCCACTAAAAAAGTTCCGAATCTATCCTTCATAAGAACCCTCCCACCAATGAAATCGCTTACGTGTTATTTTAGCCTAAAAAAACAGCCAACGGGGAAGTCCGTCAGCTGTTTATCAAATAATTTCATGCTACCTAAAATTTTTACAGTTATAAAACATTTTTTCAGGCTTTAGGAAGGGGAAAAGTTCGAGTTTTGAATTGGTGTACTTTTTTCAACTACATATAAAACAATAACCCGAAAAACCTTGCAATTTCAGCTCATAGGAATATAGTTCGACCTATTATGACAGCGCTTTGTAAGTTCTATTACAAAACCATTACAAGGCTAGTAATCTGGCAAATTCATGCTATATTGGAAAAGTCATAAAACATCTGAGGAGTGAAGGAATGAAGACTAAAAAGACATTATTGTCTTTCGCAGCAACTGTCGCTATCGCATCTGCTTTTACAACTAACGTTGAAGCCGCCTCGTACACAGTAAAATCTGGGGATACCCTTTGGGGAATTTCGCAGAAATATGGCACATCCGTTTCCAACTTACAATCTATCAACAGCATTTCCGGCCATATTATTTATCCAGGCCAGGTAATTGAAACGGACTCTAACAAATCTACTACTACATCTTCCAACAATACAGCTAGTTCCAGTTCATCTACTACATATAAAGTGAAAGCTGGAGATACGTTATCACATATCGGTGTCAAATACGGTGTTTCTGTAAGCAACTTGAAGAAATGGAACAGCCTTTCTTCTGATTTGATTTTTGTGGGACAAACCTTGAAGATTAACGGGACTTCCAGTTCTTCACCGAAAACACAAGTGAAATCTTCTACAGTAAGCAATGGTTCTGCTCTTGTAAACGAAGCAAAAAAACACATCGGAACTCCATATGCATGGGGTGGAACGAGTCCGAGCGGATTTGACTGCAGCGGTTTTATCTATTATGTATTCAACAAAGCTGGACAAAACGTATCCCGCACCAATGCTGCCGGATACTACAATCAATCAACCAAGATCAGCAGCCCACAACCAGGAGACTTAGTTTTCTTCAAAAATACCTATAAATCCGGTATTTCTCACATGGGTATTTATGCAGGAAATAACCAATTCGTACATGCAAGTTCAAGCGGTGTACAGCTAACAAGCCTAAGCAACTCCTACTGGAAAGGTCACTTTGCAGGCTACGGCAGCTTATAAGGCATTTTAATACTTTGAAGAATACAGGACAGATCGAGAGGGCAATCTCGGTCTGTCTTTTTTATTTAAACCCAATTGCGGGCTGCTGTAAACTCAGTTGTACTTAGGGACAGATCTCTAGGGATAGAGTTGGAATTACTGTTTATATACCCCCTGTTTGGATAGTTAAACCACTTTTTTAAATTTTTTTCGTTTGTTGGAGGGGCAGGGTAAAGGGACAGTCCCCCACCTTGGCAGCGCTGCGTCTTGGTAGTGTGTTGGGGGACTGCCCCTTCCGGTTTAATCGAATGCATGTTAGTAATGATTATTGGAATGATAAGCGTACAGGAGGTGTAAGGGATGGCTCAAGACGTGTTGTGTGAAGTGAAAAACTGTAAGTATTGGGCACACGGCAACAAGTGTGCAGCAGATGCTATCTATGTCGTCAGTCATACTGGCAAAGAAGCTTCAGACCAAGAAGAAACAGACTGCCAAACATTCGAGCCAAAACACTAAGCATCTTCTTGTAAGGGGCCTGTCGAGGGACAGGCCCTGGTTTTAAAACAGACACATTCAACGTACTATGATAGACGCGGTGATCTTCTTTTTCAGATTTTCGCTCTTCTTTCCGGGGAAGTCGCTCCTCTTTTAACTCTAGTTGATCTTCTTCATTCGAGTTGATCTTCTTTGCCCGATTTTCGCTCTGCTTTCCAAGGAAGTCGCTCCTCTTTTCGGACTAGTTGATCTTCTTTGCCCGATTTTCGCTCTGCTTTCCAAGGAAGTCGCTCCTCTTTTCGGTCTAGTTGATCTTCTTTATCCGGATTGATCCTTGGTTTTTGTTCGTCCTCATCCGGTAAAGTCGCTCGAATTTGGTTTTCAAACACTAAATGACGAACCATTCTATTCCATAAATAAACCCGTCTAACCAAAAGTAAGACGGGAGACTCTAACTTGATACATTTTCCTGATTCTTCATTAAAGATTAACCAAATCGTCCAGTACTTGTGCTCAAGAGATTGCTGTTATTTACCCAACCGTTTCTGTGTAAAGGAAGAAACCCACAAACTAAGAAAGGAAAAAAATAGCAGTGGAATCATCAACGTCAAGGCCAACGAATTAAGCATGGCCGGCGGCTGTGATCCCGATCCTTGCAACACGCTGAAGACCATTACGTTCAATGTTTGTGTTTTCGGACCTGAAATTAACAGTATAATAGTAAAGGTATTAAACATCCTGATGAAAATGTTTATAGCCGAGGCCGTAATCCCGGGGACGATTTGCGGAATGATCACCCGTTGAAACAGTTTGAATTTGGATGCTCCCAAAGATTGTGCTGCATATTCCAACCTCGGGTCAAGTGATTCCACGTAAGGAAGAAGGATGAACACCGAAAAAGGTATCCCCACAATCAAATTAACGACGATTAAACCAGTCATTGTTTCCGCCAAACCGATTGAATAGAAAATAGAAGCTACCGGTATAGCATAAAGAAGGTCCGGCAACGTAAACGGCATTTGAAAGAAGCCGAGAAGTGCCTGTTTGAAAGGAAAATCCCTTCTAGCTAAAATATATACTGTCGGCAAACTTAATATCAAAGAAATAACGGTAGCTGTAAGGACGATTTCCATTGTGATTTTAAAATATTCACCAACTTCGTATGCCTGCCAGGCATTCACGAACCACTCAATGGTATACCCCTCTGGTAAAATAGTTCCGTACCATTCTTCCCCGAAAGCACTTAAAATAACCGCCAAGGTCATCCCCAATACAATGGTCAGGAATAAAAGTATCAACACCCAAGAAGATGTCTTATAGCCACCTTGCAGCAATTTTCCTTTCTTACTGTTTCTTAATGGTTTTTGATGCTTCCCTTTCACAACAGGAGTTTCTGTTTCTTCCTCGATGATCGGTTTTTCCGCTCTCATGATTCCTCACCTCTTTCTCTACTTAAATGTGCTAGCCGAACCGACAAACCCGCGTTTTCTTATTGCAAATACGATAGCCAACACTAATAACTGTGTAACTCCCATGACAATAGCTACTGTGTTTGCCATATTGTAATTAAAGTTTCGCATCGCTTCTTCAAATGCCACAACCACAAACGTCCTTGTTTCAGAAGCAGGATTACCGACAATGACTGCAGTAGAATAAACCCCGATTTGCATAATCAGATTCAGGGCGAAAACCGTTAATACATTCGAGCGGATCAATGGCCAGAATACCCGCTTAAATGTGACCCAATGACTTGCTCCAAGCGTTCTTGCCGCTTTTTCCAAACTGGGATCGATTGAATCCATCATACCAACTAGATTAGAGGCAATAAAAGCTACTCCCAGAATGATCAATGCGATAAAAGCACCCCAATAGTTATAAACCAATGTAAACGGTTCATCCAGTATGCCCATGTTAATCATTGTCGTATTAAACCATCCTGTCGGTTTAAAGAAGGCGATAACAGCCATATCAATGATGATCGAACCCAGGGTTAAGGGAAATATCGTCAAACCGGCTATCAACCCGCCCCCTCTCATTTTGCCTCTGATAAAATAAGTGATGCCAAAAGCAATGAACAACTCCAGAATTGCGGCCGGGACCACTAAGTATAAAGTTCGCCAAATCGTGTCATAGTACTTTGCATTTGTGAAGAACTCGATATAATTATGCATCGTCATTGCCGATGAACCAGGTTCCTGAAAAGTCATGATAAACCCTTTTAACAAAGGATAGACAAATAATAATAAAAGAGGAAGCAATGACGGGAGAAGCAGGAGATAATCTCTTTTCCTGGTAAACACCTCTTGGTTCATGGTCTTCACTCCTTGTCGATGATTAATAGTTTGTCGGGATCAAGGTAAAGCTTCACTTCTTCACCCAATGCATAAGGGTTGAGTCCTAACACATTAATTTTGAACGTCCGGCCGCCAGCTGTTTCTACCTCATATCCTGTTGCACTGCCAATATAGTCACTGACTGTTATGTATCCTTGCAGTGAATTCATTCCTATTTTGGCATCTGTAATGATTTCCACCATCTCCGGTTTGATCGTCAAGATGACCTCATCTCCAACCTGGTGCTTTTCATCCTGTTTTACTGCCAGACGGACCGAATCGTTGTTCGTCTCGAAAATAAAATACTCATCCTGTACATCGACAAGCGTTCCTTCCAGAAAATTACCATATCCGATAAAATTCGCAACAAAATAATTTTTCGGCCTTCCAAAAATCTCCTTTGGCGTTCCAATTTGTTGAATAACTCCATTGGACATGACAGTCACCTTAGTAGAAAGCGACAAAGCTTCTTCCTGATCATGTGTGACGTATATTGTTGTGATTCCCAGCTCATTGTGCAATTTTTTCAATTGCGTCCTCATTTCTTTGCGCAATTTCGCATCCAAGTTACTTAACGGCTCGTCGAGCAACAATACACGGGGGCGGATTACAATGGCACGTGCCAAAGCAACTCGCTGCTGTTGCCCGCCACTCAAATCCTTGATGAACCGATTTCCTAAATCGGTTAGCTGCACCATGTCGATTGCTTCATTAACCCGTCTCTTCTTCTCCGCTTTGTTTATTTTTCTCATGTCCAACCCGAATGCAATATTCTGCGCAACAGTCATATGGGGAAACAACGCATAATTTTGAAAAACCATGCCGATATCCCTACGGCTCATGTCGATTTGATTAATCGGTTGACCGTTAAAAATGATATCACCGGAAGTGGGCTGCAAGATTCCCAAAATCATGGATAAAATCGTTGTTTTTCCACAGCCACTGGGGCCGAGCAGGGTCATAAATTCGCCGTTTTCGATGGTAAGACTGGCATTTTGAACAGCAGTAGTAGAACCGAATCTCTTCGTTAAATCGTTGATTTCGACTTTTGTAGATTCCGAAACAAAACGTTTGCTTTTTAAGGCCTGTGCCAAGATCTTCACTCCTTTATTTCCCCGCCTTACTAAAAGGCGGGGTGTATTCTGCACTGTCGATTTATTTCGAAGCTTGAATTTTCTCTTCCCACAAACTATAGCTTTTGTTCGTTGGTTCTAAATCCGGGAATAATACCCAGTTGTCTTCAGGAACATAAATGGTGTCTCCATCTTTAAATTCTGGCATGACACCTTCCAAATATTTTTCATAAGTGGCTACGCGCTCTTCCTCTAAATACTCGGGGGAAGCATCTCCGTTTGCTGGTAAAAAGCCTACAGCATAACCTTGTGATTGAATTTCTTTAGAGGTGGCAAATTCAAGAAAATCCAATGCAGCTGCCTTTCGCTCTTCTGGCAAATCCTTCAGCATTACATAGAAATGGGAATCGATAATTTGTTTGGTATCCTCTAATACGACAGTTCCAATATTGGGCGGGACCGTTCCTGTGGCTACTAAGTTGGCAAACCAGAATGGTGTATGCGGGATGATGTCCACCCCTCCCTCATAAAGCATATCAAAGCTGTCTGACGTCTTGGTTGGGTAATTATCAATCGTTTCGCCTATATCCTCTAAGTACTTCCACGTTTTATCGAGGGACTCAGGATCATTAAAGTCTTCCCCCAGCGATTGAGCCAAGCCAAAGAAAAAGCCTCGTGCAGGTCCGCTGGAAGGGACAGCTGGATAAGTAAATTTACCTGGATTTTCGGCAATCCAATCTTTCAGTTCAGCATAACTGGTTGGCGGGTTATCTACTTTGTCTTTGTTGTAAGCAAGAATCGGACCTCCTGAGCCTGTTGTAACAGGTGCGCCATAACCATCGAACTTTTCTTTATAAGCGCTTCCAATTTCGTTCCATTGATCAGCATGGACCTCTTCACTATAATCCGGCAACAACTGCTCCCATAGACCATCCTTGATTCCCAATGGCAATCCATCTAAACCAGTGATGACCACATCAATCGTTCCGTTATCCCCTTGCGTTTTTATCTTGTTAATTACCTCTTGCGGGGTACCCCGCCCATATTCAACGTTGTATTTGTCGCCATACTCCTCTTCGAACATCGGAATCACGATGTCGTTATAATATTCATCACCACCGGCAACTGAATAGACTGTTAGTGTCGTCTTTCCTCCAGAACCACCGCTACCCTCGGCACCGCCATTGCAAGCTGAGAGCAACAGCCCAATTACAAACATTGTCGTTATCAAAAACAGTTTTTGTTTTTTCAATTCATTTCCCTCCCCAAAGTTTTAAAAATATATCAAAGCACCATAGACTCTGCTGGATTGATTCTCAGTGAATATTGCCGAAAATCACCTCCTTCAAGAACCGTCTTATGTAAGCGATTGCATAAATAGAAAAATTGAAGGTTTGTTTTCTAATGTGTCAAGTTTTTTTATTCGTTTGTAGTCATACTAATATGTCAGCCTAACTAAAAAACAGCAACTTTTTCTCATAAACATTTTAGTTATACTAGTATGTTAGTAACTACATTGTACCCGCTATCTTTAGTAATGGCAATATTCTTACAATTAATTTTAGCTTTGGGTGCTTTTTGGTTATTTTGCTCTTTGTAATGGGCCTCTGCCCTTGTCATTAGAAGCAGAGATCTATAGCTTCATGGATGAATGGTCCTGTTTTGTTGGTCCGGAATTCCCGACTTCCTGTAAAAATAGGTGTTCACTTGATCACGCCATTCCATGGCATTGTCCCGTTGCATTTTTAATCGCTGTTTGACACTTTCAAATATGGCTTTATTCACTTTTCCCTCTATTCCGTTCCACTTGCCGATAAAGGCTTCTATCTCTTCCACCCCTTCAAAGTGGGTATCATAAATATGCTGGATGACCGTCTTCTCTGATTTCAATTGATGGGTGTAAGGCACATGATGGAAAAATAATAACAGTTCATCTGGACAGAGCTCTAACGAATCATATACTTTTGCATTCGGCTCTTCATATTGCGAGCTATACCCTGTCCCTGTTTCCACCGTCCGGTCCACACCGATGCCATCACGATCGGCAAAGTGATAAGTCCCCCATTTCGAATACTCATAGCCATCGACATTGGGACCATAGTGATGGTTTGGATTGACCATCCAGCCAATTCCCAATGGTGCTGTGTACTTTTCATAAACTTTCCATGAATGAAGCAAAATGTACTCGACCGTGTCGACCACTTCTCGATCATGCCCGAAGGTCAAATGAATCCATTCCTTTGTTATTTGTTCTGTTGTCAACTCAGGATTCCAAATTAATCGCCCATATCCATAAAGGTTCGCTTGAGCAAGGGTATGTCCGGTCCAGTTCGCGTCATTTCCGATATTTGAGACTGCAGCGATACCGCTATATTGATAGTCATGAAGCGATCCGTCTACAATCGACTTAATCTTCGAACCCTCTCCCTTTGTGTACGTTTCAAAATCCAGTACCTCTTTCCACTGAGGAATCAAGTAGCACACGTCGATTTGCTGACCGGTATATTCCTGTGCAATCTGAAACTCCAGCATTTGGTTGGTTTGTGTCATGGCTCCCAACAAAGGGGAAACGGGTTCGCGCACCTGAAAATCCATCGGACCATTTTTTATTTGCAAGATAACATTATCCGTGAATTTTCCATCCAACGGCTTAAAATGATCATACGCAGCTCTTGCTCTATCTGTACTTCTGTCCCGCCAGTCCTGTAGATGATTGTAAACAAAGCAGCGCCAAATCACTTTTCCGTCAAACGGTTTTAAAGCCTTGGCCAGAACATTTGCCCCCTCTACGTGTCCCCGGTTATAAGTGAAAGGACCAGGCCGCCCTTCCGAATCTGCTTTGACAATAAACCCGCCAAAGTCCGGAATATATTCATAGATTTCCGCTACTTTATCCTTCCACCATTTTTCCACCTCTGCACTAAGCGGATCGGCCGTATCCAAACCGCCCAATTCCATCGGACTGGCATAATTAATGCTTAAAAAAGTGATGATTCCGTAAGCTGAAAAAATGGATGAAACCGCTTTCACTTTCGGCAAAAATGTCTTGCTGATCAGCTTCGTTTCTACGTCCCATACATTTACATTGTTGATCGAAATAGCGTTAATGCCCACAGAAGCTAACAATCTGGCATAATCTTTCACTCTTTTTAAATCTTCTTTAAAATCATTATCTGCATAAAAAATAGATTGACCGGAGTATCCTCGCTCGATTGAGCCATCCATGTTATCCCATTGATTGATCATCCTGAATTGATTTCTTGGTGACTCGACTACTGCGATTGGGTCAATAGGAACCTCTTTTTGCAGAAGTCTTAACAAATGAAATGCTGCATATAGGGCTCCTCTGTCGGTTTTTCCGATTAACAGGATAGCCCGTTCTTCTTTTTCAAACACGGACTTCAACAGATAGCCTTCATCTGTGATGTCTCGAAAAGTATTAGGAGAAATCCCATATTGCTTCAGGTCCACTTGCTCGTATGTACCTAAGACAATGCGCCCTTCACCGAATGCGTCAGGATTGAGGGTTACCCCTAACATAGACTGGATTCCCTTCTTCAATTCATCTGCCGCAGATTCCAAAATCTTCGACTCTTCTTTTACCTCAATTGTTGCCAGCCATTTTTTGTATTCTTCTTTTTTCGCTCCTATCGGCCTATATTGGAGCCAAGCTTGATAGCTATCGGTATCTAACATATCTTTCACACTCTTCACCCTTTCTAGAGAATGGCTCTGCATGTTCAACTAAAATAATTGGAATAAGCAAGCTTTAACTCTTCTTTTTCGTAATTCACCAAATTGAGATGTTCAAGAATTAACTTCTCAGCCATGTCGGCTTCCTTTTGCTGAATATAATTATAGATATCGCGATGCTGTGAGACGAGTACATCCCAGTCCAGGTCTGAAGCCAGCCTCAAGACACGCAGTCTGTCGAAATGGCTGTTCATTTGTCTGATCATCTTCCATGTCCGCAATTTATTACACCCTTCGAACAGCAGCAGGTGATATTGGTCATCCAATTCCAATAATCTGGAATACGATCCTTTTTCTAAACATAATTCCTGCATGGCTAAGTTCGATTCCAAATGGAAAAGCTGTTCTTCCCCGAATTTTTGACATGCCTCCCGGACGATGGCTCTTTCAATATTCTCCCTCACAAATCTGCCTTCTTCTACAAGATTTAAATCAATTTTTGAAACAATACTTCCGATTTGCGGAAAAATTCCCAGCAAGTTTTCCTGTGATAACTTTAAAAAAGCCTCCCTGACTGGTGTGCGGCTTACTTCCAAGTCTGCAGCAATCTCTTGCTCGGAGATTTTATGGCCTGGCTCCAGCTCTAATTCAATGATTCTTTTCTTTAAAGTTTCATAGACAAAACTTCTTGTTGAAAGGTTTTCCCGAGTGATCACTGATGAAATTTCCCTCACCCCTTTACGTAACAACCGTCATTTGATACTCTAATTGTACTAGTATGGTAGTTATAAAAACAGTATAGAGTGTTTATCTGGCAATTTCAATCCCTTTTTTCGCTTGTCTAAATCGTTTTTAACGTTATCCCCCTAAATGACAACGCTTGCAAAAGGGGTTGTGATTGTATATAAATCAACTGATGGAAGGAGAAAAAAATGAAGAAGAGAAATGGAATGGTTTTAAGTTTACTGCTGATTTTTGCACTAGTTTTTGGGTCCTTCGGTTGGCAAAGCACCTCTCTTGCCAAAATGAAAACTTCAACCGAATCCCCGGTAACAGTTATTAAATGGGACAATCAACTTCAAGAGATGGACGGTTTTGGCGGATCATTTGCCTTTCACAAGGGCGGCTCGATTATGCGGTTGGAGGAGCCGGTAAGAACTAAAATCCTTGATCTGCTGTTCAGTCAGGAAAATGGCATCGGCCTTAGCATTGTGCGAAGCATGATTGGAGACGGCGGCATTAATGATTGGGGAAATGAACACTACGACGGCCCAACCGACACCATTTTGCCTTCACCTGAAGAATATGTGTGGGAGAATCCCGACTGGGATAAAGAAGAATTTGACCAGTATCAGATTTGGATCATGAACGAAGCTAAAAAACGGGGCGTGGATACATTCTTAAGCACTGCTTGGAGTGCTCCGGCCTGGATGAAGCAAAACGGCAGTGTAATCGATAACGGCACAGCCCCAAACAAGCTGAGAGAAGATATGTATCAGGAGTATGCAGACTACTTAGCAGCATACGTGGAAGGATATAAGGAACACTTTGATCTCGATATCACCCACATTTCTCCAGCAAATGAACCGGATTTCTCCGGTGGCTACTCCAGCAGTTTGTGGACACCAGAAGAACTGAACACATTTGTCAGGGATTTTATGGGTCCGACGTTTGAAGAGAGAGACATTCCGGCCGACATTGTTTTGGGGGAATCAGTGGGATTCAATGAAGAATTCGCTCTTCCGGCCTTGAACGATCCGATTACCAACGAGTACGTCGATGTAGTTGCCGCCCACGCATATACTGGATTGCAAAACGGGGGAACAGAACCAGATCCGGAAGCTTTCCACCAGACACAGGAATTGGGGAAAACCATCTGGCAAACCGAATACATGAACCAGGGAAGCAACAAACAAACTTTTGAACATAATACGATTACAGACGGACTTAGATACGCCAATTTAATTGGCAATATGTTTGAGGAAACCGGGGCGAATGCCTATTTTTGGTGGTGGCCGGCAGCAAATAACGGAGCTGATGGTTCGGATTTGATCCGCCTCGTTAATGATGGCAGCGACCAAGGCATCGCACCGACGGAAAATGGCCAATTCCGGATTTTTAAACGTTTTTACACCTTCGGAAATTATAGCCGTTTTATCCAGCCCGGCTACCAAATGATTGAGGCCGATAAACATCCAGCAGAAGATATCATGGTTACCGCCTATAAAGATCCTCAGACTGATAATTTCACCATCGTAGCAGTAAACAACAGCGACCAAAATCAAGAGATTACTTTCGACCTGGAAGGATTCCCGGGAGATGCAGAAGCCGTAATACCTTATCGCACTTCTGCCAGTGAGAATCTTGAAAAACTAGATACGGTCGAAACAAACGACAACCAATTTTCAATGGAGCTGAGAGAATCCAGTGTTACAACCTTTATTCCTAAACAATTCGAGCTTCCTGCTCTTCCGGATATGAAAGATGTATTTTCCTCTTATGTGGCAGCAGAGAATGATGGCCAATCCTCGGGACTGCAAACCATGGAGAGTAAAGCTGGTGACAAAGTGATCACCAATGTCAGGGATGGCTCCTATATCAAATATACGAATGTGAATTTTGCCGATGGGTCAGCCAGCGGACAGGCCGATAAGCGGGGAATCCTCAGTATGAACGCTACTGTCGCTCCGATTGCTGGAGGTACCATTGAGGTTCGGCTGGACGATCCGGAAAATGGCAAAGTAGTCGGAACGATGGAAGTGCCTAGAAACGGAAACCCGAATGACTGGAAGAACGTTTCTACCATGATTGACACTAATTCTACTGACGGCGCAAATGGTTTCCACGATTTATATCTTGTATTCACTAACGATAACCATAGTAACAAGAAGATGTTTAATGTAAAGGAATTTCAGTTTAGTGATGAAGTAGTCGAATAGGTGCGGCTGCCCCCATTTTGTTGGGGGGCAGTTTTTTATTGTTTTAAGAAGGTTTTCTAGCAAAATGGAGAATTAAGAATGGTACTAGGAAAGGAAGGTGATTATTATTGATTGTCAAAAAAAGAGCAGTTCCACGCAAACTGCAAGTGCTGGAAGCATTGATTCGCCGTTTACCTGCAAGTCACTCCAAATTCCCCTCTATAAAAGAAGATTACGCCAGAAGACTCACCGGTTATCATGGTGAAAAGCAGATCGATTTCCATCTAACTTCTCTCCCTCCAGATTCCTTTTCCATCTTTCATGATTTACGCCTCCCTTACAAACAACATTTTTTTCAAATGGACTCTCTACTGCTGTCGAAAAAGTTTGCTGTTATTCTGGAAATAAAAAATGTGACGGGCACTTTGCTGTTTGATCAAACTTTCAATCAATTAATCCGGACTGCAGACGGGAAAGAGGAAGGCTTTCAATCGCCTCTTGTACAAGTTGAGAGTCAGAGAAGGAAGCTATTGGAATACTTTCAACAGAACAAACTTCCACTATTGCCCATCGAATCATTTATCGTGGTCAGCAACCCCAGGACAATTATAAAGGCAAGCGGCAACATTGAAGATATCTCGCGAAAAGTAATTCACTCCGAGTATTTAACAGAGAAGTTGAATGAAGTAAAAAGTCACTATGCAAAATCTCCCTCTTATTCTTTAGAAAAGATGCGAATTTCCCTTCTTGATTCCCATATCGAAGAACAAGTCAACGCCTATACATTTAAAGGAATCAGAAAATCGGAAATCCGGACAGGGGTCCAATGCCCTGATTGTAAAACCTTTGATATGGAAAGAGTTCATAGCAAATGGATATGCTCTTACTGTAAAAGTGAATCAAGAGATGCACATTTACAAGCAACCGCAGACTATATGCTTCTATTTACCCCCTTCATTACAAATCATGCGTGTCAACAGTTTCTTCATATTGATCGACATACGGCTAAGCGACTCCTAAGTAAAAATTTCTCAGCAAAAGGATATTCAAATCAGAGAAAATATTATAATAAATAATTGTTCTATTCATTATATGGAGGTGATCTTCTTCCCGGGGGAATTGTTCTTCTTTCCGGGATGATTTTCTTTTTCTGGATTTCGCTCTTCTTCCCGTGGGAGTCGCTCTTCTTTTGAACCTAGTTGATCTTCTTCGTCCAGGTTGATCTTCTTTTCCAGGTTTTCGCTCCTCTTCCCGTGGGAGTCGCTCTTCTTTTGAGCCTAGTTGATCTTCTTCTCCCGGGATGACCTTCTTTTTCTGGTTTTCGCTCCTCTTTTCGGAAGAGTCGCTCCTCTTTTGAGCCTAGTTAATCTTCTTCGTCCAGGTTGATCTTCTTTTTCTGGTTTTCGCTCCTCTTTCCGTGGGAGTCGCTCCTCTTTTTACTTTAGTTGATCTTCTTTCAATTCGTTGATTTTCTTTTTCCGGTTTTCGCTCTTCTTTCCAGGGAAGTCGCTCTTCTTTTCTTACTACTCGCTCTACTACAGGAACTACAACAACAGAAAAACCCCCGACTACGTCGGGGGTTCTCTCATTATCTATTTATTTCTCCGGTGCCAGTTCTATTGCCTGACGCAATGCTTCCAGTAAACTTTGGTCATCGGCGATACCGGTGCCGGCGATGTCGAAGGCGGTGCCGTGGTCGACGCTTGTGCGGATGATCGGCAGGCCGACTGTGATATTGACGCCAGCTTCCAGGCCGAGCACTTTGATCGGTCCGTGGCCTTGGTCATGATACATGGCGACCACAATGTCGAAGTCACCGCGTTGGGCGCGGAAGAACAACGTGTCCGCAGGAAGGGGGCCTTCTACGTTGATTCCTTCTCCTGTAGCACGTTCGATGGCCGGAATGATTTTTTCTTCCTCTTCACCATAACCGAACAAGCCGTTTTCACCTGCATGCGGATTGATACCACAAACGGCGATTTTCGGCTGTTTGATGCCGGAATTGCTTAACGTTTCATGAGCAAGACGGATAACGTGATAAACGCGTTCTGGTGCGATCATGTTGATGGCGTCAATCAGTCCGACGTGCGTCGTTACATGAATTACTTTCAACTTCGGTGATGAGAGCATCATCGAGAAATCTTTCGTGCCGGTTAATTCGGCCAAAATTTCTGTGTGGCCCGGATATACATGGCCGCCCTTGTGCAGTGCTTCTTTGTTTAAAGGCGCGGTACAAATGGCATCGATCCGGCCAGCATTGGCAAGTTCGATCGCCGTTCTCAGATATTCGAACGCTGCATGCCCTGCTTCCGGAGAAACTTGGCCAAACGGCAAGTCTTCCGGTAATATATCAAGATCATAACAGGCGATTTCACCGAAAGTGGTGTCTTCAAAATTTTCTGCTTCATTCACTCGTTTAATGGTGATTTCGGTATCGAGCACTTTTGCTGCCCGTTCCAGCATTTTGGCATCCCCGATGACAAATGGATGGGCATTTTGGTATACTTCTTGTTTTTGTAAACTTTTCACGATAATCTCTGGGCCGACACCTGCGGCATCACCCATAGTTATACCGACGATTGGCTTCTTGCTCATCATGTAAGACTCCTTTCAATTCCTGCATCGCTCGGTAAATCGATTCTGTTTGTCCGAACGCTCCTGCTTTTGTGACTGCTGTAATTTCACGGCTGGTTCCAATCAACGTGCCGACAGGAATTCCCGCCTCTATTTGTTTGATCAATCGGAAGCCTACAGCCCCTAAGTGGCGGGCGGTTTCTTTGGCGGTATCACCGCCTGTCAGAATAAAGCCTGTCAACTTTGAATGCTGTTCGGCGACAGTTGAAACAACCTGGCCGATGGCTTCCGAAATACGTTCTCCGATTTGGTTTTTACTAAGTTCCAGTTCTTTTCCCAGTTGCTTCACCTGTTCACGGATTTGCTGGTTGGATGGAACATAAAGCACAATGTCCTTCCCCTGTTTTAACGCGGCTTCGCTCATCTGCACATAGTGTACCGCATGTTGCTGCCAATTACCGGAAAAGATTTGCATGGTGTCGATTTCCACAGGTACGACGTTTTCCTGCTCCTTGGCATAGTGGACCTGCTGCTGCGTTACTTCCGACAAGCTGCCGCAGACTGTCATCACCTGCTCAGAATGCGGGACCACACTTGGCGCGGATTGATCACCTAGCTTAAGAACCAACGGAAGCACCTCTGCCAAACCGGCTGAACCTGCCCAGACAAGGTTGTCAGCCAACAATACCATCCGCTCCACGATGGCTTGCAGGTCGGCTTGTGTTTCGGCGTCACACACAATATATTGCACGTTTTGTTCCTTGAATTGTTTTATTTTTTCGACCCAGGAAACAAAGCTTTTACGTAATTCATCGGCTTTTAGCAATCCGACAGGCGCTCCGATTTCCTCTTCAATGATTGCCGGGATATATGACTCGGTGACGGGATGCTTGGGATCCTGTGCAATTTCCGTCTCGGAAATCTTCACACCTTTCACATAGTGATGACCGTCCACGGTCGTTCTGCCGTAAGGGGGAAAAGCCGGAGCTACAATGACAAACTCCGGTTGAAACACTTCCCGTACAGCTTCCAATTCTGTTCCAATATGGCCGCGTAACGTAGAATCCATTTTTTTATAAATATGCTGATAGCCTGAATCTTTCAAGAAATTTGCTGCTTTTTTTGTTACATCATAGGCATCTTCCCTGCTTAGTGCCCGGGAATTGGTGTCGATGACAATGCCTTTATCTACCTTTTCCTGATGGGTTGGGATATCAAACAATACAGACGTGTCAATACCTTTTTCTGTCAGCTGAACACCGCTGTCATTAGCGCCGGTTAAATCGTCTGCGATTATCCCGATTACTTGTGCCATACTAATCCCCCGTTCTTAAGATGCAGAGATTGAAGTTGCTTTTCCAGAAGAGGTATCTTTCTCTTCGTAGTCTCCAGGAAGGTTTACTCCCTTTTTCTCCAATCGTTTTACTAAAAATGCAATATATATCGGTAGTAAAATTGCTGTTGTCACGGTCGACGCTGCGACCTGTACTGTCGCAAGGTCAGTAACACTGGCGAAGCTGGCGTTTGCCGCCGCGATGGCTGCTGGTGTCGCCACTGCATTTCCCGCAGTAGAACCTTCTGCAGCTCCGACGATCGGATTCCATTTGAATGCTTTAAACACAAAGTAAGAAATGGTTCCTGTAAGGAAAACAGTCATCAAGCCAAGCACGATACCTGTCAATCCGCCTTCGATGATTTTACCGAAATCGATTCCCATACCAAGCGCAAAGGCGAAGAATGGAATAAGCATCGAACTTCCCTTGTCAAGGAAATCACGCATATCCGAATCCAAGTTACCTAAAACCATACCAACCAGAATAGGCAGCAGAACTGCGATGAAAGATTGCAGCGAGAACATCCCGTCAACGAAGCCCATTGCCCCGAAAATGGACAAAGCGACCATGGTGAAAAACGGTCCATCGTTTAATGCCAGCAAAGAATATGCCGCACGGTCTGTTTTGTTGCCGTATTGGCCGACGATGGCGATATACAAACCACCGTTACTGTTGGTCATTGCAGCGATGATGGCGATCGGTGCCAATCCAAGCCATAGCCCGTTATCTCCTGCCAGTGCGTAGGCAAGCAAACCGAATGCTGCACCGACGACCCATTTTGTCGTCAACAGTGTGGCGCCTTTCCCAAGACTGACTCCCACGTTGCGGAAGTTGATTTGTGCACCGGTACATAATAGGAACAAAGCGATCAAGGTACTTGCCCCATCCACGAACAGTGCCTGTGTGAAGTTACCGATTCTGAGTAAATCAGGAGCAAAGGTATTCAGGATTGCCGCCAATAGTAACGGAACGACCATCATGCCCCCTGGAATTCGATCTAACGTTGCTTTAATTTGCATTTTTCTTCCTCCCCCATTTTAACATGATTGTTTCAAAATAAAACAATATAATTGCTATAAAGCGTTTTCAGTTATTATATTAATGCAAACAGTTACAAAAAGCAACACAATTTGTAAAATTTTTGACGAAAAATACAACATTTCTCTTTCGGTCACGTTTTATTTTGCAACAAAATGGCGTAAGCTCAGTGATTGAGCTTACGCCAAAGCGTAGATCGATTGATTCCCAATCTTTTTGCCGCCTTCGATTGATTCATTCCTTCTTCTGCTAATACCTTTTGCATGATTTGCTGCTCCATATCAGCCAACGTTCCCTGGATGGAAAGGATGGATGTACCTTCTTGAGCAGCGAGTCCGGTCTGCGTCTGCAGGACAGAAGGAATAATGTCCTGTTCGACGTAATATCCGTTTGTACGCATGCTTAGTTCTCGCACGACCAGTCTCAACTGATCCAAATTTCCGGGCCATTCGTAATTTTGCAATGCCTGGACTGCCTCCTGCTTGATGCTTAATGTTTCACTGCCTTGATTGGCGTGAAACTCGGATAAAAAGTAGTGGACGAAAGCCGAGATGTCCTGTTTCCTTTCCCGCAATGGAATCAAATGCAATGTAATACCTGCCAGGTGTTGGAAGAGTTGGTTGTCCAAACGTTCGGCTGCGATTTTCAAGTCTCCCATCGCAATTACGGATACTCGTTGCTGTTTCCCAAAGAGCAGCTGCAACAACACCCTTTGAACGCCTATCTGGAGTTTGTCTGTTTGTTTTAGTAAAACGGTCCCTCGCTTTAATTCTATAATCGATGCTCTGCTTTCCAGTAAATACAGATCCTCCTCAGTGACCCTGGCACCATCGATTACAATCATCGGAGCCTCCTGACCAAAACGTTCAAAATGAATGGCCTGTGCAACCGTTTCGCGCCCAGTCCCCTTTTCACCGGCAATCCATATCGCCTCTTCCGCTCCCGCATAATTCTGTACACACTCTTTTACGTTTTGAGCAAAGGGGCTATTACCGATGATCGGCATGTGAGCCGGATTGCTTTTAATCTGAATCGCTTGTTCGGTCGCTTGCGATAAAAAGGAAGGACGGAGCAGGATCCCAACGAGCGAATCATCCTTTGTCGGAAAGGTCTGCACAAAATAAGACCGGTTCTTGCCAGCGATTACGGCGGATTGCTCTGCTTGCTGACCGTTCGTTTTTTGCAACATCTTCAGGACAGATTCTGTCTGCAAAAGATCCTGATCAAGAACCGTTTCGGAATACATGGGATTACTGGCCACGACTTCACCGTCTGGTTTAGACATTGCAAGTGCCGCGGGCAATGATTCAAATGCATTCTTTAAATGGGAGAACTGGTTTTTCACTTTACTGAACAGCCTGTGAATCCGTTTCGCTTCATTGAAGGCAGCCAATACCGCTTCCTTTCCGGATGTGATAAGTATCCCCCTTAAACCGACCTGCTCTGCCGTCTGGACGGTAACGACATCTCCCATGACTACCGCATAGCCCGCTTGTTTCAATGCTTCCAGGTGTCCTTTCACTTCTTCGCCGCTCCCGATGGTAATCATTTTGATGTCATATTCGAGAATATTGCAAATCGTAGCCGCTCCTTGCGAAATGTTTGGAAATCCAACCATTGCCACGCCTGCCTCCATGTCGCGGACCAATGTGAACACCCGCAGCATGTCATAGCCGGTGACATCGATCTGGATAACCGGTATTGACACAGCTTCTTCGATCAAGGAAGCCGTACCTCCCCGGCTGATTATCAGATCATAGCCGTCTTTCTCCGCCTGACGGGCCAATTCCACACCTTCCTCTAAGTTTCCGACTCCGATATCTATGGTAAGTTCCTTTTCTTGTTGTCGAAGATGCTTGACTGTCTCTGCTAACCCAGAATATGGAGCAATCACCATTGCTTTAATCATGATTATCCCTCTTTTTCTATTTCTGTTGCAAATTTCAACAAGTACATTATGTCATAGATTTTCGGGTATGTCATTAATAGGGACAGCCATTCAGGCGTTTAGCAAGTCATAGAATCTGTTTATACTTATGAGTAGAGGAACTTTCATATTATTTAAGGAGCCTTTATATGATTAAAATCGTAGCCGTAACAGAAGAAAACCGAAAATGGACCGACATCGATATAAAAGATGTCGATTTTTCACAGTACAAATGGTGGTGGATTGATTTCAGCGAGCCGGACTCCGAAGAAATCAAGCAGTTGGACACCGCTTTGCATTTCCATCCGCTCGCCATTGAAGACTGCATTCATAGTCTCCAGCGTCCCAAGCTGGACTACTATGATGATTTCTCTTTTTTCGTCACACATGCCATTCGTGCTGAAAGTCTGGAACAGCGGGAGATCGATTTTTTTATCGGAAGCAATTATGTGGTAACCTTCCACCACTGGGATTCTACCGAGGTTCAGCAGGTATGGGACAGGTTGATGCAGCAAGAGGATCTGACTGGCTGGGATGAATACCGGGTCTTTTACGAAGTATTGGACAAGGTCGTCGACAACTTTTTTCCGATAGTTTATCACTTGGAGGACCTGATCAATCAAGTTGAAGAAAATCCGGAGGACAAGCCAATGGATGTACTGCTCGATCAGCTTTTCGATTTAAGGCACGAGCTGTTGCGATTGCGCCACACGATCAATCCAATCAGAGATTTATTTTACCGGATGTTAAGCTCCCATCGTTTGGACGGAATCCGGGAACGGAGGGAATACTTCGCCGACATTTATGACCATTTGATGAAGCTGTCTGAAATGGTTGCATCCAACCGGGAAATCACGAATGACATCCGCGACAACTTTATTTCCGTCAACTCTTATCAGCAAAACAAGGTTATCCAGGTACTGACCGTCATCACCTCGATTTTTGCGCCTTTGACCTTCATCGCAGGCATTTATGGAATGAATTTTGTCAACATGCCTGAATTGGAGTGGCAGTATGGCTACCATGCCTCCCTCGCCGTCATGTTTATTATTACAGTAAGTATGATTATCTGGTTCAAGAAAAAAGGCTGGTTCGGATGAAGCATAGCATCGGAGGGGGGGACAGTCCCCATAATGAAGACGCATAGAGAGGGACTGTCCCCTCGGATTCATTGTTTCCCTACAAGCTTCTAAATAGGGACGGATCTTTGCATCCCTGAAGGTTGATATACAAAGGATTTGTATGTTTCAAAACGAAAATGGAGGCTTAAGAGGGTCAGTCCCTCCTAAGCCTTCCAAAAATCCAAAACGCCAAAAAGGGACTGTCCCCATAAATGGGACAGTCCCTTTTTGCGTTGATGTTTTAGTTTTCAGGAGATGTCACTTGTTTGAACCCTAATTCGGCTAACGCTTGTTGCAATGTCGCCCTTGTTGTCACCCCTTTGTAGTCAAGGCCGAGATTGCCGATTGTCTGCGCAACCTCTGGACGAATGCCGGTAATGATCGCCTTGATGCCAATCAAACTGAGCGCTTTTAAAATTTGAAAGATTTGATCGGATACCATGGTATCGATCATCGGGACACCCGA
This sequence comes from Sediminibacillus sp. JSM 1682029, assembly GCF_041366435.1. NCBI lineage: Bacteria > Bacillati > Bacillota > Bacilli > Caryophanales > Bacillaceae > Sediminibacillus > Sediminibacillus sp. JSM 1682029. The sequence goes on from NZ_JBEWYY010000009.1 coordinate 115,688, forward strand.
TATATCCAATATGACAAAGTCAAGTTCGAGATCCGTCCCTTCCTTTAACACAATCTCTGTTATAAGCTGTGCACGATGGGTATCGATTTCTCCGACAATTGGCACGGCAGCGATTCCTGGGGCGACTGGAACCACTGGAACAGACAACTCTTCCAAGGCACTATAGGCAACCTTCATAAGACGGTCGTTATGTTCCTCGTAAACATTTCCAATCACCGCACTCACTTTGTCCAGCAATGGATCAATGATCTTGGATACATCCAACATGGTAATCGGTGCAAACTGCCGACTTTCCAACTCCCTGGTGACCGCATCCCATATCACCCTTCGGTAAAAGGAAACTGCCCGTAAAGCATCACTCAACTTCACATTGTAGCGAATTGTAAAATCGGAAACGCGCCTGGCCCAATCTTCCACTGAAGGCAACATGGTTTCGGATTCCTTATATAAGGATTCGCCCAAATACTTAATCAGCTCTGCTCGGAATTCCGTACGATCCTCGATAGGCATTCCCGAATTTACTAGACTGTTCGTATAATCATCATCCATAGCCCTTTCAAGTTTTTCCGCTAACTCTTGATGCATATTGACTACTTTATTCCCAATATACTCCAATTCGTGTTTCAAAGGAATACCACCTTAATTAATTGGTCTCTTTTATCTAGAATATAGGATATTGGACAGAAAGGGCAAACAATATAGGTTTGTAAATTTTATCCTACCATTAAAATAGGAACTGGATAGGTCAGGTTTTGAGATAAATTGGCCAACCACGTCTGTATTACACAATCAAAACACTTCACGCGACTACAAAATCAGGGTGCCCCGGATATTCTCGTCACTTCTGAATTACAGAGATTGAATGATAGGTTGGAGAACCGCCGGTTATAGTAAGTAATGACCGACGGTTTTGAGGGTAGGAATAATTTTATTTTAGTTTTCCTGGCAAGGCATGGATTGACTCGATCAACGTATTCAGCTTTCCTTCGATACGGTGAAGCAAGTAAAACGTCACTGCTGCCGGAAAACCGACATCCGTCGCCAAAGATAACCACGTCTCCACGCTTCCTCCTCCTCTCCTTGGTTTAGGGGACAGACCCCAAATTCGGACTTTCCCCGGGATATGTCATCGAGAGGGACTGACCCTTCCCCGACTAAATCGCGCTGCATCAAGCTTCAAGTTGTGTTGCTAGTCAGATCGGCCGCTCCAGGGGACAGACCCCAAATCGGGGTCTGTCCCCGAAATTGAAGGGGCGGTCGATGACCGCCCCCTTTGCTTGTTGATTATAATTCGATTTCTTCGACGTTTCGCTCGACTATTCGGGCACTTTTTTTGCTGACGAGGTCACCGCCGGAAGAAAAGAACGTGTTTTGATTGATGATTTCATCCATGGCTGCATTGACAGCGGCCGGGTCAGCGGGTTCCACCGGCTGATCAAGGGATATCGTCACGGTTTTGTCCTCTTCATTCAAGAATTTAAGCTCCAGCTTCTTCATGTCTCCACCTCCTCCCTCTATTGAGAAAATCGGAACATTACTGCGCGTCCGCCCTACCTATTCAATAATAAGCGAGCTGTCGTTTCGCTTAATTGAATAGAGTTCACGTTGCTGCAAATCCGCCAGTGCTGTCGAAACAACAAGCAACTGGTCTGCAGTCACCGCTGTTTTTACGTTGTTGAAGGTTTTGTTTTTCAGAATCGGCTCTCCGCTTTCCCCGTCTACACCGTCTTGAAAGACCAGCTGCAACCGGGAATCCACCTTTTGCATGTCAGCCATACCACTCACCTCCTTTCACTTCCATAATCGCCGGAAGTTGAAAGATAGGTGCTGTCTATTTCATTAAATTTTGTAATCAAACCATCGTTGCTGATTCTCTACGACTCTGCCAATTTAGCAGTATTATAGCCAGAAGGCTTTCCTGGTGACTGCCTTACTCTAATTGATTTTACTATTACACACTATTTACATAAAAATTCAATTTACTAGTGTCGGAATTAGTAGTAAAATATAAATTAGTGTTTATTTATGTTAGCTCTAAAAATAAGGAGATTGTTTAATGGAAAATAACGCACAGAGAAGAAGGATTCGAAAACGAAAAGTAAAGAAGCGGAGACGCCTTTTATTTATATTAATACCCATTTTGGTTTTGTTAGGAGCAACAACAGCATACGGCGCCTATCTGTACAATAAAGCGGACGAGGTAGTAACAGATTCCTATGAAGATGACGGAAGAGACAAATCGGAGCTTCGCGAGAAAGTAGTGGATCCCGACGTCGACAATGTTTCAGTTTTGTTCATCGGGGTAGATGAAAGCAACAAACGGGACAATGAGGGAAGCTCGCGCTCTGACGCATTGATGCTTGCCACACTTAACAAGGATGAAAAAAGCGTCAAGCTGTTAAGCATCCCGCGTGACTCCTATGTGTACATTCCGGAAGTGGGGTATAACACGAAAATCAATCACGCCCACGCATACGGCGGCCCGAAAGCCTCCATCGAAGCGGTAGAAGGACTCCTGGATATTCCGGTAGACTACTACGTAAAAATGGATTTTGAAGCCTTCATCGACGTAGTAAATGCCTTAAACGGTATTAATGTCGATGTGCCTTATGAAATGACGGAGCAAGATTCTAACGATACAGCGAATGCCATACACCTTTACCCTGGCGAGCAAAATTTAAACGGTGAAGAAGCACTGGCTTTGGCTAGGACCAGAAAGCAGGATAACGATATTGAGCGCGGTAAACGGCAACAGGAAATTATTAAAGCAGTAATCAAGAAAGCAGCCAACATAGGATCGATAACGAAGTATGATGATATGATGGAAGCAGTTGGCGATAACATGACAACCAACATGCGTTTCAGCGAAATGAAAAGTTTCATTTCTTATGGAACTAGTGGAAGTCTTGATGTAGAAACCCTCAATCTTGAAGGTTCCGATTCTATGATCGACGGCATCTATTATTACCAATTAGATGAAACCGATTTGGCGAATAAGCGTATGGAACTTCGTGAACATCTTGATTTGGAAAGCACGGATCATCCTGGTGATGATGTGAATGGAAATGAGAGTTATCAAGACGAATCCGATCAATCAACCAACAATCCTTCTCAAAGTGGGACAGACTCCTATTCTGATCCAAACCAGGATGGACAAAATAATCAGTATGACGATTCTGATACAGGATCAACTTACTAATTCACTGACCGCGGGTAAGCAAAATTGCTTACCCGCGGTTTTTTTACTTTTTTTACCGATAAAATAGTTCTTTTTCCTTTTTGTATTGCGACATATCATCGGAACTTATCACGAATATAATATAAAAAAATAGTTCAGGGATGAACGGTATTCGGAGTAAACAGAAAGGAAATTTTAATGATGGCAAAGTTAAAAAAGCTACATACAGGAATACGGCTCATTTACAGTAAAACAAAATACAAAATTAAAAAATTGCGTTCTCATCCTTTCCGCATTGCTTCCCTCTACTTTGAGGAAAATCAATTAAAAATAGAATTGACAAATCGCAATAAAAAGAAACAAAACTATTCAAGGGCAGTTTTGCTTTTAAGAAGCATGGATGAAGAGCAGAAGGAATATTACTTTCCTCTCATCCATTTTTTAAATGATAGCTATGAGCATCGAATGGACGCTTCTATTGCACTGGAAGAACTCCCCGACTTTTCCAGGACAGGAAAGTGGGCTTTGTATTTAGCGAAGGAAAATAAGTTGTATCGTCTACCTCCTTCCCAGTCTTTCCGCAAAGAAATATATAGTTTTACCAATAAAAAAATTGAGGGAAACTTAATTATCGAACCTTATGTCACTATAAACGGAAATGTCAGCCTGCAGGCGAAGGATACCATTCTGGACAATCAACTATACCAGGTCCCTAACTTCGTCGATCAAGTGACCACTCTGCAAAGCAGTTTGAAGATAGAAGGCTGGGCAGACTTTTTTCATGAGGACAAGCAGCATATCCAGCTGTTAATACAAAAAAGGGACTCTACTTTTCATTATTACCGGCCGATAAGCTGGCTGGATGATGGTAGATGGGAAGCAATGGTGACCTTTTCCGGAAAGGACTATCCTAAAGGGACTTGGGATTACTATTTTCTTTTGGCAAGCGGTCAGAAATTCAGGATAAAAGTCAAAAACAGCAAAGTCCTTGCTTACCAGGACCCACTCTATTATCAAACGGATAAAGAATCCAGAGAGTTACGCACCTACATGACAAAAAAAGGCTCTTTGTCTTCCAGAAGCCGAATGGCCTTCATCCGGATCCGGAGGCTGGAAAGTTCTCTGGTAGACGATTGGACTGTGCATCTGAGTGGCAGTCTAAGAAGTTATTTGTTGAACAAACACGAAAACGATGCTGACATGCAAATTGCTTTGCGCCAGCGGAATACAGATGAATTTCATTATTTCCCGATAGATGTCCGTAACGATCCTGCATCAGAAGGTGTTTTATTTGAATTCCCGTTCAACTATCGGGACATTATTCCATTTGAAGATATCGAGAGTATTCGCTGGGATGCCTATTTACAATTAAAAATATATGGAGAAAAGCATCTGTTTCGCCTACGCGTCCAATCTAAAACCATTGCATACGAGTCGCGGATACAGTTCCAGGATTCTACCATTTACCAGGCATTTTACTACCCGACTGTTAAGAACCATCTGTCTGTGTCGCTAACCGAGCTGACTGTTCAGCGGGATTTGCAGCGATTCAATCTCAAAGATGGTCACTTGCAATTAAAAGGGTATGCCTATCTAGATACAGTCAAATTCGATCATCCTAACGCAATCGAGCGCTTTCTTATTATCCGGGAGCGGGAAACGGAAGAGGAAATAAAGATACCATTACTTTCAAAAAAAGTGAACCGACTCCATTCCAGACGATACGATTATCGGTTTGCAGGATTTGATATCAGTGTTCCGCTTGAACGGATATATACTCACCTAAAAACCGAAGACAAAGAAATTTATGATTTATTTGTTGAACTTCATTACAACGGCATTGTCCGAGAAAGAAAGTTAGGTTCACAACAATACACTTACTATAAAGATGAAATTCTAAGACAGAACACCGTCCCATACGACGGTAATTATATAAGGAATTACTTGACCTACACACCTCGAGGGAATCTAAAAATAGAAACTATTTCTTTCTCTGAAGAAAAGCTGCACTACTTGAAGTACGGTCAGTATATCGATCGTTTTCGGAATCGGCACCGGAATATTTGGCTGGTTGGGGAACGACCGGATACCGCCCAGGATACCGGTTACCATTTCTTTCGGTACTGCCGACTGCATCATCCGGAAAAAGAGGTTTACTATGTAATTGACCGTGATTCAGAGGATATTAAAAATATTGCAGATTTGGGAAACGTACTTTATAACGGCTCAGCGGAACACTTACGTATGGCCGCCCTTGCCTCTTCCTTTGTCGGTTCTCACGATCCAGATTACTTCTTACCGGCCAAAGGAGCAGAATTGCGATCATTTAAAAAAGGAAAACGAGTTTTCCTGCAGCATGGCGTGTTAGGCAGAAAGAATGTTGAGTACCATCGCAAATACTACAAATACCCGTTTCACATGGTATGTGTCAGCTCGGAACCGGAAAAGAAACTGGTCATGAATAAAATGGGATATAAGGACAGAGAAGTGAAAATCACTGGTCTTTCCCGTTTTGACAACTTGCTGACCGAGCACCATGAAGAACGCTCGATTCTCGTGATACCAACCTGGCGGGAATGGTTAAAAACAGAGGAAGACTTTTTGGAGTCTGAGTATTTCTGTCGATACAACAATTTGTTGAACAATGAACGCCTTCGTGATTTATTAGAGAAATACGATGTCACCTTGAACCTTTACCCGCATTATCGCATGCAGCAGTTTATTGAACATTTCAGCGGCCTTGCCTGCGATCGCATCAATGTGTTGAAACTGGGACAGAAAAATGTTCAGGAACTAATCATGGAAAACAAATTAATGATCACTGATTTCTCATCTGTATCTTTCGATTTCAATTTTATGGCGAAGCCCGTCATTTTTTATCACTTTGATGTAGATTCGTTTTTCCGGGACGGCATCCTCCGACCTATCGAAGAAACCTTCCTTGGTGATATCTGTCACACTGAGGAACAAATGGTAGATGCTATTGAGCACTATATAGCTCACAACTTCAAGGAGCATTCGTCTGTCTCAGAGAAAAAATACTTGATTTTTTCTCAAGTGGACCAAGAAAACTGCAAACGTATCTATCAGGAAATCAATTATATATAAAAGGCCGGCGTTTGCCGGCCTTTTATATATATACCCACTCTTAATAACGTTTTACTAATATACGAAGCATAAATTCAAATACTTTTAAAATTCTTTTCCAGCGAAAAGGCTGTTTGATTGTCCGATACAACCATTCCAAATGAAGTTTAATCCAAAGCTTGGGAGCTCGCTTCACTTCTCCAGCAATGACATCAAAGCTGCCCCCTACTCCCATAAACAATCCTTTCGTAAATTGCTGGTAGTGCTTCGTAATCCATTGTTCCTGCCTTGGAGATCCTAAAGCAACAAAGATCAAATCCGGTTGGCTTTTCTGTACTTCTGTTACAATATTTTTATCATCTAAGTCAAAGAAGCCATGGTGCTTGCCGGCTATGCGCAAGTATGGGTGTAGTGTTTTGATCCTTTCAACCATTTTTACATTGACTTCTTCCGATGCACCTAAGAAGAAACAGCTCAATTGCTGGTCCTCAGCATATCCAATCAGATGGGTCATTAAATCAAAACCAGTCACCCGTTCTTGAATAGGCTGATTGATTAATTTAGATGCCATGACTATCCCTGTACCATCCGGGATAATAAAATCGGCTTGTCTTACTATATGCTTGTATTCATTATTCTCTTTTGCCATCATCACTATTTCAGGATTGGCTGTGACAATATAGGACTTCTCCTGATGTTGTAATCTTGGATAAAGATGTTTTTCCAGCAATTGTTCTTGGGTTAAATTGGTGAAAGGTATATCCATAATAGACACATATTTATATAGTTTCGACACAATTAACAACCTTTCGATAAATAAACTCTCAAATATCTATTATAATATACATTTCAGCCTCATGGTGCTATAACTTCTAAATTTCCGTAATAATACTTTTACATGAAGGAATATCAATGAATAGAATGGTGGTTGTCAATGAATAAGTGATGAGTTTTTGAATATAATATTCCAAAGAGGGAATAATACATTCAAACATGATGTGACAAGGGGGGAAAACAGTGTTAAAAGAAGTCTTCCACTTTTTTGCCAAAGATCCTGTAGTCCCGTTCACTCCAGAAATGGAAGAATGTTTAGAAGACCCCTTAGATAGCGAATTGATAAATAATCAAGCATATGACTATCCAATAAATCCACCACAAATAAAAGACCAAGACAGTTAACTGAACTGACCCAGTAAAACGGGACAAGAAAAAACACCTATGCTGCCATAGTCCTGAATTCTACAGGACTGTGGCAGTTTAATTTTGAAAACGGTCGTATGTAGTTGTAATAATACATGTAAGATTCTACTTTTTCTAGTACAATAGAGTTTGTAAGGAGCACTCTATTTTGAGTGTTGAATTCTTCCGACTTTAGCGAGGAATGGAAGGATTCGATTACGGCATTATCAAAGCAATTTCCTTTTCGGGACATGCTTGTGGTAATGCCTTTTTCTTTAGCTAGTTCCTGAAAAGCATAAGAGGTGTACTGAGCACCCTGGTCACTATGCAGAATAACTTCATGAGTTTCTCTTCCTTTACAAGCAGTTTCTAATGTATCTAACACAAGCTTAACATCTTGGGTGTCACTAACTTTATAGGCCATGATTTCGTTATTATACAAGTCCATTATGGTTGATAAATAAAGCATCTTTTCCCCATAAGGCAAGTAAGTGATATCTGTAACCCATTTTTGATTAGGTCGGTCCGTCTTAAAATCCTGTTTGAGAAGGTTTGGTACCACAAACTTGCTTTCACCAGCCATGTAAACCTTTCTTTTCACTTTCACTTGGCATTGAAGGTTATACTTTTGCATGATTTTTTGTACTGTCTTTCGGTTCACCATCATTTTGTGATCATTTTTGAGAATACCTCTTACGTTTCGATGGCCCACCCTAAATGAAAGACTTTGACAAATACCTATAACTAATTGATGGAGAAGGGGCAACGCAGCTGAAATCCTCTCCTTCCAACGATAATAAGTTGACCTTGGAATCTTGAAGCATTCACAAATAGTGGTGATCGTGTATTTCTCTTTATAAGCTTCTACGACTTCAACGAATACTTCTGGAACCACTTCCTTTCGATTTCTTGGTACTTTCCCGACAATTCCTCTCGCATTTCATAATACTTCACTTTTTTCCTTAACTGATTTATTTCACTATCATCATCAGGCCCTTTTCCAAAAGCATATTGTTTTCCAATTGGTTGAGCCAACCTGTGTTCCTCTCCATTCCTAAACCATTTCGTCCAGATTTTGATCTGTGTCTCATTTTTAATGCCAAACCTCTCCATAATCTCCTTGTTCGTGAGTTCTCCAGAAAGCTTTAAGCGTATAACTTCTCTCTTGATTTCTTCAGGATAAACCATCTTCTTTCCCATAACAAAAACACCTCCAAATGTCGATAAATACTTTTATACGACTCTGGGGGTGTTTTTTCCTGTCTCATATTATTGGGTCACTCTAGTTAACTGCTTCTTGGTCTTTTAAATATCAATTGAATTTGATTTTGAGCAATTGTAGTAACCGATACATATAAAAGGATGTAAATAAAACAAACGGTGTGTAAAAAATATTCCAAGCTAAAGTGGAGGTTAAATATTCCCAGTGAAAAAGCTTCAGCAAAAAATCAATATTTTCAATCACTAATGGATGGATGACATATATACCCAGTGTACTCATTCCAAGAGTTGTTGTCATTCCACCAGTTACTTTTAACGAGTTTTGTAGTGCTATTATTAAAATTGTAATAGTAACAGGGAGCGTGAAAATAAAATAATTTCCCCAGGGAGCATCAAAGTAAAATACGAGAAGCGCCCTCTCTCCTAATTGGAGAAGAGAAAAAAGGATAGTTAAATAAGCTAAATATTTCACTTTTAATTTCCTAATCTCATACTTGAATACTGCCGAAAAACAAAAACCTAGTGTAACATAAAATAATCCGAAGAATACGGCATCACGAGTTTCTAACGGGAAGTCAAATAGCCATGAATATGACTGACCTGACAATCCTACTATATTTAATAGAAAGCTGATTACTAGTAGCAACTTCACTCTTCGTATTTTTATAAATATACTTATAATGATGACAGACCAAACCAAAGCAATTAAATACCAAAGATGATAAGTTGACCAATAATTTAAACCCACATAAAATACATTCAAAAAACTATCTGAATCTAGATACTTATTCAAATTTAAAATCAAGTCTTCCTTACTTATACTTGAATTAACAACAACCATGATAAGGTCATAAGCGATAAAAACGAAAACCCAAGAAAAGTAGATTTTCACAACTTTCAACAAGTAGTTAAAAGTATATTGGTTGAACTGTTTTTTTTGACTTGTTTTTAGTTTTTCTCCAATAAGATAACCTGAGACGGCGAAAAAGTAAGGTACTGCAAATCTCGCAAGACTATCTATAACAAATTGGATATATGCACCATTTAGGTACATAGATTGATAATTTTCAAAAGGTTTAGTGTGGATGCAAATGACACAAAACACTGCAATTGCTTTAAAAAAATCTATTGACTTATTTCTTTCCACTTTAGGTTGCCCCTTTAGATCGGTACAAATTAACACTTACCTATCTACTCAAACAAGTGTTTAACTACTCGCTCCGAAGCATTCCCATCTTCAAGATAGCAAAATTCGTTATAAAAGTTCCTGAATTTTTTCCCATTTACTTCATTGTTGTTTTTTATATCTTTAATCAATTCATATGTTGTTTTACTGAAAGGGCCCGGAGCACTATTTTTAAAATCTAAATAAAAACCCCGTAGGTTATCCCTATACTGTTCTATATCAAAGACAAAGAAAAATATTGGTCTCTTCAACACCGAATAATCAAAGAAAACAGAAGAATAGTCGGTAATAAGTAAATCAGATATGATATAAAGATCTCTAATATCGTCATACTTCGATAAGTCATAAACGAAATTTTCATATTGACTTATTTGAAGGTTTTCTGCCACTAAATAGTGCATCCTCAGCAGTATGATATATTCATCTTCGAACTCTTCTCTTAAACGCTCCAAATCCAACTGTAAATCAAATTTATACTTCCCTTTAGAATAAAAGTTATTATCCCTCCATGTTGGAGCATAAAGCATAATTTTTTTATTTAATGGCAAATTCAGTTTCTCTTTCAAGTATCTTATTTTCTCTTTATTGTTGTTTCTAGTAAGGTAATCATTTCTTGGATAACCCGTTTCAATAATTGCATTCTTATAGTCAAAAGCTCGCTTAAATATCTCTGTTGAGTAGTTATTAGGTGACACTAGAATGTCCCACTTGCTAGCCGCAGTGACAAAATTTCTTTTGTACTTTTCTGTAGTAGTACCAGGCATATGAACTTCTTCAATATCAGTACCCAACTTCTTCAAGGGGGTTCCATGCCATGTTTGAAGGTATATTGTATGTTTTGGTTTTGGCAACCATAATGGCAGTCTACTATTAATCACCCAGTATTTTGCACGGCTCATTAATATCAACCACTTAATTGAAAACCTTCTAATTGCCTTTATATTCTCATTGCTTTCAAATTTTTTCATATTATTACGATCAAAACTCCAATACATTTTGAAATCGTAGTCATTCTCTTTTAAGAATTCATATATTGCTCTAGGATTATCACTATATTGCTTACCTGCAAAGCTTTCAAAAATAATGACATTTTTAGCAGCAGGCATTTTTCCAGTTAAAACAAATAGTGACTTATAAATTGTTCTTAAGGACTTTCCTCGCTTAAACCTATACCATTTTCTTTTAAACTGTTTAATAGTTGCTTTAATCCTGTTTGGCTTTTTTACATTTATACGGAGGAATTTAGATTCTGCGGTTACTGTGCATATGACTTTCTTTCTTTTATGTTGAAATTTTAAGGTGGTTTGATAAGGAAATTTATTTCCAGGAATGCTGGACTTTAATCGAGCACTAACTAATTTCTCAGTTTCTTCTCCAAATTTCTTTTCTGCTTCTATATAAAATTTAAAACTTTTATCCTTCTCATCATCTTGTAGATGCTCTAAAATATCGTATTGCCCATTCATTTCAAAAATGTTTTTATTTTTATCAACAGTAGATATTGTAATAGGAATAGTGATTTCTGTCCGCTTATCAATGGCCGATAATTTCACCGTACTCTCATCGACAAAAGATTCAGGCAGCATAAAATACCCTCGAAAGAAAAGTTTCCCGTTTTTATCCATTTTCACTTCTTCAAACTTGCCACTTAATTTTTGCTCTAAATATCGAAAGGATAAATTCCCTTTTTTTGTTGTATATGGCTGAACTATTTGGTCATTACTTCGGTTTATTACATTGAATTCTATTGTAGAGTGGTTACTTTTAATCCTTGCCTCTTTTAGCACCTCTCTACTTGGAGCATAGGACATACTAATATCCATAATCACATCATCTATAAAGCTTAGTAATTCATCTGTGATTATAATTTCAAAGAAATTCATCCTGTCAGCTGTATAACGAAATGTTGAGTTAATAGTTTTCCTTACGGATTCCTTGTGCCTTCCCTTAATAAAAAAATTAACCGGTATTATATCTTCCCGTACAGAAATCATGAGTGTAAGGCGGTTTTGTTTCGAACTTATACTACACAATATAGGTTCCACCATTTTGCTCTTAGCCATTAAATTTATCCTTTCTGATTTATAGAAAGCAGTATCATATCCTCAAGTGCCACTAAGAATATTTTATGCGTTCACCAAGTTTTCATTTCTTTTTAAAACACTTTCCCGATATTCATTCTTCTCTTCCTTGGACATTTTTTTGAATTTTTTCAGGAAGTTTTCATAATTAGGCAAAACTTCGTCCACGGATCCATATTCTCTGACTGTACCATATTCTAACCATAAAATTTTTTCACAGAAATCCTTCATTTGACCAATTGAATGACTCACAAAAATCATTGTTTTGCCTTGTTCTTTAAATTCTTTCATTTTTTGAAGACTTTTCTCGGCAAATGCCTTATCTCCAACAGACAAAGCCTCATCAATAATTAATATATCGGGATCTATAGTAACTGATATTGAAAAGCCTAAACGGGATTTCATACCGCTTGAATAGGATTTAACCGGTTGGTCTATAAAATGTTCTAATTCTGCAAACTCAATAATATGAGGTTCCATCTCTTTTATTTCTTTTTTTGTAAAACCGAGCATTAAGCATTTCAGTTCAATGTTATCTCTACCACTTAGTTCACCTTTTAATCCTGATGAGACTGCTATTAGTGATGCCTGTCCATTTAGCTTAACCGAGCCTGACGTTTCAGGTACAATGCCAGCAATGATATTGGAAAGGGTTGATTTCCCCGAACCATTTATACCTACAAAACCTACTACATCTCCTTTAACAGCTTCGAAATTAACATTTCTAAGCGCATAAAAATCTTCTCCATAACTCTTAGGAGAAATTAGATCCAGAATTCTCTCTGAGGTCTTATTAAATAACTTATATTTTTTCGTCACATTTTTGACTATAATAGACTTATCCATAATAATCCCTTCTTTTTAAAGAAAATCAATAAAGTGTCTTCTGAATTTCATATGAAGATTAGAGCCAATAAAGAAAAGGACAACCGTTAATAACCAAAAATATATGGTGTATTGCCAATGATCAAATAAGTACCATCCTGTCCCAAAAAATCCGGCCCTATAACCTTCAATCAAATAGTATAAAGGATTGATTTTCATTACAAATTGTAATTCTTCCGGCAAACTTTCCATTGTCCATAAAATAGGTGACAAGTACAACAACATACGTAACGTTGCCTGTAAGAACATGTGCACATCTCTCACCAAGGTGGAAAGTGTTGAAGTAATCAATGCCAGTGAATACATAAAGCAAAAAGTAGCAAGAATAAAATATATAAACTGCAAATAGTATATATTTATAGGGTATCCTGATAATTGAAAAATCACAATTGTAATTACTGACATAATCACGTGGACGTAGAATTTAGAAAAAATTACATAATTTGGAATTACACTCATCGGAAAATTCATTTTGGACAGGATTTTCAGTCTAGAATAAATGGATTTAGATCCTTGTATGGTCGATTGGTAAAAGAAAAACCATACAACAATACCTGCCACCAACCAAAGTACGAATGGAACTTGTAAGTCCCCTTCGTTAATGTTACTTCTTTCCCTCATACCATACCCAAACACAAACCAGTAAATGCCTATTTGGATTAAGGGATTAATTATTTCCCATGCCATCCCTAAATAATTATTATTGTTAGAGACCTTCAGCTCATACATAGATAATCTTCTCACAAGATAAAAATATTTAAATTGTTCTAGTATAACTTTCCATGCAGCGTTCATATAAGCGTTCCTTTCATCTCACAAATGGTATAACTCAAATTTATTCGCTTTCAGTTATAATCTGATCAACCACTTGTCTTGAGGAATTTCCACTTTCCAGGTAACAAAACTTGTTATAAAAATTTTCAAACGAAGAGTCGACCTTGAAATTGTTTCTTTGAATATTTAATATTTCCTTTATAATGCTCTCCGTATCTTTTACTAATACACCAGGGGCCTCACTTTCTAAATCAAAATAAAAACCACGAAGTGTATCTCTGTATTCATCCAAATCATACACAAAAAACAATATGGGCCTTTTTAAGATTCCGTAATCAAAGAAAACAGAAGAGTAATCGGTTATCAACATATCCGATATCAAGTATAACTCACGAATGTCTTGATAATTGGAAAAGTCATATACAAAACCTTTGAAGTGTTCTAATTCAAGGTTTTCAGCAACAAGATAGTGCATTCTTAATAGAATGATGTATTCATCACCTATTTCTTTTTTCATTTTTTCCAAATCCATGTTCAATTGGAATTTATATTTCCCTCTTTCATAAAAGTCATTATCTCTCCAAGTAGGTGCATACAATATAATCTTTTTATCCTTTGGCAGTTTTAATCTCTCTTTGATCGACTGTATATCTTGAGTGTTATTGTGCTTGATAAGGAAATCATTTCTTGGATAGCCGACTTCCAATATAATATTGTTAAAACCAAAAGCTCTTCGAAAAATATTAGTTGAATATGCATTGGGTGAAACCAAATAATCCCACTTTTTAGCTTCATGAAGAAAATTCAGCCTGTACTTTTCTGTAGTGGTTCCAGGCATATGGACCTCATTTATGTCAGCACCTAGTTTTTTTAAAGGTGTTCCATGCCAGGTTTGAAGATAACTAGTATGTTTTGGCTTAGGAATCCACAAAGGTAGCCTGCTATTCACAATCCAGTATCTCGCACGAGCCATCGAAAGTAGCCATTTCAAAGAAAACCGTTTAACTAATTGTAAGTCTTGCCCTTTAAACTTATCTAAAGACCTTTTGTCTATACTCCACAGTAATTCATATTCAGACTGAAAATCATTATCAACCATATATTCGTAAATTGCTCGTGGATTGTCGCTATATTGCTTGCCTGAGAAACTCTCAAACATTATTAAGTTTTTTTTCACAGGCAGCTTGCCGGCAAGTAAAAAAGCAAACTTATATATTCTTGAAACTAAGCCGCTCCGTCTAACTCTTACAACAATCTTTTTAAACACGCTGAGCATAATATTAACCTCTCACTTGGTTATTAAAAACTGGAAAAGGGCATAAAGCCCTTTTTACAGCTAAACATATTTTACCCTAGATTATCTTTTTATACAAAGGGGGATTTCATCTCGTTTCTTTCAAATAAAACACCTATCTGGATAGGTGTTTTACTATACATTAATCCTTTAATGGAACAACTTCTCTTTTTTCTTTTCCCTTTTCTTTCTTTGACGTTTGTTCCTTCAGTAGTTTTTCCCACTTCTCTCCAATAACGTTAAAAGAATATCTCTCTACATTCTTCTTTGCATTCCTACCGTACTCTTTTCTTAATTCACTAGTTTCAATTAACTTAACCATAGAGTTTGCTAAATCTTCTATGTTTCCTTCTTCCACCAAAATTCCATCTTCTCTATCCTTGATGATCTCTTTTGGCCCCGAGCAGGCAAAACTGACACAAGGAACCCCCACAGACATCGCCTCAATAATCACCATTCCGAATGGTTCATATCTTGAGCTCAGTACATACATAGAAGACTTTAGCATTTCACCTATTATATCATCGGTTTTAGGCATGAGAAAAATATTGTTATAGGCTTTATGTTCAAATATCAAATCTCGAAGTTCCTTTTCTCCTTCACCTGAGCCGAAAATCTTCAATTTCCAATCCGGGTACTTTTCCATCACTTTGGAAAATGCAGGTATTAATAAATCAAACCCTTTTTGAGGAACATACCTTCCTGCTGCTATAACGACTTTATTATCGAGAGGCGCCGACTCTACAGGAAGCTCTGTAGCATTTTCTATTTTGTATAAATCTACCCTACTGGTATTTAAATGATTATCAAAGTCATCAATTTCTGAATCAGTTAAACATGTTAATGCATCCAGGTTTTTATATGTTTTTACAATTCTTTTTTGCAAGCCTTTGGAATGTCCTTCAAAATATTTATGCTCTTGCCCCACCTTAATGACATTATTGCTTACGAAAATTGAAGAAAGAACATTGAAAGAGGGTATCGTCGTAATTAATACACCCCTTTTCACCTTTTTTAGTGCCGCTATTATTTTCAAGTCCACGAAGAAATTAAACATGTGATACAGGTCTTCAGACTTATGAATAAACAGGCTCGGTATTTTCAACAAAACTCTCTTGATTATTTTTTGATATAGCGGGGTATTTTTTCCGAATAACATACCTCTCCTGGCATCGAATAGAAAGTTGATGTTAATTCGCTTATCCAAATTAAACATAGGACGTCTTCTCGTTCTTCTAACGCTTATTATCTCGACTTCATAACCTTCTGCAGCAAAGTGATTCGCAGTATTAACTACAGTTCTGACGGTCCCGCCCATTCCATAAATATTGTAAACTAAAAATGAGATTTTCATTTATATGTCACCCCCGCTATATAATTTCTTTACTTCCTTATAAATCCTACGCGAATTATTGCGGTCATCAAAATTGTAAAACTTTCTTGAAGCAGTTGCATAATCTTCGTTGTATCGGAAATTTTCCCCAGCATACTTTTCGATCAAATTAATTACCTCTTCTTTTTTATAGGCCGCTTCTCCGATTAATTCCTCTCGCAAATCTATATACGAGCCTCTGTATCTAAGATAATCGTTAAGGTCAAACTGATAAAAAATAATTGGTTTTTCCAAATAATTAAAATCAAAAATAACGCTGGAATAGTCAGTGATCATAAGCGAACTATTTTGTATGAGGTCGCGTATGTTTTCTTCTCCTAAGTTTACAACTTTAACTCGATCATGAGAGGATACAAAGTCCTCTCTATACTTTTTCTGAATTTCTATATGAGGGAAAAACTTTAAAGTTAAATTATACTTCTCCAGAATTGAATGTAGAGAAGGATCATGTAATAACTCATAGTAATGTTTATAAAAATCAGAAGCCAAGAATTCGGATCTTGAATCTACCAGCCACTCTCTCCAAGTGGGTATTATTACTATTTCTTTATTTTTTCTTTCGCGACTTTTATCTATTAAAGAGTCAAATCTTGCTAACCCTGTAACCATTAACTGTTTGGGCTTAAAATTCATTTCATTGATAAGCAAGTTTCTTTCGAATGAAGAAGAAACTACAAACTTTTTGATTTTGCTATTATAAGACTTACTATTAAAGTTCAACCTTTTCATAGCAATAATTCCATGTTGTAAATAAATTACTTTTTTTGGATTCTTTCCCATTCTTCTATGGAAAAGACTCGGTATGACATCCCTTATTCCATGACTGACAATTAAATAATCGGTCAAGTGATACATTACATAATGTTTAAAAGTGTCATATCTTAAAATAGAAGAGGAATAAGGCTCTAGATTACTCTTGTTTTTATTATCTTTTTTACTAACATAATATACTGTTTCTTGCACGTCATTTCGCATACAGTATTCAAAAAACGCAAAGCCGTTGTCCTGAGCTACCTCTCCTAAATTTTCTCCTACTAGCCAAATAGGTTTATTTATAAACTTTTTTATGGTTTTGGCAACAAACCGGGCGAGGAAACTTTTTAGTTTTTGGCTTTTCCTTTCATCAGCAAATAATTTCCTGGTTTCGAACAGAAGTTTGCCCGTTTTTCTGTCAAAAAATAAAGAATAATATAAACCGTTATATGCTTTTCTTGCATTAGTTTTGTAAGTTGCGTTTTTACTAATCAAATTCTTTTCTTTTCCGTATATCTTGGTAGTAATTTGAAAACCGTTTATATCTAAGATTAAGTAAGGATCCCAAGCTCCCTCATATAGCATATTATTCTTCATGATAAAATCAGCATCAAGGTTAATGCTAATTAATCCCTCATCACTTATCCTACTGCTGGGAAGTTCCACTGCTTTATCATTATTAAAATCATATAACAATAAAGAAGCACTATTAATTTGTATATCCTTACTTAAGTTTGTTTCTATAGATGTTACCAATTTAATGCTGTTTCTTTTTGCCTCTAGTTGAGAGCAACTAGCATCCAATTCACTTGTAACCGATACGCATAATTCATTTCCGTCATTATAATAAGGATATATTCTTAGCGGATACCCTGAAATCATTTTTGTTAGCGGTGGATATACCATTGCTTTTGCCTTTTCACGAATGTCGTCCATATTGGAGGCAAGAGGAAAAGAAAAAGTCAAATTTTGATCCACTACTATTTCAACCATATATTGAAAGTTTGTCTCTCCCATTTCCACCGAATTGTAAGTGGCCCAGTCGAACTCGCTTTTGAAATCAATGCTTCCGTCTATGTTTTCCGTAAACTCATTCTGGCATAAAAGAACATTTCCTTCGGAGTTTTCCAGATAAACATTTCTTAATTCATAGTTAACATCCTGAACATCCAACGTCCCTCTAATTTCTAACTTGTCCTCATTATAATCAATTCGGGAGACATCCCCTTGCAAAACTCCATTTCTTACTAATATAGCCAAATTATTATCAGCAGTAATATAAGGACGCAACCTTCTTATTATATTTTCGCTGTTGTGTACAGTAGCGGGGAGAAAGAAATGGTTTGTATTGGAATCCACATGATCAGCTAAGCTGAACTTTTCTCTTCCAGTAACATTGTTTAATTCCACACTTATGAAAACATCCCAAATACCTTTTTCTTCAAAAAAACTCTCTTGTTTCAAACTGATTTCCTTCGATAAAAAGTATTGGTCCTCAATATCATTTGTAAGAATTGGGAAAGATACTTCGACCTTAGAATCACGGTTCACAAAAATTAACTCTTTAACGGATGGAGTTTCTGGGACACCAACTAAACAATTGATATAACCTTCTATATAAAGTTTATTATTATATACTTCCAATTGCTTCAGATGTGTTACTTTTTGTTGAAATCCTTTTTTAGAGATAAGTTGCAATTGATTTTTTCTGACTTCTAACTGATAAAAATACACTTTCCCCTTATCGAATTGATAAGAGTTCACATTACATGCACTTTCCATTCCATTTAGTTTACAATAAAACACTTCTTCGCCGTGCTTTACAGTACAAAAAAAGCTCCAGTTTCCTTCATAAAAAACGTTTTCGTAGAGGTCTAAGCATAACTCGATCGTATTTTCTTCATACTGTACATTAAAATCGTTCAAATTGATTATTTCATCACTAATTTCATGCTTTGCATAGAAACCAATTATCGCGACCGGACTATCTTGAATAGAAGGTGATAACATTCCTTTAAATTTATAATAGCCAGTCTCTCTTTTTATCTCTTGAACATTCATATAGAAAGAAAAAGGGCTCTTCTTTGAAAGTAGAATAACTCCCAACTTATCACTTGCTTTTACCTGCATTAAATTCACAGAGTTATCTCTATTGCTATTCAAAAAAATTGTCGCATCTTTTTGTAAATTATTTTCTACTTTCAAATGCACTATATCCTCATCTAGTTGTACAGGAAAGACAAATTTCCAAGTACTACCTTCGTTAGCCAGTTTTCTAAATTTCTCAGCGGATACTTCACAGTGAATGGTATTATCATGAATGGTGAAGTTTCCTGAAAGGAAATTAACATCTCCTGTAAGAGTTTTTTGAATTGAAAGACCCCTGACATTTCTAAAAATGAAATTGGGGTCCCTTTCTGCATTCATTAGAAAGGTTATCATTACTGACTTAGAAGATGTTTTTTCTATATTCTGAAGTTTTAAATCCACCTTCACTCTTATCACCCTTTATTTTCTAATACTATTTTTCCATCTATATATATTCAATCTAATAGCTTTTACTAAATCACTATTTTTTATTATAACCATTAAGCTATCATTTATAAGCCTGTGCTGATGCTTAACAATTCCATTATATATTCTTAAACTATTTTTCTTATCGACGTAATTAAAGTATCCTTCTCTTTTGTTCTGGTATACTTTTTTTTCTTCAAAATTGCTCTTGATATAATCCTCCAATTTTTTTGACAAACAATTAATATTAAAACATATATCTCCAAACAATTCATCCGGAAAATTCAAGTAACTACCAGGCAATCTATGATTGTTAAAATCCGCATGGTAAAACACAATTGGTTTTTTCAAATAATACATATCCCATGCAACACTAGAATAGTCTGTGATTAATAATGAAGACTTCATGATCAAGTCATTTATTCTCACATCGCCGAATTTCATAAAACTTATCTTTGAGCTATTACTGTTAAAACAATTAATATAACTGTGTAACCTAGGGTGCATGCAAAAATAAAGCTTTATATTATACTTGCTTAATAAGTCTGTAATCATGGGAGAATTAATAAGTTCCTGGTAATTGTGATAAAAGTCAGTTTTTATAAAATCTTCCTCTGGAACCCCGTCCAACCAATCTCTCCAAGTAGGCATTACCAATATGCTGTTCTTCTCTCTTTTTGAATTTTCTAAATAATCCCACCTAGATAGGCCACTAACTTCTATTTCGTCATCCGTATATCCAAAATTTGTTTTTAAGATTTCTTTCTCTCTATCTGAAGAAACAAAAAATAAATCGGTATCATTCGTATTACCCTTTTTAAATAAATTGTCGACTTTTTTCAACCCTAATACCCCGTGCTGTAGAAAAACATGTTTTTTATCCAGAATCTTCCTTCTTATCAACCCTCTGTTTTCTTTCCAAATGTATGCATGGGCCCGCGACTCGGAAGAAATAATAAACTTACTAGCATATAGAAAAATAATATGCTTGACACTCATAAAATCTATTACATTCCTTTTAAAGTCTTGAAGATTCAACGAATCTTGAGAACCCTTTTTTATAATATAATAAATGTTTTTTTTCAATTTGTTCTCTTTACAATACCTAAAAAAATAATAAGAATTATCCTGGGCTGTCATACTGAATTTTTCATAAGTGATCCATATTTGCTTCTTATCCCAGTACCATTTAAATAGATAGTATAGAATTACGCCGATTTTTTCTCTTCTATAATACTTATTGGAATCATACTCCGTTGCTCTCCGTTTGCAAATACTCAAACCCTTTTTCACAGTGATATAAGGGTAAATAATATCTTCTTTTTCGTGATGGCCAGAGTATTTTTTTTTATTTATTTTCTTTATAACGAAGTAACCAGGATTCTTTATTCTTTTCCTGACGGCTCTTCCACTCTGTTGGATATCCAAATAAAAATCCCAATAGTGATTATCAATTTCCAAAGAATCAGGAGCTACTTCAAACTTTACATTGGTGTCCCCATGTCTATCCATAGACGAATTATACAAAATGTTGATTTCGGAATTTTCGTCATTCCTGCGTTTAAGAATGATACCTTTCAAAGAGAAAATCGTGCGAGAGGAAACTCTCATTTCAAATTTCCATTTATTTTTATCAACAGAAAAGGAGGTAATTGATATATATACTGGAGAATTATTAACTGTATTCACCTTATCACGCTTTCTTATATGCATTTTATTATTATACATTAAAAAAGCATAACCATTTTGTATGAGGTTATGCTTATAACTAATGTAGGAATATCCCCTTTTGCTAATTTTAAGCTACTTTTTTAACAGCAGCTCAGAGTTCAGAAGACTACGCAGATACTCAACCATTTCTTCCTTTAAGTCCTCTCTAGTTAAGGCGACTTCTATTGTAGTCTTTATAAAGCCAAGTTTTTCTCCCACATCGTGCCTAGTTCCTTCAAAATCAAGAGCATAAACTTTTTGACTTCGGTTCAATTTTTGGATTGCATCAGTTAACTGTATCTCTCCTCCTGATCCTTTTTCTTGAGATGCTAAGTAATCAAAGATTTCAGGCGTCAAGACATAACGCCCCATTATAGCTACATTAGAAGGGGCATTTTCTTTTGGCTTTTCAATAAAATTACTGACTTCATATACTCTGCCATCTTGTTTAACGGGATCGATGATTCCGTAACGATGAGTTTCATTTTCCGGAACTTGCTGCACTCCAATAATCGAGGAATCGACTTCTTCAAACAAATTTATCAATTGCTTCAAACAAGGAGTATCAGCTTGGACAATATCGTCTCCTAGTAAAACGGCAAACGGTTCATCCCCGATAAATTTTCTAGCACACCAAATTGCATGCCCTAAGCCTTTTGGCTCTTTTTGTCGAATATAATGGATATCTACCTTAGAAGGTTGGCGGACCTTTTCCAATAATTCATACTTTTCTTTGTTAGCCAAATTTTCTTCTAGTTCAAATGCATTATCAAAGTGATCTTCTATTGATCGTTTTCCTTTTCCTGTCACTATAATTATATCTTCAATTCCTGATTCAATTGCCTCTTCAACAATATATTGAATAGTGGGCTGATCTACTATGGGAAGCATTTCTTTAGGCATTGCTTTGGTAGCCGGGAGGAACCTTGTTCCTAAGCCAGCAGCAGGTATTATTGCCTTTTTTATTTTTCTCAATTTCAATTCACCTCTGAAGTTTTAATTATCATTTGTTAATTTTTATGATTCCATGCGCAAATCGACACATTTCTTAAATAATGTACCACATATTACACTCTTCACCAAGTGTTAGTTTTTAACCACAATCGAATATACTCCCTTATTGAACTATTTTTAACCATCCTTACGAGTATCAAACCTGATTATAAATAGTTTTTTCCTATAACTTCCCTTTTCTTGTTGAGTTTACACTAAATGACAAATTTTTTTCACAATTGCTAGAGCAAATTATTCATTTTTGCAAAATTTATCAAATTTAGTCTTAACATTTCCCTATAAATCTACGATAATAAAGTATGTAATTTTAATTATTATAGATTTTTTAAGGGGGAGTATTTTTACTTTGTTTGAAAAATTTAATATAAAGCTACTCTGGCTTCTGATGTTCTCTTTGGGGATTGGTATATGTTTCTTTGTTGATAATGTAGAGGCTGAGTCTAATAGTTGGAAGGGAGAAATTTATCCCTCATCGAACTTCGGTGGTGTTCCAGTCGAAGTACCTTCCATAGAAGAAATCAACTTTGATTGGGGCAATACTGAGTCTCCTGCTACTGGTATTAAGCCAAACACGGCTTTTTCAGCAAGGTACGAGAAAAGTTTGTACACTGATCAAGGTGGCCATAATTTGATTGTCATAGCCAACGGCGGCATTCGCGTGTATGTGGATGGAAAGTTAGAAATAGACGAGTGGAATGATTCGGGTGTCGATGAACATTACGAGAAACCGTTGTACTTAACAAAAGGACAGCATGATATCCGAATAGAATTCAACGAGACCCGTGGCGAAGCTAATATCAAGTTCTCTCTTGATAATTTATTGAGAGATAACCGTTGGTATGGGGTTGTCTTCCCTTCTAACAACCTTACCGGAAACGGTTCCCTGGTAGGTTATAGTCCACAAATCCATGATCTTAACTTTGATTGGGGAGATGTTAAATCCCCAGCCGATGGTATCCGACCTAACACGACATTTTCCGCTGTATATCAAAGGAATGTCACTGTCGAAGAGGGAGCTCACAATATCATTTCGTTGGCTAACGGTGGAATGAGGGTGTATATCGATGGTGAACTTCAAATTGATAACTGGAATGATGATGGGACAACCCAGCATATAGAAAAGCCAGTCTATCTCTCAAAAGGAAAACATACGATCCGAGTCGAATTCAAGGAAACGGCCGGCAAGGCGAATATACAGTTTGTATTGGATAATCTCTTAAGAGATAACCGTTGGTATGGGGTTGTTTTTCCATCTGATGATTTATCCGGCAAGGGAACTTTGGTTGGCTATGATCCGCAAATTCAAAATTTAGACTTTGACTGGGGCAATGATAAATCACCAGCCCCCGGCATCCGACCAAATACTACTTTTTCTGCTGTGTATCAGCGCAATGTTACAGTGGACGAAGGCGGACATAACGTCATTTCAGTTGCTAACGGAGGGACGCGAGTCTATATTGACGGTGAACTTGAAATTGATAACTGGAATGATGATGGAACTTCTCAGCATAAGGAGCAGCCCGTGTATTTGTCAAAGGGAAAGCATACCATACGGGTAGAATTTAAAGAAACTGCTGGAGAAGCTAACTTGAAATTTGTCTTGGATAATCTTCTTAGAGATAATCGCTGGTACGGGGTTGTATTTCCCACCAATGATCTCTCCGGAAAAGGTACACTAGTTGGCTATGACCCACATATTCCAAACTTGAACTTTGATTGGGGAGATACTAAATCACCAGCACCTGGGATTCCTCCCAATAGGACCTTCTCTGCTGTGTATCAGCGTAATATCGACGTAGAACAGGGTGGGTATAATTTGCTGACACTTGCTAACGGAGGGGTTCGCATTTATGTGGATGGCAAACTGGAAATAGACAAGTGGAATGATACAGGCAATACGCAACATTACGAACAGCCTGTCTATTTATCTCAAGGCAAACACTCTATAAGAGTGGAATTTAAAGAAACTGCAGGAGAAGCCAATCTAGAATTTGTGCTCGATAACCTTCTTAGAGACAATAGGTGGTATGGTGTAGTGTTCCCATCTTCCGATTTAAGCGGGACTGGCACACTCGTTGGATACGATCCTCAAATTCCAAAGCTGGAATTTGATTGGGGAGATACGAAGTCACCCGCTCCAGGTATGCGGCCGAACACTACTTTTTCAGCTGTCTACCAACGCAAACTACAGGTTGATGGTGGAGAACATAACTTAATTGCCTTAGTTAATGGCGGGGTGCGCATCTATGTAGACAATCAGTTAGAGATTGATAAATGGAATGATACTGGTGGTTTGCAAACCCACTCCAAGCTGCTCAACTTGAAGAAAGGTTCCCATACGATTCGAGTAGAGTTTAATGAAACAGCCGGTAAGGCAAACATTGATTTCTCTTTAACGAAGGAAAATCAATCTAATGGAATTGAAAAGTCTTATACAACAACTACCTACAATTATTCATTTAGTTACATGGTAGACATGCAAATGGCTCAAGGATCTCCTAAATCAGATGGAACAGGGCAGACTCCTGCAAGCAGAAGTGAAGTCGAGTATTATGCCAATCCATCGAGTTTTAGTAAAGATTCACCTGAATACTACCAATTCCTTAACCTTTCAGAGAATACTGGAATTGACGTGAATGAAGTCAACAACAAAGTCTTGAACAATGCTGGGACTCTAAAAGGAACGGCACAAGCATTTGTAGACGCAGGCGAGAAGTATAATGTTAATGAAGTTTATCTTATTGCCCATGCATTGCATGAAACCGGTTATGGGACATCCACATTGGCAAAGGGTGTTAAAATAAATGGCAAGACTGTCTATAATATGTATGGCACAGCGGCGTATGATGGTTCCGCTGATTCAAGCGGCGCTCAGTATGCATATGATAAAGGCTGGTTTACTCCTGAAGCAGCGATAATCGGCGGGGCCGAATTTATCGCTAAAAACTACATTGCCAGAGGCCAGAACACTCTTTACAAAATGAAGTGGAATCCGGATAATCCTGCAACACATCAATATGCCACGCATGTTCAGTGGCCGATTGGGCAAACTTCTAAGATGGATAATATTTACAAGCTATTAAACAACTATTCTTTAATTTTTGATGTTCCTTCTTTCAAAAATCAACCTGATGGATCATTGATCTCCTATCCAGACAATATAGTCGGCTATACAACAACTCGTGTTAACTTTAGGTCACAACCTAATTCGTCGAGGGATGACGTAATCATTAGTGTTCTCGATGATAACACGAAAGTGACAGTATTAGGTTATAACGGTGGCAACTGGTATAATGTCAAAGCCGGAAATACAGAAGGATGGGTTCATGCTGATTATCTAGATGTGAAAAATCTTTTGGAAGTAACTGCTACATCTCTTAACGTAAGAACCGATCCATCTACAACTGGCTCACCGGTTGGAGGACTAAGTCAGGGTACTCTGATTGCGGGTGTGACAGACAGCAATGGAAATCTGGTTAGAAGTAACGAATGGTATAAGATACATTACGGAGATACGACTAGATGGGTAAGTGGAGGTACAAACGGAGAGTATATTTCTGAGAGATAAACTCTTTGCCGAGGAACTTTAATGGCCTTGCCATAAAGTTCCTCTTTTTTATGAGCAAATTTCTTTACATTAGAAACTATTACCTCTTGTATATTCTTAACAAACCGTTTACAATTTATATTGTTATGGGTAAAAACCATAGTATAGTTTATGCTATGAATATTATATTATGTAGCATTTGAATCCTTAGGGAGGTTTCAATAAATGAAAAAAGTAATCACTTATGGCACCTTTGACTTGCTTCATAACGGCCATATCAATATACTCCGCCGTGCCAAAGAGCTTGGCGATCACTTGACTGTTGCTATCTCGACCGATGAATTCAACGCGATTAAAAATAAAAAAGCATATCACAGCTACGAAAACCGCAAAATGATTTTGGAAGCCATCCGCTATGTGGACGAAGTCATTCCTGAAGAAGATTGGGAGCAAAAGATAGACGACGTACAAAAGCATGATATCGATATCTTTGTAATGGGTGACGACTGGGAAGGCAAATTCGACTTTTTGAAAGATTATTGCGAAGTCATTTACCTGCCCCGCACAGTCGGCATTTCCACTACAAAAATCAAAAAGGATTTATTTAAAGTAAACAATGGCTAGAGAACTGGTGATATCCAGCTATCTCTTTCTCTTCAGGATGCTTTTCAACTTCTTCAAGTTGTTCCCGCTCAAGGAAAAAACCGTCATGGTCGCTTCCTTTGGGGACAATATCGCCACAGTAGCGGATGAACTGAAACGTTCTGGTCAAGAGCAAATCATTGTATTAAAAGCAGAAGGATGCAAGCGGGACTTTGCGGACGATTCTCAAGTCTTAATCAAGCATTTTCGTCCATCCCACCTGCTGCAATTCTTACAATCTATCTACCATTTAGCCACATCCAAAGTGATTTTCGTTGATAATTACTTTGGATTTTTATCTGTCACCGATTTTAAAGCGGGAGTTTCCTGTGTACAGCTTTGGCATGCTGCGGGCGCCATCAAGCAATTCGGATTGAAAGATCCTTCGATTGAAACACGCAGCAACCGTGCCAAACAGCGGTTTCAGGAAGTGTACCGTCGCTTTCATTATGTGGTGGTCGGTTCAGAAAAAATGGCTGGTATCTTTCGAAAAAGCTTTGGCCTGAACAACGAGCAAATTTTGCGGACCGGTGTTCCAAGAACGGACTTCTTTTTTGATAAATCGCACACTAAGCAAATCGAGCAGGAGATAAAGCAAAGGTTTCCGGTTATCGCAGGGAAACAGGTGATTTTATATGCACCTACCTTCCGTGACAACCAACTTCATTCCGCCGATATCGCTTTGGATATTGAACAGCTTTACAAGAGCTTAGGTGATGAGTACGTCTTGTTTTTGCGTCTGCATCCGGCAATCAGGGCAAATCTGGATAACAAGTACAATGATTTTGTCGTAGATGTTACAGACTATGAAAATATCAATCACTTGTTGTTGGTCAGTCACTATTTAATCACTGATTACTCTTCCATTCCTTTTGAATTCGCGTTATTGGAAAAACCGATGATATTCTTCAGCTATGATTTGGCAGAATACCAGACAGCACGCGGTTTTTGGGAAGACTATAAACAAAACATTCCAGGACCGGTTGTTTCCACGACAACCGAAATTTCTGACATCATAAAAGAAAATCGTTTTGATATGGAGAAAGTGCGTAGCTTTTCTGCTCAATGGAACCAATACTCGCGAGGAAATTCGGCCGCCAACCTGGTCCAGTACCTCTACGGAGAGGAAGAGCAACAACAGCGTGTATCGGAACAATAATCGCCGTGATAGGAGTGTACTCCTATCACGGTTTTCTCATGGAAACTAGTTGTCGTTCCTATGGTACGGACGGATGGTTTTTGTAAATCAACGGAACAGCTGGAAGAATGATTGATCAGGGAGACATTAAGCGGGATAAAAGAGGACTTGCTAAGGGAGTGCAGGAGAGTCTTGCGGGATAGAAGTCCTTTGTGGGGTTACAGCAAGCTGTCCACTGGCCATGAAAAGCGTAATACAATTCCCCCACGCTCTAATATGCAGGAACACAAAAAGAGCTGCTTCACAAGCCTTTAAACGGCTGATGAAGCAGCTCTTTTCTATGTTTATCGTTTCGCCTTGGCGCCTTCCAACAAACGCAGAATCGGGCGATAGTTTTCACTGATAAGGCCTGTCAATTCAACTACAATCTCTACCAGTATCGTCAGTGCCAACAGGGTTATCGTCGATCCCCACACGGTCGATTTGGTGAAGATGATGGCCGCGATGCTGAACAATCCGCTCATCGCATAAATCAGGATAACGGTCTGTTTATGGCCAAAGCCTAGTTTCAACAGACAATGGTGCAAATGCAGCTTATCCGGGGCGGACAGGGGCTTGTTTTGGATGATGCGGCGAACAATCGCAAAGAAAGTATCTAAAATCGGCACGCCCAAAATGATAATCGGGACAATCAACGAGAACAACGTTACGTTCTTAAAGCCAAGCACCGAGAACACACCGATCATGTAGCCTAAAAACAATGCGCCAGTGTCGCCCATGAATATTTTGGCCGGATGAAAGTTGTAAACCAAAAATCCGAGCGTGCTTCCAAGCAGCATCAATCCCATCAAAGCGACGAACGTATCACCGAGCGATATCGCCAAGCCGGAAATCGTGATCAGAGCAATGGCCGAAACACCGGCTGACAGTCCATCCAAACCGTCAATCAAATTGATGGCATTCGTAATGCCGACAATCCAAATCAAGGTGATTGGAATGCTCATGTAGCCGAATTGCAGTGTCTCACCGAAAGGCAAATTTATGAAAGTGATTTGTACGCCATTGAAAACGACGATTCCTGCAGCGATCAGCTGAACGGAAAACTTCACTTTGGCTGACAACTCGAACAAGTCATCAAGAAAACCGATCGTGGTAATCAAAATGGCACCTACCAGAATCGACCAGTCATACTGACTGACTGGGTCAAACAAGTAAAAGCCGATAAGGAAACTGATAAATATCGCCAAACCGCCTAACCGCGGCATTAATTTGCTATGAATTTTACGGTAATTCGGCTGGTCGACCGCACCGATGCGGATGGCCAGTTTTTTAACCAATGGTGTTATCGCCACCGATATAATAAAGCACAATAGCAATGCTATAAATTCCATGGTCGGTCCTCCTGAATATCGAGCCTATCTATCTTTCTAGGTCTTTTCATCTTCTAATAAGACGTAGGTCATTAAAAAAAGGTTTCATAGTTTCGTAATTTTTTTGCTTTAGTTAATATAGCACAATACGAGATAAAAAACACCATTTCCCGCGAAAAATTTACATTTGTTTCTAACTATTAATGAAAATTTTGTCTTAGAATGAATCAACATCTCCCTGAAGCAAAAACCAGTCATCCAGCCTGCTCCCTGTTGTGGCAGTCCCTAAAGGATGAACTACAAGCGTGATCGGGTGGTCCTTTACCTTGAAGCCAAATGATGCGAGTGTATTCGCGGATGCGGTTTCGGGCAAGGCCCAGCTTTGTATAGCATCGCAATCTTCCAATAGGCGCAGTGCACCCTGCAATAACTCTTGCCATGCCTTTTGGTCCTCAACTGCCAGCCAGTCGACAATCGTCCCGACAGTCACGCTGCCGTGTTTGAGTTGCTTTACTTCCTTTTTCACAACCACATAGCCTGCCAACTCTGCTCCCTGACTAAGTGATGCCATGTGATACGTGTTGTCCGGATGCTGGTGGTAACGCCAATTCAAGTACCTATCGCTCCGGCGGATCACAACCGGCCTGATTGCGGACAGGCGGTCGGCCAGATCAGTGAAACGCCCGTCACATGCTGTGACGGTTTCCAGTCGATATGGAACAGAAGACTGTCTCCTTTGTTTGCTGATTGATTTTTTATAAATACTGCCCAGCGGTTTCGCAAGGCTGGCAAGCTTTATCATCCCCGCAGCCAATGTAAAGGGATTTTGTATGTAAACAAAGCGTGACACCGGACCCGCTTCCTTTGCTGGTGTGCGGGTAAGGAGCAATTCTCTCGCTTTCGGCGCAGGGAAACCATATAGCAGCTTGATTCCCGACTTTCTGGCTTCGGTGAACATCGCTTCATTCAACTGCTGATATATTCCTTGCCCCCTGTTGTCTGGATCAACCATCGTATCGACACGCAATCCTGCCAGATGCAGTTCACCTTTAATATATACTTCGCTTACCCATAAGGCAATGTGGCCGGCGATACGGTCGCTTTTTTCAAAAACCAAAATCCATGGATTAACCGGGTTGGGATGGTTAACGTATTTCCATTCCCAACCTGCTAACGAGCGCTCTTTCCCGAACACTTTGGTGTACAGCTGTTGGATTCCCTCTCGATCCCCCGGCTGAAAAAAACGAATGGCCATGCTATCCTCCCCTTTTGAAGTGCTCATGCATGATCGATAAAATCGGTCAGGATTTCCTGCAGGCGTTGCTTTCCCGATTGAAAAGGTTTCGGAACGAAATGGCTGGCCTGGTGGATGACAGCCTCGAGTCGATTGCCGTCATTCCAACTTAAAATGTGGCCTTGGGCAGTGAATGCTTCCACCAGCTGAAGCTGGTGATCATCATTATGTTCGCCGTACTTTTTCAGACGGGGAGCGGCAATCACCTTTTTCCCCTTTCTCAATCCAGTAATGACAGAACCGGTGCCTGCATGGGTGATAACCAGGCTGGCATCATCGTATAAAGCTTCCATTTCTTCATAGCTGACAAACGGTTTCAATGTCATCCGTCCGCTTTTATATGGTGTGTGGCCGTGTTGGACGATGACCTCTTCTTGGATGACATTTTCCTGTTTGAGCCGGTCCACTTCATCAAGCAGGCGGGTGAAAGGAAGTTCGTGCGTGCCTAAAACTACTAGTATCAATAGATTGACCCCCCGTACACTGCCTTCGGATAAATGTCCTTCATCGATTCCCATTGCACGATGAACAAATCGGAAATCGGATAAACCATCCGGCCGGACAAGGTGGGGCTGGTTGATTTGGCAAAGCTCTCGATGAAGATGATTTTGCGCCGGAATAATTTTGCCAGATAACACATCGGCACCGCTGTGTGTGCTCCTGTTGTGATGAT
Organism: Sediminibacillus sp. JSM 1682029; assembly: GCF_041366435.1. NCBI lineage: Bacteria > Bacillati > Bacillota > Bacilli > Caryophanales > Bacillaceae > Sediminibacillus > Sediminibacillus sp. JSM 1682029. The sequence continues at coordinate 146,621 of NZ_JBEWYY010000009.1, forward strand.
GATATCCGGACGGTGCTTGAGAAAGATGAACAAGGATTTGATCGTATTATAGGTGAATTTGTAGATATAGCGGATCGGATAATTCCGTGCCCCGTACATCAGCAGGGAAACCGGGTATTTTTCCATCAACTGTTCGGTGATCTCCGACTTTTCGGTTACAAGATGGTATTGGTAGTTTTTGAACAAGCCTTCCAACTGTAGCAGCTGGGTAAGATGTCCGCCTATAGATGAAATGAGAAGCAATTTTTTCTGTTTCATCCTGTCTCGCTCCTATCGATGGTAGATTGAAATAAGCTGATCCAACAATTTATCCTGATCGTTTTCCTGGGCTTTCTCTTCTCCCTTGATGACAAGCTGATCACGAAGCTTTTCGCTCGTTATCAGTTTCTCCAATCCATCGTACAGTGATTCATGGTCTTTTGGCTGCACCAGTATACCGGCCCCACCTTTGAGCAGATGGGCAAGACCGCCGACATTGCTGCCGACGACAGGGGTATGGCACGACATGGCTTCCAGTGCCACCAACCCGAACCCTTCCATATGGGAAGGAATGATGAAGATGTCGGAAGCCGCCATCCAGTCCGCCACCTCCTGTTGTCCTTTGGGACCATGGATGGTCACATCCGGGATATCCTCCCTGTCGATTTTCTCCTCGATTCTCTCCAGGAATTCTGGCTGCTTGGCTGCTCCAATGAGATGCAGTTCCAATTGATCAAACGTTTGTTTTAACTGCTGGTAGGCACTCAACAGCTCCATCAGCCCTTTCGCTTCAATCAGGTTGCCGACATACAGCAGTTGTATCCTGTCTTTCTCTAGACCCAACATTCGTTTCGCTTGTGGTTTAGGAACCGGCGTGAAAATCTGCCGGTTGACTCCCATATTCAACACAGTCACTTTTCCGGCATCCACTTGATAGCGGTCAAGCATTTCCTGTTTTAGTGTTTCCCCTACTGCGACGATATGGTCCGCATGCTGCAAAATCCGTTTTGTCTGCTGAAAAAAGAACTTCCCCTTTTTCGCCATTTTGTCCAGATCGCCGCCATGGCAGGTAACAATCAACTTGGTTCCGAACCGCTTTTTGAACCAGAGGCCGAACAATCCGCTCGGGAAAATATAGTGGGCATGGATCAATTGATAGCCTTTTCCCTTGCGAAGACTGATCAGGCCGATGCGTATCATCCAGGCCGAGTATTTTTTCAACAGTTGGTGTTTTCGCATACCCGGCTCCGTAATCGCTGCGACATCGATGTCCAACCCTCGTTTTCTTAAAGCTTCGACCTGATTGCGGACAAATATACCAAAGGTCGGACTGTTTTTCCCTGGAAACATGGTACTCAAGACAAGGACATTTTTTAACGGCATCTGCTCCCCTCCTATTCTGCCGCCGCTGCCAGCTTCCTTGCAGACTGGACGTGGCGTGTCTGGTTGATGACATACGCAAGCATCGCAAAGTAAAACAGTGTGAACGAGTCATTTTCCCAGATGTTGTAGACCAGTCCGGCAACATAAGAGCCAAGCAAGACGGCAAGCAGTACCGTGGCTGTCTTCAGCTCGCTTCGTCTGTTCCACAACAGGTAAAGCATATTCAGTAAAAACACGGCAAACACGATGACGCCGAATATCCCGGTCTGCACGATGACTTGGATGTACTGATTGTCTGAATAAAACTCACGATCGATATTGTAATCTTCATAAATCGGTGAACCGGCATTCAATGTAGCCGAATCACCAAACGTGGCAAAACCTGTCCCGATCACCGGATTGTCCTGGAAGATGGTCCAACCCTTTTCGATGATGTACAGACGGCCTGCACGTTTGCTCCCCTCCACGGCATCCTCGTTGAAAGTCTCCCGCATACGGTCGGAGAAACCGCCGTCGCGCTCGTCGTACTGTTTTTGCGTGCTGCGTTGGGTTTGCCCGAAATCGGATGCTTCAATCGTGCTCGCCAGCATATTGGCAGGGACGCCGATGAAGATGATTCCGGCTGCCAGAGTGATCAAAGTCGTCCTCAGGATTCGCCAGTTCCTGGTCAACGCGATATAAATCAACAGGCCGACAGTAAAGGCGAGCCAGGTCCCGCGCGAATAGGTAAGAAACCAGACACCCATGTAAAGAACCAATGCCATGTTGGCCACCCATACCATTTTGCCCCGCAAATAAGTGCGTAAAAAGAGTGTCAAAATGAACGCAAAAGACAAGTAGTAAGCGAGCAGGTTAGGATTGCCGATCAATCCATAGATCCGAATCCGATTGATAGCGGAAAGCGGCATGTTTTCCCATGTCGGAGGAAGGAGCCACCCGCGCAAAGAGAGCTTTTCCACCAGTCCGTGCAGGCATATTACCACGGCCAGAATCACGGTCGCCCAAAGGAACCGGGCGATATCCTGTTTCGTGATGTCCATCCGCTTGACGACATAGTAGACAAGGTAAAACAACAGGAAGGATCGCAGCTGCAACACCAAAGCCGTAATCGAAACGCCGGACACGAGCGCAGAAACGGCGCCGATAAAACAAAAGGCGAAAAAAGCGAGTTCAAACCATTGGAACTTCACAAGTGAACGCCAATCGTGCCGGTATTTCAGGATGGTTTTTACCAACAGGATGAAAATCACGGCATCTCCGACAAGCTTCAGGATCGGGTTGAATTCGACCAGAAAGGGACGGATCGGAAAATAAACAAACAGCAAAATCAAGGCGTTTTTTTCCTGAAAATAGCTGTAGGTGACAAAGGCTGCAATGACGGCCAGTGACACGATGAGGTTGTCGAGCATCATAGCGGCCAGTAGAATAAGCAAGGCGGCCGGTACGAATCCGATTTGTTTGATGCTGATGTTCATGGTACATTCTCCTCTCCTATCGATGGGTGCCGGGATGTGACGGCCAATGTTGCTGGTAAATCCTTTTCTTCAACCGATGATTTTTATATATTGCCCACAACAGCGTCACCGTGCGGTTTGCCTGTTTGAACAGCTTGGGATAATCATAGTTTTCGTTTTTTATCGCCTGCATGATTTCCTGAAATTCCTTGCTGGAAAGCTGCAGGAATCCTTCGGCTGCATCAATAGCATTCTCGGCAAGGTGGGCTTTCATCCTGTTAAGTTCCAGAAAGCCGTCGAACGCGATTGCTTGCGATTGAAATACACCGATCGCCCGGCGTTTTGCCGGCAGTGTCTCCGAAATATCGATCAAACAATTGATGGCTGCCGGTGGAAAGGGGCAATTGATTTCATATAAACGAATGAGCGGATCGATGCTGTCTACTTGTTCGAGAGCACCAGCCAACGCTTCCGCTGTCGCGACATGGTCCGGATGGGCATCGACAAACGTCGTGGAATAAATGATATCCGGCTGGAGACGTTTGATGTGTTCGGCAATCGTGCCGCTCAAATCCGGCCGATTCCCGACATGCCCATCCGGCAAATCACAGTAGACAACCTGATCGATTCCGAGAATCGGCTGAACCTGGCTGATTTCCGCCTTCCGCAGGACAGCCAGTTCTTTTCCCGGAAGCCGGCTGACACTTCGTCCTCCATCTGTGATAAACAAACAGGTAACCTGTGATCCGGTATCGGCATGACGACGTATCGTCCCTCCGAGTCCGATCGTTTCATCGTCCATATGAGGAGCTAATACCAGGATGTGTTGATTCGGCACCACGCTTGCGGTTTTTTGACTGTTTTGATAATGTTTTTTCATTAAAAGCCTGGTAACCGGAACGACTACCGGCTCCGCTGATTTTAACAATGTATCTTTCATCATCGCTGTTACGTCTCCTTTTGCTTCGTTTTACTTCGCAGACTTCCGGCTAGGTAGTGCAAGGAGTGCGTCTTCAGGACCCCTGCGGCCCCTAGGAATATTCCCGCACCGATAGCCGCAACCATTATGATATGCAACAACACGGGCCAACCTGTGACCAACCGGCTGAGCGGGATGATGACAGCTGCCATGATTCCTGTAGCGACAGTGATTTTGATAAACTCTCCAGCCAACATGCCTGACGGAAGCCCCTTGACATGCTTCAGGAAGAGAACAAATCCTGTGGTCGCATAAAGCAAACCGACTACCGAGGATGCGAGCGGGATACCGATAAATCCCAGCATGTTCGTGAATAAATAATTGAATAATAGATTCAACACCACGGAAACGGCGCCGATTTTCATGATTAATTTGCCTTGTTTTATCGAATAAAATCCTTTGTTGACCATCGTATTCAAACTGAAAAAAAGTACCGAACCAAAATAGTAGTAGGCCGCCTGGCTTGTCTCCAGGGTAGCCTGATGCGTAAACGCACCGCGCTCATACAATAGCTCGATGATTTGCGGCATGAGGATCATCATCCCGCTGATCGCCGGAAGGACGAGCAAGTACATCAGGTTAAGTCCCTGCGTCATCGTTTGTTTGAATTGCTTCTGATTGCCTGCAGCCTGTGCTTGAGCAAGTGCCGGAAAAACCAGGGTCGCAATCGTGACTCCGAAAATCGCCTGCGGAAAATGGACCAGGTTTTTGGCATAGTTGATATAGGTCACGGTTCCTTCGGGAAAGTAGCCGGCAAATATATTGTCGACTGCCAGGTTGATTTGGCCCACCATAACGGTCAAGGCCACAGGCAGGAACAACTGATAAAATTGTTTGATTTCCGCCGGATTGATTTTTTCTTTCCATCGGATTGCTTGTTTGGGAACAGCCAAAATCAGCTTGAACAATAAAGAAACAATCGTACCTGCAAAATAGCCGGCCGCCAGTGCGTTAGGTCCGGCAGATTCCGCAAATAGAAAAGCGCTGGTTATCATGGCGGCTATCACGATGATTTGCGAGGCAGCTGATGTGGAAAATCGCTGTCTTGCATCCAGATAAGCCTCCAATACAGCGTTTAATCCAACAAACACCAAGGCACCCATAAGCCAAATGGATACCCCGACCGCAACCCTTGTCGCCTGTCCGCTGAATTCGGCATAAAGAAACGGAATCAAATACGGGGAAAGCAGCATACCGAGAACCGCTGCGACTGTCCCTCCAATAGCTGTTGCTTTGAACACATGGGACAAGTGGCTGTTTTCCCTGCCACTGGCAGCTGCCTCGAGATAGCTTGGGACGAATGTATTCTTCATTCCGTTGGTCATGAACAGGTACAGCATGTTCGGAATGATGAATGCAGCCAAGAATGCATCCGCCTGATAACTGTCTCCGAAGTAATAGGCAATCACCATGTCGCGGACCAGGCCTGAAATTTTCAATAGCAATGTCATCAGCAAAAACAACAATCCGGCCGCTCCCAGTTTCGACTTCATCCTCATTACCCCGCAGTTTGCTTCCTGTTTTGTGTTTGGACAGTCCGCCAGAGGCGGTGCTGCCTGTAATTCACCTCAAATATACCAAACCTAAACAAAAGAAAAAGGAAAATTCATGATTCTTAACGCACTCTTTACGTACTTCATATTAACTTAGTATTCTGTGAATCTTTGTTAATGGAACAGACCTTCCAGCTTGTTTCTGACAGAGGGGGAAATCGCACTGTTTCCGCCCAAATAGTAATAAACCGGTTCGCCGGGCAGTCCTTTCAGCCATTCGGAAAGCACTTCGGGCACTTCCTTCTCGTTCGTCAACAGCAGCGGTGACTTTTGCCGGGCAGCCAAGGCAGTTCCGGACAGGGAATCCGCCATGCCATAGCCCCTTGCAAAAAAAACGTTGGATAGTGCCTGTTTTGGATAATATTTTTCGGCGATTGCCACACTTGTTTCAAATCTAGTTTTGCCTGATACCCGTTCGACTATACTGACCTTTTGCCGCAATGTTTTCTCGACGGCTGCAGAAACAGCGTTTGTACCACCGATGATAGTTGCTTTGCGTATATTGTTATCTTGTATAAATTGAGAAACTTGTTTGTTTAATCGGCTTTTTTCCGTCAGCAGAATCGGAATTTGATTTTCTGCTGCATAAGAAGCAATGGATAGTGCGTCAGAAGACTTTTCGTCACCTGTCGTGAGATAGATTTCATCGGCAGTGTTCGATCGGGCAGTCACTTCGGCAATATTGGCAGCTGTTTCATATCGGGTCGCTCCGGATAACCGGATGATCTCGGCATTTCCATAGCGGGATTTCAATTTGTTTTCTATTTTCAAAGAAACTGCCGCAGTACCTCCAAGTAAATAAATTTTGTAGGGCCTGGATCCTGAAACATAATGGTCCGGATTAAGCCGGTCGATTTCCTTCAAGGTAACCTCTTGCAGCGTACCTGGAGTGGTCAGCAATAACGGGGACGCAAACTTTGCCGCCAACACGCTCCCAGTCAATGCATCGATTGGCAAGTCCCCCCTTCCCAGTATAACGCCTTGGCTATTGTTCCAGTGCCAGCCGAAGTTGGCGATGCTGACGCTCGTTTCATACCGCCGGCTTCCTTCCAAAGCATAGGTAAGGGTGTTTGGCGAACTGCTTAAGTAACTGCTCGCAGCAAAACCGGTTTTTCCGCTGCTTGTCCTTACCGGGTACCAGACAAACTGGGAGGTGTTACTGTTGGAAGATTGAAATGAACCAGTAATGGTCACCCTTTCTCCTCGCTTTAGTGAACCGATCTGCGAACCGGAGGGACTGTCCCTCAACGTCAGCCTGTCAGCCGTAACATAAACTGGTTGATTGACCGAATAGTTTTGCCTGGTCGTCACCTGGCTCGCTTTATAACGGATTGTTTCCCCGCCGAAACGCAGAATCCCATCAATCCTAGGGTTCAATAAATAGGTGGGAAATGGCGGCAAGTCTTCTAAGAGACCATAGTCGTTGATGTGTCGATAGATTTTTTCCTGATAAGCAGATGCCGGATTTGTGAGCGGATCATTCCGCGAGGACAAACCATTATACGCAAGAATGGCAAAATACCAGTTTTCCAGCTTTGATTTATCATGGTCATTTATCTTCGGTATTAATCCTGCATTGGCATAGTTCCATTTCTGCTGTAAAATTTTCAACCCTTCTCGAATGTTGTAACGGATATCGGTAGAAAGCTTGTTGATTTCGCGCTGCTTTTCTTCGGGATCTTCTATGAATCGATAGTCTGATACTTGCATGATTCCGATGCCGATGCAGTCGTAGCCCAGTTTGACATTGGTGCCATCCCAATTCGGGCAGTTTTTTCTATAATGGGATTCCGGCGTATTACCCTTTGGCCAATACTGTTGCCAACCGCTTTCCTGGTAGGCGGTTGCTTTGACGATCTCCGGAGGAATGCCGGCGTTGACCGCTTCTTCAGTGAGGATGCGGGAGATTTCACTGTAGGAGGGGTTACTGTATTTTTCCTCAACGGAAGCCAGGATAGCAAATCGACTTGTGATTTTGGACATAGCGGAAGGCTGCTCATTAGCTTGCTTTTTGACTTTACCTTGTTCTAGTTTAAACACATCGTCGAGAATATCAGTCGGCTCTGTCATGATGTCATTGTTTTCGAATACTGGGTAGCTCACCGTTATCTCCTGACCTTCCATCTCTAAGGCTGCCCGTTGATAGGTAGGAGAAGTGAAAACTTTTTGATACTCTTGACCACCAGAGAGCACTTCAAAATATACCTCTTGGCCAGTACCATCCAATCGATATTCGATAATCAGGTAGTGATCGGTATTCTCCGTTAGTAATTGAATATCGGCGATAGCCGCCAGAGTGGCTTTGTTGCTATACAACACTTTGGCATTTCTCACCACTTTAATCGATGATGTTGTTTGGTTGTTGTTTACTTCAGCGGTCAATCCTCCTTCAAATTCCAGTTGGGTTTCCCCTCCCGGTATTCCGTTTTCCTCGGCAGCAGTCAAATGACTGGCCGCCATAAACAAAAACAGCAAACTCAGGACAAAGCCGCCTGCTTTCTTTATGCTTGTTTTGTCTCCAAAGTATTTCGACAAAATCGAACACCCTCTCCCCTTTTTTTAACTCTATGAATCTTATAAAAAACGGAGATAGAGGCTTTGTCAACGCGGCTTTGATAATTGTAAACCAATCTGGTTCCCTTAACGTTCAGGATGAATCGTGCGCATCTTACCCTCTGTTGGGGGACACGCTTGTGCCGTTTTAGATAGTTAACCAAAATTTCAAGAAAACTAAACAAAGTAATCAAACGTTTACTGTAAAGTTTTGTTGAAGATTTATTAAGGTGTGGGGTCAGGTTGTGGGGTCAGTCCCCGGCGATAGATGGGGACTGACCCCGTAGGTAATATGGCCTATATGCAAGATAAAAAAAGGAGCCGGGTTGGGCTCTTTATTCTTGGGAATGCTTCTTTTTCTTATATGGTTTTGCAGAGCCGGTGAATGGATTGATTTCGTACGTTAGGTCTCGTCCGGCTTCTTTTTCTTCTTGTGAAACGCTTTTTCCAAGTGTTGCATAATACCAAGCCCATGCGCCCAATGACAATAATCCACCGATAGTTGTAACCCAAAACACAGCGTCCCCGTCCATGCTCCACCTCCATATGATTGTTATTTCCAGTTTAGCATGGAATACCTTTTTTCGGTCATCCTACGGTCTAGTGACTTGCCAAAGAGGTAACCGCCCTAGACGAGTTGACAGTCGGCCGTCCAATCGAATGGTACTCGATTTCACTTGCTTCTGCATCTTTCAAGGCGAAGCAGTTACGGCCGTCAAACAGAAGCGGACTGGCCAGCAGGCGGGCATATTCCGTTAACGGAAGATCCTTGATCTGCTTCCAATCGGTGACGATCACGGCACAGTCTGCAGCTTGGACAGCCTCCTGCAGATTGTCGGTCAACATGATTTCGGCAGGCATCAGTTGTCTGGCTCGAGAGACAGCAACCGGGTCATACCCGCGAAGCATAGCGCCTGCAGCCTGCAGTTTCTCTGCGACCCGTATGGCGGGTGATTCCCGCATATCGTCTGTATTCGGTTTGAATGTCAGACCAAGCAAAGCGATGGTTTTGCCTTCAAGACTTCCTAAACGGGCTTGAATCATTTCCACCAGCCACTCCCGCTGATTCTCATTGACATGCTGGACACTGCCAAGCAATGGCATCGGGTAATCATGACTTCTTCCCATCGCGATCAATGCATTGGTGTCCTTTGGAAAACAAGAGCCGCCATAGCCGAGCCCCGCTTGGAGAAACTTACTGCCGATACGCGAATCCATTCCCATTCCTTCTGCCACGTTATCGACATTGGCTCCTACATGGGCGCACAAATGAGCCATTTCGTTAATAAAGCTTATTTTAGCCGCCAAAAATGCATTGGAGGCATATTTGATCATTTCGGCGCTGCGTAAATCCGTTTTGACGATTGGCAGCTGGAACGGCCGGTTGATTTCCTCCAGCAGTTCCAGTGCAATTGGATCATCAGACCCTATCACAATGCGCTCCCCGTGAAACGTATCCTGTACTGCCGTACCTTGACGGAGGAATTCCGGGTTGGAAACGATGCGTATTTGAACCGGTTCGGCCAATTCTGCCTCTATCATTCTTTTGATAGATTGATTGGTTCCCACGGGAACAGTGCTTTTCGTCACAATCACCGCATTCTGCTTCAAATGGCCGGCAATCGCTCTGCTAGCCGCTTCAATAAAAGTCAAATCAGCTGAGCCGTCAGCCGTTTCCGGTGTTCCGACAGCCAAGTAGACAACCTCTTTCCCGGCCAGCCCTTCTTCATAATCGGTAGTAAACTCCAGCCTGCCGCGTCGGAGATTTTTTCCGAGTAAATCTTCCAGCCCTTCTTCAAAAATCGGGGACCTGCCGTGGTTCAACAGACTGACTTTTTCTTCATCGATATCCAAACAAGTAACCGAGTGGCCGATTTCTGCTAAACAAACACCTGTGACCAAACCGACGTAACCCGTACCAATGACCGCTATATTCATGGCAGTTTCACCGCCTTTTGCTTCTTTCCGTATCCAATGGAGAGGAAGTCAACCAACGGATGCTCCAATTGCTTCTTTCTTTTGCTGCCAGGTAATGCCGCAGTTCGGGACGCTTGTTCATTCATATTCATCAGATCGCTCTCCTTTGTCAGGGGTTACTTCTATTTATATTGGGCAGCATGCGAATCCATGCATGACCGTTGACTTCATCCTACCCCGTCGATAGAATCGCCACAATCCCCCTGAACATGCGGTTTCCCGCGCGTTTACAATGTTTACAAACAACAAAACCACAATAAAAGGCGTCCTTTCTCGTTTGAAAAAAGGACGCCTTTTATTTTCTTTCTGTAAAATCGTGTTTGTTAGGTTTTTGTTAATTTTGCTTCATATTCAGCCACGGTCATTGGTGCGTTTTACCAGCTTGTGCATGCTGTTGATCAACGGTTTTTTCCTTTTCTCCACTGCGCCGATTTCCGCTATCAAAGTAAGCAGCAGCAAAATAATGAAAGAAATGACCAGTGAAAAAGTGAGCGATGCATTCGAGAACATGATGCCGAGGATGCCGAATACGGCGCTGAAACCGTAAATGATCAGCACGGTTGCCCGGTGGCTGAATCCCGAGGCAAGCAATTGATAATGAATATGCTTTTTATCGGGAAGCATGATGTTTTCATGGTTGTACAACCTTCGCACTATGGCGAACAACGTATCGAATATGGGTACCGCCAAAACGATCACCGGGATGATAAAACTGAACAATGTCACATTTTTGAACAATCCAAGCAAGGAAATGACGGCTACGGAATACCCGAGAAACATCGATCCGGTATCGCCCATATAGATTTTTGCCGGATAGAAATTATGATAGAGAAAACCGATATTGCTGGCAATCAATACGACGCAAAAATACACAACGACCACGCGGTAATCACCAAGCGCCATAATCAGCACGCTGATCAAAGCAATTGCCGACACGCCGGAAGCCAGTCCATCCAACCCGTCGATTAGGTTGATGGCATTGGTTATGCCCACAATCCATAACAACGTGACGATAAAACTCCAATTACCAAGTTCCACTAATCCAAAAAGCGGTACATTGATCCGCTCGATGATCAGGCCGCCGTATATCAACACGCCGGCAGCTGAGATTTGCCCGATCAATTTATACAATGGGCCCAGCTGAAATTTATCATCAAGAATTCCGAGAATGACGACGATGATCGCCCCGAGACCGATTTCGAACATATGGCGGTGAACCGGCTGCAAATACAGCAAGCCGAGAACCGTGCCTAAAAAAATGGCCAGGCCGCCCAGTCTTGGAATCGCGACTTTATGAATTTTTCTGGCCTCCGGCTTATCCATCGCTCCGATTTTGACTGCGAGCTTTTTCACAGGAACAACGAGCAAGGCAGTAGCCAGCAGTGAAATCAGAAAGGCAATGACAAGCTCTGTCAGGTTAACCATAGAATCCCTACTTTAATTGATTTCTCTCATCTTTAATATGAATCAAACGTTCGATAATATTACAATTTTACTACACTCTATTTCAATTATTCACCGAGACGCACCAGCCCAAACATATAAAAGCAGGCAAAAAACGCATGCACCCGGGTGGGCACATACGTCTTTTACTTGCTAAGCGTTTTGTTCCCGCTTTTTATCACGACGGAACAAGCGGACGATTCGTCCCGACAATCCGTCAAAGTAGGTGTAAACAACCGGGATCAGCAGCAGGGTGAAAATGCTGGAGATTCCCAGACCGAAAATGATCGTGATGGCCAGCGGCTGCTGCGATTCAGCTCCTTCGCCTAAACCGAGCGCCAATGGCACCATTCCGAGAATCGTCGTCAAGGTTGTCATCAAAATCGGCCGCATTCTACTGGCGCCTGCTTCGAGGATGGCATCGAAACGGGACATGCCCCGTCCTCGAAGAATATTGATATAGTCGACCAGCACGATGGCATTGTTGACGACAATACCTGCTAACATGATGATTCCGATGAACGCCGTGATGCTCAACGGTTTGCCTGTCAGGAACAGTCCGAGCAGGATACCGACGACTGTTGCCGGAAGCGAGAACATGATAACCAGCGGTGTCAGGAAGTTCTCGAACTGAACTGCCATTACGGCGTAAACAAGGAAAATCGAGAATACAAGCGCCACTGCCAAATCGGAAAACGCCTCGGCCATATCCTCTACTTCACCACCCATGGAATAGGAATATTCATCCGGGAAGTTTAACTGGTCGAGTTTCGTTTCCACATCGCCACTGACGCTGGCCAAATCCCGGCCCGAGATGTCACTGGAGACGTTGACCTGCGGCTGCTGATTTTCCCTGGACAACGTAGCAGGACTTTGAATTTGTTCAAAATCGGCTACCGAATCCAACGGTATCATCGTTCCTTGCGGTGATTGAATCTTCAAATTTTGCAAGTCGGCAATCGTGCCGCGTTGATCTTCCGGGAAGGTCAGACGTACGTTCATATCGTCCCCGTTTTCCCGATAATTCATGACCACCTGACCGGTGAAGGCCATTTGAATCTGGCTCATGATTTGCTGGTGTGTCAAGCCTTGTTGAGCGGCAGCTTCCCGATCAACCGTTACGTTCAGCTCTGGCTGTGTATCGGAAATCGAGGAGGTTGGATTCAGCACTCCATCCACTTCGCCGATTTCAGAAACGACTTGATCGGCCAGTTCGCGCAGTACTTCATGTTCAGGTCCGGTCAGCTGAATTTGTATTGGTGAACCGGTGCTCATCCCTGATCCGCCAAGTGAATTTACTGATATATCGGCACCTACGATATCTTCCATGTCCTTTTGCATATCGGCGATCACTTCATCGGTCGTTTGGCTGCGATCTTCAGAAGAAACCAGCTGCAAGGTATAAGAAGCTTGATTTCCTCCTCCACCACCGCCCATCATCTGGTTGCCGCCGCCAATACTCAAATAACTTGTATCTAGTACATCTTGATAACTTTGCAATCTCTCACTGACTTCTGCTGCAATTTCTTCGGTCTCTTCTGTCGAAGTGCCGGTAGGTGTTTCCAGTGCAATCTCGATTTGTCCTTCATCGGATGCAGGCATGAATTCAGCGCCGATGAACGGAATCAAAGCAAGGCTTCCGACAATGCACAGGAAGGTCACAAATACAGTCGTTTTGCGGAACTTCAGCACTTTACGAAGCACGCCTTTATAGCCATTATTGAATTTATCCAGGAAGCGGTCGAACCAGTAACGCCGGCCATGGTCTTGCATGGCTTTGCTCAGCAGTTTGGATGACAGCATCGGAATCAAAGTGATGGAAACAACCAACGATGCAATCAATGCAAACGAAACGGTTAATGCGAACGGCGTGAACAGGCTGGATGCAATGCCTTCAACAAAGACAATCGGCAAGAATACGACCAATGTTGTCGTCGTCGAGGCGATAACAGCAGGAGCCAGTTCCGATGCTCCCTTCTTGGCGGCTTCCACCATCGAAAAGCCGCGCTGGCGATAGGAAACGATATTTTCCAATATGACGATCGAACTGTCGACCATCATTCCGATGCCAAGCGCCAGTCCGCCCATGGTCAGGACGTTCAGTGTTTCACCAGTAAAGTAAAGCAAGGTAAAGGTGGAGATGATCGCAATCGGAATAGAGAGTCCGATGACGATGGTCGCCCGGATGCTCTTTAAGAACAGCAACAGGACAAGAATGGAAAAGATCCCACCGATAATCATATTTTGGACCACGGAACTGATCGATGATTTGATGAATGTCGACGTATCGATCACGACATCGAGCGAAACGCCTTCCGGCAGCTCTTCTTTCAAGTCCTCGACTGCTGCCGTGACATTGTCGGAAACATCCACGGTGTTACCGTCGGTCTTTTTCATGACGGAAAGGACTGCCGCCTGCTTTCCATTGACCATGGTGGTTCCGTTCGACTCTTCAAATGTATCTTTTACTTCAGCAATATCTTCTACGTGTACTTGGGTGCCGGACTGCGACTGGATGATCGTCTCCCGGATATCATCAACCGAATCAAAGTCCCCATTCACCCGTACTTGCAGGTCCTGATCGCCTTTTTGCACGGTTCCCGCTGAACCGGATTGGTTCACCCCACCGAGTGCCTGCGAGATATCCTGCGTGCTCAAGCCGTATTGTGCCATTTTTCCTTGATCGAGTTCGAGCTGGATTTCTCTCGTCTGTCCGCCTTCGACGGTCACCGAGGCTACGCCTTCCTGCCGTTCAAAGTATGGGACCACTTGATCATCGGCCACGTTTTGCAGTTGGGACAGATTATCGCCTGTCAGCCCAACCCACATGATCGGCATTTGATCAGGATTGAAGCGGAGTACGGACGGATCGTCCGCACTGTCCGGCAACATTCCTTTGGCTGAATCGACCTGTTCACGCACTTCGAGCAGGGCGTTGTCCAGGTTGGTGCCGGTCGAGAACATGATGATAACAAGGGAGGAACCAGATTGGGATTGGGATTGTACTGTTTCCACCCCTTCTATCGAACTGAGCGAAGCTTCGAGCGGCTGACTGACTTGCTTTTCGACTTCCTCTGGAGCAGCATCCGGGTAACTGGTCGCTACTACGGCAATCGGCAAGTCAATTTTCGGAAACAAATCGATTGCTAAACTGCGTAATGAAACAAAGCCCAGCGCCAGGATAGCCAAGACGATCATGACCACGCCAACCGGACGCTTGACGGAAGTATCTACTAACTTCACGATTATTGCTCCTCCTTCTTGATGCTGACTTGCCCGCCATCACTTAAGGTGAGCTGTCCTTTGACGACCACTGTATCCCCTTCAGCTACATCTGCTTCAATCGCTGTCAGATCGGATTGGGTTTCGACTATTTCGACAGGCACTTCTGTTGCCTGGTCATCTTTCACGGTATAAATAAGCGCTTCCCCGCTGTCATCCACCAGAGCTGCAGTTGGAACAAGCAACGTATCCTTGACCACTTTTTCAGCCAATTGAACTGCGGCAGTCATACCCGGTTTGATATCATTGTCTTCATTTTCGAACGACAACTCGACAGGGTACAAACCGGTATCGTCTGGAACCGAAGCGGCATATTCAATTGTAGCAGTCAATTCTTTGTCCAAACTGGTAAACTGCACTTTCGCCTCGTCTTTATCTTCAAACAATTCCAGGTCTTCTGCAGTTACGGTCACTTCTACTAATAGATTGTCCAAATCGACGATCGTGGCAAGTGGTTCGGAACCGGAGACCATTCCGCCTTCGTTGGCTTCAAGCGACGTAACCTCCCCGTCTGCAGGCGCTTCGATGTCGACGTTCCCCATCCCTTCCGCAGATTTGATGGTGGCGATGACATCACCCTCTTCCACCTTGTCACCTTTTTCCACTTCCAGCGAATCTACTTCACCGGCTGTGGGAGGAAGGACAGGTGCTGTGGACTCAGGTGTCACCCTGCCATAAAATTGCTTATCCACTGTTAAATCCCCTTTTGTTACTTCCCCCACTTCAACGGGAGTCACGCTTTCTTCTTCCCCGCTGTTATCCGATTCCTGTTCAGAACAAGCCGCCAGTACCAGGGCAATCAGTGCCAGCAGCAGCAATGCGAATTTTTTCATGATCATTCTCCTCTCCATTTGCTGACCATATGTATGATCCATCTCCGGCACACTATGCCGATATTTTCTATAGTTCACGCTTTTTTGTCAAATCTTGCAGTCGAAGTGCTTCTTGTCGAATACTCCGGCTGTTCTGTTACTGAAAATTTTTCCCACTGTGATTATACGGCTTGATTACCGTTTGGGTTTCAATTGTTTTTATAAATTCGAGAAAATATACCCATAATGACCAGTCAGTCGTGTTTTACTATATCACGTATCGGCCAGTGTGACAATTACACGGCATATTAAATGAACGAAAAATATCCTGCCTCCGTTTCGTGGTGACAGGATATTCTGAGCTTATGGATTATTGATTTTTGTCGTCGTCATTCATCGTGTCTTCATTGGTGGCATCATTGTTCTCGTCGGTCAGATCACCGGAATCTTGATCTGTATCCCCTTGATCATCCTGGTTGCCGTTCTCTTGGTCATCACCTTCATCGATGATGCCTTCATCGGTGTCGTTCTCATCCATGTTATTGTCGCCTTGATTCATGTCATCCTCATCATTGCCGTCGTCTTCCACCGGTGCATCATTATTATCTTCCGGCGGTGGATTGTCGTTATCATCGTTACCGCAGGCAGCCATGAGCATCAAGGCCAGCATGGATGCCCCCAACTTTAATAGCAAGTGTTTTTTCATAGGTAAAAACCTCCTTTATGTTGTCTTCCATATATAGCCTTCCCATTTTTTCAAAAAAGTTTCTAAAGTTTTTGTAAGGATGTACAAGCTTGTTTTCCTATAGACGAGAAAGCAGCCTGACTGTACGAGGAAGTCAGTTAAAGAAACCTCTTAACAAATGAGAGCAGCCAGTTTCCATTCAGCATCTGTTCCTGATAGATACCGAAAAAAGACTCACCACTAGAATGCCATCCAAATAGAAAATTATACATGGAAGGAAAATAAACAAGCATAAAGGAAGGAAATGAATGAGGGGACAGACCCCCAACACAGTAATACGCTATCGCGCTACCACTATCAAGCGTTGGGGGTCTGTCCCTCGAGGGAGTTTTATTGGTCTTGATTTTCTTGATCGGAATCATCATTCGTGGAATCTTCGTCCATCGATGAGTCATCACTAGAACCGCTGTCTTCTTCACTTTCTACTTCATTTTCGGATGAATCACTGCCTTCGCGGTTCGGTTCGCCTGTCCCGCCTTCGGTTCCATTATCACCGGTACCTTGGTCGCTCTGGCTGTCAGTGTCGCCTGAATTACCATTGTCTTGTTCGATTTCACCGGTTTGCTGGTCACTGTTTTCTTCCACGGGAGAGTCGGGCGACTGATCATCTTCCGGCGGAGGCTGTTCTTCATCTCCACTCCCGCAAGCAGAAACAATCGACAACGCCAATAAGGGTGCACCCAGTTTGTAAAGTAAACGACTGTTCATGTTTCAGACTCCTCCTTGTTGTCTTACTTTTAAGCATCGGTCTGACGCAATGATTCGTTAAATTCTTTCATGGTTACACTATATCCCCATGTCCCGGAAGTTAAACCAGCCTCTATAATGAAATTGGGGACAGTCCCTCCGGTGCGCCGACAAGCTTGATCTTGCTGCAGGAGGGACTGTCCCCGGTATTAGTATTTATTTGATGGCGAACATGATTTCTGCTTCGCAGGCTGTTTCGCCATCTACGGACGCGATTGCTTTTCCTTTTCCGATCGGCCCTTTTAACTTGATGATCTCCACTTCGAGTCGTAATTGGTCACCTGGCTTTACTTGGCGTTTGAAGCGACATTTATCAAGTCCAGCCAAAAACCCAATCTTTCCTTTGTTCTCTTCCTTGTTAAGGATCACGACTGCTCCGACTTGCGCCAATGCTTCGACAATCAATACACCTGGCATGACAGGGTAGTCAGGGAAATGGCCCTGGAAAAACGGTTCATTGATGGTCACGTTTTTTTTGCCGACTACTCGCTTTCCCTCTTCGATTTCGGTTACTTCATCCACCAATAAGAATGGGTAACGATGCGGAATAATGTCTTTGATTTCATTAATATCCAATGTTCTCTTTCTCCTTTCTCATCTGTCGGCAGAGAGCAACCCTGCTGTTATCACAGTGACTTTCTGCCACCTGCCTGTCTACTATTAAAGTATAAAGAAAACAAGCTTTTCCGCCAAGCATCAACAGAATGTTTTTCAGCTGAATCGGAAAACCTACGAATAGATTGGCTGGTCTTATTCAATTTCTTCTGCGAAAACCAAATGTTTCAGGAAAATGGCAGGAAGGGAATAGGCTTTACAGTTGGACAACTTAAAGAGGAGGTAAACCAGATGCTTTGGACCATATTGGGCATCATCCTTGCGATATGGCTGCTCGGCTTTATTTTTAACGTAGTCGGCGGCATTATCCATATCCTATTGGTGATCGCTGTCATCGTACTAGTTATAAAATTCATCCGCGGACGAACCTAGATAACGGGGACTGACCTCAGACGGGGGTAACCGTTGTTTTCGGGAGTATGGGGTCAGTCCCCGGAGTGTCATAAAAAAAGGTGATCAAGCTATAAAGCTGTGATCACCTTTTTTATATATGGAAGTAAGCAATTCGAAATTCGCAAACTCTGGTTTCGAGTTTTATTCTTGTTTGCCTGTCACGATGTTGATAATGTGCTCCCACGTGGATACTTCCAGTGCTTCTGTAGGTTTTCCGTCACCTAATACACCATAGCCGAACATCAATCCGCAAATCAATGCCAACCCACACAGCACAAACACGACCACCAGTCGCAGCCAAATCGGAAAAATCCGGCGCCTTGCCTTTAGTAGCTTCCATGTTCTATTTTCTTTTTTTTGGTCCGAAGCTTCTTCTTTCTTCTCCAGAGACTGATCCGCAGTCTTTCTTTGCTGCTTTGTCTGCTGTTTGAATTCCTTGCGCTTGGCTGGACCCTGATTCACTTCTTTTGTAGGATTGTTCGTTTGCATGGCTTTGATGACTCCTTACTATTCATCTTCTGCGGTTTCTAAAAAGGATGACTGGATTTTATCGGATTACCGCAGTTGGTTTACCAGTCCTGCCATTTGATCGCTCATGGAAATCGACCTGGCATTGAACTGGTAAGAACGTTGCGTTAACAGCATATCACTCATTTGTTTGGATATATCGACATTCGAATTTTCCAAGGCACTGGTTTTCACTCGCAAATCATTTTCTCCGACTTGCTGGATGATTTCCCCTTCCTGGTAATTCAATGCGTCCAAATCCGGGAGGCGGAAGCTGTTATCCCCGGTCGGTTCTAACACGCGGGGCCGTACTGCTTCTACAACCGCAAGTCTTCCTTCCCTTGCTGTCTGTCCGTTCCGAGTTACTTCAATTATTCCATTACCCGTAATCTGTATGTCTTCAAACCCATCGGCAAAAGACAACGGCCCGTTTTCACCCATGATCGGGTTGCCATCCTGATTGGTGAGCATGACCTCCCCATTATCCAATGGACTCAGATAAAAAGAACCGGCACGCGTAAATCTGGTTTCACTCACGCCATTTTCCGTCACTTGGACTTGAAAAAGCTGATTGTCATCAAGAAGTGCCACGTCCAGCCCCCTTCCCGTTTCCTGAAGGGAACCGGCCGACAAATCTGCATTGGTATGACCCAGCTTCGCTCCGGAGCCTATCCGCAATCCATCTGGCGTCAAGCGACCCTCTGCATTAGCCGGGTCTGATAGGTTGTCGATTTGCTGAAACAATAAGGAAGAAAAGTTTGCCTGACGGCTTTTATAACCATTTGTATTCGTATTCGCCAGGTTATTGCCGATCAAATCCAATTTATTTTGCAGCTGTCCCATGGTCACCGCTGCCTGAATCCCGATTCTGCTCATGACAATCCCCCTTATCTTACTCGGCCGATTTCATTGACGGCCTTTTCCATACTAGAATCATATGCTTTTAACACCTTCTGATTGGTTTCGAACGAGCGGTAAGCTTCCATCATATCCGTCATCGACCGCAAGGAATCCACGTTGGAGCCTTCCAATACACCCTGCTGCACCGAAAAAGTCACACCTGCTGCAGCTCTGGCATCGACAGCCGGATCGGCTCCTTCATCCATCCGGAAGACATTCTCGCCTTCCTTTATCAAAGAATTGGCATCCGCTGCATAGGCAACTCCCAGAGGAATGTTTTGCCCGTCAATCTGTACGGTCCCTTCCTCTGTTACATTAAACTCCATGTTGTTGGTCTGGATTGGATTGCCTGCTTGATCCAGTACATAAAAACCTTGATTGGAAACAAGAAAGCCATCCCCGTCAACGGTAAAGTTACCATTCCGCGACAATCGCTCTTCTCCTTCTCCATTTTGCAATGTGAAGAACAGGCCGCCGTTTTCATCCGGCAGATTCCCATTTACGAGCGCCATGTCCGTTGAGATGCCCGTCTCTTGCAGATCACCCTGGCTAAAATCCGGAATGGTTTCCTGTATATAGACACCTGAATTGATAGACCCGATCGTCGTCGGCATCGCTCTGCTCAAGTTACGACTTGTCGGCACGTTCTGCTCTTCCATCCGCTGCAACAACAACTCAGGAAATGCTTTCAACGTGGCCTGGTCCTGCTTGTAACCAGGCGTCTGTGCATTGGCAATATTGTTGGACAACGCTTCCTGCCTTCGCTGTTGTGCCAGCATTCCGGAAGCTGCGGTATAATATCCTCTTAACAAAATCCCTGCCCCTTTTTCAGCAAACAGCTGGCCGCTGCCTGCATGTTATTCGTTATGCCACTTTCAAAGTGGGTATCAAAATCATACGTAAATCTGTTTTTCCAGACATTTTTCGCACCATCGTCAGTAGGAAACGGTCATTACACGATGCTTTTCTTATCGACCTTGTCGATGTTTTCCAGCATGATACCTGTCCCTCTCGCCACACAGTTCATCGGTTCATCCGCCAGCAATACAGGAACTTTCAACTGGTCAGCAAGCAATTGATCGAATCCGTGCAGCAAAGCGCCTCCTCCGGTGAGGATGACTCCGCGATCAATAATGTCTGCCGAAAGCTCAGGCGGGGTGTGTTCTAACACCGTTTTGGCCGCCTGTACAATCAAAGAGACTGATTCACGCAGCGCCTCTTCAATTTCCGCTGAATGAATGGTGATCGTGCGTGGAAGTCCAGACACCATGTCGCGTCCGCGGATATCGATGCTTTCATCACGGGCACCGGGGAATACTGTGGCTACATTGATTTTGATATCTTCCGCTGTGCGTTCACCAATCAACAGCTTATATTTTTTCTTCACATAATTAAGGATTTCATGGTCAAACTTATCGCCGGCCATTTTAATCGACTGGGCGGTTACAATATCACCCATCGAAAGGACAGCTACATCCGTCGTTCCGCCGCCGATGTCAACAACCATGTTTCCGCTCGGCTGGAAAATATCCATACCAGCTCCGATGGCTGCCACTTTCGGTTCTTCTTCTAAGTATATTTTCTTACCGCCGGACTTTTCAGCAGCTTCTTTGATTGCCTTCTGCTCTACCTTGGTAATATTGGTCGGGCAGCAAATCAGCATCCGTGGCTTCGATAAAAAGCCGCGGGCATTTATTTTATTGATAAAGTATCTCAACATCGCTTCTGTCACATCAAAATCGGCAATGACTCCATCCTTCAGCGGCCGAATAGCCTCAATGTTGCCCGGGGTTCGTCCGACCATGCGCCGCGCAGCATCTCCTACTTCCAACACTTTTCCCGAGTTGCGGTCCATGGCAACTACCGAGGGTTCATTTAGTACGATTCCTTTTCCTTTAACGTGGATTAACACGTTCGCTGTCCCAAGATCTATTCCAATGTCCCTAGAAAACATGAATCTTGATCCTCCCTGCGTAATATTGATGCGTCGTATCCGTCCCTGAACACAATGCTACTAATGATATATTTTATCACAATTCTTTTCAATTAGTTAGCGGGAATCGAAAAAAATCTTGGTAATTTCCAAATTCTGCTGAAGAAGTCGGAACACCAGTAAAACAGAGACTGACAAGTCGAAGCAGCAGTAAGCATTTGATCACTTGGCAATATGTCGGATACATTTAGGTCAAAAGTAACAGGCGGGCGACTTTCAACCGGAAGAGACATTAATTTGTCAGGGCTCTTTTGTTTTGGGGGAGTTTTTTTATTAATTATCCAAATCACCTGAAATAAAAAGAAGGCTTCCGCCATTGCGGGCGTAAGCCGGGTTTACTGCATCTTCTATTTAGCTTACTGGTTCTGCGGGGGTGTCTGCTTCTGTCGTACTGACGCTGTATTTTAATTTTGTGGCTTCTCCACCGCGGAGATGGCGGATAGCCTTATGGTGATCCAAAATCGTTTTCACTTCATTAGCCAGCTCTGGGTTGATCTCCGGCAGTCTTTCCGTTAAATCTTTATGGACCGTGCTTTTTGATACCCCGAACTCTTTTGCAATCACTCTGACCGTCTTTCTGGTTTCTACAATGTACTTCCCAATCCTGATAGTTCTCTCTTTGATGTAGTCATGCACACCACTCGCCTCCCTGAGTTGTAAGTCCAAGGTGTGAAATGAGACATAGGTGCTGAGAAAATAATGACTGGAATATTCTATGTAAAAAGATACAAAGCAGCGCGGTTGTTATCTTCGATGTTTAGCGGAAAAGCCCCACAGTACGCTCACCTCAGACCCTGCTTGAATGCTAGGTTTTTTACATTTTATTAAAATCGGACCCCATTTATGATTAAATTTGCAAATTGGGGGGACAGTCCCCCACCTTGCTGCCAATTTAGCGCGACGCAGTGTTAGTGAGTTGGGGGACTGTCCCATTGGCATTGCATCAATGGGTCACCCTCCCTTATTAGTTAAAATTTTACATTGTGGTCTTGATGTAAGATAAAAAAAGAGAATCCGGTCTTAAAGTAGACCTAGTTCCCATTATTTTACATG
>NZ_JBEWYY010000010.1:0-147810 GCF_041366435.1 Sediminibacillus sp. JSM 1682029
ATACATGTAAAATAATGGGAACTAGGTCTACTTTAAGACCGGATTCTCTTTTTTTATCTTACATCAAGACCACAATGTAAAATTTTAACTAATAAGGGAGGGTGACCCATTGATGCAATGCCAATGGCTGAAACCCCCGCAAATGAGCGGTTGGTGTATTCTGAGGAAGTAGTAGCCGTCGGAAAGCGTAATATCTTGCCGTAGCCAATTCAGAATAAAAAGAAGTCTATCTCAAGTCACAAATAAAAGACATTAGGCCGATGAAGTGTGTTTCTGACGAAACGAAAACTGCGATTTTTTACTCATCAAAATCTTCCCTCGCCTTCTTCACAACTTACGGAATGAAACCGCACTGTTGCAAAAAAAGATTGGGAAGACCGCCTCTTCGGTTAAGATGGTTACCTGAAGGTTACTTACCATGGGGAGTATGGACACCTATCCTTCTGTCAGCATTTCCGTTTGTTTCATATAATACTCGATGGCAAGATTCAGCCATTCCTCTTCTTCTTTTGAAAATGGAGAAGGATTCATCTGTTCAAATTTTTCGATTTCCGTTTCCGGCACATCCACTTCCCCTAATGTTTGAACAAGATCTTCACCCAAGAATTGAAAAGTTTCTTGCAAATACACTTCCACGAATTGCTGGACTTTCGGATCGTCGACTGGCAGATGGTAAAGTTCCTTTAGTTGCTTTGCCAAGCGGATATAGGTTTTATCCAATGCTATTCTTTCCTCTTCTGACTTATTATCCAACTCATCGATTACATTTTGCGGCAAATGATTTTCCATCCACTCCATCTGTTCTTTTTCTGTTTGGATATTCCCTATCAGGCTCATTAAGACGGTGCTGTCTACTTCTCCTTCTTCTTCAAGCAATGTCGTCACCCGGCGGATTGCCAGCAATGATTTCTCCATCTTTTCCTTTTCTGTTTCCAAAGCTTTCATATGGAGGTTCAGCGTATCTGCCAAGTCTATCGAAAAACTAGGTTCTTTTACCATCTTCTTGATTTTATCAAGGTTGTAGCCCAAAAATTTAAGGCTAATGATTTTTTGCAGGATATGCACGTCTTCCTCGGAATAGATGCGATGACCCGAAGTCGGGTGTTTTTCCGGCTGTAACAGACCAATTTCATCATAATAATGCAATGTTCGGACGGATACCCCCGACCTGGACGAAAACTCACCAATCGAAAATTTTTTCTTCCCCATCATTTTCCCTCCTGCTATGACTTTTATATACTGATTATAAATCCTCACGCAGCTGGAGGTTCAACATAATTTTCATGAAGATGTACAAATCGCAGAAACATACAACCATTCAAAACGGCAACCTACTCAGAAGCATTTTCGGCTATACTTGGAAAATGGTTTCCATATTGCATGACATGACTGCAGGAGGAAGAAATATATAATGGATAGGAAGCTTGAGCCTCTCCCGTTGCATTTACATAGGTGTTAACACTGATTGTTACATGATCTGCCTGGTTGATAGAGATGGGATACACTTTATCCTTCTTCCCTCCGCTTACTCCATGAATCGTATTAGCGAGAATGACAGCTATTTTTGTCTTTCCTGTTATCAAAACCCCATTTCCTTGGACATATTGGATGGAATTATTTTTGATATCGACCATTTCCATCGAGTCATTAACTGCTATGCCCTCTCCGCCCGTATATGAAATCGTATTTCCATTGATACTATGGTTTTTTCCTCTTCCCACCATAACGGCGGTACCCTTCACATTTCTCACCAGATTATTGCTTATTTTCACGGTGTCCCCGTATCGTACATTAATACCCGCGAAACCACTTTGCTCTACTGCATCCGCTATGATATTCCCGGTAACCAAGACATTTTGCTGGACTCCGGTCTTTTCACCAATGATGTGGATGCCATGATGATAAGTAAGTCCCCCGGTAATGATGTTGTTGACAATCTCCACGTATTCGCAAGGTTGACTTTTTCCTGTTTGTTTTCCGAAAATATTTTTTGTATCCTTTACATCTGTTACAGGAGGAGATGCCATTTCGATACCAGCTCCACAATCTATTAGCTGGTTATCCCGAACCTGAACGTTTCTCCAACTATAGCCACGCACAGCCTGCTTCGGAAGAGCCTCGAACAAGTTACCGCTTATCATGATATTTTCATGCCATACTCCGATCGTGGACGAGTGACTTCCAATCCCACGCGGCCAAGCCTGACTCCCTTTAGTTCCAGATGAACCGAAATAACAATCCATAATCCATATATTTTTACACGGAGTTTGATCGTAGGTTCCGAATGCGCTGAATACCCAAACAGCTTTCATCAAATCAATTTGGACAGCCTCCGAGAACGCGCGTCCACCCGTGTCGATGAAACCTAGAAATCTACAACCTTTAATCCAGATGTTTCGGCAGCCGCAAATTTCTACTGCATGCGCTCCGGCTACATCCCTGATTTCCATCCGTTCCAATGTTATGTTTTCTCCATGACCGATTGCAAAACAGTTATGCATTTTTCGGCGTTCCACTCCATTAAAATCCCAAATACCACCTTCAATGGTGATGTTCGAGTGGCCATCATATCCCTTAAATGACTCTTTTGGACGGCCATTGGTAACCAGGTAACCGTCATGATCCCTCACCAGTCTGGCATTGGGAGCGGCAATGATATGCGTATTGGAAGACACGTACAAGGTTTTTTCCAAGCGGTATGTCCCCGCCGGGATGATTACCGTCACACCCTTTTCTCTCCATTTTGCTTCATCCAATGCAGCTTGAATCACGACCGCATCCTTTGTCTGTCCGTCACCTACCGCTCCGTAATTTTCTATGTTTATCCTCACCTCAATCCTCCTATCATGGAACAATTTATACCGCCAAGGGAATCATTACCTTTTTAACAACCCTTCTTTAAATAGATATTTTCTTTTTTCGCTTAATATACAGAGAATGAGAAACTAGAGGAGAGGGATGATAAGCACAAGCAAGGATCGTTTTGATCCCTTTGAAACAATTGTAAATCAGGAAGACTTCTCTCGTTCTATCTAAAAAGACCAGTCACAATAGACTGGCCTTTCGTTCATCATCCTACATAATTAATCCTTAAGATCTTCAATCAGTTTTTTCATCTCGCTTATTTCTCTACGTTGTGCCTTGATGATTTCATCGGCAAGCTTCCGGACTCTCGGATCCGTTATTTGAGCACGTTCACTGGTCAATATGGCGATTGAATGGTGTGGGATCATTGCTTCCATATAATCTGTATCATCGACCAAAGTCTGACTGCGGAGCAGGAATAATGATAAGAAAAACACTACAATACTTCCCGCTGCAATACCGATATTGACCTTTCTGTTTTTGAGCATGCGAAACATAAAAAGCAGCATAATCATCGTCATGGCTGCCCCCATCATAATTGCCATATAGACCCTTGTCTCGCTGAAAAACACATGATCCAACCGATAAGTACTAAAATATTTAAAGATAAACATGACAACAGTGGAAGTTAACACCATGCCGAAAAATCGTATATATGCTTTCAAACTTTGTCCCTCCTTTAACCGCTTTATCAGAAGGGATACCCTGCCTGTTAACGGATAAAACTATCCTTTAAGTTTTTCAATCTCCCGTTTTTCAGGGAGTTTCCTTTATTCATCGGTAGATGGTCGTGATTTATTGATCATCTATCTGGGAACACTAGTAAAAAAGCAAAGAAGGTATTAAAAATGACAATGAAAAAATCCATTATCCTGCCGTATGTGTTAGGGAGTTTTCTAGTTGCAGCTGGTTGTACATCTGATAATAATGCGGATAACGATCAGCCGGCTGACTCTGAGACATCACAAGTTTCCGATAACCAAGATGCAGAGGCAGACAGCGGGACAACAGCTGAAAACAATGGCAGCCAGGAAGATAACAGCTCAGAGGCCGAAACGGAAGAGAATGAGGAAACAAGCAACGGAGAAACTTCTTCTGTTAGGGAACAATTAAAAATGCAACAGTCAGCGGTCAAACTGCCGACAAGTTTTCCGACTGAGGAAAATGTTGAGGCAAATATAGAGAAAAACTCGGATTCAGCTTATACAGTAAGCTACCAAAGTTCCTCTGGAGAAGAGATAGCCACTTTTTCCGGGACTTTATATGATTCAGCAGAAGATGCCAGCAGTGCGATGAACGAATTCCAAAGTGGCAAAGAAGTCCCCTCCTATAGTGAAGGGGCTACGGACCTTGGGCATGGGATCACCGGATATGGTGAAGGTGCTGCGGGACATCAATACTTCAGCTGGCAAGAAGGAAATTGGCTTTTCAGTATTAGTTCCCTTACCCAGGATGAAATGGATCAGCCCAGTATTGCAAAGAAAATGGTGGAGTACCTGGAAAATCATATGCTGCCGGCACCAGACAAAACAGGCGCAGTGTTGGTAGATTATCCTCAAGGAGGCAAACAGGTGCATGTCGATATCCGCTGGCAGGAACAGGATAAGATTTATCGACTGAAAACTGATCGGGTTCCATTGGATGCCTTGGCAATGACTGTTTCAGTGAAGTAAGAGAAAAGTGCTGTTCGTTTAGAGCAGCACTTTTTCCTACTTCAGAAGGGACATTGTTTCTACCAATCCTTCTCGCCATTCGAAAGGATCGGTAGTTCTCAGGTACCATGAAAATATTTTTTCAAAGATCACTTGAATATTTGGAAAGACCTTGTCTGTTCAAAAAATGTTGTACAGCCCCGATCATGCCAGCATCGTTTTTATGTTTACAAACAGCAATCGGGACATGGAAATCCTTCCAAAACTCCAACTGTCCCAGCTTCGTTTCTATCTTTTGCAACAGGTCGGTTTGTGCGCTAACGCCGCCCCCGACCAGGATAATTTCCGGATTTAACGTAACAGCCAAGTTGTACAGTCCGCAACTGATACTGGTCAACCAATCGTCCAACAAAGCAGCCAATTGACCATCCTGCTCTGCCTGTTGAAAAATCGCTTCACCTTCCACTTTTTCATTCGGATTAAGCCCCATGAACTGTCTGTAATCCTGAATCAGACTTCCGGTCGCACCATTGCGATGCCAAATCGCTTTGTCAGGAAGTGACCTATTCGTTATCATGAAACCGAATTCACCACCCCTGAATGATTTTCCGCGCAAAACTTTCCCGTCAACCACGATTCCCCCGCCAATCCCGGTCCCGATTGTCACACAAACAAAATCTCTGACGCCTTGAGCATTTCCGTTTAGCTGTTCGGCCAAAGCAGCACAATTCCCGTCGTTTTCCACCTCTACCGGCAAATCGATCCTCTCTGCCAACAACGATTTAATGCTTCTTCTTCTTATGCAAACCACATTGCCCGCGGTGTCAGAATCTAAATACCCGGTTACAGGATCAATCGGACCCGGCATACTGATGGCTATCCCATCAACCGTATGACGAGAACGATACTGCTGGATGACAAGTTCCATTTCCCTCAAAAAATCCCCTAAATCAGAAACCGGTGTATCGTATCGCCCCTTTTCAACTAAGGTGCCGTCTCCATGCATAACCGAATGCTTCACTTTTGTCCCGCCCACATCAAAAGCAATAAACTTATCCGTCAATCGGTTTCTCTCCCCTTTGCCCTGCTATATTTTCTTCTATTCTATTTTATTTCTGATTACCATCTGCTTATTCCTTACCGGAAAATTTTAAAGTCATCACACCTACCTCTCGTCAATAGTTTTCTAGCCTTTCATCTCGTACTCACCATTCTTATAGACTTTATAGACACCCAGAGTTCCCGAACCGCCATCCTGTTCAATGGCCTTCGAGGTCAGCGTAATGGTATAGTAAGATCCTGCTTCGTCTTCTTTCAGTTCTCCGCCCAAGTCATCAAAGACAATATCTTCATTGTTTTTCATTTCCAATTGCTGCTTTAAATAAGAAATTGCAGCTTCTCCATCGGCAATGGCAGGATCACTCTCTTCATCGGTGGTCCCGGAAGTCTCTTTATTGTCAGCCGTTGTATCGGATGGATCATCTCCAGAATCATTCGACTCTTGCCCCACTTGGCTTTCACTTTCTTTTACAGAGGTTTGGGCTTCCTTCTCATCAGTCTTCTTTTGCTTTTCCGGAGCGTCTGAAACTCCTTCTCCATCTTCTGAGGTTGATTCCTCACTTGCTGCTGGCTGCTGTTCTGCCGCTGAATCACCGGAAGTATCACTGCATGCAGCCAAAAAGAATAAGAAAAAAGCAAGCAACCCTAGTATTCCCGTTCTGTTTGACATGTCTTCGTACAACTCCTTTTGAAAAATAGAACTTCTCATACATGCTCAGGTGTGTACACCTCATTGTCAAAATTATCATAAGTAAAAGTCTAAATCTACTCTGTCTACAAATCCCTGAATTAAACAAACCCTCCAAATTTCCAAAACTGATCTGCACCCCATCCCCTAATCGAATGATTGTTTGAACTCCCAGAAACCGGGTGTTTCTTTGATGACTCCTCTGGATACCGTCTCGACCATTTTTAATTTGATTTCCTGCTCCAAATCGTCTCTTTCCTGAAAAGAAGTATATTTGATAGATTTTTTTATTTTTGGTTCCATGTGGGTAATGAACTCGGTAATTAAATCGTGTTCTTGTTTCATCTTGTCACCTTTCCTTATAATATTTTTTCAACTTCGCGATTGCCTGCCTGTGAATTTTCGATATATTTTGGGAGGAGGTTTTCCTTATAGCAGCAACTTCTTTGATTTTTAATTGGTCCACATATATAAGTGCGAGCACCTCTTTTTGAAGCTTGCTTAATTGCTGAATGGCATCATACAACTTTTCATCCTGTATATGATCTTCCAATCTTTCACTATCTTTTACGATCTCTTCTACAGGATCAGTTGTTTCCTTGGAAATGATGTCGATCCATTCATCTTCCGAATCCGTTTCCTTGTCGGACAACGGCTGATTGAGTATCGTTAAATACTTTTCATAATACGTACGTGTTCGCTTATCAAAGTTGATCGAATTAAAATAGATCAAATTAGAAAAATACTTGGTCCATTTTGCCCGACGATAAAAATCACGGAATTTTTCGTCCAATCTTCTGCGGCTTTCTTCTGTTTTCTCCACCAGTGCTTTTTCCAATAGCTGTTTGTTTTCCTCGTTCAAAAAAAACGACTTGACCACCGGCTGCCTTGCAAAGGCATGATATCTTTCAAAAAACTCTTCTACGCTATCATGCTGATTGTTCGAGAAGCGCTCATATTCCATAGATGCATCCCTCCTACTATGTAAAGAGCATGAAACAGGATAAAAATAAACTAATTCACACAAAAATAAGAACATTTGTTCGCTTTTTTGTCATTATATCGCAATATTTGTTCCAGTTTCTAGTGTAAATATAACTATCTTGTTCTGGTTTACTTTTGCTATAAATCCTTCTCTTTTTAAATTTAAAGAGAAAAGAGAGGAGGAGGAAGGATGGATTCGACGCTTGTCCCTTCATTAGTGACACTTGTAAGCGATCTTGGATTTCCGGTGGTCATGGTATTATATCTTTTGTTCCGGTTCGAGAAACGGATAACTGCATTGGCCCAATCTATCGACAGGTTGAAAGAAGCGGTCAGTCAGGAAAAATGAATGTATGGATAAATGCCCATCTTATGCTCTTTGTTGGATAAACAGGCTACAAACTCCCCTCTCCTCAATAGAATGAATTAGAACTGATAAGGAGGGGAGAAATAGGATGAACAACGAAATTCAGGAATACCCTGCCCTAACCCCACAGGAATATTTTACAGAGGAACGCGGCAGGCCCTTTTACGGTCCGCGTCCGTTCTTTGGCCCGCGCCCATTCTTTGGTCCAAGACCTTTCTTCGGACCTAGACCGTTTTATGGAGGCTTCGGCTATCCGTTCCTTGGTGGTGTGGTGGGCGGACTTCTGGGAAGCTCACTGCTTTATCCGCCATATTACGGATATCCTCCGTATGGAGGCGGCTACTATTACTAAAAACAAGTTAGGGGAGACTGTTTCAGCCGAACAGTCTCTTTTATTTGGTTTGTGGATACATAGGAATTTTTTCGCTGGATGCCGCGATGCAGGTTGTAGATGAAGAATTGCATCTTATCTTTTCGAGTTGACGTTTTGTCTCCATCATGATGACAAGAAAGGAAAGCCACTCTATACTGGATTTAACAAATCGAACAAAAGGAGGGGAAATGGTGAAGGTGTTATTGGATGTGGATCGTCACCATGAAAGTACAACTGTCACGATCCAATGCAAGGAAATCGACGATTCGATTAAACAAATCCTCGATTTCCTGGAGAATAAAAAAACAAATTTTATTATCGGTAAAAATGGGGATGAACAACACATCTTGAAACCTGAAGATGTTTATTATTTTCAATCAGAACGGGATACAGTCCTGGCTGCAACCCCAGCAGGAATGTTCAAAGTTAAAGAAAAATTATATGAACTGGAGCAAACTCTTCCTAAGGACCGGTTTATTCGGATTTCCAAGTCGGTTATCGCAAATCTTTTTGAAATCAGCCACTTCGAACCATCCTTCAACGGCACACTCTGTGTCCACTTCAAATCCGGAGCGAAGGAATATGCTTCACGGCATTATGTCAGTAATATCCGATCTATTTTAAAAATGAACAGGAGGGATAAAAAGTGAAAACCTTTTTATTCAGAAGCTTGATTGGCATCTTTTTTGGTGCATTTATTGCTGTATTGGCTACTAATTCTCTAGTATATTTCGGAGATGAAAAGGTGCTCGACGGGGGCCTTTTCCTGAAAAATTCACTCGGTTCCATATTTTGTGGATGGTTGTTTTCTGTTACCCCGCTTTACTTTGAAATCAGGTCTTTATCGCTTTTTCAGCAGACCGGACTTCACTTCGTTACGGCCATGGTTGCTTACTTTGTACTTGCCTATCAAATTGGCTGGATTCCGGCCGGAACATCGAGTATCCTGTTATTCCTGGTAATAACGCTGGCTTTATATGCGGTGATATGGATTTGTTTTTACCTTTATTTCAAAAATCAATCCAGAAAGCTGAACGAGGAGCTACAGCATATTGAATAAGAATAACGCAGGGTGTCATGCTCACACCCTGATTTACTAAAAGACTATATTGGTTTTTATAAAAGCTATTGCCTTCTTTTCGGTATTGTCCATATATTTCACTGGTATACTGAAATTTAGCCTTTTCCCTTTCATCAAGGTGAAAGGGAAAAGCTTTAACGAATGGCATTCTCCTGGGTGCCTGGCTTTTCGATGAAGCTTTTGTTGTAGAAAAAGACACTCCGTTTATGCGAGAATCTGAATGGAATACTAATATAAAGTGAGGAGATCCAATGATCGCGAAGACTGAAGAAGATTTTAAGGGCTTAAGAGAAATCGGCAAAATTTGTGGATCGATACGAGATGAGTTAGTCCAATGCACCAAACCAGGAATCACTACAAAAGAACTCGATGAAATCGCGGGGGAACTTTTTGAAAAAGCAGGAGCTCATTCTGCCCCGAAAGGAGAATACGATTTCCCTGGATATACGTGTATTAGTATAAATGAAGAAGTAGCACACGGGATTCCGACGAATCGGGTTATTCAAGAAGGGGATCTCGTCAATGTCGATGTTTCAGGTTCGAAAAATGGCTATTTCGCTGATACCGGAATATCTTTTGTTGTTGGGAATGGAGAGGCGGTTTTACAGAAAATATGTGACGTGGCTAAAGAAGCATTCGATGCTGGGCTTAAGCATGCAAAACCAGGTTCGAAAAAAAGCGTGCTTGGAAAAACTGTACACAATGTAGCAAAACAGCATGGCTTAACAGTCATAAAAAACCTTACCGGACATGGTATCGGAACCTCCATTCACGAGGAACCGGAACATATTTTCAATTTCCACTCTCCTTGGGACGACGAAATGTTAAAAGATGGGATGGTAATTGCCTTCGAACCTTTCATCTCTACATTGGAAGAGGAGGTTTTCCAATCTGACGATGGATGGACCTTCCTGACCGACGAAAGCTTTGTTGCTCAATACGAACATACGATCATCCTCACAAAGGAAGGGCCGGTTATTACCACATTGTAAGGGAACGAAACCCAACCTACAAACAAAAAAACCGGGCGAATTCGAATAGCATTTAGACTTCGCCCGGTATGGCTTGGAAGACCAGGCTTTTTCCCGGGCAATTTTCTTTTACTTCATAATAGCGAGCGACCCCATGGGATCCCATGGCTTCAATACTACTGGCTCCTGTTCCCAGGCCTGCTTCAGCTCTTCTGATAAGTATTTTTTGTGTACGACTACCTGATAAGTGTATTCGTTCATCCATTCATCACTCATCACGAAGTAACCCTTGTCGCCTACTTTTTCTCCCCAACTATTCTCGACCTTCCATCGATTTGGTTTATTATCGACAAGATTGACCCCGGTCAACACCATGGCATGTGTCAAAAGGCCGTCTTTAAAGTCAAGCCGATCCGCTTTCGACATCCCTGGGGAGAAGCCGAATGCCTGCTCATAATCAAACAGAGCGGTGTCCATGATTCCGTCTTTTCGATTGGAGTCCTGACCGACATCACAGCCGAACCAGACACTTTCATTATCCTTTATTTGCTTGACGGCGAGATCTTTCAATGTTTCCATTTCAACATTCAAATAACGGATCGGTGTGCCATCGACCACGTTGCCCAGCCGGTCGACGGTATAGGTTTGCCCATATGGCTTATCTCCTGTCGGTGCATTGATGACACTTACATAATCATGAAGATTTATCCCGATATATTTTTCGAAGAATGCGTGAGGTGTGATGCTTTCTTCCCTATGGAAGGCATGATCTTCATCCCTGAATTCAAAGTCAAATGTCTGAGGAGGCTCACCAAGGGTATAAACAAGCAAGGTATAAATGTCCGATAGCATACCCTCTTTTACTTGCTGCAGCTCCGCTTCCGGTTTGCCTTCTCCATGAAGTCTGCGCAACTCGGCCGCGTCCTTCCGCAAAGTGGCGTCCAACAACTGATTCAATTGAGCTGAATTGCTGCTGTGAAAGGTTTCCGGCATTACCTGTTTCGGGACCACCCCATATTTATCAATCAAGGATACGAACATATCCCATTGCCCGCCATCCTGCTGCGGTGTTTCCAACAGCCAGGAAACCAACCTTCCATCAAGTGGCTCCTCCACTGTATCGAGAATGTTTTCCAAAAAATAATTCGCCTTCTCAAACTTATCCCAGAAATTCGTATAATTTTGCGAAAGCTCAAAGTCCTTCAGATTAAACAAATCGTTCAATTTGTGTGTAAATGTGTTCAAAGCCGCAAACATCCAGCAGCGTCCGCTTTGCTTCTGGTTGGTCACTTTCCCCGTTTTGATTTCTTCCGAAAACACGTGATTCATCGATACAACGGAATCATTGTTTTGAACGGAAGCCTGGATACCGTTTTTCATAATCGCGTCTTTAATCACCTGGTTTTGCGGATAGTCATGGAGCTTTTTTGAAAAAGCTTCCACCAACACTTTATCGATTTTCTTGGTCATCTGTTTTTCCTCCCCCTTTTGTTATTCCTTCCATTATACGCCTTTTTTCTGGAAAAACGAAAGATTCAGAAAAAATACGATGCTTTCACCTGTTCCATGGTGTCTTCCCGAAGGTAGTTGATGCGCTTTTCCAATGTTAACCAAATAACTTGACACGGATATTGATGATAATATAAATTTTGAAAGCATACTATTTTTATAGGATTTATTTGTGTTAGAAAGAGAGCAGGATGATCGGTAGCTACATATGCTAACAAGAACACAAGACAGGGGGATTATGGATGGATATTTTATTTATTTTAACGAATATCATTGTATTACTGGCCATTATCGGTATTTTAATTACCATGCAACGCAAACACGTTTCCTTTACAAAACGGGTGTTTACGGGATTAGGGATGGGGATCGTCCTGGGTGCCATCCTACAATGGGTCTATGGAAGTGGCTCTGAAGTGCTTGCCACGACTGCGGATTGGTACAGTATCGTCGGCCGCGGCTATGTCAACTTTTTAATGATGATTGTAATTCCGCTCGTGCTGGTATCGATCATTCAATCGATTATTAATCTGGATAAATCAGCAGAACTGGGAAAAATGTCTGCTTGGATTATCGGTATTCTGATTACGACAACCATGGTAGCGGCTTTAGTCGGAATTGCTTCTGCCACTATTTTCGATCTTAATGCCGAACAAATCGAAGCAGGTCAAGCCGAACAGGATCGAGGTTCTTCTCTGGAGGCTACCTTGGACGACGTAGTGGAAACCCAATCTACACCCCAAAAGATATTGAATTTCATTCCGTCCAATATCTTCTTGGATATGACCGGACAGCGTTCGACCTCCGTCATCGCGGTCGTCATTTTTTCGGTCATCGTCGGAATCGCTGTCCTTGGCTTAAGACGGAAAAACCCTGAACAAGCCGAAATGTTTACCAAAATGGTAAATGCCGTCTATGCTGTAGTCATGAGGATCGTCACGTTGATTTTGCGTTTAACACCGTACGGAATTTTAGCTTTGATGGCAAATACAGTTGCTACTACCGATTTCGACGGCATTGTCGAACTGGGTAAATTCGTATTGGCATCCTATGCCGCACTGCTGACCATGTTTGTGATCCATTTGGTGTTGGTAGGGGTATTTGGATTGAATCCGATGACGTTTTTACGGAAAGTGATTCCGGTATTAGGCTTTGCCTTTACTTCCCGTTCCAGTGCCGGAACAATCCCATTAAATATTTCGGCACAGAAAAACTCTCTTGGTGTTGACCAGGGAATAGCGAATATTTCTGCTTCATTCGGAGCGACCATGGGACAAAACGGATGTGCGGGAATTTATCCAGCCATGCTGGCGGTTATGATCGCTCCGACTGTCGGAATCGATCCACTTGACCCATTATTCATTTTACAATTGGTCATCATCATCGGAATCAGTTCTTTCGGCATTGCTGGGGTAGGAGGCGGCGCAACCTTCGCAGCATTGATCGTGTTATCTTCCTTGAATATGCCAGTAGCATTAGCTGGGCTGTTGATCTCGATCGAAGCGTTCATCGATATGGGCCGAACCGCCTTGAACGTGAACGGCGCGATGGTATCCGGCACATTGACTTCACGCATTTTAGGCAAGCTCAATGTAAAGACCTATGATGACAAAACTGCGATCGATGACAGTCAATCCGTATAGTATGCATGGTAACGAGGGAGGCATCCTCCAACTGCCTCCCTCGTTTTTGTATTTATTTTTTTACCTCGTATAATAACGAACGTAGGAAGGATTGGCTGTAATATACAACCCGCTTTTGATCTGGTACATATAACCACCGCCAACGGGGAACCTGTCCCGGATAACGGTAAAAACTTCGCCTCTATTTACGACAACAGCCTTATCATCCCAATCTGCCGTATTGTAAGTCCATAAGGAATCTACAATAATCTCCACATATTTCTTCGTCCCGCTATCTCCTCCACTACTTTTAGGGATCAACCCGAATGCATTCGCGAGTCCTGCTACGTGTCCGCGGGCAATCCGGGTAAGAAATGCATTGGATTTAAGATTTGCTGCATCGGACGAATTGTCAATAAAACCATTTTCCGTCAATACTGCCGGCATGGCTGACTCCCGCAGCATGTGGAAGTTTGCTTCTTTTTTACCGCGGTCTCTATACCCCGTTTGGTCGACAACTGCATCATGAACAATTCCCCTCAGCCGGTTTGTTTCCGCTTTACCGGAATAACTTCCATTATACGTGTATGATTCAAATCCCGTCCCCCCACCGGCATTGATATGAACCGATACAAGGTAGTCGGCTCCCCAATTATTCGCCATGTTGGTCCTCTGGGTTAAAGAAACATCTTGATCAGTCGTGCGCGACAACATGACCGTGTGTCCTTCATACTCACTGTTCAAAATATCACGTATTTTCAGGGCAATCGCTAAAGTGAGATGTTTCTCTTGCAACCCGTTACCGGTAGCGCCAGGGTCACTGCCGCCATGACCCGGATCGATGAATATTTTTGTCATGCTCATCCTCCTCATATGATAAAACTATCCTTAATCCTTAACTAGAATTAGGAAAAAGCACCCATAAAGGGTGCTTCGGTTTAAATCCAACTTCGCCTATGGTGGCGGCAGCCACATCTGCCGCGTCCATGATCATTATTATCCGAAGCAGGACTGACCCGTCTGCATTGAGGATTGTTCAGGTCACTGCCACAATCATAATCCTCTACCACGGTTTCGTTTCTTTGATAATTTCTGACCGGGTAATAATTTTCGTTTCTGACAACGGTTCTGTTGACGTTTTCTACTTCGGTTGGATGGACATTCTTTACAACACGCTGTCTTGTTCTTGTATTGACTACTCTTTCTGTCGGATGAACAACCATCTCATCCCCTGCAGGAGAGGTTTCGCTCGGTGAAACGGCATTTTTCCGTTCATCATGGTGATAACGTCCCATTCTATTCCCTCCTTCCTTCTCGTGATAGTACATTGTATGAAAGAAATAACAGTTTGTCCTAGACAAGTATCTTGTCGAAAGAAAATGTGCACTTCTACTAAAGGGATGGGCCAAATAGATTTTGTCAGAAGTCCCTCAAACTTAAGATACTGTCTATGCGGAGGGATGGACTTAAGACTTCGATGGCCAGGAATCGAGACTGGACGAGTCTATTCCTCTTACTTGAAGGATCCAGGACTAAAGAAACGCGGATAGGGATTCAAAGAGCAAGGCCTGTCATTCACGTCGTTGACTGAATAAATAAGATGTACAGAAGCGATAATCAAGACCAGTTTAACAATGTTTTTTTCGATTGCTGCCTTCATTCATAAATGGGTACTACAAAGTAGCCGAGGGGCAAACATCCAAGTGGAAACACGGGTTAGGAAAAGGCAACTGTAGTATAATGGTTAAAACGAAGAGGATAGGAGTGTAGATTGATTGTGAAACAGATGAATGAATATATTGATCGCGTTTTCGTCCATAAAGACGAACTTCTCGAGGAGGTAACAGCGTCCATTAAGGCTAACGGCATGCCATCGATATCTGTTTCCCCGTCTTCTGGAAAACTGCTGACCATGCTCGTTTCCATTACCGGTGCGCAAAGTGTCTTGGAAATAGGCGCACTTGGTGGTTACAGTGGCATATGTCTGGCAAGAGGTTTCGGAAGTAGCGGAAAATTGACTTCCCTGGAGCTCGAGGAAAAGTACGCAAAATTGGCAGAAAACAATTTGGCTAAAGCTGGATTTGGCAACCAGGTCACTTATCTCACGGGACCAGCCCGGAAAAGCCTGGAGAAATTGGAAGAAAATCAACGACAATTCGATTTTTTCTTTATTGATGCGGATAAGGAAAACTACAAGCATTACTTGGACCATTGTATCAAGCTGGCTGAACCAGGCGCATTGATTGTGTCTGACAATGTTTTGGCTGGAGGTAGTGTAGTAGATGACACCTCGAAGAAAAAGCGTTATACAGAGGATATGAGACATTTCAACGAACTTGCGGCCAATCATCCACAACTGGAGTCCTTGCTCATTCCGATAGGAGATGGATTGACGGTTTCCAGAGTAAAAGAAAAATAGAGTGTGATCTCAATGTCCAGGAAGGTCCACAGCGGAATCGGGTGTTTCACTGCGGACTTTTCTTTTAACCGTTTTATTTGGTAATCTTGGCCAAGTTCCCATGTGTTAAAATGAAAGAAAAATCCACTTTTTCATTCTTCAAAAGCTCACACCTGATTAGGAGTGTTTCTATTGAATAAACGCTTGCTTTTATCTTTTTTAATCGTGTTTACCTTTACAGCTTGCGATAATGAGAATCAAACTTATAAGTTGTACACAGGAGAAAGCGAAAACTGGCAGGTCAGATATGAAACCTATCAAACTGAAGAAAACAAGCAGGAAACCTCATTTAGTATCTCCTATAAAGGAGAGGAACCGTTACCGGAAGAAAGGATTTCATATACTTTTGATTATGATGCCGGCAGGACAAAAGGTGAAGACACATTAAACGAAAACGGATTAATTGAAGGAAGCGGCAGTATGTGTGAAGGTTGTGCGCAATCAGAGGCAGAAGCAGTTGCATTTGAGATTGACTGGGGAGAAAAATCGGAAAAAATCACATTGACTCCTTGATATAAAGGAGGCCACGCTTGAAGTCTCTTCAAAACGCAGCTTCTTTATTGCATCACTCCCGGTAAATTCAAAGTACGGAGGAAGACAGATTCCCCCTGTAAGTTTTCCCGATGTAGCCCTAGATTGAGTATCCTTTTCACCTATAAATACAGAGTTTGCACCCAGGAAATTGCCGCAATAATAATCGCACCTGCAATTAACCAGATTCCCCAGCTTCTTTTTTTATTGAAGACATGTATTCCATTCACCAAAAACAAAGCAACAATAATCCAATTGGTGATGGCGAAAGGATTTTGATTATGCGAACCCCATAAAGATAAGTAAAAAATAAAAATCACAGTGGCTATCAAGATGGTTGTAATTATTTTAAGTGGCGTACTCAATAACTTAAATAGCATTTCATTGTTCCTTCCCGATGAGATTATTGTCCATACATCTACATTGGTGTGTGACTGCGAAAGATACAGATACCTTATCCTCTGTTAACCTAAGACAAATAAGCTGTACCTAGTCCCATTAACACTCCTGCAATGACAGCAGGAACTCCAGGTTATTAAATTATTAAGTAATCACAGGCTCTTTGTGGTGTGTAAATAGAAAATTATAGTGGATAATTATAATTAAGCGGGGTGTAGAACTTCCGGATAAATTCATTATAACATCGATGTGATGGCCATTGTTACCTTTGTTGTTATCTTATTGGCTGCATAATAGTTTGTTTATTTTCTCTATATCTTTTTTACTCGTTGCACAACTTGTTTGTCTGCTCCTGCATTTAGAGCAAAGATCGTTTTTTCACCCTTTTATTGATTCAGAGAGTACTAAACTCCTTGATATAAAGGAAGCCACGCTTGATACGTTATCAAACGTGGCTTGCCAATGAATTACTCCTCCCAAACATCCTAATCGAACAGGAGTCGATTTTTAATCTATAGACTCTTTTTACAACTTTTCCCCATCCGAGTTGATGACATCTTTGTACCAATAAAAGGACTTCTTCCGCTTCCTTTCTAACGTACCGCTGCCATCATCATGCTTGTCTACATAGATAAATCCATAACGCTTCGAATATTCGCCAGACGATGCACTAACCAGATCAATACAGCCCCAGCTTGTGTATCCCATCAGGTCCACACCGTCTTCGATTGCTTCGCCCATTTGTTCAATATGTTCGCGGAGGTACTCAATCCGATAATCATCGTTAATTGAACCATCCTCTTCTACTTTGTCATAAGCGCCTAAGCCATTTTCCACAATAAACAAAGGAACTTCATACCTTCCGTAAAGTTTGTTCAAGGAAATACGCAAACCTATCGGGTCAATTTCCCAGCCCCAGTCACTGGCTTTCAAGAATGGGTTCTTCACCCCTTGCATAATGTTGCCCTGGATTCCATCCAAGTCGGATTTGTCTTTCTTTTCAGTACGGGACATATAGTAACTGAATCCAATATAGTCTACAGTACCTTCTTTGATGATGTCGAGATCGCCTTCTTCCATTTCTAATTCAATCCCATGTTCTTTGAAATAGCGGTTGATAAAGGCCGGATATTCTCCTCTTACTTGTACATCTGCACAGAAATAGTTAAACAGTTCTTCTTCCTGGAGCGCATGCATGGCGTTCTCGGGATTACTGTCGTAAGCATATACGGGAGCGAAAATAATCATGCAGCCTATTTCCGCATCCGGCATCATTTCATGACACAATTTGACCGCTTTGGCACTGGCAACGAATTGATGATGAAACGCCTGGAAGGTCGGCTGATACTTG
Organism: Sediminibacillus sp. JSM 1682029; assembly: GCF_041366435.1. Classification (NCBI taxonomy): domain Bacteria; kingdom Bacillati; phylum Bacillota; class Bacilli; order Caryophanales; family Bacillaceae; genus Sediminibacillus; species Sediminibacillus sp. JSM 1682029. The sequence goes on from NZ_JBEWYY010000010.1 coordinate 17,908, forward strand.
TCCTCTTCCTTTTGAATCGAGAAACCGAGCCCCATGATCGGCATCATCAAACCGCTGTTGATTTCGTTAAAAGTCATCCAATACTTCACTTTGCCTTGATAGCGGTTGAAGATTGCTTTTACGTATCTTTCAAAAAAGGTGACCACTTCCCTGCTTCTCCATCCGCCATATTCTTTCACCAAATGGACCGGCATTTCGTAATGGGAAATCGTCACCACCGGCTCAATGCCATGCTTGTGTAATTCATCGAATACTCGATCGTAAAAGGCAAGACCCTCTTCATTCGGCTCGAGCTCGTCGCCGTTAGGAAAAATGCGTGTCCATGCTATCGACATACGGAACACTTTGAAGCCCATTTCCGCAAACAAGGCGATATCCTCTTTGTAGCGGTGATAAAAGTCGATGGCTTCATGATTCGGGTAAAACTTTTCTGGATCAATCTCGAAATCGAAACCCGGATTGCTTATTAGCGATAATCTTTCTTTACCACCTGGTAGTACATCGGCAATATTCATTCCTTTATTACCTTCATGAAAACCGCCTTCAATTTGATTGGCAGCTGTTGCGCCGCCCCATAGAAATCCTTCTGGAAAACGTTTTGCCATTGTTTATTCCTCCAATTTTTCATTTATCAAAAATAATGACTGTAGTGGTCAATCCCCATATCACCTTATCAGTAAGAGGGGAGACCGGCCATTTTTACCAGCCTCCGCTACAGTATTACTTTATCTCGCTTTTGCTTCAAATAATACATCTTGAGCCTTTACTTCTTGTTCACTCGTCATTTTGATTTCATAATGATCACAATTCGGAACCACTACAGGGGTGGTCAAGGAAAAGCCGTCTTCCCTTATGGCATCCAAATCGAATTCGATCAAGAGTTGACCTAATTCCACACGGCTTCCCTGTTCAATATGAGCTTCAAAGTGTTTTCCATTCAACTGTACCGTATCCATTCCGATGTGAATCAACACCTCTGCACCCTGGTCAGACAGGATGCCAATGGCATGATTGCTTGGAAATAAAGCGGAAATGGTACCGGAAACTGGCGCATAAACTTTTCCTTCTGACGGTTCAATCGCAATCCCTTCTCCTAACGAGCCAGATGCGAAAGCTGTATCCTCAATATCAGCCAGGTTTCTTACCTCTCCATTTAGAGGGCTGAAAATCGTTTCGTCGTTCACTTTTTCTTCCCCTGCGGCTATCTCTCCCCGGGAAGAATCACCGGAAGACGCCGTGTTCTCCAATCCTGCTGTGCTTTCTTCTATTTTGTTGACGCTGCCGAAGAAGTAAGTTAAAACGAAAGCCAAAACCGCGCCGACTCCTACTGCACCCAATGCACCTATGGCCGCTGTGTTGAGTCCTTCTTCCGGATGAATAAAGGAAGGATACTGGAACACTCCCAGTCCGCCCATGACATAAGCTTGGGTACCAAACATCCCCAGGATTCCTCCGCCTATTGCCGAGGAAATAATCGTAAAAATAAACGGTTTCTTAAGCGGAAGTGCGATACCATACATCCCCGGCTCTGTTACTCCGAAGATAGCAGAAATAATGGCCGGTACACTTAATGTCTTCGTATTTTGGTTTTTTGTTCGTAGCCAAACAGCGAATATCGCTGCTGCAAGTGCGAAGGAATGGACAAAAATCAATGCCAAAATCGGGTCGATGCCGCCTACGGCAATATTGTTCATCGCGATTGGAACGAGTCCCCAATGCAGACCGAACATGACAAACACCAGCCAGAAACCCCCAAGGAAAATTCCCGCAATAACTGGACTAAGATCATAAGCCCAAATGGTTGCCTGACCGATCAACTGACTTGCCCAGGTCGCAATCGGACCGATTATAATAAAAGTCAAAGGGATAATAATCAATAAAGTAAACATTGGAACCAAAAACATTTTTACAACGGACGGTACAATTTTCTTAAGGAAACGTTCCACCTTAACCGCAAAGAATGCCGAGACAATGATCGGGATAACCGACATCGAGTAGGTCATCAAAATGACCGGAATACCAAAAAATTCAATATACACGGGTGATTCAAACATGGTTCCCGAAAACAATGTGTATAAAGGGTCACCCGAAGCCGGAATTCCTTCCAAATCGGGATAAACCAGTGCCATCGCGATAACCATTCCCAAGAACGGTGTACCGCCGAATTTTTTCATCGCTGTATAGCCTAGTAGGATCGGTAAGAAATAAAACAAACCGTCTCCGATGGCATTCAAAATTTGGTAGGTTCCGCCTTCCTCGTTCAGCCAGCCAAGTGCCACAAACAGAGCATTGAACCCTTTGATCATACCAGAAGCCGCCAATACTCCCAGTATCGGGGTGAAAATGCCGGAAATCATATCGATAAACCGGTTGAACAGACTTCCTTTCTCTTCCTCTTCCTCACCGGTTACTTCTTTTTGTGCCTGGAAACCGCCTTCTTCGACTACAGCTTGATAAACATCCGCTACGTGATTTCCGATGACGACCTGATACTGCCCGCCGCTTTTTCGAACTGTCACAACGCCATCCATGTTTTTCAACGTTTCTGTATTCGCTTTTCCTTCATCTTTCAATTTGAAGCGAAGGCGTGTGATACAATGAACGACACTGTTAACGTTTTCTTTTCCGCCGACATTTTCGATTATGTCTTTCGCCAATTGATTGTATTTCATCGTGATTCCCCCTGTCTTTCCCTCATAATTTTGCAAATAAAAAACCTGAACCGTTTTGAACAGACACATAGCGATGCGTCGCTCAAATCGATTCAGGTTATGCCCAAGATAGGTAACATTCCTAAATTGTTTATGATATTGTTTGCGTTTACACGTTTAATTTACCACTCTTTTTTGAGGGTGTCAATAATAAAGTTAAGCGATTTCAATTATCATTTTAGTTTTTGTTTACCTTGTACTTCTTTATTGATTTCCTATGTTCAATACTATAAAAAATAAAATCCATTCTAATAACACTTGTTCACCTTAGTTCTTTCCATCTTTTCTTTCTCCACTTGTGAATCATTGATGTCATCTATCAAAAAACAACTTTTGGCTTCATATAGTGGATAAGATTTTCTCAAAGACATAATTAAAGATAAATATACAAACAATTTTAGAAATTATAGCATTGTTGATTTTATTTTTCTATCTTAACATCGTTGAGTTTTCTGGCAATGAAATTACTCATATTTTGATCCCGAAAATAAATAATTTGTCATATAATGCAGGATTTTCTAATCAATGATAAAATATAAATGTCTAGTAAAATATAATCATTTGTTCGCGTATTCTTATGTTTAAGATATTAAAGTATTATGGGGGTTCCTTTGTAATGAGAAATAAATTAAATTCTATTTATATAGATAAGTTTAGGAAACTGAAAAATATAAGAATAGAGATCGCCGAAAGAATAACAGTTATTGCTGGTCATAATGGCATAGGTAAATCGACTATTCTTGGTTTAATTGCTAATGGCTCAGAATTAAAAAAATACAAAAGTTATTTTGATAAAACTTTTCAAAGCAAATTCCAGGAAATTTTCCACTTAGATACTAGCAGTGATTATCACACTGATAATAGCAAAAAGTATTCTTTTTTGATGAAATATACATACGAGGATGAGTTACTTTTTAAGAAAGGTAACATATCAAATCATGGAGGAAGATTAAAAGTAGTACCAAGAAATTCAGATGAAAATGGTAAATTAACAAGTGAAAATTTCAAGGACATTGGAGAAAGTGCTAAGGTAAATATTCCAACTCTTTATGTCGGAATGAGTCGTGTTATCCCCATAGGAGAAACAGATGATAAGCTATATTCACTTCAAACGAGCAATTCAGTGCACGAAGATGATATTTCTTTTATGAATTATGCTTATAGGGAAATAATAGGTAATGAAAAAATGGGTAATGAAAAGATTCCAAAGCAAACTTTAAAACATACCACTAAAAGATCTATAGGGCCAGACTTCGAGGATTATCCTTTCCAAACCGTATCATTAGGTCAAGATAGCCTTAGTTCCATTTTATCAGCCGTACTTTCATTTAGAAAGCTGAAAAGAGAAATGGAAGCTGATGGGAAAGAGTATAAGGGAGGAATACTAGTAATTGATGAAATAGATGCTTGCCTCCACCCATCAGCTCAAGAAAAATTACTGAGCATATTGGATAGCGAAGCAAAGAAATTTAACTTGCAGATTATAATGACCTCTCACTCCTTAACAATACTAAAAGAAATTCTTTCTAAACAACTTCAGACGAAGCAAAATCCAGCTGATGGAAAGCTTTATTATAATGTAATATACTTACAAGATACGATAAATCCTAGGATTATGAAAAATCCTAATTATTTAAAAATAAAAAATGATATGTTTTTACGATTTAATAAGTATAAAGATAACTTCCAAGATATTAAGGTATATTTTGAGGACCCTGAAGCTCTTTATCTATTTAAGTCCGTAATTAAGAACCTTAACATTGATAGACTGGAAGATGTTAATTTACAAAAAATCTCTGCCCAAATTAGTTGTGATACATTGTTAAAGCTTCCTGATAAAGATTCTTACTTTCAGAGTGTAATTATAATGCCCGACGGTGATGTGAAAGGTGGACACTATCAATCCCTAATAGATAAACATCCTAACATTTGTCCTTTGCCAGGTAATCATTCTCCAGAAAAACTCATTTATAACTACCTCAAAAAACTAGTTGAAAATATCGAACATAATTATTGGAAAAATAACCAGGAATTTGTACACACTCAATTAGTAAGGGATAATTTAATAAAGGATTTAGAAGATCGACTTGATGGTTCGTCTAAAAAACAAAGAGAACATTTCAAGGAGTGGTTTAATAAACACATTAATATTTTCAACCAAACAGAAATAATTAGCTATTGGATGAACGATTACGAGGATGAAGTAACTACATTTGAATATAACTTAAAAATTTCTATAGATTATTTGAAACAAAGAAGCTTACGGGATAGTAATTAAAACATTAATTATTTCAACTATATCTCATCTAATACTTAATTTTGAAGGGAGGTTTTTAAATTTGCCTGTTACTGACTCTCCCCTCCGTTATCCAGGAGGGAAAACACAATTAAAAAAATTCATCATAGATCTTTTAGATTATAATAATTTCCCTTCTCCCCCCATATATGTTGAACCATTTGCAGGAGGCGCAGGCTTAGCTTTAGCTCTTTTATATAAAGGGAAGGTCAGTGAAATCCATATTAACGATTATGACCCAAATATCTATTCCATATGGTACTCAATTCTGAATCATACTCATGACTTTATTAAATTGATTGAGGAGACTTCAATAAATTTGAATACTTGGAGAGAAAAAAAAGAAATTATTGCAAATACCAAAAATCATAGTTTATTAGAAGTTGGTTTTGCCACATTTTTTTTGAACCGTACTAATGTATCAGGGATAATTACAGGTGGACCTATAGGGGGGAAAAGACAAGAAAGTAAGGATAAAATTGATTGTAGATTTACAAAGAAAAACTTAATTAAAAAAGTGTTAAAGATATCTTCTTACAAAGAAAAAATCAAGTTATCCAATAAAGACGCTGAAGAATTTATACAAAGTGACATCCTAGGCATGGACAAATTAAACACTTTTATTTTTTTTGATCCTCCCTACTATACTCAAGGTAAAAACCTTTATACCAATTATTATTTACATGATGACCATGTTTCCTTAGGTAAAAAAATTGATACCCTTGATAAATTCAAATGGATAACTACATATGATAACACTCCTCCTATAAGAGATATATACAGTGAATACTCAATACGCCAGTACTCATTAAATTATTCAGCTAATGACGTAAGAAAAGCAAATGAGCTACTGATTCATAGCAGTAAAGTCCTATTACCTGATTCAGATTACATTATTTACACAGACAAGTGAAAAATTCATAAATTTAATTGTACACAAATCCTTTTCCTAAGCTTGTTTCTTGGCAACTAGAAAAGATAGGAGCTTATGTGAAATTATATATAAGTTTTTCTAATAACATCCGTTACGCTAAGTTAAAAATCTCCCTTCTTGTTAAAAAAGCAGTATTCTCTTATTTAGTTAAAAAGCATTACTCAAAAAAGAGAACACTGCTTGATGTCCATTTTTATTAGTTTTGTTGGTCTCTTATCATTTTCATGCAAAAGGCACCAGTATATAATACCTAATGCCCTGCTATCAGTTGATAATAGGAATCATAGAATTTCCATATATCCTTCCGTGCCGTTCACCCTGATTCTTTGTCCATCCTGAACCAGCTTCGTAGCGTCTTCCACTCCGACGACTGCCGGCAAGCCATATTCCCTTGCAATCACCGCTCCGTGGGTCATCAGTCCACCAACTTCGGTGACGAGAGCTTTTATCGTTACAAATAAAGGTGTCCAGCTCGGATCTGTATAAGCAGTGATCAAAATATCACCATCTTCCAACTCTGCCTCTTCCATATCCATGATGACCCGCGCTCTCCCTTCTACTACTCCGGAAGAAACCGGTAAGCCCGGCAAGGCTTGATCAGGAAGATTTTCTCTTTCATATTCACCTGCGATGACTTCTCCCTCGGAAGTGAGCACGCGTGGCGGGGTTAGTTTTTTATACCGTTGGTAGTCTTTTTTGCGTTGGATGATGAGTCGGTAATCCAAATGACGTGTGGTCGCTGCTTCGAGCAGTTCTTCAAAATAAAGATAGAAAATGTCTTCTTTTTCATGAATGATATTGGCTGCGACAAGCTGTCCGGATTCTTTCCATAAAGCCCGCTTATACACATAGTAGCGACTTATCATCCCATATTTGGGATATTCCCGGTAGCCGATGAAACTTCGAAGGTGGTCGATCATTTGTTTTGTCTTTTCAGCTTTTCGTTCACCATCAGGTAATTGTTTTAATCGATCTAGCAGCTCTTGTTCTTTTTTCAAAGCCAACTGTCGTCCTTGCTCGAATTTCCTTGTGCCAGCGCCATGTTCAAAGTTACGAATATTACTGAGGATCATCGGAATGAGGATGGATGGTTTTTCACGCCAACGCGTTTTCGTTATATCGATTTCACCGGGACATCGCATTCCATACTTGTCGAGGTAAGCATTGATGGCATCTTTGGCTTCCTGCCCCCCATCAAACGTAGCCAGTTCATCTAAAAAGCTATCGTCTTTTACATCCTCCAGATACCGGATGATTTCCGGATAAGGACGGATAACGTCTGCGACCTCCATCAGCTCCAGTCCCATTTCTGAAGTGACATTGTTTGGTACAGATAAAGAAAGCGTATCTGCTACGCTCTTTTCGCCCAACCACTCGTTCATTTTTTCGTTAAGCCACGCGGAAGCATTCATCGCCCCATTGATCACACGCAATCCTTCAGGGTCAAATAGATTTTTCTTTAGTTGCTGGATATCCTCTAAAATAAACCGGAATAAATCAGCTCCTGTTTTCGTTTGGATTGTTTGCTTTAACGTTTCTATTGACTTTCGATGCCGCTCAATCAAATCAGGAACGAGAGAAGGATCGTCCTCGAAGTTCGCCTGCGCATTGCTGCTTTCCGGCCTTTTTTCTTGTTGATCGTTTGGCTTAGATTGGATAAACCCTTCCCGTTCCACCACCTTTTTGAGGGCATCTTTTGTAAGTGGCTCGGATTGTCCTATGGTGTTCAGCAATGTTTCTCTTTGGGAAGGTGTAGCCAAGGACTGTGTGCAATCAACAAACAGTCTTCCGCCCGCCTCGAACATGGGGGCATTCGTCGTCAGCAGAAACAAAGAGATCCCTAACGGTTTCATCGCATCGGTCATCATTTGTTGATGGCCGACAGATAGAAAGACATGATTCTTTTGATCACCTGTTTCGGGAATAGGGTATAAAGTCGTTATCGGTCTGCTTTGAAGGATGTAGAGTGTATCGTCAGCAAAACACCATTCGATATCCTGAGGACACCCAAAATACGCCTCAAGCTTTCTGCCGATTTTTTCAAGTTTTAAAACCTGCTCATCTGTCAGAGTGGAGAGATTTTGTCGTGGAGATTCCACTTCCCTTCGCTGTGTTCCACCTTCTTTCCGTGCGTATATAGCCAACTTTTTGTTAGAAATCTTCTTCTCCACAATCTCCCCTTCCCGCACTTTATAATTGTCCGCCGACACGAAACCAGAGACAAGCCCCTCCCCCAGTCCAAAACCGGCATCGATCGATACCAGTTTTCGATTGGAGGTGACAGGATCAGCAGTAAATAATATCCCTGAAGACTGTGGAAAAACCATTTGCTGAATGATAACGGATAAATACACTTGGCCGTGCCCGAAACCATTCTGCATACGATAAATGACAGCACGCTCCGTGAACAGGGAAGCCCAACATTTTCTGATATAATGCAATATGGATTCTTGTCCTTTTATATTTAGATACGTTTCTTGTTGACCTGCAAAAGAAGCGTCTGGCAAATCTTCAGCAGTGGCACTGGACCGCACTGCATATGCTTGTTCAACACCCAAAGATACGAGACATTCAACAATATCCTTTTCGATCCTCTTCTCGATTTCGATTCCTTCAATCAGCTCGCGGATTTCCTGGCTGATTTTCCTGATTTCTTCTCGTTCCTCCATGTTCCGAGCTGCTAATTGATTCAGCAATTGATGAAACGTCTGATTTTCCCTAAAAACTTTTTTAAAAGCTTCGGTGGTTACGCAAAATCCTTCCGGTACGTGTATCCCTTCCAGTTTCGAGCATTTGGCCACGTTCATCGCTTTGCCACCGACCATCTTTCGTTTGGTGTTGTCGATGTCTTGAAATCTCAAAACATAAGCATCCATCACATTACCTCCTCTGTTTCTCGTCCAAGCGTTTTTCCTGTTTCTCGTCCAAGCGTTTTTCTTTTTCCGTGTCAATCCCTATTCCTCATCTATGATTTCAAACGTCGTTTCGTTATCCGGCGAGACAACGTGAATGTAACCATCCCGCAATACACTTCGTAAAAAAGGGCTCGGTTGCCCGACACTATAAAACTGCAAATAATGCATAGCTCTTGTACAAGCCGTGTAAAATATTCTCCGCAAGCTCTCATCTCCATAGACATCCTCCGAAGCATCATAAATAATGACAGCATCGAATTCGACTCCCTTGGACAAATATGCCGGCAGCACAACGACTCCTTGCTCATATGTCGCCGAATTACTCTTCAACAGCTTGATCCCTTCGATGGTTGACAAGGATTCATATGCTTTTGCGCTTTCCTCAGCCGATTTGCATATGATGGAAATACTTTTATATCCCTTCCTTTGCAACGCAGTTATTTGGGAGGCAATACAGGTAAGCAGTTCTACTCGATTTTCTACTCGTTTGAAACAAGGTCGTTCCCCAGCACGTTCAAAAGGAATTATCTCCCCACCGTTCGGAACAATTTTCCGTGTACATTCAATAATCGGCTTGGTAGATCGGTAACTCCTCGCTATATTCACCAATTCTGTTTTGTCCGGACCGAAAAGGCGGGTAAGCATGTCGAAATCAACCCTTCCATCGGCATGAGCGAATATGGCCTGATTAAAGTCGCCAAGCACTGTCATCCTTGCTGCGGGGAATAAACGCTTCAGAAACTCAAATTGAAAAGGGGTATAATCCTGAGCCTCATCAACGACGAGATGTTTGATCGAGCTGTTCGTCTGAAAGCCCTGAATCAACTCTTTTAGAAATAGAAATGGCGTGGCATCTTCATAAAATAGTTTGTCTTCATCCAGCATTTCCCGTGTAACCTTGCAAATAGTCGACCACTCCGCTAAATTTGCTCCTTCAAAGAATTGATCGGAATCTGCAAAAAGCTGCCTGTAAATTCCTTTAAAGTCAATGAAATGGTACGAGCTGACTTTTTTTCGCAGCGGTTTCCACTTTTGGTGAACCATCAACCTTGCAAGTGCTTCTGGATCGACCTCATAGTGGTCGACCGCTTCTCGTTTTAACCCTTGTTTTTCCGCTAAGAAAGTTCGTGCCTCCTGGTACTCTTCGTCGCTTAGTAGTTCGATTTCTTCCTGCACCCACGGCTTTTTCCTTTCGGCCTTTTGAGTTTCTTTTATTTTTTTCATCAGCCAATCCTTCAATTTTTCAAGTCTGTTAGGAATACGAAGAGAAGTGTCCTCATTATAAAATCTTTCTTCTATTTGTCGTGCAGTAATGATTGTTTCCCCTCTGAAGGCAATATCCAGAAAGAGCAGCCCAGTCCGTTCCAGAGAATGGCTGTACGTTTGGACCGCCTCGACAAAGCTTGCAGATCCTTTCAAACGAATACCCGCGAGCCTTGTCTGGTAAGAAGAAGTATGATCAGCCGTCAAAACATATTCTAATTGGTCATAGGGATTTTCTACTTGAAACTGTTCACTCAAACGGTGATTCAGATATTCCTGGAAGGTAACTTGTTGCATATTTTCTTCCCCAAGTTCCGGCAACACACTGGACACATAACTGCTGAACATCGCATTAGGTGAAAAAAGAATGATTTGATCAGCATGTAAACGATCTCGATATTTATAGAGCAAATAAGCAATCCGTTGCATGGCGGCAGATGTCTTGCCGCTTCCAGCCGGCCCATGAACAACGAGCAGTCTTCCTTGGTCATGGCGGATTATATAGTTCTGCTCCTGTTGAATGGTCGCTACTATATTGTGCATTTGTTTATCAGTACCTTGGCCCAGAACCTCCTGTAAAATCTCATCCCCTATGGTAAGACCCGTATCGAATAGTGATTCAAGAACACCCCGACGAATAAGGTATTGCCATTTTTTCTTCAATTCCCCCCGGACATCTCCTTCGGGGGCTCGATATTTCGCCGGGCCAGGCTGATAATCGTAGTAAACACTTGCAACCGGCGCCCTCCAGTCGTAAATCAAAAAGTTTTCGCCGCTATCGTCTCTAAGCGAGGAAATACCGATATAAATCTCTTCCACCTCAGAAGACCCTTCTTCTTTAAAATCAATACGGCCAAAGTAGGGAATGTCCTGCATACGGCGCAGCGTCGACAACCGCTTGGAAGCATGCCGATGGATACTCTGGGTTACCGACAAGGCCTGTGCCTCTTGCCTCAAGCCAATGATGGTTTCCAGGTAATCATCAAAGGTCTCGGTGTTCACTTTCACTTCATCCCAGAAGTGTTTCCTGATATGAACAACCTCTTGTTTTCGCCTGGATGTTTCTGTTTCGAGTCTGTCAGCTTCCTCTGAAAGCGTCTTTTGGACTTTGGCTAAACGTATCTGCTCCTGCTGAAAATCCAATCCCATAGCAACACTCCTTAATTTTTTATAAAAGGGTTGACTAATGCATTGTGTGAGTTGTATAATTAAAATAGAGGTAGAGTATTTTAATGAATATACACAACAATACATACTTATATAAGTTACCATAAAAGCTAAGAGGATTCAATGGCTTTTGTGATATCATTGGATTTTTTGCGTTCAATAAAAGAGAGCGGGATTTCACGTGCACGTGAAATCCCGCTCTCTTTTGAGTTTACTTTTCTGCTAATAAGAATGACAAACAAATTGTTTACAACGATGATTTGATTCCAAATAACTTCGTAATACACTTTAAAATAAAAAAATCCCCGGTTTAAATCGGGGATTTTCTTTTTATAGTTCATATTCCACTTGTTGTTTTTCCGTTAGCGTTTCATACGATTCTGCATCCATGGATTCACCGAAGATTATTTTCACCGACTCGACTTCTTCTGGATTTCCTTTATACAGCAGTCCTACTGTTCCATCTTTTTTCACATTGCCATAGTAGATAGTGTCCATATCATGATCATCGGAAATAAAGTCATTCATCATCGCATCCAATTGCTCCCCATTGGATAAAACGACATTTTGAATGCCATACCAATCGATATCCTTGTCTTCTGTGTTCTCACTTTTATAAGCAATTTGAATATAATTCAACTTTTCTGGAGCAGTGTTTTCTAAACCGTACATCGATAAGTAATCTATCATCGTTTCCTGAACATCTGTTATTTGAAACAATTTGATATCTTTCACCGTGACTTTGATTGGACTGATATCCACCGTTTCATTAACATCCTTGATCTTCATCAATTCGATTGTACCAGTATCTGGTTCGTCAATCGTTTGTCCGACCGTTGTCAAAATGTAATTTCCATTCTCATCTTTCTCTACTTTGGGAATGTCCTCTCCTTCTGAGGATTTTTCACTTGTTTCCTCATCAGCGTCTTCATCTTCAGCTGCATCCTGATTCGATACTTCTTCTTGATCGCTCGCTGCGGCTTCGCCTTTTGGATCTTCTGTTCCAGACGTACTATCTGCATTTCCACATGCCGATATGATCAATAACATTATTGCGGTGATTGCAATCCAAGCCAACTTTTTCACTAATATGCCTCCATTTTCCCCTAATCATGAATCACCAATTTACTAATTCAGCAAATTGATTCTTGAATGTTGTATTACTCTGTCTCCATATCTTCCAGTGCATCAGGATAAACCACTTCGTCGAACTTATCCCCGGATTCTTCATCTTGGACAGCAATGGTAACGGAATATTCATCTGGATCGGCTCCATCAAACAACTGATACATCATCCCTGCCATTCCAAGGGACATGGTTGCAAATCCATCCATACTGTTTTCATAATCAGATTTATTAACAATCATGGTGAAGGCAGAAAAATCATTATTATGCTTAATATCTTTAATAGAAACATAATCTTCGCTGTTTTTCGTTTCTTCAATACTGTCCTTGAGGCTCTCTTCCATTTCGGCCATCAATTCTTTATGCGTCGACTTAGACATTTTATAAGTAACTGATCCATCGTCGTTTTTTGTAACTTTTTTAATTCCATCTTCTTTTGCTTCTGTTTCCAAATCCTCGATGCTTTCTCCCTCTACCATCGAAGCGGGAAGGGTGATTTCCACATTCAGCAAACCTTTGTCGACATTAACTGACTCACTGTTATCTTTATCCGTTTCTTCTGTGTTGGCTGACGCCTCTTCGCTCTTTCCTTCGTCTCCGCTCTCTGAAGAACAAGCAGCGAGCAGTACTAGTGCAAAAAACATCATGATAATAAACTTTTTCATTTTTATTGACCCCTTACTTTTTAAAATATAACTCCCTTTTTCTTATGCAAGGAACATGCGCGCGCTGTCTCTTCCTTGCAAGTTTATTCCTAATCTAGGAACATCTTTTCCGTGAACAGGCTTTCCAGCATCGCTAACTTTATGAATATATGTTGTCTCTATGTATCCACCCTCATCATTTCATTTTTATTACAAACGCTTTACGATTGTAACACAAAGTCCATCAATGGAGGAATGCTAAAAATAGGAATTTTAAAAGAATGATAAAAAAGTCTAAATCCTCTATTTAATAGAGGATTTAGACTTTTAATCTGCTATGATTCCGATTGGGATTGAACCAAACCTCCACCCTGTCAATTTTATAGCAGGAGTAAATTTAAAGGGGGTTTACTGTCTATGATAGTCCATTAATTCCGTTAAAACCAATCTCAGTTAGCAATTGGCACTTAATTACACTGTATCAGCTCTTTCATAAACAGAACCAATACAGCAAAAATCTCAATTACTGTTTGAATTGCGTAAAAGAATTGAATTCTATTTAATTCTTTATCACTCATTATTCATACAATGTGAAATCATATCAATCCAAATAATGATTGGATTTTTTTCTTGTAACTATCTTGTGTTATAGCTCTTCGAATAAACTGCTTTTCATCCTCATCAAATTCCTCTTCATAAACATTACAGAAGAAAATTATATTTAATGTATTAATGATACTTCCGAATTTCTTTATGTAAGTGGTTAGGCTCTCTAAATTCTCATCACTTGGCTCAATCTTATCAAGAAACTCGTTTAATTCTAAATAGTTCTCATTTGAACCATGTACAAATTTTGATAGCTGTTGGTACTGTGTTTTCCATAGTCCCATCACTTGCTGCACAAACTCTACCACAGATAAACTATCTATATCTGTAATGAAATAATGGTATGGATATTGTTTTATATAATCACTCATATCTTTAACAGAGAGATTTTTAAAGTTTGTATCTACTTGCTTTTTAGCATATTCTATCGAATGGTCTTTGTAATATATAAAACTAATAGCATTTTCTAGTGATCTTCTAATCATAGAATAACTGGGGCTTTTAAAGCCTAACAATCCTAGTATTAGGGTCTGATTTAAATTCGATATTATTTCATCCAAGTATTGTATTGCACCATTTAAAATTAATTCTCTTTCTTTAAGCTTCTTAGCCCAAACCTTTAGAGAAATAATTGTTCTCATTGCATTTCTGCAATATTCATTAAAGTTATATAAGTCATTTGTTTCTATATTATACTTATCTTTTAGATGAGTTGATATAGCTTCTAACTGTGAATTAATATGTGCATCTATTGACATTAAAATCTCCCTTTATGAACATGAAAGAATTCTAACCAAGTGTCAACAAAGTTCTCAGATTTCTCATCTATATTTTTGAACTTGATCTTATTTTTCTCAATATTATTACTATCTGACTGTGTGAATTTTTTCCAAGCTTTTAAAAATAAATCTAATTCAGAATCTTTCTTTTTAGCAACTTCGGTTACAATTATACCAATAAGTTCGTTCCTACTTCTTTTCCGTTTACTTAATCCGAATATATTTAAAGAATTCTCCGCCAACTTAATAATATCGTTATTAGACGGAAATTTTTCTTTATCAATCAAAAAAAGCGGTAATACTCCTATTAGTTCTTCTCGCTCATCCATAAAATTTTCATTATTTATTTTACCCGTATTAGATCCTAATACCAAATCAAATAATTCTTTTTTCACGTTGTCATATACATCATTATTTATCTTAATAAATGCATCGCTTGTAATATTAGAAGAGGAAGATTGGATAGAATCGAGCAGATCTAGTGCCATATAAATTATACTTCTAGTTTCTTCTCTCATTATAATCGCCCCTTAATCATAAATTCTTGTGTAATATTTATAATCTGATCCTTTACTTCATCCAACTCCAAGATGTAATTTTTATTATCATTTTTATTTTCAGGAGATAATGCATTTTCAATCATAGTTCTATTTCTCATCTCCGCCTTAAATAATTTATTTTTCCATCTTGGCTCTTTTTTAATTAAAGCCTTTACATCATTGTATATTCGCCAGTCAGTTCTAACCATAGTAAGTACAATTCCCATAAACTCTAAGTCTTTTTCATAATCAGCTTTTAAAGTACTAATATAATTTTCTAATAGTGGCAATCCAAAGAAAGATAGATAATCAGTCTTCATCGGTACAATATAGCTGTCTGAACTAAGCAAGGATAACTTAGTATATCCGGAAATTGTTGGAGGACAATCCAATATGATAACATCATAAGAGTCCTTTAGTTCGTTCTCTATAAACTTCTTTAACTTTAGTGGCCGCTCATTGAGATTTAAGCTCATTAATTCCAAATGAGAAGGAATGATATCAAAATTCACTCTTATATTGTATATGTAATCTTTAGGACTAAGTTTCTCCTCCTTTTTCAATTCTCCTAAAATTTTCGGGTAATCATTAGTTGGAGAAAGAATTCCATAAACCGTGTTACTAGGTTTAGTCAGAATATCCCTCACTTGAGCGTTATTAAGAGTATATTGTGTTGCATTCATTTGAGGATCCATATCAATTAAAAGTACTCTCTTATTATATTGTTTTGCAATAGTATAACCTACATTTACAGCAGTTGTCGTCTTACCCACTCCACCTTTCATATTTATGAAAGTTACTATTTTCCCCATAAGTTATTCTCCTTCGCAGATCATCTTTTATAGGATTATTTTACCATAATTATAAAGTTTATAAATACATCGGCGAGAAATATTTTTTTATAATTAAGTGATTTTGATTGTTTGCTCAAACCAACTAATATGTATCATTAAGAGGATGACGTATGATAGTTTGTGTAAATTATTTGAATCAAAAAAAATAGGCAGGGTATCCTCGGGGTTAAAGACGAAACCAACTTAAGGAGATCCCCTAGCTATGTGTACTCGTATAGAACAAAACAACCTCAAATGGTGCGTGGATTTGTAAAAGAAAAGCTGGGAACGATTATGAAAAAGGAAATGGACAGCTTTTTCACCCATAAACTTCCTGAACTCTGAACCATGTATCAAAAAGGGATGAGCACCCGTGAGGTCGGCCATTTTCTGGAACGTATCCTAGACCACGGCTATTTCTCATCACCATTAGCCGGATTACTGCCGTGGTGATGGAAAATGTCGAAACCTGGCAGAAACGGGCGCTGCAAAAACGCTATTCTGTTCTGTACCTGAAGCTCCGTCGTGACGATGTCGCCAATGAAGTTGTTTGTATCGCCATTGGTGTATCGGAAGATGGTTACCAGATTATCCTCGGTTTCTATATCGGCGGCCAGGAGAGTTCCTGTGGCTGGAAAGAAATTCTGTTGGTTCTTAAAGTCCGTGGCCTGGAAGAAGTCATGCTTGGAATATTTGATGGACTTCCCGGCCTCTAAGAGATAATGAAAGCCGTCTATACCAAAGCAGACGTCCAGCGGTGTGTCGTCCATAAAGGACTTAATACTCAGAATGGTGTCCGCAAGAAAGACCAATCTGCAGTAGCCAAGAACTTAAAGCAATTTACAAAGCCAACATCCGAAAAGAAGCGAATGAAAAGTTCGCCGTCTTCCAGGCTGCCTGGTCAATAAGAAAAGTACTTAAAATGACTTATTGACATTTCTGGACTATCCAGCTACCATCCAGCGGATGATTTATACCACTAACATCATCGAACGGACAATCAAAGAAATTAAAAACGCACCAAGACGATGAACAGCCTCCCCAATGATAAAGCAGCGGAGAAGATTGTCTATCTCCAATCTGTAGACTACAACAACCGTTAGGCAGAGCGAAGGCTTCGTGGGTTCCAAACCGCCGCCCCTGCTTTGCAGGAAATGAAATATTACCACTGTTTTCCTCTTCTATTTCTTCTGGTTCGATAAATACTAAACCGCAGCTCAATATTTTGGATAGGAGAATACGCCTCGTTTATCGAATTTCGTCGATTCTTCTTTAACGGGCTTCTTTAGCTGCTTTTTCGACAGTTGAATCTTCAGCTATTACTTCGAATCTATCAACCTAGAAACATCCAAAATGTGCGCACTTTTTATCAAATCTAGAAACATGGAAAGCCTTGGCACCGTTCAGAAAAATAAAATCTTACTTGTTTTCATCAAGTAAACCTAATCGTGACGGATCTACACAAACACCTTCACATATCTCCTCTCCTTTGGAAAGAAGCACCTATTGATGCCTCTCGCTTCCTGATACTTTTTATCGTTATATCTTTGGCAGCTAGACAACCTTTCCGTCCTATGTAACTTTCCTTTATTTGAAAATAAACAATTAGAGCAAATTAAGACCATGGATATTGTGAACTTTTTTGGACGAACTGCAAATAAAAGATGGAAAACCAAACCTGAAAGATTAGATTGCAACTAGCGAATTATGGACAGAAGAAGATCATGAGCATTTCTGCAACAAAAAGGAGAACACTTTCATACCGGCTATACCCAACTTGATGGCGCCGTTTTACTGAATCAATTTATACTTTGTTTTATTCGATTGCTTGAAGACATTCATCCACAATTTTAAAGATATATACCATCATCCAACTACAAATAACTTCTGATAGATTAAGCCGGTGCTTATAGAATAGTATTGACAAATAGAAGAGTTACTATTATAGTAATAGTTGTCCTTAAAATATTATATTGTGATTCCGTAGCTCAGCTGGGAGAGCGCCACCTTGACAGGGTGGAGGTCGTTGGTTCGAGCCCAATCGGAATCATACCCTAAGAACCCTTGATAGATAAGGGTTCTTTTTTTCAGAAGAGATAAAAAAATGACCCAACCTGAATTGGGGACGGAAATTATTATTCGGCTGATTTTCTGGCAAAAACATGATAGATTTTTTCGTACTGCCTACTTACCGGGCATCTTTAAAGCGTTTCCCTATGTGGTCGTCGTAAACTGCATTCTGCTGTTACCTAACCACATAAACGGAACAAAGATGACTGTGCATCCTTTTCTACATCTTGCTTCCTTCGCGGACAGTTCCTAGTTGAGCAATACGTTCGGCAATCACCGCTTCAAAGTCTCCCTCTAACGTGATTTCTTCCGAAGCAAAAGGAGCAAGCCCGTCATGATGGCCGACCATCACGCTGTGTCGTGCATTCTTGAACATCTGGATATCATTCGCATCGTTTCCGAATGCGATATATTCATCTATCCCTAGCATCTTTAACGCTGTATGTTTATCAACATTTTCCGGACTGATATCCAACACATTTTCTTCTGAATGGCGGTGGATCACAACATCTATTTCTTCCAGCTCCCTGGGAAACAGATCCATATCATCGGCAAATAGAATAAGTGCTTTTACAATGGAAGGATGCTGTTCTATCGGTATATTTTTTGCTAAATTGCCTGGGTCTACTTTGCTTAAAATGGGATGGTCTGCAGGCCCTGTATAGGAATAGTCCCACTCTCCATCAACTAAATATGCTGCATTTTGACTTTCGAGTAAATGGTTTATGATTTCTCTTTGGTGAAGCGAAAAGGCTGTCTTGTTCGTAAGAATTCCCCGTTCGGAAGTCAGTGATCCATTTCCTCCTATCATGGGATATGCATGAAATCGAGAATCAAGAACTGGCAACATGTCCCGGATCGGGCGGGCCGACGCAAAAATAATCTTGTTGCCCTGTTCCTGGGCCTGTTCCAACACTTGCAGAATGGTTTCTGATACGGGGTTTCCTTTGAAACAAATTGTTCCATCCAAATCAAACACAATGTTCATCTTTTCTAATCTCCCTGCCGTCTTTTACGCTTATTATAACATGGTATATCTACAAAAAAGGGCTTTATCTTTTTAAAGCGCTTTCTCTTCTGGTAAGATGGTATAAATGAAACCGGAAAAGAAGGGACTGTTTGTGTGTTCAGTCAACAAATCGCGATCAAGCTTGAAATTGCTGCAAAGCGGGCATTGAATATCAAAAAGAAAAATTCGATGGCCGGGATTATTACGGTCGATTATATAGAAAACAGCCAGGGCGCGTTCACCGTTTTATGTGCCGCCCTGGCTCCCTATTACTTGAATGCAGCCGATGAAGAACGAGTGGCGCTCGATGATATTATTGATCGCTACCAATACTTACAAAACTGCAGCATCGAGGATTATTACAAAGGTACGGACCGGGCAGCGGAAGAGTTGAAAATTTTGCTTGATGATCTCGGGGTGCATGGAACCGATTGAGCCCCTCTAATCAGCAGGCACCTCTTTTGGTGGTTCCGCATCCGCTTCCGGTACTTCACGTTTCTGATTTTTAATGGTTTCCGATGAAAAGATATTGATCAATACTCTCCCATTTACTGCTTTTGCGCGAATTAATATAGGTTGGTTATAATCATTTTCGAAGGTGAAATCCGGCCCATACCAACTGACTGTAGCGTCTCTTCCGGGCGGTACATAAGGAACGCGGCGACTGTGGGAATATCTTTCAATTATTTTCACGCCTGCCTGGTCGACTGCGTTATACAGAGTGGAGGAAATTTGGCAGATTCCCCCGCCGATATCTTCCGCCAATTCCCCTTTTACAATCACCGGGGCCGGCAGGTAGCCCTTTTCCTTCGTACGTTTTCCTACTACACCATTAAAAGAGAAGGTTTCGTTTGGAAACACGACATGGTTGTCAATTGCCTCGGCAGCTAATGCTACGTTTTTTGATCGTTCTTTATTGCTTTCATTATAATAAGTGACATACTGGCCGATTTTTCGCTCACGGATAGAAGCAAGCAATTCTTCATCGACACGTGGGTGGACGACCCGGAGCGGTGTCTCCACCTTGGAAGCTTCACCCCCATAAAAGTAGCTCGCAAATTGGTGGTTGAACTGTTCCCGATCAAGTTCACGGCCAGGTTTTGCCGGCTTTATTTGTCCATTTTCATCAATTTTGGCATTGACTGGTTCACGATATACCTGTGAAGCGACTTCTTCCTGGAATTGATTGTATTTTGCCATATCAAGCCACACTCCATCTATATAAGGAAGACTCACATCTTTACCTGTTATCTGATGGATGGTTTTACCTTCATGGGTGACCGTGAACGCCGGCGGTTGTTGTACTTCTGGCAGGACCGGGTGCTTTGGCGGATCGGACGGATGCTCCTGAATCGGTATAATCGACGTTAATAAAATAGATACAAGAAACGTTTTCATATGGATACCTCCGGTGTTAGTATGGATGAAAACAGACAAATCATGTGAGTTGATTGGTATTGCTTTTCGAGACATTTTGGGGTCAGTCCCTATGTGAATTATTCACAGAGGGACTGACCCCGCTCGTGGTTTATCTTCATTTTTTTTGGGAAAGCTACAAGGAAATGACGATAAAAGGAGAATGGGCATGAAAGTGAAAGCTGCTGTAATTCATGGTAAAGGGGAAGATTTTCAAATAGAAGAAGTGGAATTGGCGGAACCAACCGACAATGAAGTCTTGGTTAAAGTGGTTGCTTCCGGGGTTTGTCATACGGATGCGGTCGCCAGGGATCAGGAGGTCCCTGTCCCGCTACCGGCAGTTCTCGGTCATGAAGGCTCCGGTATTATTGAGAAAGTCGGTTCCAATGTCCATACGGTCGAAAAAGGAGATCACGTTGTACTGTCCTTTTCATCTTGTGGGCATTGTGAGAACTGTTTATCCGGCCATCCGGCTTATTGCCTGTACTTTAACGATTTGAATTTTGGTGGGAAAATGAATGACAACACCACTCGGATTAAGCAGGACGGAGAGTCTGTTTCCAGCTTTTTCGGCCAATCCTCTTTTGGAACTTTTGCCATCGCCAACGAACGAAATGTGGTGAAGGTAGATAAAGATGTCGACCTTGCTTTGCTCGGACCGCTCGGCTGCGGCATACAAACCGGGAGCGGTACTGTATTGAACAAGTTACAGCCGAAATTTGGTGAAACCATTGCTATTTTCGGCTGCGGAGCTGTCGGTCTTAGTGCTGTGATGGCAGCTAAAATTGTCGGCTGTTCCCAAATCATCGCAATCGATGTGCATGATAGCCGCTTAGAATTGGCGAGAGAATTGGGGGCCAGCCACGTCCTTAATGGCAAAGAAGTCGATACAGTAGAGGAAATCCGCAAGCTGACCGGCGGGGGCACGAACTATGCGGTTGAAACGACCAGCGTACCTGCTTTGGCACGCCAATCCTTACAAGCATTGAAGCCATTGGGGATTTCTGCAGTTGTAGGAGTCACTCAGGAAACGGAGTTCAACGTTTTTGAAGATATCATGGCATTGGGTAAAGGGCTTGTGGGAGCCATTGAAGGAAATGCTATCCCCCAACTGTTCATTCCTAAGTTGATAGAGTATTACAAAAATGGACAGTTCCCATTCGATAAGCTCATCGATTTCTATGAACTAAAAGACATCAATCAAGCTTTTGCTGATTCAAAACAAGGCACCACTGTAAAACCCATTGTCAAAATGGCACATTAAATGTTAGGGGGGACAGTCCCTCTGGGTATATTTCCCCAGAGGGACTGTCCCCCTTTTCCCCCTTTTTCCTTTTTCCTCATTATGGTTGCTGATGGCTTCTCGGTTCGTTAACCACTACTTCGTCTGGATAAATGGTATGGTTTTCCGTTTTATTGGCCAGGAAGGTTTTATAAACTTCTCGATCATTTTCCCCTGTCTCGACTAAAACAACGATATTTCCGTTTTTCAGATGGCGTTCATATTCCTTGGCATGTTCTTCCGGGATACCTGCGCCCACGAGCGCACCGACGATACCGCCACCGCCCGCTCCGATGCCTGCACCCGTCAATGCTGCAGCAATCGGCCCTGCGGCAGCGATTGCCCCGACACCAGGGATTGCCAAAAGACCGACTTCGGCTATCAAACCGGTAATCCCTCCGAGAACGCCACCGGTACCTATCCCGATACCGAGTCCTTTTCCGGCATTTTTGCCACGTCCACTCTTGTCTTTGCTTATACTGGTATCCGTTTCATCGCCAATCGCTTCTGCATCATCGCTATCCTTGGCAAATACAGATATATCTTCTTTTTTATAACCTTTTTCCTGTAGCTCTTTAATCGCTTTGACGGCATCTTCCTGTGTTTTAAAAACCCCGCCGATCACTTTGCTTTCCATATAAGTCCGCCTCCTTTTTAAGGTTTTACAAGTCTATACCCGGCAAATTCAAAGATAAATCGTGACTGGGGACTGCGTGACTGGGGACTGTCCCCCGAACCTTTTCGTTATCGCTGTTTATTGTGAATTAATTCACGGAGGGACTGTCCCCGTGTCCTCTTCCCTGCACTCATATGTTCTTTTTTGGTGGTTTTATGTTAAACTGGGCTTAGATTTGTTTAGTTGGGGGCGACAGGGGGAATCTTATAGGATACTTCTTCGCTGCATGTTTAGAGGAGTGAGTCACAATGGGTAGAAAAGGAAAGATGCTTGATCGACAAATCGACAGCACGTACTTAGATGAAACCATGACGATCAAATGGTATCTGCCGGAGTCTTTCTCTCCTTTGTACAAGTACCATGTCTGTATCATGCAGGACGGAAATGATTACTTTCAGCTCGGGCGGATAGCGACATTGAGCGATCGGCTGCATAGCGACGGAGAGATTGAAAATACTGTTTTTGTAGGGATTCATTATAATGATAAATACGACCGCCAGGATAAATATCATCCAGACGGAACTAAGCAGACCGCTTATATGCAGTTCCTTCTACACGAGGTGGTTCCACTGTTAGATGAAGAACTGCCGACATATCACGTGGGTGGCAGCCGTGCACTGATAGGCGACTCACTGGCTGGGACATTGGCTTTGATGACTGCTTTGAAATATCCGAACACTTTCGGAAAGGTAATCATGCAGTCGCCTTATGTAGATGAAAAAGTCTTCCATGCTGTTCAATCCGCCAAGTCGGTCGACACCCTTGCCATTTATCACACAATCGGGGACGAAGAGACAGATGTCCCGACAACAGCAGGGGATCGCAAAAATTTTTTGGAACCGAACCGAAAGCTTCGTAATCTTATCGAACGACAGAATACCAACTATGTATATCACGAGCTGGAAGGAAATCATACGTGGAAGTACTGGCAAAAGGATTTGAAACGGGCGCTTGTCACGATGTTTAATGGCTGACGAAAAAACAACCTTACTGTTGATATTTTAAACGTTCACCCGTAGACATTCCTTCAAGCAGAGTTTTTTTAAATTTGTGCATTTTCATCAATTTTGGCTACGCCCGTTTTACCAATTTTTGATATAATGGTTGGTAACCGAATTGGAATTAGCTACATGATCAATCAAAATACCAAGCTATTCAATATTGCCTAACGTAAACCAATCATACAGGAGGAATATTCATGAGATATGGTATTGCTATTTTCCCAGAGAAGAAAATTCAAGATACGGCTAATTCATACAGAAAGCGGTATGATCCGCATTATGCACTCATTCCGCCGCATCTTACATTAAAAGAGCCGTTCGAGGCCAATGAAGATGATTTAAAACAGATAGTGGGAGAACTACGTAAAGTGGCTGCGGAAACCAAGCCCTTTCCGTTGCAGATTCACAAAGTAAGCTCCTTTTCTCCCGTGACTAACACGATATACTTAAAAGTCGAACCTGTCGACGAATTGCTTAAATTGAATGAAAGATTGCATACCGGTAACTTGCCGCAAGAAAAAACGTACACTTTCGTCCCGCATATAACCATCGCCCAAAAGCTTTCGCATGATGAATACTCGGATGTATTCGGCAGTTTAAAAATGCAAAACTTCGACCTGGAACAGACAGTCGATCGTTTTCAATTGATGTACCAGCTGGAAAATGGCGCCTGGACTGTTTTTGAAACCTTTACGTTCGACGAGGAGCAGAATTAAACAATGCAAGTCAAACAAGTAGCAACAGAAGCAGAACAAAAACAAGCATACCAAGTAAGGAATACTGTTTTTGTCGAGGAGCAAAACGTCCCTGCGGAACTGGAAATCGATGATTTGGAAGAGAAAGCTGTCCATTTTGTCGGCTATGAAAATGAAAAGCCAGTGGCAGCAAGCCGGCTCCGATTCGTCGATTCGTATGGAAAGCTGGAAAGAATTTGTGTTCTCAAGGAGTATCGAGGCCGTTCTTTCGGTTCCCAGATAATCAAAGAAATGGAAGCTGCAATTCGGGAGAACGGATTTCAAAAGTCCAAACTGAATGCCCAAACGCACGCGGAGGAGTTTTATAAATCACTCGGTTATCAAACCGTTTCCGGGGAATTTATGGACGCCGGGATCCCTCATGTTACCATGATAAAAGAATTATAAAGAAGAAAATCGAAACCTTGTCTTTCCGGCAAGGTTTTTTTATTGCCTACACCCTCCTCAGCCCTCGAAAGTCCGATACGTCATTCATCCGTTTTTTGTATGAAGCCAGAAGTAATGGGCAAGGATAAAAAAGAATGGCAAGGGGGTTGTGAAAATGGATAACGCCGTTTCTATATTAGTGGAGACGATTTTTGGATTCTTCGCATTGTTTTTGATTACGAAATTTTTGGGCAAAACCCAAATTACCCAGTTAACTGCTTTCGATTTTATCGCTGCACTCATTCTCGGTGAACTGGTCGGAAATGCTTTGTTCGATGATCAAGCAGGATTGTTTGAAATCGGCTACGCGGTGTTGTTATGGGGCGTTTTACTCTATGTGACAGAGATTATGACCCAAAAGTTCAAAAAATCACGCAGGCTGCTGGAAGGAATGCCGGCAATCATTATCAACAAGGGGCATCTGCAACGTGAACAAATGAAAAAAAGCAAACTTGATATCAACCAGTTGCAGCATCTGCTGCGTGCTAAGGGGGCTTTTTCTGTTAACGAGGTAGCCTTTGCCATCCTGGAAACAGATGGATCCATTTCAGTCATGAAAAAGTCCCAGGCCCAGCCCCCGACACGCCAGGATATGAATCTTCAGCCGGAGGAACCACTGTTGGCCTTCACCCTCATATCAGACGGTGAAATACTTTATGACAATCTAGCAGAAGCCGACCTAGATGAAAAGTGGCTGCATACGGAACTTTCCAAGCAAGAGGTCCAGTCACCGAAAGAGGTATTTTTTGCAGAATGGAAAGAGGGCCATCCGCTGCATGTCCAACCGTATTGATCAAGTTAGTCCTTAAAGCTTTCCAGTTATTTGGATTTTCTATTCCGTGGGGAACTGCTCGGATAAAAATCCATTACTTTAGACGGAGTAAGGAAGGAGAAAGAGAGGCGGTTCATGGATACAATCACTTTTGACGGAGCCGTTGTCTTGGCACAGGAGACAAGATTGATGACCTGTATAAACTTAGACTGGACTGACACGTACCGAATAGAGTATGTTTTCCATTTTAGTTGATTATCTTGAAGACCCAACGGTAATCCTTTATCTCGCTCGTTACCCGATTTTGCTTTAGAAGTGCGATCAAATAAGCAGTAACAGCAGTACGGAACAATAGCCATTGTGATAACTGAGGAGTCCGGACTTGATAATGGGCGCACATCGATGCAATCACATCTTCATGCGTCATACCATCCTTTTTTTTGCCGATTTCCTCCTCAAGCCAATCAAGCAGCTGCTTGTGATAGTCGAGATTCGCCTGAACAGTGGATTGGAAATTCTCTTCAAAAGTACCGTGGCCGGGAACCGAGCCCCGACATGTGACTGTCAGCAATTTATGTAAGCTATCCATAGCAGTCTGTGCATCGGTAAGATAAGGTATTCCATGCTTTTCCAATTGTTTTTCACCAAAGTAGCTATCCCCAGCATAGAAAATCTCCTGGTAAAGGAGCCCGAGTTGATGATAACTGTGACCGGGTAAAAGAATCGCTTCGATAGAAAAACTGCCGATTTGGCAAAACCCTTCCTCGATCGTTTGGTCTATTTTAATCGGAGTACCTTCCAAAAACTTGTTTCGCAGCTCGGACAGCGGGTCGTTTCCACCAAACAAATACAGCGGTTCGAGGATTGGATATTGCAAAATCGCTTCTTCCAAAATGGGTGCCGCTGTATGCACAGTGCGTTGATTCTGCAGATAGTGGGCACCTCCGTAGTGGTCTGAATGAGCATGGGTGATAAACAAATGCGTCAGGGGCAATTCCTCCTGCATCAACCGTTTCAACACCTTTTTCATGGTGGATGCGTCAATCCCCGCGTCAATCAGCATACCTTCCTCCCCGTTCCGTAAATAACCAATATTGACAGGACCGTGAAAATAAAAGCATGTATCTTCTTTCAATGTTTGAAATTCCATCATACCTGCTCCTTTTCTACTAATTGAACAGCCCGCCTTGCCGGCAGTTACGTCTGCCGATTCAGCGGGCCTGCTTTCGTTATATGGTTTCGCTAAAATGGCGTCCTTTTCCTGTCACATCAGCGTAAACTTTTTCTGCTAAATAGGATTTATGGACGGTCCTTGGAGTATAAAGAGATTTTTTCATTTCGTTAGGTTTACGATCAGCTTCCGAATTACTGTCCTCTTCTTTTTCGATTTGTTTGTGCTTGGTGTCCAGGTTAGCCTTATAAACACCTTCGATATAAAACGGACTAGGTGCACTTCTGGTGACACGCTCTTGGTAATCCTGATATTGATAAAGCGGGACTGGCAGCATATACCCCATCTAATTCACCCCTTTTTCCTACCTTTGATTATTCATCTATACCCGCTTTTCCCACAAATTATTCTAGTGCTTACTCCTTATTTATAAATCCTTCCAATTCCTTCATGACGGCTTCCAGCTGAGCTATTTCTTTCTGGAATTGCGTATTCCAGGCACTGGCTTTGCTTTCCAATTCAGCAATGTGCTTTTCCGGCAGGCGCAGCCACTTTTCGTTTTTGTGTAAATGCTTTTCGATTATTTGCAAATTCTTTTTTAGGGGAAAGACGTCGGACTTGTCAGCCATATCTTCACCTCTTTTATGAAAAAATCGTTTGGATGCAAAAAGAGACAGCAAGTCAGCTGTCCCTCTGATACTAAATCCAGGAGAACCCTTTTCTCCCATCCTCTTCATGATGAGCCTCTTCTTGTTCATCGTCTTTCGTTTCCACTGCTTCTACTTGTTCCTTTTCTTCCACTTCCTCCGCTTCTACCCTTCTTGGTCCGAAAAATGGATCCACATGTCGCCGTGGTTGTCGTGGCGGTTCAAAAGTGACATTATCCGCTTTGATTACCAAATCTTTCACGTAAATGACCTTTTTCTTTTCTGACATTTCCTTTCACTCCCTTATTAATGCTGCTCAGTTGGCAAGGAAAGGCTGATCCCAGCTTTCGTCTTACCCGGTCACCACCACAAGGCTACAGGCGGTGAGGACGAAAAGCTGAGCGTTCTCCAATGAGCGCTCCTTTTTAGTAAAGTATTGATCGCTACTATCCTATGTGAATGTCTCATTTCGGGTATAGACATCCGCCCTGTTCCCAGGGATGTACAGAAAAAAAATTCCTGAAAGGCAAAACGATATATATGGTATTTGCCCACACACTAACCCCTTGCGAACATATTCTATTAAGGACAAAAGTCAATCATCATTGGAAAGGGGTTAGATAGAATGAGTTGTGGAAGTGATTATAAAACTGGCAGCTGCGTATGCGATATCCTGAGGGAAATCTCCGATGCGCAGTCAGATGTACTTTCTGATTGTACCACCAGCTGTGAGCAATCCATCAGCGACCTGTTAGGCGGTAACGATCCTAGCAACAATGGTTTGGACACAGTACCAGTTATTCTATACTGCAAAGGAAGCTGCAAGCCTTTCAAAGGATTTGGTGTGCCATCCGACGACTTGGGCGACGCAACCAGCAGT
Source organism: Sediminibacillus sp. JSM 1682029 (assembly GCF_041366435.1). Lineage (NCBI taxonomy): Bacteria > Bacillati > Bacillota > Bacilli > Caryophanales > Bacillaceae > Sediminibacillus > Sediminibacillus sp. JSM 1682029. The sequence continues at coordinate 45,825 of NZ_JBEWYY010000010.1, forward strand.
TTCTATTTCCGGGTGAAAACTGTGGACGACGACTGTTGTGCAGTATTGGAATTGCTGCGTGAGCCAAACGATCATGACGACGATCCAAAATCTCCAGTTGACCAGGACACCAGTCATCTAGAAGTGACTGGCATTTGCATCACAGTAGATTTGAACTGCTTCTGCCATGTTACTTGTCTGCCAGCCATCAGTGCTCTGTAATTTTCACAGCAATAAACATTTCATCGAAAGAAGTCCGGCCATGGACGGCCGGACTTTTTCTTGCTTAAAATCCCAGTAGTTTAATACTTTTGATTGTTTCCTGATCGATTTTTGCTTTGAACGGACGCTTGATCGTCTTCATGTACACAGTTCCTTCTTGATAGTCGTAGATGATTCCCCGATGTGTATCTTTATCTGTGACAACTTCGCATTTCATGCGGGGTACCGTCCTCGGCAGTCCGACAAAGTAGTCGATTTTCTCTTCGTTTGTCATGTCCCGAAACCGTTTGCGGCTCGTTCTTTGGGTTATAGCTGTTTCTTTCGCTTCTTGTTCATTCCCTGAAACTTCCGCCGGCTCTGTATTTTCTTCTGTCTTTTCTTTTGCTGTGCCCTCCGTTTCAGCAGGGGAATGCTCTGATTGTTGCAAGGCATTTTCTTTCTCTTCCTCTTCCGATTCTTTCCCGTTACTTCGCTTCCTAATTTCTTTCTCCTTTATGGAGCTTCCACGATCTGGTTTCCGTTTCTTTTTTCTCGGTGTACGGTAGTCGGTTTGCATGGAGGCAGTTGGCTTTTCCATTTTGGGCTGTGTGATATACAGCATCGGTTCACGGGCGGTGTTTTTGTTTCCCTTCATAAAAACGGCTTCCTCCCATTCTTCAAAACTCTTCCCCACATTATATGAGTATTTCCTAGGGATGTGCCTATTTTTATAAACACTATCATTGGAAAAGGAGTTGCTTGTGTTGCAATAAGTATAAACTACGACATAGTTTGAATGCGTCTTCCTGACTTCCTACTTTTGTTAAGTTGGAGTTCGACGCTGGGAAAATACCCTGCGCTTTCCGCGGGCGGCTGGTGAGCTTCCTCGAGCTGACGCTCTGCGGGATCTCACCGAGGCCTTTCCTCCCGCAGGACAGGTGTTTTCGGTGGGACGAGTAATCGCAGTCCCAAGGAAGGCTGCGGCAGCGATGCATCGCACGAAGAAAATTGTTTTGTATTTTCGAGGAGTCTCCGGGTATTTTCTTCGCTAGGAACAGCTTTCTGTTTAGAAACGCGTGTACTAGACTTTTTTTATTCATCGTACTCCATGCACCGTATCATCAAATAACATTGCTAGAAAAACAAGCGGAAAGTCCAAGGTAAAAAGACGGAACTCCAACTGTCTTTTATGAAAAGAAATACCTATTTCCTGACAAACGTTTGTAAGATGGCTTGTTGGTTCTCAAGGTAAAAGTCTACGATTCCGTTAATCAGCCTGCTCCTTAGCGTAGGTAGCATACGAAGACTCCTGCGGGAACAGCACGAGCTGAAGATCCACTTGGTAAATCGCTTTTCTTTACCAAGTTAGCTGAAGCCGTGCCCGCGGAAAGCGAAGTATGCTACCGAAGCGGTGGGTAACACGCTTTTTGAATAGGCAATGGAACTCCCCGCTACAGTTAGTCCGCAGTTTAGGTCCACTCCAACCTTCAAGGCCACACAAATATAAAAAAGGAGCTATTGCAAAAACCGCACACCAATGGGCGTGCGGTTTTCACTCTGTATTTTTTTGTTTAAATACCGAGAATGCTAAAGCCGGAATCGACATGGATAGTTTCCCCAGTCACTCCCCGGGAAAGATCGCTCATCAGATAATAGGCCGTATCGCCAACTTCTTCCTGGGTTACTGTCCGGCGCAACGGAGCTTTTTCCTCGATTTGCTTCAGTACACTGTTGAACTCGCCGATACCTTTTGCTGACAGGGTGCGGATCGGACCTGCAGAAATGGCATTGACTCGTATGTTGCGCTTTCCTAAGTCATTGGCCAAATACTTCACACTCGCATCAAGACTGGCCTTTGCGACTCCCATGACATTGTAATTTTGCACGACACGTTCTCCACCTAGATACGTCATGGTCACGATGCTTCCGCCCTCTGTCATCAGTTTTTCTGCAGCTCTTGTAACAGCGACCAGTGAAAAAGCACTTATGTTTTGTGATAACAAGAAGCCGTCCCTGCTCGTTTCGACAAACTCGCCCTTCAAATCTTCTTTATCAGCGAATGCAATACAGTGGGCTAGTCCGTGAATCGTGCCGACATCTTCACCAATTTGCTGGAACGTGGCGTTGACCGCTTCATCATTGGTGACATCACATTCATAAAACAGTGCATCCTGTCCTTCCAATGTGGATACTAACTCTTTTACCGGCTTTTCAAACCGTTCATTGGCATAAGTGAAAATCAGTCTTGCCCCGGCTTCATGCAGGGACCTTGCAATTCCCCAGGCAATACTCCTTTTATTGGCCACACCCATCACTACATATGTACGGCCTTCCAGTGAAAACTTCATTCTTTTTTCCTCCTTGAGGTTGCTTGCTTTTTAATACTAGTTATTAGTACCTGATACTATTATTATCTTATCGAAACTTTCCGCTAAACACAACTGATTTACCGAAATCAGCCCTGCCTATGCTTTTGGCACGTTCAATTCCCAAGGTACACCATACTTGTCTATCACTTTCGCATATCGAGCGTTCCAGAATGTATCCTGCAGTTCCATGGTAACTTGACCTTCGTCGGCTAAAGTCTGATAAACATGCTGGATTTCATCCTCACTTTCAAGCGCTAAGCTTATATCGATCTGATTTCCTTTGACCGGTGCTTCCCCGAACACATCGACAAAGTAAAAAACATTCCGATCATCGACGTGCAGCTCGGCGTGTATGTACTTTCCTTCGTGCCCGTTAAACATTTCTATCCCATCAGCCAGTTGTGTATTTTTGATTTCTCCACCGAAAACCTGCTTATAAAACATTAACGCCTCTTTGCAATTTTCCACGGTGATATGCGGAATGATCCTTTGCATGAACATCCACTCCTTTTCTTCATTTCCATCCATTCTTTTCATTCTCTCTATAAATACAATAATCCTGCCCGACATAAATGCCGGACAGGATTTTTTTAAAAGCCGTATTCCAATAATGACTGCAATTCTTCCACATATTCAGAAGAACCTGTCACGATAAGATGATCCCCCAACCGCAGCTCCGTATCCCCATGAGGGACGATGGAGTCTTTTCCTCGGAATATCCGCACCATGATGACATCGCCAGTGAACGGAAACTCTCTGATTAGCGTTTCATCATACACAGGGTTATTCATATTAATTTCGTACAGTGCGCTCTCCTGTTCAGTCAAAATATCCACGACGCTCGGCGCTACGATCAACGCTTTGAGCAACGCCTTGCTGGAAAGCAATACAGAGAAAACATCGATTCCCATTTCTTTCAATTCTTTATCGAGTCCAGGTTTTTCCACACGGGCGATGACACGCTCGACGCCCTTTTCTTTCGCATAGGAAGCAATTTCGGCATTCTTCTCTTCATTCCCGGTGGATACGACCAGAATGTCCACATCGAAAACGTTCTTTTTTTCCATTAACCCAATATCATAACTGTCCAACTGGGTGATATCGAAAATCGATCTGGTGATTTTCTCATCGAGCTTTTCCATTTTCGTATGGTACATATAGATTTCAAACATATTGTTATCCAACTCACGGACAACCGGCAATGTTGCCTGGTTCGTGCCGATGAATGAAACGACTTGCTTATGTTCCGGTTCCACATTATTCACATATAATTTTTTGAAAACCGGCGGAGTTACCAGACAAGTCAGAACTGCCACCAAAATCAATGCACCTTCCATCTGGTTGTCGATGATGCCCATTCTTTCTCCAATCGTGGCAGCAGCGATTACCAAAGATAAGGTTGTCGTCAGAATCATTCCGGAACTAATAACCGTCCGCCAATCATACCACTTCCTCATAATCAGCACTGGCACCAATTTAGATACCAGCAGTGCGATAAATAGCAGCGGAATCAATGCCAGCACTTTCGGATTGCTGAACAAAGACCATAAGTCGATATCGACACCGACCATGACAAAAAATATCGGAATTAAAAAGCCATAACCGAAGCTGTCCAGTTTTTGGACTAAATCCTGATTGGGAGATAACAAGGAAACCAAAGCACCGGCCAAAAACGCTCCGAGGATGTTTTCAGCACCTACTGTTTCCGACAAGGCAACCAGGAAAATGATCAGTGTAAATACGGCGCGTGTACCGATTTGGATGGTTCCTTTCGACATCGTCTCCAAAAATGTCTGGTTCCGGAAACGTTTGCCGACAAAATACAACAAAACCCCGGCACCGAATAGTATGAGCAGAAGCCACATATTGCCTGCCTCTTCACCATAAAACGAAACAAACACCGCCAATAAAATCATTGTCACAAGGTCGGCGATCACGGCAATCAACAGGATTGTCTGACCGACAGTCGTCTTCATTGCCTGTGCTTCTTTCAAAGTAGGAACGACAACACCGAGTGAAATAGTGGAAATGATCAATGTCATCAAGAACATATTGTCGATAAAGCCGCCCAGCACGAACAAGTAGGACAACAGAAGGGAAAACGCCAATATGGCCAGGAACACGATGATGGCAATCCATACAGCGCTAGGCTGTTTATTTGCTTGGCTGTTGTTGCGTTTGTTTCTGCCCTTCTTAGCAAATATCGTAAAGTCTATTTCCAAACCGCTTAAAAACATGAGAAAAATGAATCCCAACGTGGAAAGTGTCTCCAGCCAGGTGCTGTCATCTACAATGTTAAAGCCGCTATGTCCAATGATCAGCCCGACGATGATTTCAGCTACGACTACAGGAATGGCTTTCAAACGTAGGCGATGCATTAATATCGGGGTGAAAAATGCCGCTAAAATGACAATCACCAGGGAGGTTACTGATTCTCCATGCTCCATGTGTTACAACCTCCTAACCATGTATTAGTAAATTCATAAATGCTGTAGCCATTCCAAAATATATCAAGACCGAGATGATATCGTTGATTGTCGTGATAAATGGCCCGGAAGCTACTGCTGGGTCAATATTGAGCCGGTGCATCATGATAGGAATCAAAGAACCGGCGATGGTGGCCACAATCAGCGTGGCCATGATAGAAATTCCGACTAACAAGCCGAGGAAGATGTCTCCCTGCCAGATATAAACAACCAGGGTGATCACTGTCCCGCAACATAAACCGGTAATCAGTCCTGTACCGGCCTCACGGGCAATCATTTTCCACTTTCCCTGTTTTTCAAATTCTCCAGTGGCAATGCCTCGGACGGCAACTGCCAGAGCCTGTGTACCAGTATTCCCCGCCATACCGCCAATCAAGGGAATAAAAATCGCCAAGATGGCTACCTTGTCGAGGGTCTCTTCAAATCTGCCAATCAAACTTGCCGTCAGCAATCCGAGAAACAGCAGGATAATTAACCAGGGGAGACGTTTTTTCGCAGATGCAAGTGCACTGTCGTCCGGACTGTCTACGTCGGAAATACCTGCAAGCTTGGAGTAGTCGTCACTTGCCTCTTCTTCCATGACATCCATAATATCATCCACCGTGATGATTCCAAGTAAATGGTTCTGAAAATCGACTACCGGCAGCGCCAGGAAATCATAGTCCCGCATCATTTGTGCAATATCCTCCTGGTCTTCTCCGACAGGAACAGAAACCACCCTTTCGCTCATGACATCGGAAATGAGCCAATCTCCCTCTGCGATTATCAAGTCACGAAGCGACAATACACCGACAAGCCGTTTTTGATCGTCGATCACATAGGTATAGTAAATCGTTTCGGCATCTGGCGCTTCCTTGCGCAAATGCTTCATTGCCTCTTTGATGGTCTGATTGGCATTAAGGACAACGAATTCCGTCGTCATGATGCTCCCTGCCGTCTTTTCTTCGTAATGCAGCAGCTGCTTGATTTCTTCAGCAGCTTCTTTGTCCATTATCGTCAAATAGCTTGCTACCTTGTTTTTTTCAAGCTGGTTTAATATATCCACCGCATCATCCGTGGACATTTCGGCGAGGACATTCGCTGCAAAAGCAGTTGTCATTTCGGTGAAAAACGGCTCGATTTCTTCTATATCAATGTTTTCCATTACCTCGGCAATTTCTTCCGATGCCAGATAGGAATAAATCTGTTGGCGCACCTGCTCCGATTGTGTTTCGAAGATTTTTGCCTGATCGTAAGGATGCAGCTCGAGAAACTCTGCACGAAACTGGTCGATTTGCTTGTTGAATAAAGCAGTCTGTATTTTTTCCCAATATTGTTCTCTTTCTTGTTCATCTAAATGCTCCATCCATACAACCCCCTTACCTTTAGAAAGTATTATCGTAAGTGCCGGCCGACTTTTTGTCAACGACAGAAACGTGAACATATGATGTTGTTTTCGTATTTTTTGTTTGGAATGCCAAAACAACGCTTAAAATTATAACCAATTTGATGTAAACTGAACTATGTATGACTTCGGCTTCTTTTTACTTTCCATAAACAAGAAAGTAATTTATTCTATATTTTATCGAAAAAAAACCATTACAGATACTTTTTTGCATTAAGGCATGTCTCATTGGACAGAAAACCTCATCTAAATGTACAAGAAAGACTTGATTGTTTCAATATATTGAATGAAATCTTTGAACCGGATGTAAAATGGCTGACTGTTTAACTCCGTAAGCAGTCAGGAAAGAAAGGGAACCTTATGAATTCAAACAACAATTCTACAATCGATTATACATTGATATTTATCGTGCTTTTGCTTGGAATCGTCAGCTGTTTTACGCTGTATTCTGTGCAACCGTACTTGGGCAGTGAAGCGCAAGATAACTACTTTATAAAACAGATAGCCTGGTACATCGCAGGTGGCATAGTAGTGGGCGGGATCATGTGGATCGATTACGATCGCTTCCGCCATATTTCGTGGTATTTATATGGAGCAGGGATGGTCACGCTGCTGATGCTGTTCTTCCGTTTCCCGCCGCAAATTATCCATACTGCCAATAACGCGACTAGCTGGTTCATATTTCCAGGGATAGGGACCATCCAGCCTGCGGAGTTTTTCAAAGTGTTTTTAATCATCGCGTTAGCGCAAGTCATGGTCAGCCATAATGAAAAATTCAAAACACGCACCAATAAAAGTGACCTATGGCTAATAGCAAAAATAGCAGCAGTCAGTCTGCTTCCAATGGGGCTTATTGCCGTACAACCTGATTTAGGCGGTTTTCTTGTACTGGCCGCGATTGTTGCCTGTATGGTGCTTGTATCCGGCATCCGCTGGCGCGTGTTGCTGGCAGTATCACTGCTTGGGCTCATGTTGATAGCGGCAGTTATTGGTTTGTCGGTCATGTTTCCGGACACCGTAGGAACAACTTTGGAAGAAAGTGTCTTCAAGCACGTAGAAAGCCGTTTCTATGGATGGCTTGACCCTGAAAAATACGCAGAGTCTGGATACCAGTTAAAAAAAGCGATGCTCGCTATAGGTTCTGGCCAACTGACTGGTAAAGGGCTGCAGGATTTCGAAGTGGATGTCCCAGAACGGCAAACGGACATGATTTTCACTGCCATCGCAGAACAATTCGGCTTTGTAGGTGCCAGCATCGTCATTACTTTATTGTTCTTATTGATTTACCGGCTGATTTACATCGCTTTGCAAAGCAATGATGAATATGGCAGCTTTATAATCACCGGCTTGATCGGAATGTTTGCTTTTCAAATCTTCCAAAACATCGGGATGTCGGTCCAGCTCCTTCCGATCACCGGCCTGCCGCTTCCGTTCTTAAGCTACGGGGGAAGCTCGACGCTTACCTATATGATCGCAATCGGGCTTGCCTTGAATATCCGATCGCGGACAAAACAATATATGTTTGATTAACCATCGGGGTGGAATGCTAGAAGGTAGCATCCGCCCTTTTCGTTATGGATAAATAAACTCGGAACAGGAGAGATAATGGTGAAATTGGACATCATCGGCGATATCCATGGCTGCTATCAAGAACTGCAGCACTTATTCAAAGAGCTTGGCTACAAGATGATAGAAGGCGTTCCTGTGCATCCTGAGGGAAGAGTGCCAGTGTTTATCGGGGATTTGACCGATCGCGGGCCAGACTCGGTTTCGGTTATCAAGCTGGTTTATGAAATGGTTCGCGTTAAGAAATCGGCAAAATATGTACCAGGAAACCATTGCAACAAGCTTTACCGTTATTTTTTAGGAAACAACGTGAAACAACAACACGGACTGGAAACAACTGTGGCAGAATATAAATCGCTGGATAGCAAGCAGCAAAAAGTAATGCGACACCATTTTATCGATTTGTATGAAGCCGCTCCGTTATACTTGCAATTGCCGGAAGCCAGTACAGTCGTTGCCCATGCAGGCATCCGGCAGGACTTGATCGGTAAGTCAGGCAAAAAAGTAAAGACCTTCGTCCTTTATGGGGATATTACGGGCGAAACGCATGAAGACGGCCGTCCTGTCAGACGTGACTGGGCTCAGCAGTACCAGGGAGAGGATTGGATTGTTTACGGACATACGCCCGTCCGGGAACCGAGAATCGTCAACCGTACGATCAACATTGACACCGGATGCGTATTCGGCAACAAGCTGACTGCATTCAGACTCCCTGAGGAAAAAACCGTGTCCGTACCATCACAACAACCCTTCGCGGAAGAAAAATTCCGTTCCTTCGATTAATTGCGACATAGTTTGATTTTGTCTTCCTAACTTCTTACATTTGTTGAGTTGGAGTTCGACGCTGCGAAAATACCCTGCGCTTTCCGCGGGCGGCTGGTGAGCTTCCTCGAGCTGACGCTCTGCGGGATCTCACCGAGGCCTTTCCTCCCGCGGGAGTCTCCGGGTATTTTCTTCGCTAGGAACAGCTTTCTGTTTAGAAACGCGTGTACTAGACTTTTTTTATTCATCGTACTCCATGCACCGTATCATCAAATGACATTGCTAGAAAAACAAGCGGAAAGTCCAAGGTGAAAAGACGGAACTCCAACTGTCTTTTATGTAAAGAAATACCTATTTCCTGACAAACGTTTGTAAGATGGCTTGTTGGTTCTCAAGGTAAAAGTCTACGATTCCGTTAATCAGCCTGCTCCTTAGCGTAGGTAGCATACGCAGACTCCTGCGGGAACAGCACGAGCTGAAGATCCACTTGGTAAAGCGTTCTTTCTTTACCAAGTTAGCTGAAGCCGCGCCCGCGGAAAGCGAAGTATGCTACCGAAGCGGTGGGTAACACGCTTTTTGAATAGGCAATGGAACTTCCCCGCAGTTTTTAGCAAATACGCTAGTAAACGAAACAGCATATAAAGAAAACCAAACGAGTTCGGATGTAGAGTATTTCGAATCACCGTCTGGTTTTTGTTTTAGCCACTGTGCTTTGTTCCAGGGCTTATATTACTCTTCTAAAAGTTTTTTCATATCCTCCGGCATGGGAGCATAAAACTCCAGGTATTCTCCCGTAGCCGGGTGCTGAAAGGCAAGCGTCTTGCAATGAAGGGCCTGCCTCCCGATTTTATCTTTATGACCGCCGTACAAATCATCCCCCATCAAAGGATGGCCGATATGGGAAAAGTGCACGCGGATTTGATGCGTCCTTCCCGTTTCCAGTCGGACATCGACCAGGCTGCCACCGTCCGTTTGCCGGATCACCTGATAATGGGTCACGGCACGCTTTCCGCCAGCGACTACCTCCCGTTCAATCATCGAGGTCTCTTTTTTGGCAATCGGAGCCTCGATTGTCGCAACATCTGTTTTGAGTTTCCCCTCTACCAGCGCATAATAGCTTCGATTCACGTTACCTTCCTTTTGTTTTTCAAACAGTAGGGAGTGGCTGAATCGATGCTTCGCCACTAGCAACAACCCAGATGTATCCCGGTCCAGCCGTGTGACAACATGAACCGTATAGGTAAGGCCCTGACGTTCATAATAACCGATCAACGCATTGGCCATAGTTCCGGTTGGATGCAGCATGGATGGGATCGTAACCATCCCTGCAGGCTTGTTCAAGACCATGATATCTTCATCCTCGTGAACAATATCAAGCGGGATGTCTTCGCCTGTCAAATGACTGCCGCGTTTTTCCGGCGGGAACACCACTGTAAGCTCATCCCCTGCAGCCAGAACCTGCCGGACAGTTACAGGCTGTCCATTTTTCAAAATCGCACCTCCGCTAAACTTTACGGATCGCAATATCCGCCGTGAAAAGCCTTGAATTTGTTGCAGGTATTCTTTAATGAGCATGCCCTCATGCTCGGCTGTTATTTTCCAATTCAAGTTTCTCACCTTTTCATCATTAAAATTATCGTTCATCCGCAACAAAGGAATCATGTACTCTTTTCCAAAACGGGAAAGAACGGAATCGGGCGAAACGGATTTTCTCTTCCGCTACTTTACAAATAATCCTTTCGACATTTGCATACGTTTTGGTAATATGGTCGATTGTAATCAAAAAACTTTTGTCATAAATCGGCCGAAAATCACAGGCATGGTGTTTTGGCAGGATCAGCGGAGAGCCAATCGTACGAAACACCCGGTTATTGATCGATGCCATTTCAGTTATTTGAATGGATTCCAATGAGGGATGGATAATACCGCCGCCCAATGCTTTATTGTATGCCGTACTCCCGGATGGAGTAGAAATACACAGGCCGTCCCCGCGGAATGTTTCGAAGTGTTCCCCTTTGATTTCCACATCCAACACAACCGATCCTTCCGCTGTTTTAATAGAGCATTCATTCAACGCCAAGAAGCGGTCGGTTTCTCCACCTTCTTTGGGGCAAATCGTGACTTCCAACAGTGGATATTCCACTACCTGGAACGGATTTTTAGCTATTTCGATGATCAGTTTTTCCACTTCATCGGGAACCCAGTCAGCATAAAAGCCTAGATGGCCGGTATGTATCCCGATAAATGCCGTTTTATCCAAGCGATTGATGTATGTATGAAATGCTTCCAGAAACGTTCCATCGCCCCCGACAGAAACGACCAGATCTGGTTCCTCTTCATCGTAGACCAGTTCAAAATCAACTAGGTATTGCTTAATTACAGCTTTTAATTCTTCAGATTTTGTATCCCCTTTTGAAGTGATTGCAAATTTCATGACGGCTCTCGCCCTCCTTTTAGCGATTGCTTTTGTTTTTATGGAAAATTCGCTGTGCTTCCTGGACTTCGTCTTTTATTTTAGCCATTTCCTCATCCAGTTTGAATGCTGCTTCAGCAGCTCCCTGAAGTCGCGCTTTAATGTCAGACGGGATTTGCCCGTCATATTTATAATTTAATGAATGCTCATTTGTCGCCCAGAAATTCATGGCCAGTGTCCGTATTTGGATCTCGGCCATTACCATTTTTTCTCCATGAATGGTCTCCACCGGATACCGAATGATCATGTGATACGAACGGTAACCACTATCTTTTTTCTCCGATATATAATCCTTCTCCTCGATTATCGAAAAATCATTCCTGCTTCGAAGCATATCGATAATGGTATAGATATCATCAACGAACTGGCATACCACCCTGACACCGGCGATGTCCTGTATTTCATCTTCCAAACGAGGCAAATCCGTTTTTTTACGGTGAACTTTTTCCAGGATGCTTGGTACAGGTTTTACCCTTCCAGTAATGAATTCAATCGGCGAATGCCGGGATTCGAATTCAAATTGGGCCCGCATCCCTTTTAGTTTTACCTTTAATTCCTCAACAACTTGCACATACGGAGCAAGAAAAGCTTCCCAATTCACTTGTCACGCACCACCTTCGATCATCTTGCTTGCTGATACCCTTCATTTCGTCATCATTAATTGTATCATAAATCTCCAGGCGGACTACCACGAGACAATTGGCCTAACGGATTTTACCAAAGTGGCTTCTTTTGCAATCAGCCGTTTATTTCCACCATAATGAGATACAAGTAATAATGAAACAGGAGGAATGAGAATGACACAGGAAATAGAAATTGAATTTAAAAATCTGCTGACGAAGGAAGAATATGATCGTCTTTGTGAATTTTTAGAGGTAGAAGAATCAGGTGCGCTAAGTCATACGAATCATTATTTTGAAACTCCGGGATTTGAATTGAAGCAGCACGGATCTGCACTGCGCATACGCGAAAAAAACGGGCAATGGCAGTTGACTTTGAAGGAACCACATCCAGAAGGACTGCTGGAAACCCACGATACACTGACAGAACAAGAAGCAGATTCATGGATCAACGGAGACATCATTCCGAAACCACAGGTTGCAGTACAGCTCAACCAGTTGGGAATTGACTTTGCCGCACTGAATTATGGCGGTGCTCTGACGACACGAAGAATCGAAACAGAATTCAAAGGAACCATTGTCGTATTGGACCAGAGCACCTATAACGGCTATACCGATTATGAATTGGAAGTAGAAGCGCAAGAACGACGGCATGGCCAGAGAGTTTTCGACGAGCTTCTTGAACGGCTGGAAATTAGAAAAAAACAGACACCGAACAAAATCCAAAGGTTTTACGACTCCATGGAAAACAGATAAGTTGCCCAACACAACCGCCAATTGTTACAATAAGGAAAAATCTCGTTAAGCTTGTTTTTCGTACAGCCGAATTTATAAATTCATGGCTGGGGAAAGCTTAAAATTGATTTTCTTGCAAAGTTGGAGAGGAAATGAAACATGACTGATTCCGTTACCCTGTATGAAGCCATGGGCGGCAGGGAAAAAATAGAAAAACTAGTTCAAGCCTTTTATAAACGGGTGGCGAAACATCCGGCATTAATACCGATATTTCCAAATGATTTAACGGAAACCGCAAGAAAACAACAACAGTTCCTTACGCAGCTGTTCGGCGGTCCAGCTTTATATACGGAAGAACACGGGCATCCAATGCTGCGGAGACGGCATTTGCCGTTTCCGATCACCCCGTCCAGACGTGACGCCTGGCTCGAATGCATGGAACAAGCCTTAGCAGAAGCCGAAGTGGAAGAGCCCTATCGTAGTGCCATTTTTGAACGATTGACTATGACAGCATCGCATATGATGAATACACCTGAGGATGAGAAAGGAGAATCGTTGTGAGCTGGAAACCGACTGGGCCAACTAGTAATTCAGGCACAAGAAACTCGGCGCAGTATGGCTTTTTCGATTTGTTGAAAAAACCGGTTGAAATTTATGTCTTCGTAGATCCTTTGTGTCCGGAATGCTGGTCTTTGGAACCAAGCTTGAAAAAGCTTTCCATTGAGTATGGCAGGTTTTTTACCATTCGTCCGATTCTGAGCGGGCATCTTACCGTGTTGAATAAAGATAAATTCGATAAACCTAAAAAATTGAAGGATATTTGGGAACGGACAGCCTCCCGAACTGGTATGAGTTGTGACGGTGACTTATGGCTGGAGAATCCCATCAATCTTCCGTGGCTTGCATCCATTGCAATCAAGGCGGCAGAACTGCAAGGAAAAAAAGCCGGAAGAAACTTCTTGCGTAAAGTGCAAGAAAAGCTATTCTTGAATAAACGTGATATATCTGATGAAGCAACCTTGGTTGAGTGTGCCAGAGAAGTGAACCTTGATGTACAAGAATTCACACAGGATCTGTATTCTAATTCTGCCAAAAAAGCTTTACAATGTGATTTGAAGCTGACGCAAGAGATGGAGGTCGAGTACATTCCTACCATGGTATTCTTCAATGAATCGGAGGAAGAAGGCGGCTTGAAAGTCTCGGGTCTGTATCCTTATGATATTTATGTAAAAGTATTAAAGCAAATGCTGCAGATGGATCCGCCTCCGGCAAAGAAACCGGAGTTGGAAGAGTTCATTTCCTATTACGGTTTTGTCGGCAACAAGGAAATATCCGTTGTCTATGACTGGTCTAAGGAAAAAACAGAAAAAGAAATGAAAAAACTGCAGTTGAAACAAATGGTGGAAAAAGTTCCGGTGAAGTATGGAACCTTTTACCGGCACGTTAAAGGCTGATTCCACCTCTTGTTCTCACAAGGACGTTTATGACACCCCGGTAATTTGCCGGGGTGTTTTTTATAACACAGCGCAATGGATAGATAATGTGCTGTAACTGTAAGGGAAGTTCTACTGCCTATCCAAAAAGAGTGTCAACCACCGCTTCGGTAGCATACTTCGCTTTCCGCGGGCACGGCTTCAGCTAACTTGGTAAAGAAAAGCGCTTTACCAAGTGGATTTTCAGCTCGCGCTGTTCCCGCTGGAATCTGCGCATGCTACCTGCGCTAAGGAGCATGGGGACAATCGCAAGCGTAGAAATTGTTTCCTTGAGACTCGACAAGCCATCTTAAAAACGTTGGTCAAGGAAATAGGCTATTTCTTTTCATCAAAAACAGCCGGAATCCGTCTTTTCTCCTTCTCTCGACTTTTCGTTTGTTTCCCTAGCTATGTCTTTTGATAAGATACTTCTTTCAGTCCCAAGTGAATCAAAAATATCTAATACACTCATTTATAAACAGGAAACTGGTCCTAGCGGAAGAAATACCCGGAGACTCCAGCGGGAGGAAAGGCCTCGGCGAGATCCCGCAGAGCGTTAGCTCGAGGAAGCTCACCAGCCGCCCGCGGAAAGCGCAGGGTTTTTCTGCAGCGCCGAGAGTCCCACTCAACGAATGTAGGAAGGTAAAAAGGTTAGGAAGACGAATTTTTATGAAACATAAAAAAAGGAAGGATATACAGTGTATATCCTTCCTTTTGTCTATGTTCTATAGACAAAGGGGGATGGGAGAAAGTTAAGTCAAACAAAGGGGTATTGTTTGTTAATTATCTCACAAGTAAAATATATCAAGAATAAAAATAGGAAGCAATAGTTTTGCTCATGTATTCACAAAACTGTCATACTTCTATCAAGTTAACAGAATGCATACAATTTTCTTAACAACACCAAAAGGAGGCCGGAACATGCATGGCCTACTGCCTTTTCTCTTCTTCCTGGCAGCTGTAGCGGCATTTTTCTTTAACTTGTTGGGTTTTATGCGGCTCTTCCCTTTGTACATCACGGCACCTCTTTTATTTATCACTATATATCTGACAATCTTCTCTTTCGTTTACAGGAATGCCTTCAAGGGGTTTTCCAGGATGAGAAGCCGCAGGTGGTGAACAGAGCAGACACCTTCAACACAGGGTGTCTGCTCTGTTTTTTCATTCTACTTTATCTAACAAAGATTCCATTTCCGAAAGCTTATCTTCAAACACACGTAGTGCGTCTAAGATCGGTTTCTTCGATGTCATATCGACTCCCGCTTTTTTCAATACTTCGATTGGATAATCACTGCTCCCTGCCTTCAAGAATTCTAAATACCGTTCGACAGCAGGCTGTTCTTCTTTCAATATTTGCGAGGCTAATGAAGTCGCTGCAGAATACCCGGTCGCATATTGATACACATAGTAATTGTAGTAGAAATGTGGAATCCGTGCCCACTCAAGTCCGATTTCTTCATCGATCACCAATTCATCACCAAAATATTTTTTGTTCAACTCATAATACATCTCTGTCAATTTATCCGCGGTCAAAGCCTCCCCATTTTGCATATGAGTATGGATGTCATGCTCAAACTCAGCAAACATCGTCTGACGGAATACAGTACCGCGAAAGCCTTCAAGGAAGTGGTTCAGCAAGAATAGTTTTTCTTTTTCATCCTCGGTGTTCTGGATAAGGTACTCATTCAAAAGAGCTTCATTACAAGTCGATGCCACTTCAGCTACGAAGATGGAATAATTTCCGTAACGGAACGGTTGATTGTTCCTGGAATAGTAACTATGCATGGAATGCCCCAACTCATGGGCAAGCGTGAACAGATTGTTCAAGTTATCCTGCCAATTCAATAGGATATATGGGTTGGTGCCGTAAGCACCTGAGGAGTAAGCCCCGCTGCGTTTACCTTTGTTTTCATCCACATCAATCCAACGGTCTTTATATCCTTCCCGGATGGTGTTTACATACTCTTCTCCCAGGGGTGCCAATCCCTTCAGCACCGTTTCTTGTGCTTCTTCATACGGTATCTTCATCGAGATATCCTTCACAAGCGGTGTATAAAGATCGTACATGTGCAGCTCATCAAGCTTGAGTACGCGCTTGCGAAGCTCAACATAGCGATGCAGAAGCGGCAGTCGTTCATTGACGGCACTGACAAGGTTATCGTAGACCTCTTCCGGGATATTATTGTTATCCAACGCTGCCTGGCGGGCCGAATCGTATTTACGTATTTTCGCATAAAAATTATTCTTTTTGACAGCTCCACTCAAGGTAGAAGCAAAGGTGTTTTTAAAGCTGCCGAATGTTTCATACATCGCCTTGAAAGCCTCTTTCCGCACACGTGGGTCATCGGATTCCAAAAAGTTGATATATCGTCCATGCGTCAGATCGACTTCATTTCCGTCCTCGTCCTTGATCGATGGAAAGGTTAAATCGGCGTTGTTTAACATCCCAAAAGTCTGAGACGGATTATCGGTAACTTCGGAGACCTCCGCGAGCAGTTCCTCTTCCTTTTCTGATAAAACATGCGGACGTTGCCTGTTTATTTCATTCAAGGTATGTTCATACTGCTTCAATTCTGGATTTTCTTCGAC
The DNA here is from genome assembly GCF_041366435.1 of Sediminibacillus sp. JSM 1682029. NCBI lineage: Bacteria > Bacillati > Bacillota > Bacilli > Caryophanales > Bacillaceae > Sediminibacillus > Sediminibacillus sp. JSM 1682029. Next base: position 62,461 of record NZ_JBEWYY010000010.1, read on the forward strand.
AAATGTCTTCAGCTTATCCTCATCCAACGACAAAATCTCTGGTACAATGAAGCTCATTGCACTCGACGCCTGTGTAAGAATATTTTCCGCTTTTGCGTTCAACGCCTGATATAGTGAATTGGTTGTATCCTGGTCGTATCTCATATGAGCGTATGTATAAAGTTTGCCCAAACGCTCGGACACATTATCTTGTAGTTTCAAAAGGTTATAAAGCGTATCTGACGATTCATTTACCTTTCCCTGATATTGTTTGAATTCCGGCAGTTTGCTTTTCAACGATTCAAATTCTTTTTCCCATTCTTCATCTATGACAAAGATATCTTCCAGTCTCCAAGTTCGTTCTAATGGTACTTGTTCACGGCTTTGCAATTCTTTGTTCGCTTGTGTCAACACCTATTCCTCCTTGAAAATTATTCAGCTATCCATTTCCCAATTCTCGGTATATCCCGCATACTCCTTCCTGCAAAAGGAGAGCTCTTTTCTATTATATCGTTTTTACTGTTCAATCATGCGAGTTGATGCTTGAGAAATCTCTTTGTTTTTTCAGGACGTGGATAACCTTTCTGTCATCACTTAAAGCTTGTTCCACATTTTCATGAAAAGTAATCGGAGTTTGTTTTTTCAATTGGCGTTCATTCACAAGGGATATTATGCGAAGGGATTCTAACAGTTTTAAATATTCTCGGATGGGATCTGTTTGATTTCTTATAAGAGGAAAGTCGGATGTGGGAGTGATTGCCGTTCTTAAAAGATGATAGCAGGGATCGAGGGAGACGATATGATGGAGTGGCAGCAACTTCAGGTATTCGAGGCACAACCTGCTTTGCCAATCCCACGGCGGAGTTTTCATTCTATACTGGCCGATAACTGGAAGATGTACGTAGCTTGGCAAAAGGGACTGGTGACAACCTCTTTGATAAAGCCATTGCCGCCAAGACTGATGAAGAGATCCTGTCCATTTTGATGGGGGTTTTGTCCGGAACTTCTGTTTGTCTTGCAGCCAACTTTCCAGTAAAAAAGATGGAAAATGTCTCTTATCTTGAAATAAAGAGAGAAAGCGGGAGTGTTGCAATGAAAGAAAATGCAAGTCTCCATAAAAAGTGCTGTTTCCTGCTGGCTGTATCTGCCGAAACAGACAAAGTTGGCCAGTATTGGGACAATAAAAGTTCATCAGCAGAGAATCACTTTGATTGAATCTTGTTAAAAACGACTGATCTATTGATGACATCCGGATTTTCCTTGCGCCTGTTCGTTTCAAACGATTTCCACCCAATATCCACAATGGTTCGATACCAAGTTTGCAGTAATCTTCCGTCCGCTTGTACATTTCTTCCCTCGTCAATGCTGCACATTGAAATTCCAGAGCTATCACTTTTTTCCCGAGACGAATCAATATATCCGGTCTTCTGCCGATTTCCGGCAAATATTTTTCCATCGTTGCTTCCAGACCTTGATATACAAGCCATCGGAATAAATGCAACTTCCCTCTTTCATGGTACTCTCCTTCTCCTCCGGAAACAGCACAAGAACTGTTGGGAGAATGTGAAAAGTGTGCGATCATCTTCCTGCCTGCTTTGACGATAACCCTCTCGCCGCAAACGGGACAGTAAAACCGCTGTTGAGTACGTAACCGCTCCACAGTCGAACGATTAGAATAAGCCAGGATGACCGGCACTCCATCCTGGTTGCAAGCTTGCAGCATATTGCCATCACCTTCTTTTTCCAATAATAAAAGTTGCTCCCCGCAAATGGATTTCATTGATTATACTAAGCAAGCAATCCGAAGGGAAACAGCTTTTACATAAAAAGATTCGTTGTTCGAGGAACAATTCCTGCCTAAAAGAATATGTTGCAAAAAAATAAGGCATTCGACTTCGTCGAATGCCTTGCTTACTTAGCGGGAAAATATTGCTTAATTTGCGAAAGAGCACGCTCGGCAAATATTGGATTGCCGTACTCTTCCAGCCGATGGATGGTAATCGTGGACTCGTGCCCGAATTCGAGCAACTGACTCAAAATATCTTCTTGCTCATCATCTGTCATGAAGTTTTCCTCAAACTCCAGATATAATAAATACTGGTCCTCGAAATGGTAAAGACGATCTGTCAATCCTTCTGTTTCGCTAAAATAATGGCTTAGTTGAATGACATCTTCAAAATCTTTAAAGCTTACCACGAACGACAAATTACCCTCCTCATCCTCATCGGAATGATGATTGGTATCATGACCAGCCTCGTCGGAATTGCCAAACTTCTCATCCAGCATCGATTCGATTTTCTCGTCGACCGGCATATCGATTGTCTTGCCATTTTCTGTTGGCAGCTCAAGGTTTTGGCCGTCCTTGGATAATTGGGCTTTTGTAACGACGATTTCCAATCCTTTATCAAGTGCCTGTACTTGAATCCATAAAGGACCATCTACATTGAAATCATCTTCTTTATAATTCACTTCATCCATTACTTGCCAAAAAAGCTGCTCGCTCCGCTCGCGATTATACCAAATTTCTTCACGATCGAATCCTCTATCTTCTATATCCATATAAGAAATGTAAAATTTGACTGTATTTTCATTTATCCGTTCTATTTCCACTTTCTTCTCTCTCCCTTCTACTTATTATTAGGTGGAAGAGAAAAACTTCACCTATTTGTAATCCTATAAATCCATACCCGATACGAGTATCCATCAACCCTCAAATATAAGCAACAGCTTCTTATCTTTATTTTATGATAAATAAATTGTTTTTGAAAATATAAAAGCCTATATTTTCTAAAAAACAAAGATTATACTCATTAAATAATACACAAACCGGATCCTTGGGATGCCAGCCTGTAAATATTTATTTTAGCTTATTTATGACAAAATGTCATCCCTTTATGCCCGTTGAGTTTACTGAAAAATTTGGCAAGTGATCCTTCAGTCTCAACGACACGGATGATTGACTTATAAGGCAAAAACCACTTGATGCTGAAGCCAAATGGTACGAGAGATGGCCCAATAAGCATGACCAAGTCATGTCCGTTATCCATCTTCAAGAATAGAAAAAGCGCAGGTCCTGTAAAAAAGACCCGCGCCTCTTATGTTATATTAGTTAACCATTCTTTGTGCTTCCCGCAATTGGAAAGTACGGACAGTTCTAGGTAAGAATCTGCGAATTTCATCTTCATTATAACCTACCTGCAATCGTTTCTCATCGAGAATGATCGGGCGGCGAAGAAGACCAGGATTTTCTTGAATTAAGTTAAAGAGGTCTTTCATTGGAAGTTGATCAAGATTCATATCTAGTTTTTGAAAAACTTTAGACCTTGTAGAAATTATTTCATCGGTACCATCTTCTGTCATTCTCAAAATTTCCTTGATTTCATCAAGTGTCAAGGTTTCCGAGAAGATATTTCGCTCACTGAATGGTATATCATGCTCTTCTAACCATGCTTTTGCTTTACGGCAAGATGTACAACTTGGTGAGGTATAAAGTGTTACCATGGAAACTTCACTCCTCATAGCGCAGATTATTTATCGTCATTTCATGATTTTGAAGAAGATATTAAATTAAAATTACTTTAAATAACTCTTCTATGTATAGTATACTACACTTGTCAATATGAAGGTAGGTTTTTATGCAAATTCCTGAATTAATTTGCCATCTTCTTAAAAGTTGTCACAAAATGAAATAAAGTTATATTTAAAGTACCCCGCCTTCCTTTTCATTAAACCATTTTTTTAAAATTTTTTTCAGTTTTGCTTTTTGCTCTTAAAAATAAGGAAGAACTGGTCAATATATATGTAATAGAATAAAGCCGCCCCTGACAGCGGGCAGCTTTGGTAATTATCACACGCCTTCGGACTGTTTCAAGGCATCAAAAATATCGTCCGTATCGCGATCATTGTCATACGTCAGTACTTCGTCAACCGGTTGATAGGACTTTCCGTAAATTTCTTCATCCTTATAGGTATGAATGTCTTCGTACATCTTTTTCATTTGTTTGTAGATTTCTTCTTCGTCCTGATTATCCGGACTCCAATATAATATCTCCATAGGAGTCTCTTCGTTCGTCGCAAGGCTTCGGCGGTTGTAGCCGATTGACTGTGCGTGGACAAAGCCCTCTCGCTGGTAAAACTTCAACCGTTTTTCCGTGTCGCTGTCTTCATAATCAACAGGTTCCACTTCCAGAATAATCGGTTTTTTCTTCGCTTTCAGCTTTTCAATCAATTTATGTCCCAAGCCCTGCCCCCTGGAGGCTGCCGATACATAAACATAATCGATAAAGATGAATGATTTGAACTCTGCGTACATAAGCACATGATATGGTCCTTCGTCTTTATAATAGACGTCGCCTTTTTCCTTTAACAGCATTTCCATATGCTTTTGAGACTTCATCTCTTCTACGGGAAAATACTTGTTTAGCTTTTCGTACCAGTTCATTGATCTACTCCTTGTATTTGTAGTCCTTTTTATTATAACGGAATATTCTTCAATTGTTAAATCTTCTCACAGACTCCCATTAGCTTTTCCCGGATATTTAGTTTCTAATCATGCACTTTAAAGCGGAATTTTCTATAACGTAAAAACACTGCCGGTAATACCGGCAGTGTTTGTTTATTCATTTAAGGGTGTATAGTCGACATTTTCTGTATAACTGTTTCCAGAATTCCAAATGAGAAATTCCTCGATCCCATTCTCATTTAGAGCTTTTATTTGCGCTTCGACTTCCTCTTTGCCGTACTGTTTTGTTTTACCACTATACAACCACGGCGCTTCAAAATCCTGAATCCACGGCCGTGATACCGGGGGGTCTTCCAAGCTATCCAGTACCTCGTTTTCCACCTTGGCATATTCGGAAACCAATTTGTATGGCTCCTCATCAGGATTATCAATGCCGAAATAAGATGTCCAGTGACTCGGGTAAATCATGGATGAAATCACGTCCACATTGTCAGCGATTTTAGAAAAGTTTTGTCCGATTCCAGGGGCCTCTTCAATAGTCGCTGAATAGCCAAAGATATCGACTGACACATCGACGTCATAATCGGACAGTTCCTCCCTGGCATGTGCAACGAAGTCCGTGACAGCTTTCACTCGTTTTTTCACCCCGTTCATTTCCAAATCGGCATAATCCCCCTGGTCGTACTCCAAATCCTTAGCCCGTCTCTCAAAACCTTCTGGAAAGCGGACATAATCAAACTGGATTTCTTGAAAACCCATTTCGGCCACCTGTTTTGCCAATTCAATATTATAGTCCCATACTTCTTTTTTAAAAGGGCTGACAAAGGCTTCTCCCTTGCCATTTGTCCATACTTCCCCGTTTTGAGTGAAAGACAAATCGGGACGTTCTTTAGCCAGTACAGAATCCTTAAATACAACAACCCTGGCAATCGGATAGATTCCTTCTTCCTCCAGCCGTTTTAGCATCTTCTCCGGGTCTCCGATATAATTGGTGCCCACATCTGCATAAGGGGAATCTTCAGCAAATTCAAAGGTTATATTGCCATGATCCTCTTTCACGTCAATCACCATACTATTCAACTCTGTGTCATTAATCAGCTTGATCAATCGGTCAAATCGTTCCCCGCCTGCTGAATTTCCTGTTACATAGATTCCCCTGACGTGGTCGGGATACTCAAAATTCAATCCTGAGTTATAAGAAAATCGTGAAATTCGTTCGGGGATTTTGTATGCTTCTACACTACTCGTGCTCTGTTGGTGGTTCTTCATGGTTTTCGCTTCCTCTTCGGCGGCCACCACTCTTTGGGCCGATACGGTCATCAATAATAGCAGGACAGTAATCATTGTCTTCAGTTGTCGTTTCCCCATCGCTATCAAACTCCTATTTTATGTATTGAGGTTTATTTCTATTATAAAAGAAACAGGTGGAAGCTTGGAACCCGAAATTGCTGTTTTTGTCGTATTTTTACTATTTTTGACTAATATCTTCTAATGCTAGTACTTTTGCGGTGTGAATCAGAAAAGCGTCCTAAAAACGATACATTCGTAAAACCTGGTCAAGCTTACAAAAGTCAAATACAGAAGCGACACCCCAACAGCTGGATGGCACACTTATGAATGAATAAAAAGACAAAAAAATCATCAGCATAGCTTTAAATGCTGATGATTTTCCGAAGAAAGACTTATTTTAAATCGAGCCCTTCTTTTTATTTTATCATGAATCTGCTATTTTCAATTTTTATTTAACTCTTGCTTGTATGCTTCAAACTCTTTGCTTGTACATGACACCCAGTGCCCTGGCGTGATTTCCCGAAATTCCGGCTCTTCGCTTGTATCATGTTGGCTTGGATCATATTCCACACGCTGGCGGTTTCGTTCGTAATCAGGATCTGGCAATGGTATGGCCGAAAGAAGGGATTTCGTATATGGATGTAACGGATTTTTGTACAGCTCATCACTATCTGCCAGTTCTACCAGTTTTCCGAAATACATAACCCCGATGCGGTCACTGATATATTTTACCATGGACAAGTCGTGCGCGATAAATAGATAAGTCAATCCATGATCCTCTTGCAATTCTTTCAACAAGTTTACTACTTGTGCTTGAATGGACACATCAAGCGCGGAGATTGGTTCGTCGGCAATGATAAATTCTGGATCAACTGCCAAAGCCCTTGCGATACCAATCCGCTGCCGCTGTCCACCACTGAATTCATGCGGATAACGGTTGGCGTGTTCCTTATTCAGTCCGACTCTTTCCAGCAACTCTTCCACCCGTTGTTTACGTTCCTGTGGAGTCTTGGACAATCCATGAACATCCAGTCCTTCTGCAATGATATCCATTACCGTCATACGCGGATTCAAAGAGGCATATGGATCTTGGAAAATCATTTGCATCTTCTGATTGAACTTTTTCAAATCCTGGCTGTTTTTCTTACCATGAACATCTTCACCCTTGAATTTCACATTACCATCCGTTGCATCATACAAACGGATGATAGTACGGCCTGTTGTCGATTTACCACAGCCAGATTCACCGACCAGACCAAAGGTTTCTCCTTTATAAATATCAAAAGAAATACCATCTATTGCTTTTACGACACTGTGCCTTCCCGTTTTAAAGTATTGCTTTAAATTGCTAACTTCCAATAATTTTTCTTGAGTCACGGTCACGGCCGTTCACCTTCCTTCGATTCGCCGGCTCCTGTCTGGGCAAATCCCTTCATACGACGCTTAACTGCCTCTGGAGGTTCTATGTCCGGTGCATATTCGTGCAAGAGCCAAGTCGCCGCATAGTGGGTATCTGACACTTTGAACATCGGAGGTTCCATTTCCTTATCTATTTCCAATGCATATTCGTTCCGTGGAGCGAAAGCATCCCCTTTAGGCGGCTTCAGCATATCCGGAGGCGAACCTGGAATAGCGATAAGGCTGTCCTCTGTACTATCAAGCGTCGGCATCGATCCCAACAATCCCCATGTATATGGGTGTTTCGGATTATAGAAAATTTCATCGACAGTGCCGATTTCCACGATCTTGCCGGCATACATTACGGCAACACGATCAGCAACGTTTGCCACTACACCTAAATCATGGGTGATAAAGATAATCGAGCTTTCTGTTTTCTTTTGAATATCCTTCATCAATTCCAGAATTTGTGCCTGGATGGTTACATCCAATGCTGTTGTCGGTTCGTCGGCAATCAATATCTTCGGGTTACATGCCAACGCAATGGCAATCACGACACGCTGCCGCTGCCCGCCTGAGAATTGGTGTGGATACTGATTGATTCTCTCCGTCGGATTCGGAAGTCCTACAAGCTCCAACAATTCGATAGCACGGCTTTTCGCCTGTGCCCGGCTCATTTTTTGATGCTTGATGAGCCCCTCCATGATCTGATTGCCGATTTTCATCGTAGGGTTCAAAGATGTCATCGGATCCTGGAAAATGGTCGAGATATCTTTTCCACGGATTTGCTGCATCTCTTTTTCCTTCAATTTTGCTAAATCCTTGCCATCAAACAATATTTCTCCTTGTTTAATCCGGCCCGGCGGTGAGGGAATCAATCTTGCGAGTGCTCTCGTAGTTACGGATTTACCAGAACCCGATTCCCCGACAATCGCTAATGTTTCTCCTTTTTTCAGGTCAAAGGTAACACCGCGTACCGCTTTTACTTCTCCGCCGTACGTATCAAAGGAGATGTGTAAGTCATTTACTTCTAAAATCTTCTCCATGTCAGCACATGCCTCCTATTCACGCATCTTCGGATCTAACGCATCACGCAGTCCGTCTGCCAAAATATTAAATCCGATCATAATCAATGAAATGACAATCGCAGGGAAAATCATGATATGCGGGTTGATTTGCAACGCTTTGAAACCGTCATTGATCAATGTACCAAGTGAGGCATCCGGCGGCTGCAGTCCCAAACCGATAAAGCTTAAGAATGCTTCAAAGAAAATGGCGTTAGGGATGGTAAACATTGTATTGACAATGATCATACCCAGAGTATTTGGAATTAGATGCTTCGACAATATCCTAGGGTGGGAAGATCCCAATGTCCGTGATGCCAATACAAACTCCTGGCCTTTCAGCTTGAGGACTTGTCCCCTGACAATCCTGGCCATTCCGGTCCATCCCGTTATGGTGAGCGCGATAATTATCGCGATAATCCCAGGGTCTAATATCATGATCATCAGGATTACCACAACAAGGTTTGGAATTCCGACAAGTATTTCGATGATACGCTGCATGACATTATCTGTCCTGCCGCCAAAGTAGCCGGAAATACCGCCATAGGCTACACCGATGAGCATATCGATTGCAGCAGCTACAAACGCAATTAACAAGGAAATCCTGGTTCCGTACCAGGTACGTGTAAACAAGTCACGGCCCAATGTGTCGGTACCGAACCAAAAATACTCATCTTGAAGTCCTTTCGCTTCATAAATGTGATAGTAACCAGTTACTTTAGCAGAATCTTTGCTTCCATCGCCTTCACGCTTTACATCATAAGTGATGAATTCATCATCCCTCTGGGTAAAACGCTGACGGATGCGGTCTTTTGCTGCATCGACACTGGCAGCTTCATAGGTTTCCGTTTTTGTTCCATCAAGCCGCAGCCATTGGATTGATTCCAATCCTTGCACACGAGGCGGCAATTTGGACAACCCTAAATCCTGATCATCCACCCCGTCGTCGTTAAAATGCGGACCGATTATGGACATGACGGCAATCAACACGATTACGATCAGTCCGAATATGGCACCTTTGTTCGTTTTCAAACGTCTCCAGGCATCCTGCCAGTAAGTCAAGTTAGGACGCTGGATTTGTTCACTTTCATTTTCATCTGGCTTAGCAGGTACAAACAGGTCTTTATTCAGCTTTTCTTTGTCCATCAATCTTTACCTCCAGCTAATCGAATACGCGGATCTATGATTCCGTATAGTATATCGATTACAAGTATTATCAAGATGAAGAAGAAGGCGAAGAAAAGGGTTGTTCCCATGATTACCGGAAAATCATTTGTTGTTACCGAAGTGACAAATTGTTCTCCGATGCCAGGGATAGAAAAAATTTGTTCGATAACCAATGTACCTGTCATAAGGCTGACTGCCATTGGCCCCATTACAGTGACCAAAGGAATCAATGCATTACGCAAGCCGTGCTTAAACATAATGCCACCCTTTGTAACGCCTTTTGCCCGTGCGGTTACGATGTAATCCGAACCAAGTACTTCGATCATCTCTGTACGTAGAAAACGTGCTGCAATCGCAAGTGGGAAAATCGCCAAAGCGATTGTCGGCATAATCGTATGCTTGAAGCCTTCCCAAAATGCAATCGGCAAAAGACCAAGTTTTACGCCGACAAAGTATTGAAGCAAGCCGGCAAAAATGAATGACGGAATCGAAATACCAATCACTGAAATGACGTTGGACGTGTAATCGATCCAGGAATTATTTCGAACTGCGGCAACTAAACCGAGCAGCATACCGAGGATGGTACCGAGAATCATCGCCTGGAACCCTAAATGAGCTGAAACAGGAATCCTGCTAGCCAACAAATCGGTTACTGGCTGGTTATTCAATTGGAATGACACCCCTAAATCCCCTTGGACAAGGTTGCCTAAATAATTGATATATTGTACTGGTACAGGGTCATCTAAATTATATTTTTCATAAAGGATTTCCAATTGTGCTTCGGAAAGTTTTTCCTCTGCTTTCATTGGTGAGCCTGGCAGCATCTTCATGAGAAAGAATGAAAACGTCGCAATCAAGAACAACGTGAGCAGCATATAGCCAAGCCGCTGAAGTATATATCTCGCCATCCCTATCCCTCCTAATCTATCAAGATTATATTTAATCTTCTAATAATTCTAAAAATCTAGTCAAATTGAAAAAGAGAGTATACGCCCGCAAGCAGCTGGCAGTACACTCTCCTCTCCTCTACCAAAGAGGTAATTCATCATCTCATAGTATCAAGTTTATTCTTCGATATAAGCCCACTTATATGAGAAGTCTGCCCCCATTGGATTGAAAATAACGCCTTTAACAGATGGTCTCCACAGATATGCACGGGAACGCTGGTACAATGGGGCGATCGCCGCATCATCCATCAGCACTTTTTCTGCTTCAAGATAGTTGTCATAACGTGCAGACAGGTCTGTCAACAATTCGTTATTCGCTTCTTTGATCAAGGAATCATATTCTTCGTTGTTATAGTTCATAGTCATATACGGGCTGTCAGAAGTCCACATGTTCAACCATGTACTCGGGTCAAGATAGTCTGGACCCCAGCCTGAATTTTGGATGTCATAGTCAGAAGCTTCATCTCTTGCAATACGTTCTTCAAACGGCACAGAAGAAATTTCGACAGTCAAACCTTCAAGTGTTTCTTCAAGCTGGTTCTTGATGTAAGCATCCATTTCCGTAGCAGTTTCAGTGTCACCGCCAAGGTAGCGAAGCTCGATAGAATCTACACCCAACTCATCAAGACCTTTTTGCCACAATTCTTTCGCTTGTTCTTTATCCGTAGTCAGCAAGTCACCATTGATGTCACGGAAGTCTTCACCAGATTCTGGATGAGTGGTGAAATCTACTGGTACAGCTGCATTAGATACAATCGAACCGTTAGCAAGGATTACATCAACCATGTCTTGCTTGTTGATTGCCATGGCAATCGCCTTACGGATGTTTTTGTTTGCAAGGTATTCGTTTGCCTGGTTCATTTTCAAGTAGAACAAGGTTGGTTCTGGAAGTGTACGGTAATCTTCCGTTCCAGCATATTGTTCCACGAATTCAGCAGTCAAGCTAGCACGGTCTGTTTCTCCAGTGTCATACAGGTTAACAGCTGTACTTGTTTCTTTAACAACGTCAACGTTGATTTCTTCTAGCTGGACAGTTTCAGCATCCCAGTAATCCGGGTTCTTTTTCATTGTCCAAGATTCATTTGCTTTCGGATCCCAGTCTTCGAGTACGAATGGGCCATTGTAAATCAAGTTGTCAGAAGTTAGTGCATAGTCATCGCCTTGTTCTGTTACAAAATCTTCATTTAACGGCAAGTAGGTGCCGAATGTTAGCAAGCTGTGGAAATATGGTACAGCTTTTTCCAAAGTGATTTTCAATTCATAGTCGCTGACTGCTTCGACGCCAAGTTCTTCAACGTCTTTTTCACCATTGTTGATGGCAGTAGCATTTTTAAGTACATCGTTCATCATGAAGGGGCCGTATTCAGATCCTGTATCCGGATCGATAGCACGTCTCCAAGCGAACACGAAATCGTGGGCAGTTACAGGGTCGCCGTTGGACCAAACTGCATCTTCACGTAGTTTAATATTCCAAGTCAAACCATCTTCACTTACTTCAGGTTCTCCTTCAGCAATACCTGGTACCGGCTCAGCATTTTCACCTAGACGGTAAAGACCTTCCATAGTGGAGCCCAAGTATTGGAATGCAACAGCGTCAGTTGCGTGAGAAGAATCCATGGTCGGGATTTGCGAAGTATCAAGCAGGTTAAGCACCTGTTCGCCACTAGCCTCTCCGCCTTCTTCTGAAGTACCTTCATCGGTACCTTCTTCAGTTCCTGTGTCTTCACCGCTGCTGTCGCCTTCGGAACTGGATCCGCCGGAACAAGCTGCAAGGAAAACACTCAATAGTAGTGCCATTGCAAGCAATAGCCAATTTGCCTTTCTCATGAAGTAAATGACCTCCCCTTAGATTAAATTTTCTAAATATTTGCGCGGATGTTTGATCCACAATTTGAATTATACAAGTTTTCATACAATTTTGCATCATTTTTTTTACAAAAATTTTATCAAACCGCATAAACATTGCATTCTAATTACATAAAATAGTTCTTTTGTACTAGCTAATTGTCATTCATTGCTTGTTTTTACGAAACTATATCAAGACGTTTTTCATTCATCCCATATATACGTTTATTGATTTCCTTTCCTATGAATTATTTTACCGTTTGTCCAATCATGCTATAATACTTCATATCTATGGAAAAGTTGGTGTATGTATGAAAGTTCTTCAGAATAAGTGGGTGTTGCTCGTGTTAAACATTGCAGCCAGCCTGCTTGTTTTCCTGTTTGTCACTCCTGTTCTGCAGCTGGAACAGCTGATCAATATCCTCTTTTACTTCGGCAGCTGTTGGTTGTTTGTCGGTATATTTGTATGGATTGTCCATAGCGGCTTTTTTGATGGAGTTGTATATGGTTTCAGGAAATCGTTCGAACGAAGCTTTAAACGGAAAGATTATTTTGCGGAAACTGATACGCTGCCTTCCGAAAAAGTGAGCATTTCCTTTGTCAAAGCCGTCTCTTTCCAGGGGATCAGTTTGCTTCTGTTAATGCTTATCCTGTTGGCATGGTTTTATGCAGCCTAGGACAATGCTCTGTTGAAATTTCAATTAAATAATAGTTAATTTATAATTCTTTACTTCAGAGTTTTAGAAATGGAGCGGCGGTTCGCCGCTTTTTTATTTTTCTCTGCTTTTATTCATTTTTGGACAAAACATAACCTCTTGATAGGCGGAACGGCTATTTTACAAGGATATTGTCACTGTTTAATGTATAGGAGGACACGTTCGATCGTTAAATCCGTACTAAGTCAAAGGAATTGAACCGATGGATGGACTTTATACGTTGATCATAGATAAGATGAAGTTCGTTTTCGGCGGTTCTCGGCTTGTTTTAAAGTGCGTTTTCAACGGCTCTCTGCCTCTTTTTGAGCTTCCCTTCATTGGCGGAGCTGCTTTTAGGAGGTTGCCCTTGCATTTCCTGACAAGACTTTATATAATGTAAAAAAATCAATATCAAAAGCAATGAAAAAGGCGTAGTACAATCGCCCGCTGATTTATAGAGAGCTTGTGGCTGGTGGAAACAAGCATCAAGGTGGATTGGAATTGGACTTTCGAGCTAAATTGAATTCTCAAGTGATCAACTGGTCGACAGTTTGATAACAAGGGTGGCACCGCGGTTCATTCGTCCCTTCGAAAGAGGGAAAGAATGAGCTTTTTTTGTGTTCGATTTTTGCTCGCAAATTCCTTAATCAATGCTTTACATTATGAAGAGGTGATTATCATGAAGACTATATTTTCGGGAATCCAACCGAGCGGAACGTTGACACTCGGAAACTATCTAGGAGCAATGAAACAGTTCGTCGAGTTACAGGAAGAAAACCACTGCTATTTTTGTATCGTTGACGAACATGCCATTACCGTTCCACAGGACCGTTTGAAGCTGCGGGATAACATTCGCTCGCTTGCAGCCCTCTATCTGGCATCAGGTATCGATCCAGAAAAATCCACATTGTTTATTCAGTCCGAAGTGGCCGCCCATACACAGTTAGGCTGGATGTTACAATCCATCAGTTATATCGGTGAATTGGAGCGGATGACGCAATTCAAAGACAAATCAGCAGGAAAAGAAGCAGTTTCTTCTTCACTGCTTACTTACCCTCCGCTAATGGCTGCAGACATTTTGCTTTATAAGACAGACGTGGTCCCGGTGGGGGATGATCAAAAGCAGCATCTGGAACTCACCCGTAATTTAGCCCAAAGGTTCAATAATAAATTCAATGACATCTTTACCGTTCCGGAAATTAGTATTCCGAAAACCGGCGCAAGGATTATGTCCTTACAAGACCCAACCAAAAAAATGAGTAAATCTGATTCGAATCAAAAGGCCTCCATTTTCATGCTGGATGATGAGAAGAAAATTGAAAAGAAAATCAAAAGTGCAGTCACTGATTCAGAAGGGATTGTTAAATTTGATAAAGAAAACAAACCTGGTGTATCCAACCTGCTTGCCATCCACGCAAGCTGTACCGGTATCTCCATTGCTGAATTGGAGAGCAAGTACCAGGACAAAGGTTATGGGCAGTTCAAACAAGATACCGCCGATGCGGTTATTTCCCTGCTCAAGCCTCTTCAAGAGCGCTACTATGAGTTGATCGACTCGCAGGAACTTGATGATATTCTCGATAGCGGTGCTGATAAAGCCGAGCAAGCTGCAAACAAAATGCTTGCCAAAGCAAAAAAAGCAATGGGATTGGGAAGAGTCAAAAAGAAGCCGAAAAAGTGATTGTTGCACAAATAATCCTTAAATACTTTTTCAATGGAAAAACCCGCAAAAACAGTTCTCTTTGCGGGTTTTCTTTTTCCTATTCCATAAGAAAGACAGGCAACTATCCGGTCTTTCTTTTGTTAAAGCATTCGTTTGTACGTGTTTTGCTGCTCCTGATTCTGTTCCAGTTCATACATTTTCTCGAAGAACGGCTGACCTTTTACCAACTTGGCACAAAGTTCTTCATGCGCTCTGCTCCAGCCCGGACTTACTCCTTCGTACAAAGCTTGCCAGGCAGCGTTGAAGTCCATCTGCCGGATTTGCGAATATTGGTCCGGATTCCACTCTGTCAGCCAGTAACGGACTTCCTGTAAGTTTTGCGTACCCTCCAGCTGATCTAAAGCCATCATCAATAATTGCTTTAGCTGCCGTTCTTTCCTTGTTAATCCCAGCATCGAATCAGGTGAGAGTGACAAAATATGATATTCTTTCTCCCTCTGTTCCGGAGAAAAAGAAAACTCCAATCTGCTCGTACCGTCAATTAAATCGTACACAAGCCGTTCCTGTCTCGGTATTAACCTGCTTTTTCTAACCGGCAGGTGGTAGCCCATCGTATCGATAGCCAATATTGACTGGCCATCCGTGATCACACAGGCATATTCCAACGGTATCCGTTCTTGGTTTTTCCGCAAGTATGCCCGCTGATGAATTGCCTCCAGCAAGCTTTTGGGCAAATCCTGCAAGTCATTTTCTATATAGTGGTACAACATCTCATCAATGTAAAGAACCGGTACCTGGTCCAGCAGTTCAATGCCGTCTTCTTTTCTCCATTCATGAAATGCGCAAACATTGTAGCCGTTTTCTTCGCCTTCAAACCAATTCACCCATACGTCGTGTAAATACAACATGTCGAACCCCCGCTTTATTAATTGGATCGTTAGAAAATTGCGGCCTATTGAGACTTGCCGGCATTCCTTCATGCTGTTCCTATCATCTTGACCTGCCTGCTGCCAGTCGGCCTGGCCGGAAATTGTGGATCGTACAATATATAACCGCTTTATTTACGATACATTATGGCCAAAAAAGGAATAATTATTCTAACCAACCTAATAATTAACAGGTATTACCCTGGATACTTATATATTGCGATGATGATCAAAAGAAGACCAAGCGGAAGAAAATAACATTCCAATCTCCCCTGGATAAATAAGAAGTAATCGATCCAGGAAAGGCCCGCAGGAATGAAATTCAAGTAGAGAATGAACGTGACGCCGCCAGATACAGCTAAACCGAATCCTACAAGAAACAATAAAATATAGCCCACGATTTCTTCCCCCTGCCTGTCCGACTTGATCGTTTACTTATATGTATGTAGGACAGGCAGTTCTGATGCCCTGTAAGTTCTTTTCACTAAAAAAAGCATACGAAAAATTGCCGGGACAAAATCATGACTGCCAAGACCAAAACCGGTCGACTTGATTGTTTCAATTTGGTATAGTGCCCACGGAGTGCGAGTACCTTGCTTCAGTGGAGAGTTGCACGATTCATATAATACAAAAAAAGCCGAACGAAATCGTTCGGCTTTTTTTCCTCTATTCTTTTGTCCTAGTTCCCCGGGAAAAAATCAAACATCCTGATATTTCTTGAAAATAAGGGTCGCATTGTGACCACCGAATCCAAGCGAGTTACTCAATGCATATTCGTATTCCTGGTGTCTTGCTTTATTCGGTACATAATCGAGGTCACATTCTGGATCCGGTGTTTCCAAATTGATCGTTGGCGGTAAAATGCTCTCGTTGATGGATTTAACCGAAATAATTGCCTCAATTGCCCCTGCTGCGCCCAGCAAGTGGCCGGTCATCGACTTGGTAGAAGATATCGCCAAGTTATCAGCATGCCCACCGAAAACTTGCTTGATCGCTTTTGTTTCAAATGGATCGTTCAATTCGGTACTCGTGCCATGCGCATTGATATAAGCAACTTCAGATACATCGACACCCGCATCGCTTATTGCCTGGTTCATGGAACGGACAGCTCCTTCCCCTTCTGGAGCCGGGGAAGTAATATGGTAGGCATCTCCGGCAGATCCGTAGCCGACGATCTCTGCATAAATTTTCGCTCCACGCTGTCTGGCGGATTCTAATGTTTCGATAACAAGTATTCCTGCTCCTTCACCCATGACAAATCCGTCACGATTTTTATCGAATGGACGGCTTGCTGTTTTCGGATCATCATTGAAGGTCAATGCTTTTGCAGTAGAAAACCCGGCGAAAGCCATTTTTGTAAGAGGGGCTTCTGCGCCGCCGGTAATCATGACATCTGCATCTCCCCGCTGGATGACTTTAAAGGCGTCGCCAATGGAATTGGTCCCGGATGCACAAGCTGTCACCGTACAGGAATTGATTCCTTTCGCTCCCAATTGGATGGAAATTTGACCGGCTGCCATATCAGGGATAAGCATTGGTACAAAGAACGGGCTTACACGACGGTAGCCTTTTTCCTGGAATTTTTCAAACTGCTCTTCGTACGTCTTCATGCCGCCAATGCCGGAACCTACCCAGACACCCACACGCGGGGCCAGTTCTTCTGTTATATCCAGGTCGGCGTCTTTTACCGCCATTTTTGCGGCACCGACAGCATATTGCGTAAACAGATCCATCCGTTTGGCTTCTTTTTTCTCCATGTAATTCACTGGATCCCAGTCTTTCACTTCACCCGCAACTTTTGCCGGAAAATCGTCTTTGTCGACTTTGGTCACAAAATCGATTCCCGATTTTCCTTCTATAATATTCCCCCACATCGTGTCTACATCATTACCGACAGGGCTGACAGCTCCTAGTCCAGTGATAACTACACGTCTATTTTCCATTATATGCTCCTCCTTCACTATCCCATGTCTATTATCTACCATATTTGAATGCAACCGCACCCCATGTAAGTCCTCCGCCAAAACCGACGAGAACCACTAAATCATCTTCCTTTATTTTACCGTTTTTTACTCCTTCAGACAAAGCAATCGGAATAGAAGCCGCTGAAGTGTTTCCGTATCTTTTTACGGATGTCGCCATTTTTTCTTCTGGAATACCAAGTTTTTCGCGCGCGGCTTCCATGATTCTGATATTCGCTTGATGAGGAATCAAATAGTCGACGTCTTCCCGTTTGAACCCGGCTTTTTCCACTACATTAACCGAGGATTCCGGCATCTGCCGTACGGCGAACTTGAATACCTCCCGGCCGTTCATGCTCAAGTAGTCTTTATCTTGATAAAGATATTTACCGCCTGAACCATCAGCGCCCAATTCAAATGATAATATACCGCGTTCGTCGCTGACTTCGCCAATAACAGCTGCTCCGGCACCATCGCCGAACAGGACGCATGTGTTACGATCTGTCCAGTCCGTAATCTTGGACAACTTTTCGACACCTACGACGAGGATGTTTTTGTAAACACCTGTGTCGATGAATTGTTTGGCTGTCACCATTCCATACATAAAACCGGAACACGCTGCACTTAAATCCATTGCCGCAACCTTATCGGCTCCCAATCGATCCTGAAGCATGCATGATACGGATGGGAAAGGCGTGTCAGGCGTCACGGTCGCCACCATGATCATATCTAGGTCCTTTCCCGTGATACCTGCGTCCTCCATCGCGTTCACTGCTGCTCTGTATGCCATTTCCGATGTGTCCATATCATCTTCTGCGATTCTTCTCTCTTCAATACCGGTTCTGGTCCGGATCCATTCGTCAGTCGTATCGACTATTTTTTCCAAATCAAAATTGGTCAACACTTTTTCCGGTACGTAGTGACCGGTCCCTGTTATACCTGCCCTCATCTATTACCTCTCCTCATCATACAGAGTTTACTATCAATTATTAAGACTTGGTACTAATTTTAATCGATTCATTCATTTTATTCAAGTTTTTCACAGACTATTCCGCCTTGACCGTGATGAATGCCTGCGCTCAAAGCCTTGCCCTTCAATAAACTGGTATGGGAGGTGATATAATGGCCGACAGAAACCGAGACAGCGGCAGCCCGGGACACAACCGTTTCGATGAAATGATGTTCGGGCCGCGGAGAGGAATTTCCCAGGATGATGAAGGACCGACAGCCGCACCGGGAAAGGGGGAAGAAACGGAGTCATTCGATTTGTTTGGCACTGCCCAGACTGTGATGGAAACCTATCAGCAACTATCGCCCTACGTTAAAGAAATTTCCGGTTTAATCAAGCAATTCCGGAAATAAAATTTGCTGTCAAGCTGCGTCCGTGCTTTACGGGCGCTTAGTTTAAAAGCATATGCTGCGCAATAAAAGAAAAGCGCAAAAGGAGTACAGGTCTACATTCCACTCGTCCTGTGGCAAGGCTTCAAGCCCCACACAATCCGTGCTTCCGAAAAGCTTGAAAAAGCTCCCAAGTGGCAGTCTTTTCCATGCAGAGGATTGACCTAAGACCTCGAGGGGAGGGCGCTGAGCCAGACCTGTGGAATTTACACTTTCTCATCTTTAAAAAAAGACTGCCCTGCTTGTCCAAGCAATAAGGCGGCCTTGTTCTTTTTTATTGTTCATTGGGCAACAAGCCCGTATCCTTATACTCATCAATTGCTTCCTGAATCTCTTTTACAAAGCTTTCGGGTACTTCAGGACTGAATTTCCCCATGGTGATTCCTCCATCCTGAAAATCGTACGTCATCACATCTCCTGTCAATTCCCCCTCATTGAAAGCTTCCGCTGTTTGCAGGTAAATATCATCGACATGCTGAACAGTACTGGTCAACACCGTGTTTTTACCTAAGCTGGCCTGATCGGTAACATAGCCGATTGCATATAATCCTTTTTCTTTTACTTTATTGATCACCTGGACACTGAACTGGTCTCCTGTCGGATAGAAAACATCGACGTCATCGGCGCTCATTTGGTCCAACAAGTCCAAGGCCCTATCACTGTCATCCCAGCTATTCACAAAGTTCATATGTACAGATGCGTCAGGGTTTTGGTAATTTACTCCCTCATAAAATCCCTCGATTTCTGGCTGCCATTCAAAAGCGCCAATCAAACCGACATTGTTGGTGGATGTCATTTTTCCGGCTACCATTCCACTGAAAAATCCCATGGCATGAGAATTGAAATTGACAGAAGTCAAGTTGTCCCCGGTATATCCCCCATTGAAGTAAACAAAATGAATATCTGGATATGCCTCATTGATTTCATCGAACATTTTCCCGTAGTTGCTACTGTGACCAAAGATTAAATTAATCCCTTGATTCGAGAATTCCTCGACAGCACGATTGACATCCTGCTGTGTTTGTATGCCTTCTTTAAAATAAACGTCTACATCATATTCTTCTTTGATTTTCAAAAGTCCCTGATAGCCTTTATTTCCCCAGGTTTGATCATGGATGGAGTTTTCCACCAGCATGCCGACCCTGTCTATTTCACCTCCACCCAAGGTAGAGCAGCCGGCTGCCATAAGTAAACAGAAACCGGCAAGGAAGACAAGCGGAACAAATCGATATCTATTTTTCACCGTGTGCACTCCCAATCGGTCAGTATTCTCTAGTACTATTCTACCGTCTTACTTCTAGTCCGTAAACGTATCGAATTATTACATTCTGATTACATTAGTAAAAAGAAATAAACTTTTCATAGTGCCGCTGTAGTTTCTTTTGACGTTGTCCGGTCGATTCTGAATGAAAAACTGGAATCACTTCGGCATCTGTCTCTCTTTGACCCTCCTGGTCTCCTGAAGGACTGATGATAACATGCTTTTTCGATTGCTTTGTTTTCAACAAAGGAAAGAATTCTTGTAAAAAGTCTTTTATATATACAGCATCGTCATGGAAAGTTTGCGAATCAAAGGGGACTTCGCCTCCATCCGGACTGAACATGCTGTCCTTCGACCGCGGCATCCATTCTCCATATAACATCGGTAATTCCACATGACACCAATCTTCTTTATTGGTTGGGCGTTCCTGCATTTTCCCATTCAGCAAAAATTTCCGGGACGCTTTGAGCGCATCCGGCACCGGTGCTTTTTGTTCCGTTTCTATTTGTATGATTGCTTCTAAATTTGCTTCTGTTTTGCTTGTTTGATACTCCTCCACTGTGGGGAATAATTGAAATGAACTGTTCCGTGCCAAAAAAGCCCAAAAATTATCTTGCCTGACAGTCGTAGCTTCCCCTATTCCGATAACTTGTTCGCCATGATACAGCAACTTTTCGCAGAGATGGAAACCTATCCAGTCAAAACAAGGTAAAATTAAATACATTGGAAACCCCTCCCTTTCCACTATTCTCGACAAACAAAGGAATTTGGATATATAACTGTTTTTTATATTTATTTTTCAACAGGCTTCTGCTAAACTTAAAACAGAATGTGTAAAAAATGAGGTGAAATGATTGCGTTATCTTTGGACAGTTATCTGGTCATTTTTACTTAGCTTTTTGATTTCGTATGTATTATCAAGCATGGGCGGAGCTTCTCTTCCGTTCGATCAGGTGCTTGTGCTGACAGTAATTTTTTCTGTGGCAATTTTTCTTTTAGGCGGTGCCTTGAAGGAAGAAACAGAATAGGCTGCATTCGCTGCCACTTTGGTTGAAAACCCTTGCCCACAAGGAGTCGGCAAGGGTTTATTAGTACGGAAAAAATTAATACCAGGGAAGCGCGCTCAGTGCAACCAGTGCTGTCAATGGCAGCACAAGACGGCGGAACCTTCCCGGCCCGTATCCATATCCGTATCCTGGATAACCATATCCCGGATAGCCGTAACCCGGATAAAATCCAAACTGCCGATCGTCTCCATAACCTGTATGGTATTCAGGTACAGTTGTTTGGATCGGAACGGCCATATACACAAAATCTTCATCCAAATCGACAACGATACCGTCCACTTTGCTCCCGTCATTCAATTCAGCAAGTACATAGGAATTCATATGGGATTTGCAAAGCTCATATATATGGTGGTGGCTGTGTGGTCTGTTCATGTCGACTACCTCCTTCACACTTTAGCCTATTCATGGCTGACTGGGTATGTGACAGGGGACGATGAATGTTCTCAAAGAACAAGAAACCATTTTAGATAAAAGCATTGCTTTAACATTGGGAGGAAAAACATGGATTTTGCCAACGATTTTTGGATTTTAGTCAAATATGTATTTTTAGGGTTGTTTCAAGGTTTCACAGAACCGATACCGATTTCTTCCAGCGGCCACCTCGTCCTGCTGAGAAATTTATTTCAGTTGGACATTCATGGATTGTCCTTTGAAATTTTAGTGAATGCTGGTTCATTGATTGCGGTACTGCTTATATACAGAAAGGATATACTCCGTTTAATCCAAAACGGCTTCCGTTACCTGTTCACCAAACAGCCGGAAGCTCGAGATGATTTTCGATTTATTTTATACTTGATCGTCGGGACCATTCCTGCCGGCATAATCGGAATTTTGTTCGAAGAACAGATTGGAGAAGTATTCGGTTTTTCGAAAATGGTCGGCATCACGTTGATTATCACCGGAATTGCCTTATGGATTATCCGCAATATTAAAGGCTACAAAAATGACGGGGAAATCACATTCAAGGATGCACTCATCGTCGGCCTGGCGCAGGCTGTGGCGCTGATACCGGGAATCAGCCGTTCTGGGGCCACGATCGTCGGTGCCATGCTGCTTGGCATGCACAAGGAAACAGCACTGCGTTACTCGTTTTTGCTTTATATTCCCGTAAGTCTGGGCACACTTGTCCTCAGTATCGGGGAGATTGTGAACGACGATCAGTTCAGCGCCCTGTTCATCCCTTACTTGCTTGCGTTTATGGCTGCCATCATTGCCACCTATTATTCACTCCGGTGGTTTATGAATATCATGGCTAAAGGGAACTTAAAATACTTTTCCTTCTATTGTTTCATTGTCGGTATTCTTGCCATATTGTTCTTGTAAACGAAAAGCTGTCCAGCATGAGTCATGCGGGCAGCTTTTTTAAAATGTCACAGTTGTGATTTTATCCTGTAGATAATAACAACCAGTCTTCCTCTATCCCAGTTGGTGGTTCATCAGGTGGATGAAGTGCTCTTTCCGCTTACTTCTATTCCAGATCGAATTTCAGCAGTGTTCGTTGCCAATCCTCACTTAAAGTGTCGATCCGCGAACTAAATATCCACCAAAAAACATAAAAAAACCCCCTTGCACAGTGCAAGGGGTCTAGCGTACATTAATCCGGGATACCCAGGGCGATTTTGGCATATCTGGACATCCGATCTTTCGACCACGGCGGATTCCAAACAATATTGACTTTGGTTTCTTTTACTTCCGGAATGTCGCTCAGAACAAATTTAACATCTTGTTCAATATGGCCAGCCAGCGGGCAGCCCATTGCCGTCAATGTCATAGTGACGGTGGCCACACCGTTTTCATCTAAATCCACTCCATAGACAAGGCCTAAGTTTACAATATCTATCCCGAGTTCCGGGTCAATTACGTTCTCAAGAGCACCCATCAAGTTTTCCTGCAATGCTTCCTCCATCATACAACCTCCTTGATATTGGTTCTTCTTATTATAAACACATATCGGTCATTTTTTAAATGATAATCCTCGCAGCATTTACAATTGCATGTCGAACCATTTGGCTGTTTCCAGTATAGCGAATCTGCTGACTTTGTGTCCGCGGCCGACCTCCCGTAAAAAGCGGATGCTTTCCGGATTTTTATAATAAGGTACGACTTCATTGTAAAAACTGTAAGCATGGTCAAAAGGTACAACCGGATCGGCTTCTCCATGCCAGAAAAACAACGGCCGTTCATACAGCTTGTCTACCTGCTTCGACAAATCAATGGTTTCCAGCTGTTGATAGATAGTTTCAATCTCATCGTCCGACATTTCAAACTCAGAACTGTTCTGTTTCATCTGGTCGACCAACGCCTTGGCGTAATCGGTGATTTTCGGAGAGCCCATCAACACTGCCGATGCTTTAATCCATGGATATTGCGTCAAAGCGGCAGCCGTGGTGATCCCTCCCATGCTGGTGCCGGCAAGACCGAACCTTTCGTCAAGAAGCAGCGTTTTTTCGTCCAGTGTACTCTTTATCACTTGTAAATCTTTTATGTTTTGGCTGACGATTTCAAAAAATCGCATATTCATTTCATCCGTTGATAAGTCTTCTGCCCTGTCCCCATGAAGCATGCTGTCCGGCAGAATGACCCGGAAGCCTTTTTCCGCGAGCAAGTAAGCAAGTGGAAGATTATGTTCTTTAGCACTCGTATATCCATGAAAATATGTAAGGACTGGCAGTGGCTCTCTGCTTTTTTCTGCATCGACGACAATAAGGAGGGGAATACCCTTCCATTTTTCTCTGCTTACGGTGATCATATCTTCTTATCCTCTCATCTATAGTGGTGATCTTAATTCCATGATAATCGTTACACTTTAAACATGCAAAACAAACAGTAAATTTAACCCTTTCTTTACAGATAACCTGTTCACCGATAAACTATACTTACATAAGAGGTGATTATATAAATGAAAACGAACCAGCATTTGATAGCATTGGATCTTGACGGAACCCTGCTTACAGACAACAAGGTAATAAGCGAAAAAACAAAAAAAGTGATCATGCAGGCAAAACAAGCTGGTCATGTCGTAGTGATAGCCACCGGAAGACCCCACCGTGCCAGCATTGATTATTACAAAGAGTTAGAGTTGGACACCCCGATGGTGAATTTTAACGGGGCATTGATTCATCATCCATTAGATAAAAAATGGGATGCCGTCCACTCACCGCTGCCCAACCGGACAGCAAAAGCGATAGTACAGACATGTTATGATCTGGAGGTCAACAATATCATGGCCGAGGTAGGAGACGACGTCTACCTTGATCAGTATGATGAAGAATTAATGGAAATCTTCCATACCGACCAGGCTAATCCTGTTACAGTCGGAAGCCTGAAAAATAATTTGCAGGATGATCCAACTTCTTTGTTGATACACCCACAGGAAGAACACATACAAGAACTCCGCTCCCATCTCAATGACAAACACGCTTCAGTCATTGAGCACCGTAAATGGGGAGCTCCCTGGCATGTAATCGAAATCGTACGTAAAGGATTGAATAAAGCAGTCGGATTGGAAAAAATCGCCCGCTACTTTGACATTCCGCAGTCACACATAATTGCTTTCGGAGACGAAGACAACGATTTGGAAATGATTGAATATGCAGGAGTAGGCGTGGCGATGGGAAATGGAATCGAGGAACTGAAGAAACTGGCCAACCATGTCGCCGGTACAAATGAAGCAGACGGGATCGGAGCCTTCTTGGAAGAATATTTGCATCTCGGAGCCAAAAGCACCAGCACTAATTAACGCGATGAAGTCTGGCATCTTTTTCAAGTCATTCTTTTTCCTCGCAAGGTCCATACTAAGCTTGAACGCAATAGCGTTCAAGCTTTTTTTGGCAACGCTGGTTTATACGGCAGCCGATGTTGCGTCATAGAGTCTGTTGCCTGCTTCAGCAGGTTTTCGTTGACATTTCTATTAGGGGGAATGGAAATGAGCAGAAAAAGCAAGTCAAAACGATTTACGCAGCAAGGGGCCGATTCGGTAAAAAGACATGATGAGCGTTTTCCTTACCGGGAGCGCTTTACCGATGTCGAGCGTAAAGAGGAACAAGCAGACCAACATACTCTGGGAGGTTTTTAACAATGGCAAACAATTTCATGCAGCAAGCAAGAAATGCAATGAACCGTTTAACCAACATGACAAACGGCGGCCAGAATGTCAGCGAGCAGGATAAGCAAGCAGCACGCAATGCTATCCAATCTGCTTATACTAGTGCTTCCCCTGAAGAACAAGAACAGCTTCAGCAGTTGGAAGAGCAGCTGAACCGTCATAACCAAATGCAGTAAACTGATAGGGCGGCATCCATCCCGGTGCCGCTCTGTTCAATGAACCATAGGCGCTCCCCGCCTTCGTCCCAACTTCCCAAAGAACACTTTAATGACATGGACACAAAACGACAGTTCCGGACAATTATTGCCCAGGAAATAAGGGGCACATTTGTCCAGGATACTTACGAACCCAAAGAAACAACCCTCTTATTTCCTTTTACTTCAATCCCTTTTGTAAATGACAAAATTCTGCTATGATGGACATAAATCTGTGTTACATAGGAGGATTAAGCATGAGTGTACGAGTGGAAGCGACACCGAACCCGAATGCAATGAAATTCACAACTGATTCCATGATATTCGAAGGAAATAACAGCGTGTCCGTGATGGCTGGACAAACAAGTGAACATCAAGTTCTGAATGACCTGATGGAACTGGAAGGAGTCGACAACGTTTTCGGTTTCCAAAACTTCATCACAGTTAACAAGAAATTCGACGTGGAATGGGAACCGCTTACCCCACAAGTGGAAGCAGTCTTAAACGAATACGGATACTAAGAACATTTCCGGACAAGACTAAAAAACGAGAATATTCCTCTGAATGCATCAAAATTTTGATCATAAAAAAAAGCTGTTCAAGAAGTCTTGCTACTTCCTTGAACAGCTCTTTTTCTATCCATCCAAATCGGCTAGTCACCCCACGCATCTGGCGAACTTTCTTTATGTTTCCATTAATCGTTGCGTCGAAAGAAACCAAATATTCCAGTTGTCTGCACAACATTCGTGAACGCCTGTGGATCCACTTCCGAAATAATCCGTTCCAAGTCATACAATTCATACCTGGTGATAACAAGGACCATCATATCCTTGTCTTCACGACTGTATGCGCCTCGAGCAGGTAAAATCGTGATTCCTCGGATCATTTTGTCGTGAATCGCTTTTTGCAGTTCCTCCGCTTTGCGTGTGACAATCATAGCTGTCACTTTTTCATGACGGGTATGGAGCGCATCGATCACCCTTGTTGTCACATATAAAGTAAGTAACGTGTACAAAGCATTTTCTGCTTCATACAACAAACCAGCAACGATGATGATTCCGCTGTTGATGATCAAAAAGAAATTGCCGATCGGTTTATCCTTCATGCGGGACAACACCATCGCCACGATATCCAGACCGCCGGTTGATGCCCCCCATTTCAATGTCATACCGACCCCTATACCGCCGATGACACCTCCGAAAACAGCATTTAAAATAATATCCTCTGATAACGGCTGTACCGGCAACACTTCAAGGAAAACCGTCGTGAATATGACCGAGATCACACTGTAAATCGTAAAACCCTTACCGACTTTGTACCAGCCCAATATGGCTACCGGTATATTCAAAATAAATAGGATGATACCTGTACTGACTCCATTGATATTGAAAAAGTCTCGGAAAATACTTGACATAAGCTGGGCGATACCTGTAAAACCGCTGGCATAGACATTCGCGGCAATAAGGAAAAAATTTAATGCAATCGCGTTGAACAATGCCCCCAGCATTACTATGAAAATTCGTCTCGCTTCAATAAAAAACATAACTGCCTCCTTCGTTTATCCCGGTCAAAAGCCACAACGATTGTCGCAAGTGCGGCCGCTCCCTGTATCGATGTTCTTATGTTGTTTTCCAACTATCGGGCTATTTCTTCTACATGTCCTTATCGTTTCCATATGTAGCAAAAATAAGCTTCTCTTTTCCATACCCAGCTATTCGCACAAATAATCGGCAGTATCGCTTTTCCCATTTCCAATACAACGAAATGGGAAAAAGCTTTGACTATCGATAACAGTACGCTTACACTGTAGATAAACTGCACTTGTTTTATTTATCATCCTTGCGGGCTTGTATTTCGAGCTCGATGGCGGTTTCTTTTTTGAAACTCCCATTTTACTTTTTACCGTAAGAAAAATGATCCGAATTGAGGGTGGAAAACATGAATGTGAAAATTATCACCGATTCTGCGTGTGACCTTTCGCAAAGCCATTATGAAAAATACAACATTGATATGGTATCACTGACTGTCGAACTCGACAATGAAAATTTTGAAGACGCAAAAACTATTTCTGCGAAAGCAATCTATGATGCAATGCGTGCTGGAAAGGCACCAAAAACTTCTCAAGTCAGTCCGCAAAAATTCCGTGAAGCATTTGAAAGCTATGCTAGGCGAAACCAGCCGTGCCTTTATGTCGCTTTCTCGTCCGAACTCTCAGGAACTTACAATGCTGGAAGAATGGCCATGCAGGAAGTCAAGGAGGATTATCCTGACTGGGAAGCTCAAGTGCTCGACACTCATTGCGCTTCCCTGGGACACGGATTGGTCGTCCTGCGTGCCGCACAGCTTGCAAATGAAGGAGAGAGTCTCAGCCAAGTTGAAGAAATTGCCCGATACCATGCCAATCACATGGAGCATATCTTCACAGTAGATGATCTGGAATATTTGTATCGCGGTGGACGAGTAAGTAAAACAGCCGCTTTTGTCGGTTCGTTGTTAAAAATCAAGCCTTTGTTGCATGTTGAAGCTGGTAAGCTGATGCCATTGGAAAAAATCCGCGGCTCAAAACGCGTGTTGAAACGGATGGTAGACGTAATGGAGGAACGCGGGAAAGATTTTCAAAAACAGACCATCGGCATCAGCCATGGAGACGATTTGGAAAAAGCCAGGCAGCTTGCCGAAATGATCAAAGAACGTTTTGAAGTCGAAGACGTGCACATTGAGATGGTCGGCTCAGCAATCGGCGCCCACTCCGGCCCCGGAACACTTGCTTTGTTTTTCCTGAACGATGATTATCAATAAGTTGCACATGGTCGAAATCAATGCCTAGTCAAAGAAAAACCGAACGATTATTCGAAATTCAACGCTTTCGAACTCGATCGGTTTTTCTTTTGGAACTTTCCCCATCAGTTAACTTGATTATAAACCGTCCTACCTTGTCCTAAGCACAATCCAAGAATCCACTCCGGCAAGGTACTTCGTATTCCCGCTGGCAAGGCTTACTTGAACTCAATACAGAAAAGCATAATGGAGAGGGGAAATAAGTGTTTCTCTTCTTAAATGGTAGTGTTTACCGGCTGTTTTTTTGTTTCTTCTTCAGAAAAACAACGGCAAAAACAAATGCACCGAGTACTGCTAAAATAAAAGAAACAAACAACCAATTGATGCCTTTGTCATCCTCAATGACATATACTTCCGCCGTTTCACGGTCAAGCCCGATTTTGTAATGCCCTGCTTCATCGGCCCGCACCGTCTCATCGTTGAGCAATCCACGAAGCTGTTTGCCTGCTTGGATATCGTCAATGGTCACAGCTTTAGTGGATGTGTCATTGTTGATGGCAAAATAAACGGTTTCCCCTTCGTGACTGCGTTTGAATAAACTCATCGCTCCGTTGCTTTTCACCAGCTCCATATACCCTTTCGTAAAAGGAGAGAACTGCTGGCGAATGGCAGATAATCTTTCCAGATACTTGCTCAGTTCGTCATTGCCACTGTTCAATTGTGCCGTACGATGATCTGGCGCCTCGTCTCCATTACCCATTGCAACCTCTGACCCTTGATAAATGACAGGTGTGCCCGGTCCCAAGTACAAATAAGTCAATCCCAGCTTCCATCTCGTCACCGGATTTTGTCCGAGCTCAATCGCTTTTTTTGTGAAGCGGGTTGTCATTTGGCTGTCCAATGCCACACCGTTATCTTCTGACTCTTTGTCACCGGTTAAATTTGATAATTCATTCCCCGGTGCGTGGAAGACCTGATCAAGGGACTTGGTCTGCTCATAGTCAATGATTAAATCAATTCCCGCTTCCTGGAACGACTCCATCCCTTCCTCATCAGCATGTTTCCAGTCTGCCAAGAGGGAAAATCCTTGCTGTTCAGCATGCAATGCTTCAGCAAATTCGGCAACAAATGAAACGGGGGTATCTGGTTCGATTCCTATCCTGTATCCATCCAATCCCGTTTCTTCCATCCAAAACTTCCCTGCGTCACTCAATGCTGCTGCAACTTCTTTGTTTTGCAAATCCAACTGCGGCAAGTCTGCGAGCCAGGGAGTCTGCAGAAGCTCTGCTTGTCCTTGTTGCTCATCATGTTCACTCGCGTACCAGTCTTGCTTGTCCTGATCTGTAAGCCATGGATGCGAGGCAGATGTATGATTGACCGGAAAATCCATGAACACTTTCATGTCACGTTTGTGTGCTTCATCCACCAATTCAGCAGCTGTTTCCATCGTCCCAGCGTGAGGTTCTATCGCAGTATAGTCCGTTACCCAGAAACCGTGATAACCATCTTTTTCATTTTCCATGATCGGGCTGATGTTAACAGCAGTGAATCCCATCTCTTTCAAATCGTCAAGCTTGGTAATGACCCCCTGCAAATCGCCGCCATGCAAGGCTTTGGGGTCTTCAATATCAATTTCCTCGTCATTGTCAAAGTTTCCGTTTACAAATCGGTCTACAAGTATATAGTAAATAGATTCTTCTGCCAATGTATCTTCTTGTTCTACAGCACTTACAGATTGTGAGTAAAAAAGAAGAAACGGCAATACAGCCGTGGCTGCCAATAACTTCTTCACATTCCGTTCCTCCTACAGGCATAATTAGAAGCATAAAAGCTTTCTTAATAAAGGGTAGCCTTATCAGCCCTGTCCGTCAATCATGTTTGTGCCAATTTCCCCTGATTCCATAAAAGTGTCACACATGCGTCATAATTACCATTTAGTCGTTTTAGAGCAATATGTACTGACAAATACAGACAGGCAGTATATACTTAATTGGATTTTCTAATTATTTGGATCGTGAGGATATCAAATGAATCAAACAGATATAAAAAAGCAAAGCCTCTTCGCCCTGACTTGGCCCATATTTATTGAAATACTTCTCCATATGCTGATGGGAAATGCAGACACCTTGATGCTCAGCCAATATTCCGACAGTTCCGTGGCAGCCGTCGGAGTCTCCAATCAGGTGATTTCAGTCATTATCGTCATGTTTGGCTTCGTTGCCGCCGGAGCAGGTGTGCTCGTTGCCCAAAATCTTGGAGCCGGGAAACAGGATACCGCTGGTGCCATCGCTGTTACCTCGCTCAGCCTCAATTTATGGTTTTCCCTGCTGTTGAGCATTGCTCTGTTCTTGTTTAGCAAGCAAATTTTAAAGATAATGGATTTGCCTGCTGATTTGATGGGGGAAGCAGGCGTCTACTTGAACATTGTCGGTGGATTGATTTTTGTTCAGGCATTGATCATGACAGTGTCTGCTGTGTTAAGAAGCTATGGATTCACGAAAGATACAATGTACGTAACGATTGGCATGAACGTGCTTAATATAATCGGAAACTATGCCGTTATTTTCGGACCGTTCGGTTTCCCTGTTTTAGGAGTGGAAGGAGTGGCGTACTCTACCATCATCAGCCGCTTTTTAGGATTTACCGTCCTTTTGCTTCTATTGTTAAGACGCAGTGAAAAAACATTGCCGTTCACTTCTTTCTTTGCTTATAAAAAACAACATATCCGCGATCTATTGAATATCGGCATCCCTTCAGCCGGAGAGCAGCTTTCCTATAATGCCAGCCAGATGGTGATCACTTATTTTATCGCCCAGCTCGGAACCATGGCATTGACCACCAAGGTTTATGTCCAGAATATCATGATGTTCATTTTCCTGTTTGCTCTGGCAATCGGCCAAGGGACACAAATATTGATCGGCCACCTGATCGGTGCAGGGGAAGTAGATACAGCCTATAAACATGGCATCAAGAGCCTGCAAATCTCGATTGTCATTTCCACCTTTGCCGCCGTTGTCATTTATTTCGCCAGTGATTTTTTATTGGGCATCTTCACCGATAATGCAACCATTATGGAAAAAGGGGCAGCCTTGCTGTTGGTGACGATCATCCTGGAACCCGGCCGGGCATTCAACCTTGTGGTCATCAGTTCCCTGCGGGCAGCCGGCGATGTAAGATTTCCGGTTTTTATCGGCATTTTGTCCATGTGGGGGGTCAGTGTCACTTTCGCCTGGTTCTTCGGTTTGTACCTTGGATTGGGATTGATCGGTGTCTGGATTGCTTTTATAGCAGATGAATGGCTGCGCGGGTTGTTGATGCTGCGGAGATGGCGTTCCAAAATTTGGATCAAAGAAACCTTCATTAAAACTTATCCAGCGGATCAATAGTTAAGAAAAGCTCCGGCATCCGTTTAAAAGGAGAACAGGCTAAATCCGTCTCATCGTGCAGGCCTCCGACAAAAGCAGGCTCACGAAAAGCACTGGGTATATATATCTTTAATTTCAGATTTTCTTATCTTTTAAAAAAAAGCGTGCCCAGACAGCACGCTTTTTTACACTACTTCTGATTTACTTTTCTATTTTGATTTGATAGGTGCGCAGCCAGTGGTCAATTTGGCCAAGATGGGCCAGCAGCTGCGGTCCTGTCATTAGCTGTCCAAACCACGGTGCCTCTATTTGCTTTCCTTCAGTTTGGATCAATTTTTCGATTTCTTTCCGATCAAACAATTCAAACAGCCTGGCATCCGGATCCTTGGTTATTTCTTCAAGCCATGACACGACAGCATTCGTATATACCGGATTATGTGTTTTCGGATATGGACTCTTTTTCCGATAAAGGATTTCTTGCGGGAGCAGCCCCTCCAATGCTTTCCTTAATATCCCCTTTTCCCTGCCATTATACGTCTTCATTTCCCATGGTATATTCCAAACATATTCAACCAGTCGATGGTCGCTGAACGGGACCCTTGCTTCAAAACTGGCCCCCATACTCATCCGGTCTTTTCTGTCCAACAGTGTCGGCATGAACCAGTGCATATTCAGATAAAACATTTGCCGGCGTTGTTTCTCAAGGGGACTGTCCCCTTCGTATTCCGGAGTTCCATCAATCGTTTCCTGGTATCGTTTCAGCATGTAACCGTGTAAATCGAGTTTTTGTTTCCATTCTTCGGTAAGCAAGGAGCGTCTTACTTCAGAGGAACGAATCCAAGGGAAACCTTC
Source organism: Sediminibacillus sp. JSM 1682029 (assembly GCF_041366435.1). NCBI lineage: Bacteria > Bacillati > Bacillota > Bacilli > Caryophanales > Bacillaceae > Sediminibacillus > Sediminibacillus sp. JSM 1682029. Next base: position 94,878 of record NZ_JBEWYY010000010.1, read on the forward strand.
CCTGGTCAAGTCGTCTTCACGATAAAACCACGGATATCCACCAAAGATTTCATCCGCACATTCTCCGGACAGGGCAACGGTCACTTCCTGTTTCGTCTGGCGGCAAAACCAGAGAAGTGATGAATCCACATCTGCCATTCCAGGCAAATCACGCATCTCAACAGCTTCTTTCAACATATCCGCCAATGTCTTATTATCCATCACAAAGGTATGATGATTCGTGCTGCTGAATGCGCTCATCTTGCCAATAAAGTCTTTGTCGCTATTCGGTTGAAAAGAGCTTTGTTTAAAATATTTATCATTGTCCTGATAATCAATCGAAAATGTCGACAATCTCCCTTTGCCCTTTGCCTGCAAGTAATTGGCGGCAATCGCGGTTATGGCACTGGAATCCACACCTCCAGATAAAAAAGTACCAAGAGAAACATCCGAAACCAGTTGTCGTTCTACTGCATCTGTAAGCAATTCCCTGATTGTCTGTGCAGTGGTATCCAAGTCGTCTTCATGTTGTTTGCTGACAACATTCCAATAGCGCTTTGTTTGAAATCCATCTTGATTAAAAACTCCGATATGGGCAGCAGGAAGTTCATTGATGCCTTTGAAAACTCCATGACCGGGAGTCCGTGATGGACCAAGTGCAAGCACTTCACTTAATCCTTCCCGGTCCAATACGGGTTCTACTTCAGGATGTGCCAGCAGTGCTTTTATTTCAGATGAAAACAAGATTCCTTCCCCATGCTTTTTGAAAAACAACGGTTTGACACCAAGCCGGTCTCTCGCCATAAACAATTCCTGCTTTTCCGCATCCCAGACGGCGAACGCAAAAATTCCATTTAACTTTTCGACACACGCAGCCCTCCATTGAATAAAACTCTTCAATAACACTTCTGTATCAGAATGGGACGCAAAACTCCATCCTTTTTCCAAGAGTTCTTGACGCAGATCCTCTGTATTGTAAAGTTCACCATTGTAAATCATCACATATTTTGCTTCTCCGCGCAGGCATTCCATTGGCTGCTTTCCACCTGAAGGGTCGACAACTATCAATCGTTGATGACCGAATCCAGCGTGATCGCAAATCCACTCGTTATACTCATCAGGTCCCCGGTGCTGAATGGTCCCTGCCATTTTACGTACAGTGGCTATTTCCCCGGATAAGTCGCGTTTCAAATCTACCCAGCCTGTGATCCCACACATATACGAAAACACACCCTTTCTTTTAACCCTTCTTCATGCTTATGATAAAAACGCCCAGAGTGTGTATAAGTGAAGCCTGTTTTGTTACACGAAAAAAATGGCAGCATCCAACCAGAACAAAGGTGAGCCATTTTCCCATTCCATAGTTTTTTTCTCCATCCCTTAAACTTTCCTATAAAAAAACACCGCCCCGCAGAACATCCCGCGGAGACGGTGTACAATATCAAGACATAAAATGCAGGCCGAATGGCAGTCTGCCAAAGCCTAGAACCAGAACGATGAGCACCGCAATAGCAAACTGTACCCAGATACCCATAACTGGCTTGCCTTTGTTGTATTTCACAGCAATCATTTCCATAGCTGCGATAACCCAAATTCCTGCCAATCCCTTAACGATGACTTCTCCAAGCATATAACTTTGCTGGAAGTAGTACGCAATCAAGTCACCACCCGAATACAAGATCAACAGGTAATCGAGTCGCAAAATCATCTGTAAAATTTTTGCTGGTTTGTCTTTACCCTGCTTTTTAAACATCAAAGCAAGTCCAAATAAAATAAACGCTAGTACCCATGAAGTGATATGTAGATGCGTCGTCATGACGTACCTCCTTTTTATTCAATCAACGCTATCATATCATTTTTCCGTAAACATTTCATTGGATAACACGTCCCCTTTCGTACATTTCTATGAACATTCACATTCCATGTTTGTTAATAAAAGACCACAAGAGGTAGTGGCTTCTACGTTCCCACACGATGTGGGCGGTCTTAGTAGAAGGTTTCCGATTTCCGTGAGGAACGGACCAACAAGCTAACGACGAAATTCGCCGCGTCTTTTTTTCCGCATTTTTGAACTTCCTCCCTTTATACAATGTTCAAAAAGAGGACAAAAAGGACCAAGAAGTTCTAGGCAGCGCAGTTGGGAGTACCGGAGCGGACTTCCACAGGATGTGGTGGCTTCTACGTTCCCACACGATGTGGGCGGTCTTAGTAGAAGGTTTCCGATTTCCGTGAGGAACGACCAGCAAGCTAACGACGAAATTCGCCGTGTCATTTTTCCCGCATTTTTGAACTTCCTCCCTTTATACAATGTTCAAAAAGAGGACAAAAAGGACCAAGAAGTTCTAGGCAGCGCAGTTGGGAGTACCGGAGCGGACTTCCACAGGATGTGGTGGCTTCTACGTTCCCACACGATGTGGGCGGTCTTAGTAGAAGGTTTCCGATTTCCGTGAGAAACGACCAGCAAGCTAACGACGAAATTCGCCGCGTCTTTTTTCCCGCATTTTTGAACTTCCTATATATGAAAAAACTGTTATAATTGAAAGCGTATGCTTAACATCGAAACGGAGGGATACCATGGTACGATCGAGTCAGGAAATCATTGACCAAACACAGGAATATGGAGCTAAAAATTACCACCCGCTGCCGATTGTGGTTGCCAAGGCTGAAGGAGTCTGGGTAGAGGATCCCGAAGGAAACCGCTACATGGATATGCTCAGTGCTTATTCAGCAGTCAATCAAGGACACCGGCACCCACGCATCATCGATGCCTTGAAGCAGCAAGCAGATCGCGTGACCCTGACATCAAGAGCGTTTCATAACGACCAATTAGGTCCATGGTACGAAAAAGTATGCAAGCTGACGAACAAAGAAATGGCATTGCCGATGAACACTGGAGCCGAAGCCGTAGAAACTGCCATTAAGGCTGTACGCCGCTGGGGGTATGAGGTGAAAGGAATCCAGGAGGACCAGGCAGAAATCATCGCCTGTACCGGTAACTTCCATGGCAGAACAATGACTGCGGTTTCTTTATCTTCGGAGGAGGAATACAAGCGTGGATTCGGACCTATGCTCCCAGGAATCAAGCTGATTCCTTACGGCGATATCGATGCGCTTAAAGAAGCCATCAACGAAAACACGGCTGGATTCCTGATGGAACCAATTCAAGGAGAAGCGGGTATTGTCATTCCGCCTGAAGGTTATTTAAAACAGGCTTATGATATTTGCAAACAAAACAATGTCCTTTTCATTGCTGATGAAATCCAGGCAGGTCTGGGCAGAAGCGGTAAAATGTTTGCTTGTGACTGGGAACAAGTTTCCCCTGATGTACTGATACTGGGCAAGGCACTTGGCGGAGGAGTATTCCCCATCTCATGTGTGGTGGCTAATAAAGACATCCTCGGCGTGTTCAATCCTGGATCGCACGGATCTACCTTTGGAGGAAATCCACTTGCATGTGCTGTTTCGATAGCTGCCCTAGATGTATTGGAAGAGGAAAAGTTGGCAGATCGTTCATTGGAATTGGGGAATTACATGATGGGGGAACTAGTAAAAATTAAAAATCCGGTGATCAAAGAAGTGCGCGGAAGAGGATTGTTTATCGGTGTAGAACTGACAGAATCTGCAAGGCCTTATTGTGAACAATTGAAAGGAAAAGGATTGCTCTGTAAAGAAACACACGAAAACGTCATCCGTTTTGCCCCGCCGTTGACAGTCGAGAAACCAGACTTGGTATGGGCGGTCGAGCAAATTAAACAAGTGCTAGAATCATAATTTAATAAAGATACACAAGGTTAGCGGCCAAAGCAAAAACCGAGCGATGTTCGAAATGCCAAGCATTCGGATTCGCTCGGTTTTTTTCCGGTTCGTGCGATTCTCGTAAGAATCCCCTTTTATTATTGCCAAATTAATGCACAAGTCCTTTGCTTTTCCTTCGAGTCAATTGTCAAAAACATCAAGAAGTACTTTTTACTCCTCTCATCCTTCAAGAACAACGGGAGGGTGGTTTACATCATATTCCAACCTTTCCCTTTTTCCGGTAATCACTAATCCATAGATCGAACTCGTTTCCTTAGCTGTTGCTTTTCTCCATAGGTTAAGCTCCTCCATAGCCACTCAGCAGGTCCAAAACGGAAATAGTTTAACCACCATCTGCTTGCGCAAATTTGCAGACTGAATATTATCAGGACGAGCACGACCGAGTAGCTTGGACGCACGGAGCCATATAATCCGAGACCAGCACTATAAAACAGGAAAAAGCATATAAGTGACTGTGCTAAGTAATTAGTAAGCGACATCCGTCCCACATAGGCGAGCGGGGTTAATAGCTTTTTCCCGTGCTTTGTGCGGAAAGCCAGAGTGACCGAAAGCACATAGAATAACGCAGAAGCACTGCCCCCGATTGCCCGTTTTGCCTCATTTAGCCAAAACGGATTTCCCATTGCATAAGGACCAACTTTCATCAGAACAAATAGGATACCTGTAATAAACCAAACCCTGATCAGGACAGGCCGAAACCGATCAATGTCATGCAGCCATTTCTTACGGGAAGTGTACATCCCCAACAAAAACATCGGCAGCAGACTGAATGTCAAAAACAAGTAGGCAATCCCTCCATTGGCGTATAACCAGTCTACGAGATTCTGGCGCCAAATGTCCAAGAGGGTCCCATCCCCATAGTTGGCCATTGCCTCTGAGATTCTCTGGCTGTCACCTGCCGTTATATCCGGTATAAAGTTCCTGACAGCATAGGATAACATCGTCAGGAGCCCGGCCGGTATCAAAAGCAGGCCAAAACTCCATCCAAGTAATGTCCCATTCTGCCTGCGGTAAAAGCAAAATAGACAAAACCCTATAATGCCGTAGGTCAACAGGATATCTCCATGCCAAATCATAAAAGCATGGATGATACCAAAGCAAATCAAAACCAAAAGTCTGCGGATCAATACATGAACGGTATTCCTTTTTTTCTCCTGCAGCCTGTCATACATCACCTGCATGCCGAAACCGAACAAAAAGGAAAAAAGCGTATAAAAACTGGCCTGAAAGAAAATATCGATTCCGGCCTGTACAGCGTGATCCAGTTTATTGTTCCAGAAATCGCCTGCACCCCCATAAAGAAAAAACGGGGCATTGAAGGCTGGCGCATTGACCATGAATATGCCGAGAATGGCCAGCCCCCTCGCGGCATCTATCCAAATGAGCCGCTGGTTTTCGTTTAATGGTGAACCTGCCTTCGCCATCGTTATCCCCCTTCGCCTGATTGCTTTCTAGCTATTGTCATTGTATCTGAATCGTTCGGAATGTACCATGCAAACTTCCCGTACAGTCGAACAGTTTTTTTCCGTTTTCATAAATTATTAGAAAGGAGGAATCGTGCTATGCCTGCGGTAGTTGGAGCGGTAAAAGTCAACACGGTATCTTCATCGAGCATATTCAATATCGGGGACGTCTACGCCATCAATCCGTATTCGACCTCTAAAACATTTGCAGGCGGAGGCTCATTCAACACCGGAAACGGCATCCAAATTCAACTGCAAAATTCCGTCACAAACTTTCAGGATGATGACGTAATTGATCAGCCGAATGTCGGCCCATAAGGGGGAATCACTGTGCATTTGACCGTTCATCAGTCTATTTGTATCCATACTTTGAGAGTGAACAGCGTCTCCAACTCATCGATTTTGCAAATCGGCAGTGCAGGCATCATAAGAGCAAGTTCAGAACTATACAATACCGGTGGGTACACCGAGCTTGCCGAAGAAGCGGAAGCAATCTCAGAACAGGAACCACTCGTCCCGCTCGCACCTCCAAGTTAATGAACTATTTTCACTTTTTTGCATACTTTAATTTTAGGTCTTCACCCAGAAAGGAGTTTTCCAGCGATGCATCCACACTACTGGCAAACATACGTCAATCAGCTGCAGCAATATATCCAAAACCAGGATCAACGACTGCAAGAACTGGAAGCAAGGGTGGCCGAATTGGAGAAAAACCAAAAAAACAACCAGCCAAATGTCGAAAGAATCGACTACCACTTTGATCAATTGAAAATTGAACGCCTTGATGGAACGTTGAATATTGGTATAAGTCCTGAAGGTTTGGAGTCCATTGAAGATTTTGCAGTCAATCAGCAACAGCCAACCGGTCTTCAACCTTATTCAAGTCCTCCGCGACAACAAATTGTTGCAGGACTTGATCGTCTTGTCACTTCCGAGGCGCCGAAACTATTAGAAGAACTATCCACCCAATATCAACGCCCGCTTTCACCTAAACAACGTGACATACTGATTCAGGATATAAAACAACAACTGCCGAATCGTGCAGCTTACTATTTAGAAAATAGGGAAGGAGATTCTCCTGACGCTACGTCCATTCCAGATAATGTTTGGCAGGAAATCAAGCACTCCCTTCATCAATTTTTTCAAAAAGGAGATTTTCCCGAATGAATTTCACTGTACACAATTGGGATTTACACGTTGGTAATATCGAAGTTACCGCTGTCTCTTCTTCTTCGACACTCCTGGTCGGGGACAATGAGAATATAAATTTAAGTTCCTTTTTTGACACACCGCCAGAATCTTATATTGTTGGTTCACTTGTTCCGTTGAGCCGCTCTATCGAGGAAGGATAGCAATGTTGCAACGAACTTCCTACGTGGACACGATTTATGTCGATTCTATGTCACGGAGCTCCATGTTTGAGATTGGAGATGTGAATAGTCTACGCCCGAGGATGCTGGCCATTGCTGTTCAGGAGGAAGGTATCGCCGAAAAAGGAGAAGTGCCAGTTGAGTTTGCTGATTTTCCCGTATTCAGCAAACAAACTTCGCCACTGCCTTCTGCTCCCCTCGTCAGAAAGACATCCATTCACCATCACCCGAAAATCTGCGTGGGTAACATCAGTGTGCTCGGGATAGCTGCATCTTCCACTTTACAAATAGGAAATTTGAATCTATTGGATGCCGAAGCACGGATAAAACATATCCGTATTCTAAATGAGGAACAGAACAGCCCCCCTAACAATACAATGTAATAAATGCCAAATAAAAAGAAGGTGTCATGTAATGCCGTCGATAGTCGGACCAATCAAGATCAACGGTATAGATGGTGGGGTCATCAACTTTGGCGATAGTTTTTATCTTTCCCCTAAAAGCACTTCCAAAGTAAGTTCCGGCTCCGGTTCTTTCAATACCGGTGACTTCATCAATACCAACAGCGGTTTGAGTGCCACAAATACGGCTGACCCCGACGTTGCAGACCAAAACGTTTCCGCAAACGCTTAAAGCGGTCGCTGCCTTTTCAAGCCATCGTCCATTTCTGGGCAAATTCGGATGCGGACATGTTACCCACTTAGTAATTCTTGAACGAAGTTGAAAAACCGGTTCGCCAAGATAGCGAACCGGTTCATCCATTTTCCGGCTGAACGACAAGCAACCGGTTATACCTCTATTAGCAGCGGCCCATCAAAGAAATACAAGTACTTTTTCGAGACTGGCTGCTTCCAAATTTGTTCAAGCGCCCGTGCATATAAATCAAGCTGGACCTGATAGCGCGATAACAGTTTTTGCTGTAGTTCGGGAGTAATGTCTCCATCGATACTATCTGTTTTATAGTCGATGATAATCCATCCATCACCGTCCGGAATGATACAATCTATCACTCCTTGGACGAGTACCTGCTCATCGGTCTCTTCTTCCCAATCTGCATATACTTCTTTCGCATTGATGGATAGGCTGAACGGCACCTCCCGTGTTACTTTTTCAGCTTCAATAGCCATGCTGCCTATTCCTGTCGAGAAGAACCGCTCAATAGCTGTACTATCAATGACTTCAGCTTCCTCCTGCGTAAGTATTTCTTTGGTCACCAATCCTTGGACAAATTCAACAATCGCTTCTTTCCCCCATCTCCTGTCAAATGGCAGATGCTGCATGACAGCGTGCATGGCGCTTCCTTTTTCAGCAGCTGTCAACCGCTTTTCCTGCTGCATAAAACGCGGCCGCCTGATGATAGGGGCCTGATGACGCTGGACCAGCTGATCACTGCTATACTCATCTTTTATTTCCCGCTGCCGCTTCAACTCTGTTACAGTTTGCTTGGCACGGTAAAAAGAAGCATTCCTGTTTGGATAGACAAATGATAACCGTGCGGCCACCTTATTGTCCAGTTCAGGTCTTGTACCCTGCAACGGCTGCCAGTCCTGGACCGACGATTTGATCTTTTCCTGTTCCTCCATATCGAGTGTGTCCAGATTGGCGAATTCACTGCCATGTAGTAATTGAACCCGCCAATTGGAACGGTCGCAGCGAATCGGCTCCGGAACTTGGACGCTTACTTCCACATTTCTAAGCGGTTGATTGGCGTCATGCCTGATCAGAGCCGGCCCGACCCAGTCAAGATAGCTTTGGGTTTCCAGGCGGAAATGGGATGGCAGAACCCATTCGGGATGGTCGATGATTTGCTGCCACTTTTCCTGTTTCTTTTCAAACGACGCCACGTTGCCGACCATTACCAACTTTTCTTTCGCCCTGGTAAGGGCTACATACAGCACGCGCATTTCCTCAGCAAGCAACTCCCGCTGTTTTTCTTTTTTCAATGCATGATAAGCCAATGTCGGATACATGATCCGTTTTTCAGGGTCGATATACTTACTGCCGAAACCAAGATCCTTGTGAAGCAAATACTTTTGTTTCAAGTCCTGCTGGTTGAATTGTTTGTCCATTGCCCCGAGGATAACGACCGGAAATTCCAATCCCTTGCTTTTGTGGATGGTCATTAACCGTACTACATCCTCTTGCTCACCGAGTGCCCTGGCTGCGCCTAAATCATCGCCGCGTTCTTCCATTCTCTCAATAAACCGCAAAAAGCGGAACAATCCGCGGAAGGAAGTATTTTCATAGGTACGCGCCCGATCGTATAATGCACGCAAGTTCGCCTGACGCTGTCTACCGCCTGGAATCCCACCGACAAAGTCATAATAGCCGGATTCCCGGTAAATTTGCCAGATTAGTTCAGAGAGTGCGCCTTGACGTGCCCGCAGTCTCCAATCCTTTAACTGGTCGATGAACAATCGGACTTTCTTTGCTTTTCGCTTATCGGACGAAGAGGCGATGAATGACTGCAAAGCATCATAATAGACTGCCTGTTTTTTCGCCAAACGGATTTCCGCGAGGTCTTCCTCATCGAGACCGACAATCGGAGAACGGAGTACCGAAGCAAGCGGGATATCCTGTCTCGGATTATCGATCACTTTCAGCAAACTGATCATGATTTTTATTTCGATCGCTTCGAGATATCCGGTAGAAAGTTCTGCATAGACCGGAATTCCCTGTTGTTTTAATTCTTCGGTAATCGTCGGTGCCCAGGTCATCGAACGCATCAGAATCACAATGTCGCGATATTGGATGTCACGTTGGGTTCCACTGGCTTTGTCGACTACCTTCATCGGAGGGGTTTGTTCGTCCCCTATCCACTTTTTTATCATGCCGGCATATGCGCGTGCCTCCAGCTGGGCTTTCTCTAAATCCTGGAAATTTTCTTCCCCTGGATCATCCTGCTGACGTTCTTCTTGGTTTTCCCGATCAATAATGTGGAGTTCTGCGTCTGTGTCACCAAGCTGCAGTTCATCATAAATACGGTTCGCATAGATTAATTCCGCCTCCGGTTCATACTCCATTTCGCCGACGTCTTCGCTTAGAAGCTGGCGGAAAATATAGTTGGCTGCAGACAATACCTGATCCCGGCTTCGGAAGTTCCTGGCCAGATCGATTCGTCGGCCGGGACTTGCTTCATTTGCATATCGCTTATACTTATTCAAAAACAGGGAAGGTTCTGCATGCCGGAACCGGTAAATGCTTTGCTTGACGTCTCCGACCATGAACATGTTCCCTGCCCCTTCCTGATCGGTAATCAGGGAGAGCAGTGTTTCCTGTACCAGGTTTGTATCCTGGTACTCATCGACCATTACTTCCGTAAAATTAGTGCGTAAATTTCCGGCGACGCTGGAAGGGACAGGTTTTTCCGGTGTCGATGTTTCATCCAGTAATACCTGCAGGCAATAATGCTCTAGATCCGAAAAGTCGACGATCGCTTTTTCCTTCTTCAGCTGCGTATAGCGCTGCTTGAATTCCTTGACGAGCGAAGTAAGCTGGACAACAGTTGGATACAGTCCTTTCATGTCCGCCAAATAGGAAGCCATGCTCCGCGAAAACCAATCTTCAGCCAAATCGTTCCAACGCTTTTTATAGCTGCTGCGCAACTCTTTCACTCTGTCTTTTTTCTCCTCTGCACAGTCCGCTTTCTTTCTGGAAAGTGTTTGGAACTTGCTTTCTTTGAAATATTGTTGAAGTTTTTCCCACGACAGCTGCAGCAATGCCTTTGCCTGCTGAATCATTTCCAAGTCAGCATCAATCGTTTCCGCATAGTGGTAAGGGCCATCGCTATCTCTGGTCAGATCAAGAGCAGACTGTGCTTCGTGCTGCATGGCATCCAGCTGGCTATTCACTTCCCGCTTCAGGATGGGCAGCCAGGGCAACGATTCTTCTCCTGCATCTTCGTTCACATCGTACATCGCAGCCATCTGATCCAGCCATGCATCCGGCCATGGATTCTGCGTGGCAAAATCATATAGTTTAAGAATCAGTTCTTCTACTTCCAGATCACTGCGGTCATTGGAAAAGCGGTCTACTACTGAGAAAAATGCTTTTTGTTCCTCTCCTTCTTTTCCATACCATTCTTCAAACATTTCTTCGAGGACTTCCTGCCTGATCATGTCCCCTTCGATATCATCGGCGATACGGAAGCCAGGGTCGATATCCAGCATATAGGCGTGCTGTCTGACTACATCCATACAAAAGGAGTGCAGTGTCGATATCGATGCCCGCTGTAACAACGACAGCTGCTTTTTCAAATGGAGAGAGCCGGGATTCTCCTGTAATGCTTCTTCCAAGGCAGCACCGACACGGTTTCGCATTTCCTGGGCGGCTGCGTTGGTGAAGGTTACGACGAGAAGGGAATCGATATCCACCGGTTTTTCCTTATTCAACAGTTTTTGAATGATTCTTTCTACAAGGACTGCCGTTTTACCAGATCCGGCAGCAGCAGCAACCAGAATATCGCTTCCTGCTGCGTAAATTGCTTCTTCCTGTTCTTTGGTCCACTGCGGCATCAGTCTTCCTCCTTCCTTGCAATCAAATCGAGAACTTCTTCATCCTTCATATCCTTCAGCCTGCGGTAATTGTTTTCGTGCAGCGTCGGGTCGAATTGGCACACCGATTGGAACGGACAGTAGGTACAGGCCACTTGCTGCTTCTGCTGATAAGGGTTGAGATGGACGCCGCCGTTGGTGATATCCGTGCCAGCCTGTACCATCAGATCCCGGATATAATGACGCAATTGATCGAAAGCTTCCTGTCCCGCTGTATAGGAACCTTTGCGGAAGCCGCCGTTTTTCTTCAAGCCGGCCGGGACGATTTGACTCATTCCACTATCCAGGCCTGTATCCATCATTTTGACAATTTGTTCATCTTCCAGCAGCAGCCCCTGCATTTTGAATTTCTTGAAAATCTCCTGCTCGATATCCAGATCATCAAGCCGTTTACTGCCGGAAATCATTGGGTTATGGACATGGAAATACAATACTCCGGCCGGGCTTGCCTTTGCGCCGAGCCATTGTTCCGAATGGGACAAAATCACATCAAGATAAGACAGCATTTGCAAGGCAAGACCGTAATAAACTTCTATTAGATTCAGTCCTCTGGAGCTCGATTTATAATCGATAATACGCAAAAGCAAATTTTCCTCTTCTAAAGCTTTGTCGACTCTGTCGATCCTTCCCCGCAACATCAGTTCGAAACCATTCGGCAGATCAATCGTAATCGGCGGCAGCTCCTGGTTTGGTCCAAAGCCGAGTTCCAATCCTATCGGTGAAAATTTACTTTGCCTTGCCTGCTCACTTAAAACGAAAGCCGCTCTGGCGATGATTTCCTGAAGCTTTTGCTGAATATATTGATACCGGTTCGAGCTATGCAGGATTTGATGCTGCAGAACGGGAGCAAGGTGTTTGACCGCCCGGCTTGCATATGCGCTCGTTTCTTCCCGCTGCAAGTCGGAAAAATTCCGGCCTTCTTGTTGAATCCATTCCGTGATTTGCTTCAGTGCCTCATGGAACAGCTGCCCGATATCCGGAGCATCCAGCTTATAAGTGCGGCGTTCCTCCAAGCCAAGACTGTACTTGGCAAAATGCTGATAGGAACAGCGGTAATACATTTCCAGACGGGACACACTCGCCTTCACTTCGCGCGGATACAACTGTTTGGCTGTCTCCTCTTTTAAATTTGTCGGGGTATTTTTATAAAACAGACTTTGCAGAATGGTATAAGCAGTGCCATCCTTCGGCTCATGCTCGATATACCAGTTCAATACATTCCACCAGATATCATGGATCGGGTAACCGCGCAAATTCCGGGCCAGTTGAGCTGTCAGCGCCGACCGTGTCTTTATCGGGGTCGAAATGAATCGGTCGGCTTCCATCAATTCTTCCGGGTCCTGCAGTAGCAGTTGATCGCAGCAGGAAGGAAATAAATCCTCTATACGATTGATTAGCTGGGATGGTACTTTGGATTTGCCTTCTTCATCGCTAAGCGGATAGCTGATCCAAAGCTTGTCCCGGGCGCAGGTGAACGCAAGGTAGACATAAAACCAGTCATCCAGCAGCTGTCGTTTGCTGCCATCAGCCAAACGGATTCCTTGCTCGGCAAGCAATTCCCGTTCCTCTTCCGAAATCATTCCATCGGCTGCCGGCTTCATCGGCCATACTCCTTCATTGACTCCCAGCAAAAAGGCGCACTTGATGCCGCTGATCCGTGAACGGTCGATTGTACCGGTGACCACATGATCCATACTTGGTGGGACGTGAGCAAACTTGAGCGATTCGAAACCGGATTCGAGGGTAGTTCGGAACACCTGTAATGACAATCTTTCCTCTCCGATAATTTCCACCATTTCATCAAGAAGCTGTATGACCCCATCCCATACTTGCTCCTGTTCACGCCCTTGTTCGTTTCGTCCCTGTCCGTCCAATTCGGCGCGGACCTCTTCCAGTTGGCGAGGCACTTGGAGCGTTTCCAGCCATTCAAAAATGATACTTGCCCTCTCCATGACAGTAGCCGATTCTCTGATATGTTCATCAAACGGTTGGAGAGCCTGTACTACCTGGCTTCGATAGCGGTTGATCCTCGACTGGATTTCCCTTTCTTTGTCTGTTTGCGATGCCTGGTCGAATCCCCGAAAACGCTGAAACTTCCACTCTTGATCGCTGAACCAGCGGTCTCTCCCACGTATGCCATATTCCAACACATAATTTTCCAATTCATCGATGGCATCTTCCGTCAAGGGATATTCTCTGTCAGACACAGGGATGAAGCCCGTTTTCAGAAGGCGGAACACCGCGTCATATCGCCAGTTTCCTTCGACTACATCAAGGGCGGAACGAATAAGCTCAAGCAGCGGATGGTTCATCATCGTTCTTTTTTCATCAATAAACACCGGAATGCCGTAATCCTCGAAAACGGTATCGATCAAGTCATGATAAACGTCCGTCTGGCGGATCAAAACAGCGATATCTTTATAACGATAGCCTTCCTCCCGGACGATACGCAGGATTTCCTGTGCCACTCCTTCTACTTCTGCACGCGGATGGACAGCCTGGGCCAGTTGAATCGGCACGTAGCCTGGGTATTCAGGCGCCGGTCGTTTATCAAAGTACTTCTCTAAATGAGAAAAGTAGGGCCTGTTGGCGAACCGCCCGCCTTCCTGGTCAAGATGTCGGATTTCGTCGACCGGGATGCCGTTTTCCTTCGCAGCATTTTGGACAGCATGGTAGGTTTCGGTCGGTAGACAGAACAAATCCAATTCCGACGCTTCTTCATCAGCCGGTCCATCAATCGCCAAGGTGATGGTAACCTGCTTTGTTTTTTTCATCAATGCTTCGACCACCTGCATTTCCTGCGGGGTGAAATGATGAAATCCGTCAATATACACTTCTGCATCTTCAAGGGATGATGCCTCTTCTATTTTTTCTGCTAATAGCTGCAGCTGATCTTCACTATCAATATATTGATCCCGCAACGCCTCTACCAGCCGGTCATAGATATAACTCAAGTCTTCCAGCTTGTTCCGCAATGCGGTCTCCCCGGGGTACTTATGAGAGAAACGGTCCATGTCGACGATTTGCCCTGCAAGTGCTTCAGGTGAAATCCGATATCGCTTGAACTCGGTGATCATCTGTTCCAATTGTTCCATGAAGCCTTGCTTCTCAATCGCTTTTTGGAACACATTCCAATCGGACTTCCGTTCCTCGGTTATTTTTCGAAGCATCATTTGGATACCGGTAGAACTGATAAACTTCCTTGTGCCCCCTCCCGTCTCCTGAAACACCCGCCAGGATAAACGCGAAAAACTGAACACCTGTCCCCTGATACTCCCGTTGATCGAATCTCTTTTCAAGAGTGCATATTCCTGCTGAAAAGTCATTTGGTCCGGCACAATATACAAAAGCGGCGGCCCTTTGGGATCTGCGTTCAATTTTTCTTCTATTTCCTGCAGGCAGTGATTACTTTTTCCAGCCCCTGCTTTTCCTAGTAAAAACCGGACACCCATCGTCACTCTCTCCCTTTTTCACAAAATTATCTCTGAAACATATAGTACACTAGTCTATTGAAAAGGAGGCGGCAGAATGGCCAAGCAAAACATCAGCGCGGCCGCCCTGATTTATTGTGCTGTTTTTGTCGCAAGCAGCTTGTATGTAATGATCCCCTTGCATCCGCTGCTGTCTGAAACCTACAACGTATCTATCGGAAATGCTTCTCTCGCCAGTTCTTTTTTTATCCTGGCTTACGCATTCGGGCTTTTATTTTTCGGGTTTTTAGCTGATCAATTGCCTTTAAGCCGGATCATGCTGACTGGTATGGCTGTTTTGACACTGATAACCGCACTCATCGCCCTGGCGGATTCCTTCGAATCTGTTTTACTATTGCGCGTGATCCAAGGACTGCTCGCTGCAAGTTTCGCACCACTGGCATTCGGCTATTGCTTCCGCTGCTTCAGTCCCGGTCTGCAAGGATTAGCCATCGCTCTCATCAATACCGGCTTCCTTTTCGCCGGTGTTTTCGGTCAAATTATATCCGCGGGTTTCGCCGACACATTTTCTGCTTCCGGCGTGTTCATCGCCTTCAGTGTTTTTTATCTTTCTTGCTTCATTTTTTTATTGTTCACCTTGCAACCGTCTGCCAAAGCAGACGGTCTTCAGTTAAAGAAACTGACTGCTTCTATTTTATCATGCTTGCGCAACCGCATTGTCCGCAGTCTTTACCTGATTGCCTTTTTCCTATTGTTTCCGATCATGCTATTCTATGGAGCTTTCGAAATTTACCTTTATACGAGCTGGCCCGAATTTCCGATTCCGCTGCAGTTGTTCCGAGCTCTAAGCTTAATCGGGATCCTTCCTTCTTTTTTTACGAGCATTGTTTTGAAAAAATTCGGCGCCAAACGTGTACTGCGGCTGCATTTGGCGATCATGGCAGCTGGTTTTCTTCCGGCAGCCATTCATTTGAATGTCGGAAACATTGCCATAGCTTCCTTTTTCATGATTGTGTCGACTTCACTGACCATCCCGATGGTCGTGCTGCTGGTAGGGCGACATGCAACCGCCGGAACAAGTGCCGTCGCCATTTACTCTTTCACCCTTCTGTCCGGTGCCACCTTGGGATCTGTCTTAGCTCCCACTCTCAGTTTTTCAGTGGTGTTGCTGCTGATTCCATTACTATTTATCAGCTTGACCGTTTTTGCAAGGGTGCTGCCTGATTAAACAGCCCCTTGCCATTTCCATACCCAATTATAGAACAAACGTTCGCAAAATTCAATTGACAGCACTGTTCTTCAAAGATCGGACAAGTTTACCTCTCTTAGAAAAAACCTGGATATTCCTTTTCCGATCAGGGAATAACGAAAGAGTCAGGAAAGGAGGATGTAGATACATGTTCTGGATGAGTTTTTTGTTTGCTCTGTGCTTTGTTTTGATTCACTTATTTTCCGAAAAATTGCTGTTCCTGAACAATGTACCGAGGAGCAGGTTCCTGTCTATTTCCGGCGGCGTTGCTGTCGCATATGTGTTCATTCATTTACTGCCTGATCTGAATGAACACCAGCAGGCTATCGAAGAGACATTGACCACAGAAGGGCTATCTTTTTTGGAATCACATATTTACCTGGTCGCCCTTGCAGGACTGACCCTCTTTTACGGATTGGAACGAATGGTGAAAGTATCTAAACAGAAAGATAATGCTGCGGGTCCGGGGAAGACGAATTCGGGAGTGTTTTGGATCCATATTGGCTCCTTCTTTTTTTATAATGCGATAATTGGCTATTTATTGATAACCGAAGAGTTTGCCGACGCGGCAGGAATGGTTTTTTATTTTCTCGCACTGGCTGTCCATTTTATCATCAACGATTTCAGTCTTCGGGAAAGACACGAAAGGATTTATGATAAATATGGCCGCTGGCTGCTGAGCGTGGCAGTACTTATCGGCTGGATTGTAGGGAGTTTGTATGAGGTCAAGCCGTTCATTGTCTCCTTTTTAACAGCTTTTCTTGCCGGCGGTGTCATTCTCAATATTTTAAAAGAAGAGCTTCCGGAAGAAAGACAAAGCAGCTTTGGCGCTTTTTTGACAGGTGTTGTCGGCTACACGCTTTTGTTGCTGATCATTTGATCAGCATAATAAAAGGCCGGCCCACAAGCATGTCCATCCCAGCAAAAAAACCGAACAAATCGTTCGGTTTTTTTTGATCTTGATGCTTTTGTCCCGGTCTCTTGTTCTGACAATCGCTTTCACCACTCAAGTACAGCGTAGTTGCAAGATTGAAAAACACCAAGCGTGCGAAAAGTCTTTTAAAAGCTAACACCTAACTGCGAAATAGGCCAATATCTCACATCAACCTTTCCGACAACCTCGTCTTGGGAAACAAATCCGAAATACCTGCTGTCCAGGCTTTCACGTCTATTATCTCCCATGACAAACAGTTTACCCTCCGGCACTTCACTTTGGCCAGTGACTCCATTCAAGGAAAAATCGTCTGTCAGCGGTTTGCCATCATCCTTTTTAAATGGCTCTAAATACTCTTCCTCGACCGGTTCTCCGTTCAGATATAAACGGTCATTCTTATACTCGATTGTATCTCCCGGTGTGCCGATTACTCGTTTCACGTAATCTTCTTTTTCATTGGCGTGAAAAACAATCACATCGAACCGGTCGATATTATGCAGATCATAGGCCATCTTGTTCACCATGATCAAGTTTTCATCATACAGGGTAGGCTCCATCGATTTTCCGTCCACAACATAACTAGCAAATAAATACGAACGGAAAAGTACTGCCAGTATTCCTGCAATCACTACCGTCCGTAATACTTTCCAATAATTTATTTTTTTCATTGTCTTTTCCTCCAGGTGCTGTTTCTATCCATATTTTACCCTTCAGAAAAAAAATTAATCCTCTATTTAGAAGCTACCCGCGTTCCCTGGCCTTTCTTTGCAGCCGCTGCTCCAAGAATTTACCGAAGACCCAAAACAACAGGATACAGATCCCGACGACGATTGTCTTGACTGGATTTTGGGCAAAAGAAACAATGCTGTCCCCTACGTAGGCAATCGTAAAAATCATCACCGTCTTTCCCAATAGTACGGCAAGAATAAATTGTTGAAAACTCACTTTCGACAGCGCTGCGACGATATTGATGACAGAAGACGGCGAAAACGGAAAGCACATAAGCAAAAACAACGGACCGAACCCGTGCCGTTCCAGCCATCCCGTCACCCGCTCCACCTGCTTGTTTTTCCGCAGCCAAATGAAAAAACGCTTTTTACCCAGCTTTCGCACAAGCATAAAGACACATATCGCCCCAGCACTTGCGCCAAACCAGGACAACAAAAAGCCTTCGAGCAATCCGTATGCCGCTGCATTGGCAAGTACAAAAACGACCAGCGGTAAAAACGGCAGGAAAGCCTCGATGAAAGGCAGTAAAATGCCCGGCAGCGGTCCAAGTCCTTCATACGTTTTCAATAGCTGCATCAGCAAGTCATCGAATCTATTACTTTCAATTAATTCTCTAAGTTCATTGATATCTATGTCAAATATGTACAAGTTCTATTCTCCTCGCACCCGCACTTGAGTTATGTACTGCTTACTAACCAGTTTCCCTATTTTAATTGTAATGTAAACAAGGAAAATTGCCCAGCCAGCTGTCTTTTTCTGTTAAAAGCCCTTTTTTTATTTCCTTTATTGTTTTTCTTATAATAAAAACAGATAATAGGAACAGACAACCATTTCGGGAGGAATTATATGTATATTTTTTTAATGATTGCTGCCTTCGTCGTCTGTATTGCTGCCCTTATTATAACATTGCGGCTGGGAAAGTCGGAATCAGACAAGGCGAAGATCTACGAAAAAGCCGAGAATCGGCATGAGCAGGAGCTGCATCGTTCGATAGATTATGAAAAAAGTTCGATGAAAGAAAATGTGCCCTTGCTGATTGTCATTTATGGAGCGACTTTTTTGATAGCCGTCGCCTTGTTTCTGATTTTTTTCTATTTTCCCTTCTAATAAGGTGCCCGGGACAAAACATGACCAACAAAGCAAAAACCGAGCGAATGCTAAATGCCAATCAAATTCGTTCGGTTTTATTTGTATATTTTCTTTTTATCCTGGTTGTTTGATACGTGCTTCGAATCGCTACGTTTTTGTGCTCTGATTTCCACATGATCAAGACAAGATAAACCGTACTCTTCTATTGACTGATAGGTATCAAACAGTGACGAAGACGAAAATCAGCATGGGGGTTCCTTTATTCTTTACAATCTGATAATGGCATAAATAAGCGGTTTCCATGCAGCTCAGCTTTCTATCTGTAACAGAAATAGGGCAACACGGAAATCACTGAAGAGAAGGTATCTCCTTCAACGGAGGCAAGGTACGCAGACTCCAGCGGGATGAGCGCGAGCTGAAGATCCACTTGGCAAAGCGGTATTCTTTGCCAAGTTAGCTGAAGCGTGCCCGCGGAAAGCGAAGTACCTTGCCGGAGTGGAACGTTGCACTTTTCATAGCATTTGCTTTTAGCTCATCAAAAAAACCGAACGAATGATCGTTCGGTTTTCATTTTGGTCACGGTGCTTTTGTCCCAGGCTCCTTTTATTTTTGCCTGTACCTCTCATGGCTTCGGGTGGAAGGGCTGAAGCTTCAACCTGTTTTGTTCCACTCCTCTTTATAAACTGGATTTTTATTTTCTTGACTCCTGTAGCACAGCCGTTTTGTTGCCCGTAAAAGCAGTGTTTATTGATTGGGCAGAATGGCATTCCTTCTTCCCTAACAGGTTAGGTATAAATTACCAGTGATTATCTGGTTGTAAAATGTTCGTCTTCTGCATATAATAAGAACAAACGTTCCCTTTAAGGAGTGAAAACAAATGAAAACAATGCTTCACCTGGCCATGGAAAACAAAAAAAAGCTGGAAATGATTTATCAGTCAAAAAGCGGGGGGCTGTCACAGCGTATAGTCCGAATTCTCCAAATCAAAGAAGAACAGGTGGTGGCTTACTGTTATTCCCGCAGACAAGTCAGGACTTTTCGCCTTGACAACATTTTGGCTGTTCACCCGGCAGAAAAACTGCGGCGTCAGGGGGCGTGACTCATGCAAGGCAAACATCAGGACCGGGGAACCATTAAATGGACTTCCCTCATGCTGCCCGAGCATGTGGAAATGCTCAATCAATGGTATGAATCAGAAAAGGACGTAGAAAAGCCGATTCTCAGTAGTGATAAATTGGAGGAAATGCAGCGAACAATCATGCAGGCGATCGAATACAAACAAAAGGTTTCCCTTTACTTCTATGAAGCACAGCGAATCGAAATGCTGGAAGGTTTCATAAAAGGAACGGGAATGGGAAAACTTGAAATCGAAAACCACGAGGGTATCGAATTTATCCCCGTCGAAGCAATCGTGGATGTGGAACTGATTGAATAAACTTGCAGACTTCCGTGAGAAGGAGACAGATACATGGGCACATTAAGTGCTTTTTCAGGATTCATCGTCATCCTGCTCGTTCTCCTCTTCTTCCGGAGCCAGTTCCACATCATCCAGTTCGAGCCAGGAAAGCATTTCCCTTACTACTGTATTTATTTTTTCGTTCACCATTTTATCCCCGTACTTCTTTTTGGCCCGTGCAATATTGTCGAGGACATCCTGACCAAAATCAATGATTGGTGCATCGTTTTCCAGGTTGTTGAATAAATCGAGAATTTCATCAAGCGCTTTGTCGAAACGTTTGCTTTCCAATTCGGTTGCTTTCATATTTATCACCCAACCATAGGGTATCCGAAATACCGAAAAATAACAGCTATACCGATGTCTTATAGACCCGCTTATTGTTTTGGCCTTTCACCGCTTCACTTTTTTACCAGTCTTCTTTTTACTGGTTTTGGTTTCAGAATCGATTCGGCTAGGGTATAATGGAACATACGTTCGTTAAGGAGGAGTAATTGTGCGTTATCTCAGCGAAGAACAACTTTCTGTTGCTTCCCGTTTTCTATTTCTTTCCATGGCGATTGTGGTCATCCAGAAGGATCTGCAAAGCATTCAAACAGGAAGTTTCAAAATCAAAGAACCCTATACAGACCTGCTTGGCAAAATGGAACAGGAAGCTGTAGCAGAACGCCGACAGCTTCGGAGCCGCATGGCAAAAGAACAGCTGCAGGTCGTCTCTTTAAATAAAAACGATTCCTTCTCCTCCTTTTTATTTATCTGCCAGGGACGAGAGGAAAAAAGAAACTATTTTAATCCTGCGGTTCGAAAAAAAGTAGAAAACATTCTACGGGAACTTATACAAAAGGCTCAGCAACCACATCAGCATTATTCTTCCACAAATACTTAATCCGGTGATCGAGCAAGTAACGAAATTGCGCCGTCCTTTGAATTTGGTTCAAAATGATACCGTGAGAAACAGGGAGTGTAATGGAAATTCCATTCTTGAAGAAAATTTCTGTGGATTGATTCGCAGCCTTGCTGATTCTATCAACATGCGAGTGGGCAATCCACGAGCATTGAGGGCTGTTAGGAGAAGCTGTGGGGAAAAAATACATACCGCTTGAAGGATCGATGGAGACAGGTACTTTATGCGTAATATTGCATATATCCTTGGTCCCTTCCTGCCTGCCCCGCAGACTGCTCCCAAAAAACTTGCAGGCAAGATCGATGATTTTACTTGCCGGCTGTTTCACTTGGATTGTTTCTTCTTCTTCCAGGACACGGGAGGAAAACCTGTTACCTTTTTCCCCTCCAATGACGGCAAGGGTAAGCGGAGTTACTTCGTAATGTGTTTCATACATCATAGACTACCATCCCTTCATTCAATAGTTAGGCAAGTGAAAGGCCTACTCCTAATTTACCAGAAAATTGCATAAAATGGTAGAATAAATTGAATTTTTTGTAAAATAATACAGCTATTTGTCATGTTTTTCTTCACTAAATGAAAACGGTTTAATCAATGCATGCAGGTTTGCTATACTCTAGCTATATCAATAAAGGAGGAGACGCCATGTGGAAAAAGAACAAAAAACAGAAAAACGATTCGCAGCAGAAACAACTCCCCGTTAGACCGGTAAGCCTTTCAGAAGTAAAAGACGCCGTCCGGCGGTACAGCGCCGAGCTGGCTTCTGAAATACCTTTGCAAGTAATCATCAACTCGGACCGGACGATTGATTATCAGCTGCTGGCTCCCTATTTGGAAGCCAAACCGCAACAGACGTACTATATGTCCCGGGAAACATATGAAATCTTCGAGGAGAAAGATAAACAGCTGGCCGAAGACCTGGATAAAGTTCAGCAAGCTGTCGATCATTATCGTGAGCAAACCGGGAAACTTCCGATAACGGAAGGAGACCCTGACAAACAAGTCAACTACTTGAAACTGGAAAAACCCGGATTGTTGTCCAACCGTCCGGATCGTCCCTTTTTCATTACAGAGGATGAAGATATGGTCACTCACCGCCAGCCTTAAAGCGGTGTTTCAAGCAATCGGCGTTTACTTTCCTCCAGTTCCGCTATTTTTCGTTTTACATCTCCGGACAGTTCCTTCAGCTTGGCCACTGTCCGATCTGTTTCTCTTTTGACCGTGCTGACTTGTTCAAGCGAATCCTGGATTTTACCCTGGATGAACCAATCTGTTATCAGGCCGTCGAAAAAGTAATCCGCCACTGTCCAGCCGCCGGATATGGACACATCGACCGCAAACGAGTTACCGATATCATTCAGTTCATGTGAAAATTTTCGCAATAGCCGTTGGGCCTCGTGTACCTCGTTACTGGCATCGTCAATCCGTCCGTGTTTAATTGCCGTCGTTATCATTCCGCCGCCGAACATATCGAGCGTTCCCCAGTTTTCGGCACTGTGCAAAGATTCTTCCGCATTGGCAAGAGCCCTTGAAGCATCCCAGCCGGCAGCCAGCGCTTCTTGAATTTCTTTGGCGTCCGCCCGCAACTCACCGATTGCTTCCGATAAATCAAGCAGCTCCTCTCCTGCCCGATGCCCATGGTCCAGCAAATACTTCTCTTTTTTCTCCAACAGACGGTCCACCTCTTTTTCCGGATAACCGAGGGTTTGAATTCTGTCAGAGAGCCGACTATGTTCCCGTTCCAATTCTTCCCTCGCAGTTCGCGCTTCCTTCCACTTTAATTGGGCTTCCAGGACCTCTTGCCGTTCTTTGTCAAGTACTTCTTCCTTCTTTCCGGCGATCGACATGAAAACACCTTTAAGGCTGACTCCCTCCAGTTTTTTCACATCGATCTTTTCGTCTTCCAGTCTTCGTTTCATTCGGGCTTCCGTTTCCCGCAAATCTTGCAGCTGGGCCGTCATGACGGAAAGCTGGTTATCCAATTTTTGCTTCTCCCTCATTTTTTCTTTTTCGTTCATTAGTTGTTCTTGAAAATCAATCATCAAGTTCATCCCATCCCTTCTCGTTTATTTACGAAGAACTCCCCGAATTGGTTTCACGATTAACCAGCTCTTCCTCAATCCGATCGATTCGCTCCTGAATCGGCGGATGACTGAACCGCAGCCACTCTATCCAGGAAGCTGGATCCACATCGCTCTTCGACTGCTCTGCCATCCGTCGAAAACTGGAAATACCCGCCCGCAGCTGGTCATTGTCGCTTTTCTCTACTGCATAACGATCTGCTGAAGCCTCGATTTGCCTGGAAACAGCTAATGAGAGCGGTTGTGCCGCACTAAGAAGCAATGAAAAAATCAACAGCAAAATCGGAACAGCTCGTAAATCGTTCCCACTATGGAGTGAATGTTTATTTAGCATATTCCTGCAGGCGACCCGGTAAAGCACCGCCCCAGCATAAAGCAGAAGCAAACTCAATACAAGATAACCCGCCACTCCTATGTACACATGGTGCTTTACATAATGACCGATTTCATGGCTGAGAATAAACAGTACTTCCTCCTGCGGCATCCCTTTCAACGTCGTATCCCACAAGACAATCCGGGCATTCCCCATTATTCCGGTGACATAGGCATTAAAAGTTGTAGTTTTTTGACTCATGTCTACTTGAAGAAGGGTAGCATCTTCCAATCCCGCTTTTTCTGTCAAGTCCTCGATTGCTGTACGGAGCGGTCCAGGCTCCATCACAGCGAAGTCCTCATATAGTGGATCGATCCAAACCGGCTGAATATACACCACAAACACAGCTGCCGGAAGGGCAATCAGCCATAAACCGAACCACCAGTTTTTAAATCTGCCCATCAAAATCAACGCCACATAAATACCAACTGATAAAACGAGCCAAAAGAATAAACTGTCCAGTCCAAGCTCATAGAACCAGTTTCCGATTGTTTGATTACTGGTTCCTTCTCTCCTGCTGATGGCAAACCAAATGACAAGGAACGGAAGGCGAACGAACTGATAAGCGACAGTCAGCAGCAGTGTAAAAAGCAATGTCCTTGACCAAAGTCTTCCTGCGATCCGCTCGATCCTGTCCATCCAGACCATCGACCAGCCTTTTTTGATGATGACGTAAAGCAACAGCCACTCAAGTGGCAGCTTGGAAAAATACATAGCATGCGCCATAGCGGCGTAATTGGAATCCCCAAACGTCTCCAAGGGATAAAAAAACAGGAAATAACCCCATACAATCATAAGAAAAAACAAATAAGCGGCCAGCAATTTTTTCATGTGGACTTCCTCCTGCCGGAATTTTCATTCTTAGAAAAACAAATCCCCCACCATGCCGGCAGGAGATTCTTAAATTTTACCATATTCTTTTATTTGTCATCAGCTTATAACTCAGCCACTTTATCACGCAGCTGCTTTCGCAAAATTTTTCCCGTCGTGTTTTTCGGCAGTTCATCCAAAAACTCAACAACGGCAGGCACTTTATATTTAGCAAGCCGTTCTCCGCAAAAAGCGATGACATCCGCCTCTTTCAATGTATTGTTTTCTGTGACGACAAAGGTGACGACAGTCTCTCCCTGCTCAGGATCCGGCATACCGACGACAGCTACTTCCGCAATATCGGGGTGCTCGTATAATACCTCTTCCACCTCGCGCGGATAGACATTGTAACCGCCGACCAAAATCATATCCTTGCGCCTGTCAACGATATAAAAATAACCTTCATCATCCATTCTCGCCATATCTCCTGTATATAACCAACCGTCCCGCAGTACTGCTTCCGTTTCCTCCGGCAGCTTGTAGTATCCCGCCATTACATTTGGACCCCGGACGACTAATTCCCCAACTTCACCAGGCGGAAGCTCGTTCCCCAGCTCGTCTACCACCTTATTCTCGACATTTTTAATGTTGGTACCGATGGAACCAGGTTTCCGTTCACGATCCAGTGGATTGAAACAAGTAACGGGCGATGCTTCCGACAAACCATACCCTTCAGATACCATCACCCCGAATTTCTGTTCGAAATTCTTCAATAATGCCACTGGCATAGCAGCCCCGCCGGAAATACAAAGCCTGATGCTCTTGAAGTCATCCACATGCCCTCCAGGTGTTTGCAGCAAATAATTGTACATTGTCGGAACTCCGGCAAAGACGGTTGCCTTTTGCTCTTTTGCCAGTTTGAACACTGCTTCAGGGGAAAACTTCGGTACAATCAACACTGTTCCCCCATTCATCAATGGCGCATTCAACGCTACCGTCAAACAGAAAACGTGGAACATTGGAAGGGCAGCGATAACTTTATCTCCACCATCCATTTCCAGGTAATCTGCCGTATCCTTGGCATTGGAATAAAGATTGCGATGTGTGAGCATTGCGCCTTTTGGTTTTCCCGTCGTACCCGAAGTATAGAGTACCAGCGCTACATCCTCTTCTCTAAGCTCCGGCCGGTCAAAGTGCATATTCCCAACTTCCATCATTTTTGAAAACGATTTCATTTTTGCTGACAAGATGCCATCGGCTGTCTCGGTTCCAGCTCCTGTTTCCGCAATAATGACATGCTCTACCTCTTCGAGAACATCCGCCATCTGCACGAACTTTCCGGCAAGGATATCCATCGTGATGATTCCTTTGACGTCCCCGTTTTGCAAGATATACGACATTTCATCGGGCGTATAAATCGGATTGATGGGAATGGCAATAACCCCTGCCCGCAACGCCCCGTATAATCCGATTACAAAATGCGGACTATTCCCGACAATCAGTGCGAGATGGTCTCCTTTTTGATAACCAAGCTCTGACAGACTATCGGCAAATTTGTTGATCATGCCTTCCAATTCAAGATAACTCGTTTCGGTGCCTTCAAATATGTATGCCGTTTTCTCGGGATGTTGTTTGGCAGTGATAGAAATTTGATCACTAATGTTCATGATACTCCTCCCCCTGAATGAATGGTCATTCACTATGGCCTTAACTACTATTATAAGCCAAACCTTTTTTTCTAGCAAGAAGGCATTAGAAAAAACAGGGAACGCGGAAAGACAGATGAATGGCTCCACCCGGAGGGGATTGCATCCTCTACGAGAATCAGAGGACTTTAATTATTTTTCGACCGATTTGACTGGTATAGGAAAAGTTAAAAGAAAAAGCCGAACGGGTTCGAATTGAGCATTCGAATCATCGTTCGGCCTATGACTTGTGTGCTTTTCTACAATAACTCAATAAATTAAATCAACAAACTCTTCTCGAGTGATTTTGCCAAGATAATGGCTGATATCGATGCCGGTCAATGCTTCTTCGATTGCCTGGCGGTTATAGCGGGCACCGGTAAGCTTTGCTTCAACATCCTCAATATCCCCTACACCGAAGAAATCGCCGTAAATTTTCACATTTTCAATCGTGCCTTTTTTGACATCAAGCCGAACATCGACAGAACCTGCCGGAAACTTATGGGACTGTTGAATATTAAATGCAGGAGAACGGCCGTAATTCCAATCCCAACGCTGGTAACGCTCTTCAGAAAGCTGATGGATATTCTTCCAGTCTTCCTCTGTCAGTTTATACTGCGGAACGTCTTTGACATCTTCTACATCGAAAATGTAACGCAGGATCAATGCTTTAAACTCATCCATCGTGATCTTTTCATCAAGAAATTCGGATATGTTGGCCACACGGCTGCGAATCGATTTTATTCCCTTGGATTTGATTTTTTCCATTTTGACATTCAAAGCGGAAACAACATTTTCAATTTCGGAATCAAGCATCAGTGTACCATGGCTGAACATCCGGCCTCTCGTAGAAAACTGGGCATTTCCGGAAATTTTTCTTCCATCCACCACAATATCGTTGCGTCCCTTAAGCTCGGCTTTGACGCCCAGCTTTTGCAACGCATCGGTCACCGGCTCGGTGAATTTCGCAAAATCATGGAAGCTGTTGCCATCATCTTTGGTAATAAAACTGAAGTTCAAGTTACCTTCGTCATGGTAAACTGCTCCGCCTCCCGAAAGTCTGCGAACAACGTGAATCCCGTTGGAGTCTACATAATTGGTGTTGATTTCCTCAATGGTATTTTGGTTTTTTCCGATGATAATAGAAGGCTCATTAATATAGAACAGTAAATATGTATCATCTGCTCCGAAGTTTTTCAGAATATATTCTTCTATCGCTAAATTGATATGTGGATCGGTAATACCCTCGTTATCGATAAACAACATGATTATATCCTCCTTATTGCTTGTCTTTTCTTATTTTATCGAAAGTCGCAGACAAGAGCAATCCATGGGACTTTTTTACCCTTGCCATGTCCATCCCTCATAAGCCAACTGGATGGATCCCTCAAATTGCTGCCTGGCTTCTGTAACTAAATCCTGTCTATCTCCAAAGTGGGGGAGGTGTGTGAGAAGCAGTTGTTTTACATTTGCGGAAGCAGCAAGTCGACCGCATTGAGCGCTCGTCATATGTCCCGCTTTGGCGGCGTCCTGTCCATGGTAAAAACTGCACTCACTGATAAGCAAATCGGCATCGCTGCTGAACCGTACCAATTTCTGATCAAAGCTACTATCCGCTGTGTAGACGATTTCTTGCTTTCCGTTGCTAATCCGTATCGCAAAGCATGGAACCGGATGTGTTGTCCTTTGAAAGGTGAACTGGAAAGGGCCGATTTCCAACGTATCATCATACTGATAAGCAATTCCTTCGGTAAATTGGTGGGTCAGAGCGGAAAAACCTGTTTCATCTTCGCCATGTCCGTAAATCGTCAGTTTATCGTTCGTTCGATGCAGACTGTTCTGAACCAGCCAGCTGTACTGCAACACCCCGATATCTGCTATATGATCTTGGTGGTAATGGGACAAAACAACTGCATCAAGGCCCTTTACATCGACAAAACGTTGCAGCCTGGAAAGCGCACCACTGCCACAATCAATCAAACACTGAAAACCATCCTGCTCGAGAAGATAGGCAGAAGTGGCTTCTCCTTTCTCCGGATATGCTCCCCAATAGCCAATCACTGTCCATTTCATGGGCATTCACCTCTTTTAAATTGTTATGAAACAGATGGTTGATTTTTTAAACCTGTTATAATACAATAAAACCACAACAACATGTGGAGGGGATTTTCTTTGCTGAGCATTGTGGAATTTTTTAAAAACCTGCCGCGAAAAAAGTGTCACAATTGTGGAAAAGAAATACTCGAAAAAGCCGATTGTTACGGTAATTTATGTGACCATTGCGATCACCCCGCCAGATAAAGAGCCGGAAACTCACCACTCAAAGCCAACATATCCAGCTTGCAGAAAGTTTCTGCAAGCTTCCTTTTTTGCTTCAGGCTGGATGCCTCAATGCTGCATACAATCGCAATTTCTCTGTGGTACCAGGTTGGACGCTACGCTATAAAGTGACCGGGACAAAAGCATGGCCACCAAAGCAAAAACCAATCAAATTCGCTCTTTTTTTACTTGTGTGTTCCAGCTTTATTTTTCCTGTTGGTTGATCCGTGCTTCGCATCGCTACGTTTTCGTGGTCTGGTATCCACATATCAGGACAAAATGAAACTAAACAGTGATGAAGACGAAAAATCAACAGGGGGTACTTCAGAAATAAGAGATAAGATCAACAGCATAAGAAAGAAAATACTCTTCGCTTCCATGCCGTTTAGCTTCCTCTCCATAACAGCAATAGACAAAACGGAAATTACGCCAGAAAAGAAACCATCCTCATTCAACGGAGGCAAGGTGCGTAGACTCCTGCGGGATGAGCGGGAGCTGAAGATCCAATTGGCAAAACGGTTTGCTTTGCCAAGTTAGCTGAAGCCGTCCCCGCGGAAAGCGAAGTACCTTGCCGGAGTGGAGCGCGATTCAGACGAGAAGGATAAAAATGGTTTGCTTCTTCTAACAAAAACCGAACGAATTCATACATCGTTCGGTTTTTTTATTGGTCGCTATGCTGTTGTCCCAGCTCTTTTTTCGTTTCTTTATCTTTGATGATGTAAGAATGACAACACCTGCTCAACCGCAGCTTCGCCCTGATCGATACAGTCAGGAATACCGATTCCTTCATAGGAACTACCCGCCAAAAATAAACCGGGAAGGTCTGCTTCCATCTTAGCACGGACATGATTCAAACGGTCTTTATGTCCAACTGCATATTGTGGCATAGCATTTTTCCAACGGCTCACCACGGCAAATTCCGGTTCCTTGGTAATTTTCATGATTTTCTTTAAATCATGAAGCACAATGTCGACAATTTCCTGATCTGATAGATCAACTACCTGCTCATCCCCTGGCCTGCCGATATAACAACGAAGTAGTGCTTTGCCCTCAGGCGCAGATTGCGGCCACTTTTTATGGGTCCATGTGCAAGCAGTGATCCGATAATCACTGTTTCGGGATACGACAAACCCTGTACCATCGACATCTTTTTTGATTGCAGACTGGTCAAAGGCTAAAGCGACGTTGGCAACAGATGTAGCCGGCATTTCTTTGAACGCATCCATGAACTCATATTGACTGAGCATCCGTCTAGCTGCAAAGTGCGGTGTCGCCATCACTACCGAATCAGCTTGGACAACGGTCCCATCACTGAGCAGCAGATGATAATGGTCATCCTTCTGTTCAATATGGTCCACCCCTGTCCCTTTCACGACCGTTCCCGGCTCAAGCTTGTGTTCTACAGCGTCCACCAAGGATTCGAGGCCATTTTTAAGCGAATAAAACATGCTTGGCTTTTTCCCTTTGTTATTTTTCTTCTTCGGCACAGTCTTACGCAAGCCTTTTACCAGGCTGCGGTGCTCCTGCTCCAACTCGTAAAAGTTAGGGAATGTCGCCATCAGGCTAAGTTCGTCGATATCTCCGGCATATATACCGGAAAGTAGCGGCTCCACCAGATTTTCGACCAGCTCATCGCCGAAACGACGACGGAAAAACAAACCTAACGATTGATCACCGGTCTGTTTTCCTTTTGGCCTGATAAAATCCAATCCGGCCCGCAGTTTCCCTTTGGCAGAAAAAATGCCAGAAAACAAAAATGGACTTACTTGAGTGGGAATGCCCATATAAGAACCGCCCGGCATTTTATGCAGCTTCTTGTCTACTAAAATATACGACTGACCGGTTCCATTCTTTATCAAATCATCCTCCAAGCCTGCTTCCTTTACCAAACGTGCCGCAGAAGGCTTACGAATCAAAAACGAGTCTGGGCCGCGTTCGAACGTATAGCCATCGCGTTTGACAGATTTGATTTTCCCGCCGAGACGATCGCTTGCTTCCACAAGCTTCACTTTATATGGAAGCTGCTCTTCTCTAATCCTTTTCTGCAGGTAATAAGCAGCCGTCAAGCCGGTAATACCGCCGCCGACAATGACGATTTGTTTCAAATCAGGCATGTTGATCATTACTTTGACGGTATTTCCGCAAAACTACATCTGCCAAGGTATGAAGGAATTCCGGCTTTGCGTTCGGCATTTCCGGACGGTAGTAGTTCGCGCCCAGTTCGTCACATACGACCTTGCATTCATAATCATTGTCATATAATACTTCCAAATGGTTGACGACAAATCCAACCGGGGCATAAACAAAAGAACGATAGCCTTTTTCATGATAAAGCTCCCTTGTCAAGTCCTGAACATCCGGGCCCAACCAAGGATCCGGAGTGTTCCCCTCGCTTTGCCAGCCCAATTCGTACTGTTCAATGCCAGTAGCTTCCGAAATCAGCTCGGCAGTCCGTTTCAATTGATCTGGATAAGGGTCGCCATGTTCCAGAATCTTTTCAGGAAGACTATGTGCCGAAACGACCAAAACAGCTTTCTCTTTTTCCTGCTCGTCCATTTGACCGTAAACTTTGGAAATAGCTTTTACCCAGTAATCGATAAAGCCTGGTTCATCATACCAGCTTTCGACCGAGGTGATTTGCGGTCTGCCGTGTTTTTCTGCTTCCTTCTGAGCGCGGCCGTTATATGACTTCACACTGAAAGTGGAATAGTGTGGAGCCAGCACCAATGATACAGCTTCTTCGATTCCATCAGCCGCCATCTGCCCGACTGCATCCTCGATAAACGGTTCGATGTGCTTCAAGCCAAGGTAATGGACGAATTCCACTTCATCTTGGATTTCATTGAGACGGTCTTCGATGCCTTGCGCCTGTTGTTTGGTGATTTCTGCCAGCGGTGAAATACCGCCGATAGCTCGATACCTTTCGGTCAAATCCTCCAGCATTTCCGGTGTCGGCTTTCTGCCGTGCCGGATGTCTGTATAATAGCGTTCAATGTCTTCTTCTTTATATGGCGTACCATAAGCCATTACCAGTAAACCAATTTTTTTCTTTGCCACTTTCCAACACCTCTTAGCTTTTTATCTCTTATTCCTAATTTCTCTATTACCGTTATTTGCGGCGGGAGTAATCATGGATGAAATCTGTCAGCCTTTTCAAGGTTGCCGGTTCGATTTCCGGCGTCACACCATGACCTAAGTTAAAGACAAAGCCAGGTTGGCCTTCCGCTTCATCCAAAATCGCCTGCGCTTTCATTTCCGTTGCCTTCCAGTCTGAAACGAGCAGAGCCGGATCAAGGTTACCTTGCAGTGTTTTGGCAATTCCCATTTCCCGTGCCTCCGTAACCGAAGTCCGCCAATCGAGACCGAGGACATCAACCGGAAGATCATTCCATTCCAAAATCAGATGGCGTGCCCCTACCCCAAACAAAATCAATGGAACACCCTCACTTTTTAGTTCTGAAAAAATCCGCTGCATCACCGGTTTGATGTATTCTCGGTAATCAGCTGCATGCAAGGTGCCTACCCATGAGTCAAAAATTTGGAAGGCTTTCGCGCCAGCCTGTATTTGCGCCTTTGCATACGTGATTGTCATGTCGGCCAGCTTATCCATCAATGCAAACCATGCTGCTGGGTCGCTATACATCATCGCTTTGGTTTTATGGTAATTCTTTGATGGTCCGCCTTCAATCATATAGCTTGCCAACGTGAACGGTGCGCCGCTGAACCCGATCAATGGTACATCCAGTTGCTCTTCTGCAAGAAGTCTGATTGTCTCCAGTACATAAGGCACATCGGAGACAGGATCAATCGCTCCGAGTTTTTCCACATCGCTCTTGGACCGAATCGGCTTGTCGATCACCGGTCCGATACCCGACTTGATTTCCACATCTACCCCAATGGCCGGAAGCGGCGACATGATGTCTTTGTATAAAATCGCGGCGTCGACCCCATAGTGTTCGACCGGAAGTCTTGTCACATATGCGCAAAGCTCTGGTTGATGGGTAATTTCAAACAGTGAGTATTTTTCTTTTAACTCCCGGTATTCTTTCTGTGACCGTCCCGCCTGTCGCATATACCATACAGGCGTATAGTCGGTCGGTTCCCCCCTGAATGCTTTCAGGATTGTATCATTGATTGTTCTTGCCATCCGTTTCACCCTTTATCTCTAATCCATTCCATAATCACTATACCGATTAATAAATTTGATGTATAGCAATTGGCCTTATTTGTCACTAATTTGTGCGTTATTGCACAATCAGTCGATTTTCCGCTATTTTCTTCCCGGTCATATCACGTTAGGACGTAACCTTAGACAGATATTGAAATGTTCTTCTTTTTAGTAAAGTCACGGACTGGAGGAGAAGGCTTTCCAGCCGTCTCCGTGTAACGGGCCGTGTATTTCCACTGTGTTAAATGCCTGCTCATATAAAACCTCATCGGCATTCGCTCGCGATTTTCAACTAGTTAACACCCTAATCCCCATTATCAGAAGTCAAGAGATATCACGGCTTGATTAGATGCTTTTCCTCTCTGGCCTGTCAGCGGGTCGACAGGTACTACATAATAAGAAGCTTGATCAAATAATCCGATATGGTTGATTTGATAGGTTCCCTTTCCTTCCACTTCACCGATTTTTTGTTCGTTCCCATTTTTGACGCGATAGACTTCGTATTGAACCCGATCATCCGTGGAAGCTGTCCATGTCAATTTCCCGCGCACCAACGACAAGCCGCCAAAACTATAACCGGCGGACAAATCTGTAATTTCGGGCAACTCGACTGGTTCTTCTACATCTTTGACATTTTCCGGCTGTTCAAACACATCGGCCAAGTTCTCTTGCTTTCCTAGATCGTTTAAAATCGCTTTTGTCAATTTGGTGGGTACATCGCTCCCCGCCGTCAGGTAACGCGAATCATCCACTTGGTCATAGCCAATCCAAAGGGCACTGGTATATTCCGGTGTGAAGCCGGCGAACCAGGCGTCCTTGATTTTCCCTTCTGCGTATGGATGTTGGGTGGAGCCGGTTTTTCCGGCCAAAGCCCCAGAATAGTTGCCGGCTTTTCCTGTTCCTTTATCGACCACTGCTTCCAGCATGCGAACCATATTCCACGCAGTCTGAGCCGAAAACACCTGCTCAGGCTTTTTGGTCTGACTTTCCAGCAGTTCTCCATCCCGATCATAAATGCTGTTGATGGCCATAGCGTCCTCCATTTTTCCGCCATTCGGAAAGGTTCCGTAAGCCTGGGCAAGCTGTAACGGGGACATCCCTTTCTCAAGACCTCCGAGTGCAATGGCCAATCCATCATCAGGAAGCGAAATGTCCATCTTCTCTAAATATTCTTTTGCATAGGAAATTCCTATTTCATTCAATAACCACACTGCCGGCGCGTTTTTCGATTCCTGCAGTGCTTCATACATCGTCACCTTTCCTCCGTAGCTGCCGTCGTAATTTCGGGCAGTATAATCCCCATAACTCCGCTCTTCATCGGTGAGCAGAGAATAAGGCGTATATTCTTCCAACATCATTGCAGGGCCATACACAGCAAGTGGTTTCATGGTAGAACCGGGCTGTCTGGGGGTTGTAACGCGGTTTACGTTGCCGATTTGATAATCACGACCACCGACTGCAGCAGCTATTTCGCCCGTCTCGTGATTGATCAACACAAAGGACCCTTCCACCCCTG
Source organism: Sediminibacillus sp. JSM 1682029 (assembly GCF_041366435.1). Taxonomy (NCBI): domain Bacteria; kingdom Bacillati; phylum Bacillota; class Bacilli; order Caryophanales; family Bacillaceae; genus Sediminibacillus; species Sediminibacillus sp. JSM 1682029. The sequence goes on from NZ_JBEWYY010000010.1 coordinate 128,803, forward strand.
ATGCCGATCCTTGAAAATACTCATCTTGCTGAAAATGTTTATAGGCAGTACGCTGGGCTGTCTCGTCGACATTGACGACAAGCCGGTAACCGCCCCGCTTCAGTTCCGGAAGTGTAAGCTGATATTTTTCCGCTGCTTCTTTTATTGCCAAATCCATATAGGAAGCATCCCATGGGTTATCTTCCTCTTCCTGCTGATCGACTCCCAGCGTTTTCCCTTGTAGCTGCAGCGTTTCTTGCGTCTTCAGCATATCAAGCCGGTTCATTTGCTGTAATACCAGATCACGCCGCTCTTTTGCCTTGTCTTCATCTATCAGCGGTGAATAGGTATTAGGTGCTTTCGACATTGCCGCAAGCAACGCCCCTTCTGTGATGGTCAGTTCGTCAACCGGTTTACTGAAGTAAAATTCAGCTGCCGCTCCGACACCGTATATTCCATGGGCAAAATATATTTCATTCAAATAATATTCCAGAATTTTATCTTTGCTGAAGTTCCTCTCCAGATAAATCGCAGCCATAACTTCTTTCGTTTTTCGCATCCATGTCTTATCATTATGCAAAAATAAGTTTTTCGCCAGCTGCTGGGTTATAGTACTGCCGCCCTCCGCTTTTTCCATAGAAACAATATCCCGGAAAACAGCCCTTGTCACCGATTTGAAATCGACTCCGGCATGCTCGTAAAAACGATTGTCTTCGATCGCCACAAAAGCGTCTTCCACATGGTCGGGGATCTGTTTAATCGTCACCGGACGACGGTATTCATCATAGATCTCTCCGATTCTCTCCCCATCTTTTGTTTCCACTACTGTAGCCGCAGGCAATATCAAATCCTGCTCATCCACTACAAATCTGCCACCGAACAGAATAGTCAGGTACCCGGCCAAACCGAGTAAAAAAATAGCACCACCAATCATCAGCGGCCATTTCAAGCGGATGATCCACTTCAAGTAAATATCTATGTTCATAATTTCCACCTTTACTCAATCTTTCTACTGCTAAGGCAAAGCCATTCTTTTCATTATACGATAGATCACACACCCGATAAACAGAAAGTTGCCCGTTAGACGCCTCGATCTGTGGCCAAACTTTTTAATCCATCTGTATCCGCAAAGATGCTTGCATGGACTTGATCTGCTTGCTAAGCTTGAATTAAACAGGAAGAATACCCTTCACTATGATAGGGTATATTCAATGCATACCAACCATTTACCAAAAGGCAGGCGAGCGAAAATGAAAGCGCATATAACGAACGGGACTTATAATTTCCTCGTGAAAATTCAATCAGACCATCCTGATATTCCGATTTATTTGATGCAGGCAGGTGATTCCACACTAGCTTACTATGAAGGAAAAAAATCTTCTGTTTTTGAACAGGCGCGGGATTATGAAAGCTTTGTGGCGGATGGCGATCTTCAACAAAGCGGTTTTGTGGTTATGAACAATATTCCCGTCACCTACGAGGGAAAACCGATTTTCGAAGACCAGTTTAAGAGGCGGGCCGGTTCCATGAACGATATCCCCGGCTTTCAGGCACTTCGTGTCTTGCGGCCCCTGCAGGGAAACAAATATGTGGTGATGGTTCAATGGGATTCGAGAGAAAGCTATCAAAATTGGAAGGATTCCGACGCGTTTGCTGCAGCTCATTCATCCTCCAAGTCTAAAAAGCGGCCTCCTTACCATGCAGGCCCATCCTATACAACAGAAGCCAATATGATCGAACCGACTTAAATATTTGCTATAAAAATGGCAAAAGCAGTCTTTCTTTAAGGCAAAAATGCAGTACTGGACAAAAGCATGGTCGCCAAAGTAAAAACCGGACGAATGTTTAATCGTCCGGTTTTTAAATGGTCACGACACTTTTGTCCAAGTCTCGCTTGCCTTATTGTTCTTCTCCATCCAGCACATTTTCCTGGAAAAAGTTTTCCCACGTTGGCTTGGATTGTTCGCCGCTGATTCGCGCGACTTCCTCTCCGTTTTCAAAGTGAATCAGAGTGGGGGTTCCTTCTATATGATAGGTTTTCCACGGCTCTTGAAATTCCAGGATGTTCAATTTTTTCAAATCGATTCCGTATTCTTCGGTCATTGGTACAATCACAGGGGTCGTTTTTTGACAATGAATACACTCTGGACTGTAAAAATAGACGGTGACATCTTCTTTATTATCGAGTTTTTCTTCCAATTCATCCGGTAAAATCTGATTTTGATATAGTTCATCATCCAACTGATCGATGGTAGATTGGCGCAGATTTTCTTTTCCATAAGGATTGTCAGCCATTTTCTGGCTATTTTGATAACTGACGACGAATATCAAAGCGCCGATCAACACAACGATTACCCCAAGGATAATCCACATTTTTTTATTCACTCGTTCCCTCTCCTTTGTTGCAAAAGCAAAATAATATGGAAAACAAAAATGACAATGAAAGCTATCAAGGCTAAAAACGGTATGGTGATGAAGCCAAAGTAATTGACATACTGGCCGTTACAAGGAACCAATCCGCAAGATTCCCCCGCTTCGTGAAGAGCAGGAAGCTTTTGGATCAAATAATGATAGGTCGAAACACAAATGCCTATTCCGCTCATGATTAATCCAGGCAGCCCAAAACGGATGTCTTTTTTTATAGCTGCATATCCGTAAATGATGACGAGCGGATACATAAGGATTCGTTGATACCAACATAACTCACAGGGCTCGTATCCCATGAATTCTGAAAAAAACAAACTTCCGAGCATTGCTGCTACGGCTTGTCCCCATATGATCAACAGAATGTTTTCTTTTGTTTGTTGATTATCTGCCATGAAATACCCCTCTCTCCAAACGCATTCAAAAACATTATACTAGCGAAGGGAGCAAAAACAAAGGGAAAATATCCCGAACAAAATTCGAGGCACCTTTTTTGAGAGCTGATTTATTCTTTAAAAAAGGAATGGCATGTAAGATTTTCCCTCCTACAAGCCATCTCCTGCCTTCCTTACTTACGGAACAGTCCATTCTTATGTGCGTAGACAGCCGCCTGGGTCCGATCATGGACTTCAAGCTTGCTCAGAATATTGCTTACGTGCGTTTTTACGGTCTTAATCCCGATATACAGTTTTTCGCCGATTTCCTGATTGGTCAAGCCATCACCGATGCACATGAGGACTTCCAGTTCCCGTTCGGTCAATTGCTCATGCGGCTTGATTGCTGACGGTCGGAAGCTGGTCATCATCTTACTCGCCACTTTCGGTTCAATCACCGGTTCCCCTTCTGCCGCCTTTTTGATAGCAGCCGCAATCTCATCCGCGCTGGACGTTTTCAGCATGTAACTGTAAGCCCCCGCCTCCAGGGCAGGAAAAACTTGTTCATCATCATAATAACTAGTCAGGATGATTACTTTACAATTCGGGTTAAAACCCATGATGTCCCTGGTTGCTTCAATTCCGGTTCCATTTTCCATGATGAGATCCATAAGAACTACATCCGGCTTCGTCTCTTTTACGACCGCTGCCCCCTGTACGCCACTGGAAGCTTCTCCGACTATTTCCAGGCCCGGCTCTGTTTTCAAATAGGCAATCACGCCTTTTCTGACTATTTCGTGGTCATCTACCACAACTACTTTGATCATCCTCCCGCTTCCTTTCCCCTCTGGTGTCATTATAATGGTATTCTGATATCAATATGTGTACCTGCCCCGACTTGAGAGCGGATAGAGAAAGTTCCTCCAATCTCCTCACAGCGTTCTTTCATTGTTTTTAAGCCATAAGAAGTTTTTTTGCGTTCATCGGTATTGACGTCAAATCCACTTCCATTATCAGCTATATGTAAAAATAACTCGTTGTGCCTTTCCACAATCTGAAGCGTGACTTCCGTCGCGTCCGCATGCCGTAATGTATTCGACAACGACTCTTGTACAATCCTGAACAAGTGTTCTTCAGCGGTCGCCGACAGTGCTTCGATTTCCTCTACTTTAAGTTGAAAGTTGATTTGGCATTTCTGCCGCAGTTCTGCCACGAGCTCCTGCACCCCTTTTTTCAATGGCTGACCTGACAAATCAACCGGACGTAAGTGAAGGAGCAATGCCCGCATCTCCGTTTGGGCTTTCAACGCAGTATCCGAAATTTCTTCCAATTGCTCCCTGGCCTGTGCAGGGTCTCGGTCGAACAGACGTAGAGATGCCTGAGACATCATCGTGAGGGCAAACAACTGCTGACTGACCGCATCATGCAAATCACGGGCGAGACGCTGGCGTTCTTCTATGGTAGCTGCCTTATGAGCAGACTTTGCATACTCCGCTCGTTCGTCGGCCATCCTTTGCAGTGATTTCACTTGATTCTGCAACTTTTCTCCCAGTTCGTTCAATTCATCGCCTATTCGCGCAATCTCATCTTCTTCACTGAAATAAACACGGGAAGTATAGTTGCCACGGGATAACTGTGTGATCAAAACCGACAAATAATCCATCCGATCTTTCATGTCACTGCTTGATTTAAAGCCAACATAAATAGAGATGAACACACCAAAACATATGTACAACAAAATCGTGATAAAAATGCTGGTCACATCGAGCCACTCCGGCTGAAACAGGACGAATACCGATAAGAGAATGGCAAGCAGAGTGATTGTTGTCAAAAACAACCCATATAACAGCGAACGGATATAGGTATAGCGGACCGTATTCAAGCGTTTCAACATATTCCGTCCCCCCTAAACCCTGTCCACCCGGATTGATCCGGCCTTTATACTTAAGAAAATATCAAGCTTTCGAGTAGCCTGATCGTAATTTGGTGTTTCATAAAAAATTTCCCGGTTCATGCCTTCTGCATTCATGCCAAAGACATTGATTTCCCCTGCCTTTACATGTGCCTGGATCGACATTTCGACATTTTCCGGCATCAGCACCCGGATATCCCCTGCCCATCCTTGAATGCTTATCGGAATTTCTTCATCGGGAATGAATGCTTTTGTAAAATCAATATGATAATCCCCGACGGCATTCCACAAATCCATCGGTTCCACCCGCCAATTTGGTTCGCTGAAATTATGCTCCCCTACAGCCAGACGCTGTTTTTTGGGCATTTTTTTATTCGCTCTTTGATCATCGGTGTCAAAAATGAATTGGAATTTTCGCTTGCGCTTCCTCTTTGTCGAGCTTCCAAAAATGCTGAAGCCCAAGTAAACAAGAAGCAGAGGCCATAATTTATATACATCCATGAAGGAAAACGGAATAAGCCCAAACCGGTCAAGCAGCAATAATCCTCCGAACACAATCAAAAATGAACCAAAGGTGATGCCGTTTTTATACCTGATGCCATCCCAGGTCCATTTTAATCCAAGTACCACAAAAAAAGCAGGATAAATATATAACCAAGCCTCCGCTAAATCCCAAGAGATGATGCCGATGTTTGCTAATACCAGCGCAGCTCCGAAACAAATAATGGCTATGGCTGCAATGCTGCGCACTATTTGGCTGTTTTTCATTTGTGATTCTCCCCTCATCCATTCAATATTCGGGTCCGGACGGCCAAATCCCTGCTTATATAGAAACGAATATACCAATGCATGATCCTTTTTCTTGAAAACGGAAGGATGGCCGTTTCACTTCTTCTTAGGATTATTATAAAAAAAAGCCCACCAGGCTTGAACGACCGGTGGAAGGGGATTGTCTCCGTCTAGAGTCGGAGACGGCGATATTTCGGTTTGATTAGATGTCGCAAAAAGGAATAAAAACCGATCCATACGGAAACAAAAATGAATCCAAAAGCATAACCTCCGAGCACATCGGTTAAATAGTGGACACGGATCACATAACGGCTCAAACCGATCAACAAAATGAGGCAGATGCCGATAATATTGAGGAACAGCGCTGCCTTCTGTGACTTAACATATCTCAACAGAAAATAGATAAGCAGGCCGTATGCAATCAGGGAAACCATGGCATGCCCGGAAGGAAAACTGTACCCCACCCCTTCTGCCTCCGAAAATAACCGCGGTCTTTCTCTCTCGACAGCCAGCTTGATCCAATGGTTCACCCGATAACCGAGCAAAGTTCCCGAAGCCAGCATAAGTGCAGCTAGCCAATCACGTGTGTATAGAATCAGAAACAGTGCTGCAGCTATTGTAAAAGGGGTGAGAAACGTGCCAGAACCCAATTCTGTCAACCAGCGGAATACAAAGAACAAAAAGGTCTGGTCAAGCCCTTCGACGGCCGGTGCTGTCCACCGATCCAGTATTGGTTCTTCTCTAACTACCACTTCCAGGGTAATAAAAACACTGGACACTATTGCCAACAGTAAAAAAGATAGAAAAAAATAGGTTCGTTTTTTCATACTCTGCTCCTTTTAGACTTTCTACTACTATTGTTATTTTCAGTCTGTTTATAAATTCCCGTAATGTTTATAAAAAAACTACCAGGGAATTGTATTTATGCCAAAATGAATTACGTTGAGAAAGGATGATTTTAATGGCAGACAATGCCCAATTACAAGAATTGATCGATGGATTGAATGAAGATCTCGCAAACGAATATGCAGCCACGATTATGTACACGTACAACGCGGCTGTCGTTTCCGGACTCTATCGCTCCGCATTAAAACCTTTCTTCGAGGATGAAATCAACGACGAGATCGGCCATGCGTTGTATTTGTCGGATAAAATAGCGATACTGGGCGGTACCCCGACAACGAAACCTGCTGAAGTTAAACAGTTGACAGAAGTGAAAGCAATGTTGGAAGAAGCACGTAAGGCTGAACAGGAAACAATCGAGCGTTATGAACAACGCAAGAAGCAAGCCGAGGCCCTAGGCTATACAGAGTTAGTCGTGAAGTTAGAAGATATGATTGCAGACGAAACCGGCCACAAGGAAGAAATCGATCGTCTTCTTTCTGACTCCAGACTGGCTTGACCAACATACGTACATCTGAAGATGGATGAAAAGCCACCATTACCATACGGCAAAAAACGAATGAGAAAGTAATATAAAAAGCTGAACCGAACGATGATTCGAACTTGAACCATTTGAATCCCGTTCGGTTTTTTGCTAGTGGATCCATGTTGTACCGCCGTTTGCCAAACATTCCATCTCCAGCAGTTGTTTCAGGAATCGTCAGCTAGTGTTTTCACTTTTCATCCACCACTGCTGTGGTATACTGGTTGGAAAGGTAAAGGGGGAATAGTTTTGTGGAATGAAGTCATGACTCGGTTAGATGAAAACTATCAGGAAATGGTCGATATCCGCCGGTATCTGCACCAATATCCAGAGTTGTCTTTCCAGGAAGAAAAAACGTCCCAGTATATTGCCGATACATATGAAAAGCTGGGAATTCCTTATCAGACGAAAGTCGGCGGCAATGGCATCGTTGCCACCCTGGAAGGAGGAAAGCCGGGGAAGAAGGTCGCTCTGCGCGCAGATTTTGATGCCCTCCCGATCCAAGATGAGAAAGATGTTCCTTATAAATCGAAAGTGGATGGTGTCATGCATGCTTGCGGCCATGATGGCCATACAGCGACGTTGCTCGTCCTCGCCAAAGTTCTCCAAGAATTCAAGGAGGAGCTCCCAGGCACTGTCGTATTTGTCCATCAGCATGCAGAGGAACTGGCTCCCGGCGGTGCGAAATCAATAATGGAATCGGGAATCCTCGATGATGTAGAGGCAGTATTCGGTACCCATCTATGGTCCAATACTCCACTTGGTACAGTCGAAACATCCTTGAAAGAGTTTATGGCAGGGGCCGACCGTTTTGAAATCAATATAAAAGGAAAAGGCGGCCACGGTGCACAGCCCCACCAGACGAAGGATGCAATCGTGATTGGTTCACAGCTTGTCACTACATTGCAAAATATCGTTAGTCGCAGAATCGACCCACTCGGCACGGCGGTTTTGACAATAGGCACCTTTCAATCCGGGAGCACATTCAACATTATTGCCGATACAGCGAAAATCACTGGAACTGTGCGGACATTCGACCCGGAAATTCAGAACCTGATTATCGACGAGATGGAGAAAGTCATCAAAGGCGTTTGTGTCGGTTATGACGCCGGATATGAATTTAATTATGAAAAGGGCTATCCGCCTGTCATCAATCATCCGGAAGAAGCATCACTTGTTCTGAAAGCTGCTGAGCAGGTGCCAGGTGTGGAACGTTCTCGGGAAGTGGTGCCGGGGATGGTCGGCGAAGACTTTTCTTATTACATTTTAGATAAGCCTGGTGCTTTCTTTTTTACAGGGGCGCAGAAGGAAGGCCATTATTACCCACATCATCATCCTATGTTCGATATTGATGAACGGGCCCTGCCACTCGCAGCAAAAGCATTGGCACAAACCTTCAAAGCCTATCAGGAAAAATGAATCAGGTTAACAAACGGAGACGGTACATATTGATGGCCGTCTCCCCTAATTTATCCAGAAACCTCCCATTCGCAAAGGCTCCGACCAGAGCGCCGAAGCCGGGAACCAATTGCAGAAGCTTTGCCAAATCGATGGTATCCCGATACTCCTGCTGCAATGTACGCCAATCCACTTGGCGGCTCCATTCCTTTTCATTCTTCCAGTTCACAAGCATATGCAACACTTCCTCCCTTTTCCGATCACTCGAAAAAGCAAGTAAAAACACATGCAGCAAGAACACCCTTTCCTCATGTTTTTTAACCTCAAACCCATAAAGTTGGCCGACATCAAACAAAAACTTCATCTTGATACTGAGCAACATCGGAAAGTCAGCCAGGCCGAGCAATATTCCGCCAGCACCCGTGCCGGCTCCTTCCAGCATCGCTGTCCGCTTATACTGTTTGAGCCGGTGCTTGATGGCAATTTCCTTGTCTTCCAATGTAACAAGTCCGATAGTTTCGACCGGCAAAATAAATTTGGAGGAAGTGAGAGACAGTTCTATCATAGATCGAATACTTTCCGTCACAAGCTGATGGGCCTGATCAGGGATTTTTTGGTTGATTTTATTTTGAAGCTGCTTAGAACTCCGTTGGATCAGCGAGGATTTTTTACCTGCCAAATGAACGAACCGGCGCGCTTCTAACAATGCTTGTTTTTCATATTTTCCGATTTCAGTCATGGACATGCGCTCCTTATGCAAGTTGCTTTTTAACATAGCCGTTGACAAACCAATAACTGAAAGCCGTTCCGGCAGCCCATACAATCAACAATCCCGTGAACAACTGCATAAATACAAACAACACGCCAAACAGAAATGTCTGGGCAAGCATCAACTGCAACATCCATCGAAGCAACGCAGCGCTCCGCCATTCCTTTTTCACGGGATACAAATCAAGCCAAACCACCGTACGATGGTGCTGCCACAAACTCGTCAGCTGAAATCCGCTCAAATAAAGAAACAGCAGGCAAAAGATGACTTTCATCCACACATTCGGCACAAAAAATGCTGCAAGCGCGCCAATAACAAACAAGCGTAAATACATGCCAAGATAGTCAATGCTTCTTACAGTAGTGATACGATAAAGATAGGAAAATGTCCGGTCCTGCTGGAGGGGGATACGCCTTACCAGCAACGATACCAGCCAGTGCCGTTTTTTCACTTGGTTTTTCAGATGTGGTACATCAGTGAACATGTTGGCAAGACGGTAGAAAGATCGCATTCTGGCATTATCCTTCTCCACCAGGAGATCCCAAGCCAGACCGCTATTTTTCCGCGCCAAAAAGTAATCATATACAAAGACGCCGGCAAGCAACAATGTCACAATCCCCGCCAGTAGATTTTCTCCACTGACAAATAAATAAAAAACAGCTGCATTCAGCAGGATTCTGGCGAAGAAATCCAGCAGCCGGATGTTGGCATCGCGCACTCTCAATATCCACCACGAAGCAGTCAAATTCCAGATTTTAAATAGAACAAACAAAAGCAAAATCAGGGAGTAGGCCGGTCCCTCACTATCTGCATAGACCGCATGGTATAAGGGAGCCAATGCAGCAGCGGCGAGTGCCAGCAGATAAAGCTGTATGACAAAGCTGTAAATAAACGCATTCCGAAAGTACGGTCCCATTTTTGTCTCAGCCGGAAGCAAGAAAACAAGGTCCGCTTCCTTTAACAATGTCCGGACAGGACTGTAAGCAGCAATGATACCAAAAACAATGCCGATCACCAGGGCTGCCGGGAAATTATCAGGTATATCGGCAAGCCAGCGCTGATAATAGTAGGCCATAGCCGAAATGAAAAACAACATGGCAATCACCAGGTGGCCAGTGAATATGTACCTTAAATAACGACTGATCTCCTTCATATGAGAAGAAAACCTGTCTTTAAAAAACTGGTTGGCATCAAACATGGCCATCTTCCTTTGTCAGTTCAACATACAAATCATCAAGTGCTGCTTGTTCCATGCCGAATTGGTTCCGCAGCTCCTCCAAGGTACCTTGTGCACGTATTTTTCCATCATGCAGGATAACAAAGCGGTCACAGTAACGTTCCGCGGTGGCCAGGATATGGGTGGACATCAGCACACCGCCTCCTCTTGCCTTCACATCATTCATCAACTGCAGGTAGGATTGTATTCCCAAAGGATCAAGACCGACAAAAGGCTCGTCGACGACATACAGCGGAGGATCAACCAAAAAAGAGCACATGATCATGACCTTTTGCCGCATCCCTTTCGAAAAATGAACAGGGAACCACTTCATCTTCTTTTCAAGCCGGAACTCTTTTAAAAGTGGCGGCAAACGCTTTTGAAAGGTTTTCTCATCCACCCCGTAAGCCATTGCCGTTAAGCGCAGATGTTCCTCCAACGTCAATTCCTCATAAAGGACGGGCATTTCCGGTATATAGGTGAACTTGCTGCGATAAGCTTCAGGGGCTTCTTGAAAGGTTTTCCCTTCAATGGCGACTCTCCCCTGCTTCGGTTGCATCAATCCGATAACGTGCTTGATTGTCGTGCTCTTTCCAGCCCCGTTCAAACCGATCAAACCGATGATTTCCTGTGGGAAAACATCAAAGGAAACGTCGTGCAGAACATTTTTATGTGTATACCCACCAGATAACTTTTCAATATGCAATAAAGGTTCCAAGTACTTCCCCCGCTTTCTCTCAACATCATTTCTTTTCGTGCATTTTTAATCGAATCAATTTCATTGCTCTTTTTAAAATTACAGAGTTGTCCAGAATTTATAAACATGTTTTTAAAAATGCAGCCTTATAGCGTTTTGTCATTAGCCCGTAGCCCGAATACCCTCCGCTTTCCGAGGGGGGAGTGGCAAGCCTCCTCGGGCAGAGCCCTGTGGGGTCTTGCCGATCTTCCAATACCCGCAGGAGCCTACGGGTATTCAGGCTACTCAATGATTATCTTGTTGTTCCTATTTTTAATCAAAAGGTAGATCTATAAGAAAAACCACTTTTAAAAATAACTTATGCAAATTGACATTTTCTTAACTGCGCAATAATACGATCTGCAGCTAATTTTGATGCATGAAAAACAAGCGTCACCAGGTCAAAGTGAACCTTGGCACGTTTTCCAGTACGATAACGAACCTGCTTCCGTGTCGTATAATAGACATAGGGAGTTCTCCTCCAATCTGAAATGTTTTGTCGCTACTTAACTATTTCGAGATTTGGGGAGGTACTCCTTTTTTATGTTCTGGAAACCTTGGGCCGCAAGGGCTTAGATTTATGAAATTCATTCAATCAATAAAATTTTATCATTTAATGACGGGTTTTACCAAAAAAACAGTGAATACGATTGCTACAACTGACACAAACTGTAGAGGAAGAAGAAAGGATTACATCTCCACTACTCGGAATGAGGTGTTGGTGATCGACCATCTAAAGAAAACTTATTAAACCTTTTCCTTACAGGAAAGCGACTACTTCAGTCAAATGGGGTGTTGACGAAAGGTTTTCATGAGTAATTGACTGAATCACCTTTGATTCATCTTGATTACAAGTTATTCTACAGATGCTTAGAATATCCTTCTTCTTCGGCAGCGGGCCGTTCCAAAGCAGGTAAGTCCAACCGGATGACTTTTCCTGCTGCGGACGGTCCGTTTGCTTTTTTTACAGGTATAGTTGCTTTACACAGGCCATCTTTCCTTTATACAATGGTTGAAAGAGTTTATTACATAGAAGGAGCGATTGGATGAGCCATACGGAGGATTGTATTTTCTGCAAAATAGCGGCAGGAGAAATACCTTCTGCAAAAGTGTATGAAGATGAGCATGTTTATGCTTTTCTTGATTTAAGCCAGGTAACGAAAGGCCATACGCTGATCATTCCCAAGAAACATGCGAAAAACATTTATGAAACACCGCCGGAGGTCGCCCAGGAATTGTTCAAAAAAGTCCCGAAAGTAGCGACTGCCATTAAAGAAGCTTTCCAGCCGGTCGGTCTTAACTTGCTGAACAACAATGAAGAGCCTGCAGGACAATCGGTTTTCCATTTGCATATCCACCTGATTCCCCGATACGGAAAAGGTGACGGGTTTGATGCCATTTGGAAGACAAATGCCAATTCCTATTCACAGGATGATCTTCAGCAAATCGCCGGAACGATCGGAAATTATCTATAGGCAAGTCGAAGCTTGAAAATAGTAGTTTCAGCTCGGAATTTTTCGAGAAAATAAGTATAATAATAGGGAAAGGGGTGTAGTATGTCATGGCTGACAGCAAATCGATTTTATTAGGCTTTGTAATTGGCGGAGCGGTAAGCGCCGCAGCTGCCTTGCTTAGCACACCGTCTTCAGGAAAAGAAATCCGCGGCCAAGTAAATGCGCGGAGAGATGACTTAATGGACACATTTAAAAAACTGAAACAGGAAGGTTTCCAACTGAAGGAACAAATTACGCAGACTTCCAAAGAAGGAGCAACAATGATCAAGGACTTGTCGGCTGATATGAAATCGTCGATCGAATCCTGGAAGAATACGATTGAACCACATCAGAAAAACATCCAGACGTATTTAGCACAAATCGAAGACAGTTTAAAAGAACTGGAAGAGAAAACGCAAAAGCAAAAGTCGAATCAAGCATAAAAAAGACTGCCCCAATTGTCCTAGACGAGACTTTGGGGCAGTTTTTTTGATAGAAAAGTGAGTATCGAACATTTTAACCAGGCAACCGGGAAACACTGCAATTTTTCATGAGAACCGTCTCTGCATTTTGGAAATACACTGTGTTTGATGCATTAAAACAAGCATCACAAGGTCAACAGTGAACCTTGGCACGTTTTCCAATACGATAACGAACATTTCAGGACACAATGAATAGAACCGTATTCTTCTATTGACATTAGGTTTCTAAACAGTGACGAATACGAGAAATCAGCAGCTGATTCTTCAGAAATTGGAGGGTGCAGATCAACAGCATAGGACTCCCCATTTCCATGCGGTTTGGCTTTCTACCCGAAACAGCAATAGAAAAACGGAAATCACGCCAGAAGAGAAACCACCTTCATCCAATGGAGGCAAGGTGCGCAGACTCCTGCGGGATGAGCGCGAGCTGAAAATCCACTTGGCAAAGTGGTATTCTTTGCCAAGTTAGCTGAAGCCGTGCCCGCGGAAAGCGAAGTACCTTGCCGGAGCGGAGCGCAATTCATTAGAAAAGGACAAAAACCGAACGAAGAATCGTTCGGTTTTTATTCTGAACACTATGCTTTTGTTTTAACTACTTATTCAGCAGGCTGTAGATCTTCAATAGAATCTACGCCTTCCATGTATTTTGGAACAACCAAGCCGATTTTTGCACCTTCAAGGTTTGCTCCAAGATCTTCTACTTGGTCACCATATTCTTCAAATTGAGCAGCATGTGTAGCCGGCATCCAAGCAGCTACCATTCCATCTGCATCACCGTTTGCTACCGCTTGCCACATTACAGCATTGTCAAGTGGTGTAATAGTCGCTTTGAATCCTTGGTCCTCAAGGACTTTCTTCATGACATTGGTAGAAGCTACTTCAGAATCCCACTCCACGTAAGCAAGTTCGATTTCTGTACCATCTACTTCTTCTGTGCCATCAGTCCATTCAGCAACTTTATCAGAGTTGTCTTCCACCCAAGCAGCAGCAGCATCTTCCGGAGAAGTACCATTGCTGATTTCCAGCATTACTTCTTCCATATCGGAAGATTCCCAATTGAATTGGTCAAGGATTTTGTATGCATTTGGCATGTCATCTTTCAAACCTTGGCGAACCATGGTTTTGATTTCTTCTGCTTCTCCAAAAGAACCTTCAGGATCTTCTAGATATTTAAGATCATACTTTGCGAACATCCAGTGTGGAGTCCAGCCTGTAACAACAATTGGCTCTTCATTGTCGATTGCTTCTCCCAATGCAGTTGCCATTGCGCCACTTGAAGAAGTTTCCACTTCCCAGCCGGCAAGGCTGTCGTAAGTTTCTGTAGCATCTTCAGCGGCTTGTACGACACCGGCACCTGGCTCGATGCCAGTGATGGTGTAATCCACTTCTTCACTATAGTTTGTCTCACCGCCGCCATTGTCGCTGCCTGCGTTATCTGAATCAGAACCGTCATCAGATCCACAGCCGGCAGCTACTAGAGTGAAAGATAGTCCGGCTGCAAGGCCGAGACGTTTTAAGTTAAGTTTAAACATAACTAATCATACTCCCCTTTAACTTTATATTTATTATGGTTAACTTTTCCGTAGAAAAGTGGCCAACTATAGGTTTTACGCATCCCCTTTTTGGGAATTCAAGCTTTGAGTGAATCGGTCGATGATAATAGCCAGGATAACAATTCCCAGACCTGCAACGAATCCTGTTCCAACTTGAGCACGTTGCAAGGATGACAGCACTTCACGGCCAAGTCCCGGCGCTCCGATCATCGAAGCGATAACCACCATGGACAACGCCAACATGACCGTTTGGTTGATGCCGGCCATGATTGTCTTCTTCGCCATCGGCAGTTCCACTTTGAATAATTTCTGGGAACCAGTGCTGCCGAACGCCTCTGATGCTTCCACCAATTCACTGGAAACCTGTCTGATTCCAAGGTTGGTGAATCGAACAGTTGGCGGTGTGGCGAATATCAAAGAAGCAAAGATACCTGGTACCATCCCGATACTGAAGAAGGCTACCGCCGGAATCAAATAAACAAATGCCGGCATCGTCTGCATAAAGTCAAGTATCGGCGTAATAATAGCTTCCGCTGTTTTACTCTTGGACATCAAAATGCCGAACGGGACGCCGATTATAATCGACAGTAGACTTGCCACCAACACAAGCGTAAAGGTGAACATTAATTCTTCCCAAAGTCCCTGGTTCCAAATCAGCAGCAAACCGATCAAAGAAAAGGCCGCCAAACCGAACCGCTTGCCACTGGCGAAAAACGCCAGGATCACTACTAATAAAATGACGATGACTGGTGGAATGGAAGCTAAAAGCTCGGCAAGCCACTCCATGAAAGCACCGAAATCATTTTTGATCGGATCGAACAAAAATGCAAAAGTGTCTGTCAGAATATCGGTAAACGTCGATACCCAATCAGCTATTGGTATTTGTGTAACATTTTCCATGAAATTAAGCATCTTCACTGATCACCTCTGTTTCCCCGGCCAGAGCGGATATGACTGCTCCTCTAACGATAATGCCCATCAGCTTGCCTTCTTCCACCACAGCGACAGGCACCGGTGAATCGTGAATGATCTCAAAGATATCGTGCATGGAAGTTTCCGGTCCCACTTGCGGTACATCCGTCCTCAATATTTCAGTAAGATCAGTGATTTCACGTTTTCTTGCATCGGAAGCGTCATCCGCTGTGACATATCCTTTGATATTTCGCTTTCTGTCCGTTACATAAATGCTGGAGAGTCCTTCTTCCCTCATTCGTTCTAGTGCAACACGCGGGCCGTGCTTCTCGATATTGATTGTTTCCGGACGCTTCATGATGTGCTGTGCGGTCAATACTTTCGAGCGGTCTACGTCCTCCACAAACTTTTCTACATAGTCATTGGCAGGATTGACCAGGATTTCTTCCGGTGTACCGATTTGAACAATCGATCCATCCTTCATCAAAGCGATCCTGTCTCCGATCCGCAGCGCCTCATCCAAGTCATGAGTGATGAATAAGATGGTCTTTTTCATCGTCTCCTGCAAATCTAACAACTCATCCTGCATCTCTTTTCTGATCAGTGGATCTAACGCGGAGAAAGCTTCATCCATAAGCAGGACTTCCGGATCGTTTGCCAATGCCCGTGCCAAGCCGACACGCTGCTGCATGCCTCCGGAAAGCTGAGCCGGAAGCTGGTTGATATAACCGCCCAATCCGACCATTTCCAATGATTCCTTCGCTCTTTTGCTTCTTTCCTCTTTATCCACACCTTGAATTTCCAAGCCGTATTCGGCATTTTCCAAAATCGTGCGGTGCGGGAACAATGCGAATTTCTGGAATACCATGCTCAATTTTTCCCTGCGGACTCGGCGAAGATTCTTTTTATCCATTTTCGCCAAATCTTCCCCATCAATATAGACGCTTCCTTCAGTCGGTTCAATCAGTCGATTGATAAGACGCACCAGCGTTGATTTACCACTACCAGACAAACCCATGATAACGAAAATCTCACCTGCTTCGACCTCAAAGGATGCCCGGTTTACACCAACTGTATTGCCAGTCTCTTTCAATATCTCATCTTTTGGTTTTCCTTGATCCAACAGCTTCAGCGCCTGTTTATTATTTTTGCCGAATACTTTGGATAAACCTTGAACTTCAATTACCGGCATGTCATTCACCTCTCTTAGCCTGTTGTTTTGTCGACGTGCGCTTTTTACCGCACTCTACGTTGAATTTGGTTTATCTGTTTCATCCATTACTTTCCTACTACTAGAAAAGGAAAAATCCGAACACCAAATCAATCACTCTTAATACTATATCCCTATTCGGGTATAAAATTCAAACGTAACAAACCACTAATTTTGTATATATTTTTCATACAGTTTAAACTGAACAAACTTTTGCCGGTTTTTCCTTTGAATTCCTTGGAATTGCTCCATATATCTGTCCGATGACATGATTTTAAAAAATACGCTAATAGTGTAACCTATGATGCATCATGCAATTTAATTTTTTGGCAGGCAGTGCTGAGAATATACAGGGACCCGGGATGTGGATGCTTGTCAGGACACCTGTAAAAAGCTTTGAGGGAGGATCCTATGTCGGATTACAATCTAGAAGATCTCAACGAATTAATCACCACGGAATTTGCCAAAACAGTAGAAATGTTCGGCCTTACCCCTTCAGAGGCACGGCTATTTGCCTTACTCTATTTAGAAGGAGTTCCTATGACCCTGGATGAAATGAGTGAAGCGTTGGGGAAAAGCAAAACCTCTATGAGCACCGGAATACGTACCCTTTTAGAATTGAATTTAGTAGAACGTGTGTGGAAAAAAGGGGAAAGAAAAGATTTTTACCGCGCAGATGAAAACTTATACAGGAAGTTCATGTCTGCCTTCATTCATAAATGGGTAGATGCCGCAAACAGGCAAAAACAATCACTGGAAGAAATCGAAACACTACTCGTTCAAAATACAGGAAGGTTGTCAATCAAGGCTGAATCGGAAGAAATCGACGTATTGAATGACCGCCTGAAAGATATGATAGCGTTTCACGAGCTGCTGGAAAAGGCTTTTTTAAGAATAAGGCCCACAGCTTCCACATCTATTGACCAAAAGCTTAACCATTAGGTACAACTCAAGACCGGAAGCTTCAAGAACGCATCCATCAAGGAAGGGTAATAACCTTCCTTTTTTAATGCCTCTATCGTTTGGCGAGGCTCCAGTTTATAATGGAGCATTCCCACGAACTTTATCAGCAGTGGAGTTACGTCCAGGAATCCTTCTTCGGTCTGCGCCAGGAATTCTTTATGTAGGTAATCCGTCCATTGGATAAGATCGCGATACTCTTCCTGGGTCAGTTCTTTTTCTATGACTAACTTTGTAAAAGGATACTGATCAATTTCTTTGATTTTCAACAGTAAGTGAAGATGAAAGTTGATTGTTTCATTTCTATCGATGCCCATACGTTTTCCCCTCCAGCCTCATATCGTAATTATATATTATCCAGCCTTAAACAGAAATAAAAAAACAGCTGCGCGGACAGGATGTTTTACCCGGCACGGATCCGTGTAAAACCCCGTCCTGTCGGGGCTTGAGATACCAACGAAAATTCTGACTATAAATTAATATTTTTTTTCATAAAAAGCTATTGATTTTTCCCCGGAAACATACTATCATTCGTTGAGGGCAAGGCCGTGATGCCGCCCCATACAACCATGTGACAGCCGAGTAAAGGGGGATAAAAAATGAATTGCTGGAAAACTATCAATTTATACAAAGAATTCGGTATCAATCGTATATATATACTATCCATGCTTACAGGTATGATGGCATTCATTTTCTTTTATTTAATTTTTTCCATGATCCATGAAGCAGGAACAGTAAAGGACCATGGGATAATCCCTTTGATTGTCGGGCTGATTTTTTTGCCGACCATTCATAAACTTACACATATTTTACCATTAATACTGACAAATAAACGAGTGAAAATTAACTGGAAGATGAAACTGGGACTGTTTCCGACTTTTTCTTTCCGGACAAGATCGAAAATGTCCAAAACGACATCATTGTTCATTTTATTGGCGCCTGCATTGTTGGTAACCGCCGCCGGACTGGTTTCAAGCTATGTATTCATTAGTTATTATGTTTATTTCCTGCTTTTCTTGTCTGTTAACATCGCCCTTTCTTTTACAGACTTTTTGTATGCCAGTCATGTAGTCAAAGCGCCACGCAAGTGCATCATCGAAAATGCCAAAGACGGTTATGATATTTTAATTTAATTACACGAGCCTGGAACAAAAGCATCGTGACCAACATAAAACCGAACGAGTCCACAATTCGTTCGGTTTTTTTGATTAGCAAAAAGCAAGCTGCAAGAAAGCGGTTGGTGCCTTCTGGCTCTATACTGAATGTGGTGGTGTCCCCTGTTGTGATGGGTGTTCCTGCAGTGTGCAACTCATTCCCTCTCTCTTTGTTACCCTAAAGTTGCTGACACCAAAGGAAAAAGAGAGGGATATGAGTG
>NZ_JBEWYY010000011.1:0-121585 GCF_041366435.1 Sediminibacillus sp. JSM 1682029
CGTCGCGGGCTTGGTCAGATGCGACACGCATAAGCCAGTCACCGAAAAGCCCTGCTTTATGGGCTTGTAGGGGAATGACTTATGACGCGAGCATCTAGCCCGCAGAGCTGGATTAAAACAAAAAGCGTCGCGGACTCCGGTCCGCAGAGCGAGATTCAAACGTGTGAAGTTCGTTGATGTCTTCCTTCTTATCTAGTTTTGAAGGTACACTTTTCTTAATTAATCACCAAGGAAGTTCTGTTAAGCCCGTTCACGTCCTGTGAACAACACAGAACGACCTGTATCCTGCAGGCCTGGTGGCAATAGCGGAGAGGCCACACCTGTTCCCATGCCGAACACAGCAGTTAAGCTCTCCAGCGCCCATGGTAGTTGGGGCTTTGCCCCTGCGAGAGTAGGACGCCGCCAGGCAGATTATTCCACCGTAGCTCAGTGGTAGAGCAATCGGCTGTTAACCGATCGGTCGTAGGTTCGAATCCTACCGGTGGAGCCATTTGCTTCCATAGCTCAGTCGGTAGAGCGCTTCCATGGTAAGGAAGAGGTCGCCGGTTCAAGTCCGGCTGGAAGCTCTTTTTTAAAAAACAGGTTTTCGCAAATTGCGAGAACCTGTTTTTTTATGCGCTTGATGTTACAAATATGACTATATAGACTATTGTCACGCTTGAAAATGTAAAGCGGTTGAGTATATATACCTTCTTTCCTCACTCTCCTGCAAAAGACAGGGACTTTAACCATGACTAAATATTACAAAAACAGAGTATAATTACCTTTTTTTGCTATACTATCTAGCCAAGCTTGGAAAGTTTTAGTAATATCGTTGTAACTTCTTTAGAATATTCTGAAAAGTAATGAAAATGGAGGAGGTGAAAGAAAAGTAAGTCTAAAAAAATTGGAAAGGGGAAATTCCATTGAGGCCAAAAAGAGGAAAAATGAAATGGCTTAGCATTTCTTTGATCGCTTTTTTGGTATTACAACTTTTCACTTACACCACCGCCTCGGCACAGAGCTCCTCAACAAGTCTTTCCATCAAAGATAACCTGCAAGTAAATAATAAAATCAGTAAGGATTTAACTGATTCCTTTCAAAAGTCGAAAGAAGTCACCTATCTGGTGAAAATGAAGGATCAGGCAGATACTGCTAAAGCAGCAAAAAATGCTGAGGCAGCTGCGCAAAAGAAAGATTCTTCTTTAACAACCTCCCAAATTAAACGAGTCAAAACATCCGCAGTTGTGACGGAATTAAAATCAACTGCTTTAGAGTCCCAACAGTCATTGAAAAAATATTTGGAGAGTGCAACCGAAAAAGGTAAAGTCTCTTCTTTTAATTCTTACTACATTGTCAACGCGATGGCGGTGACAAGTAATGAAGCAATCATGAAGGAAATTGCTGCTATGCCGGAAGTAGAAAAGGTTCTCCCAAACAGGGTGAGAAAGCTGACTCCGGCTGTGCAAGAAACGGTAAAAGAAATGAAACTGGCGAAGGGTACAGATGCTACAGAATGGAATATTGATCGAGTAGGTGCCCCGGAAGTTTGGGAAGAAATGGGGATAGATGGAAGTGGCGTAGTCGTTGCAAATATTGACACTGGTGTCCAATGGGACCACCCAGCACTTCAAGCGCAGTATCGCGGCTTCGATGCTTCCAACCCTGATCAAACAGATCATGAACTAAATTGGTTCGACGCTACAGCCGGAGAAGAAACTCCATATGACGATCAGGGCCATGGTACCCACACGATGGGAACAATGGTAGGTACGGATGAAGATGGCAGTAACCAGATAGGTGTTGCACCTGGTGCGAAGTGGATAGCGGTAAAAGCTTTCACTGCTGCAGGCGGTACGGATGCAGATTTACTGGAAGCGGGTGAATGGGTGCTTGCTCCTAAAGATGCTGACGGAACGCCTCATCCGGAAGCGGCTCCAGATGTAGTGAACAATTCCTGGGGAGGCGGACCAGGAATGGATGAATGGTATCGTCCAATGGTACAGAATTGGATAAGTGCCGGTCTGGTTCCGGTATTTTCGGCAGGAAACGACGGACCTGGTGATGGAACCATCGCCGCACCGGCGAATTACCCAGAGGTCATCGCGGTAGCTGCTACCGATTCGAGCGATGGATTGGCCAGCTTTTCTTCTCGAGGGCCTTCTCCATACGACGGTGAAATAAAACCGGACATTGCTGCTCCTGGTGTGAACATTCGCTCCTCTGTACCGGGAAGCAACTACGAGAGTGGCTGGAATGGTACTTCGATGGCAGGACCACACGTTGCGGCTACTGCCGCCCTGTTGCTACAGGCGGATAGTTCCCTGTCGGTAGAAGATGTAAAGGATATACTGATGGAAACAGCAGATACAACTACGAACAGCCAATATCCGGAAGATCCTAATGAAGGATTCGGTCACGGAATTGTCAATGCATTCAATGCAGTTTCCGCAGTGGTGAGCGGAGTGGGTGAAATCACCGGGAATGTATACAAGGAAGGGGACGATAGCGAAGAGCCTGCCATTGAACATGTAGCCCCGGAAGATACTTATGAAGGTGTACCGCTCTCCCTTTCTGCCCAAGTCCAAGATAATGTCAGCGTTGATACGGTTGAACTGCAGTACCGTCTCGACGGGGGTGACTGGGAAACAATCACTGCAGAATTAGTCCAAGGTGATTTCACTGAAGGTACTTACCAGGCTGTGATTCCAGGTGAAGCTGTCGCAGGCGACACACTGGAATACAAATGGAAAGCAGTGGACTTTGGCGAAAATGAAGTGGAAACAGACGTGTATCAAATTTCTATTAAAGAAGCAATTTCTGCAGGGTACGAAGAGGACTTTGAAGCAAACCCGGTAGGCTGGTTGTCATTTGGGGAAAACAACACTTGGCAGTGGGGTGTGCCGGAATCCGGGCCAGAAGAAGCTGCGTCAGGAGAAAAAGTCTATGGGACAAACCTGGCGGGAGATTATGACAGTGATGCAAACATGACCCTGGTTATGCCGCCAGTGGAAGTGCCTGAAGGGGATACTTTCCTACAATTCAAATCATGGTTTAACTTAGAAAATAACTATGATTACGGTCATATAGTGGTTTCTACTGACATGGAAAACTGGGATCAGTTACAAGAATTTAACGGAACAACGGATGGGTGGACGGATGCAGAAGTTGACCTTTCCGATTATGCCGGACAGAATGTGTTTGTCGGATTTCACGTTGATACCGATTCAAGCGTAGTGCGTGAAGGATGGTATATAGACGATGTAGCATTAACTGATCAGGCAGATGGTTCAACTGCCTCCCTTCATAAGAACACGACGAAAAAAGCAAAAGCAGCTACGCAGGATAAGAAATCTGCTGACAAAAAAGTAGAAAAGAAAAAGAAGGTCAATCCTAAAAAATTAACACCTTCTAAGCTGAAAGAAGTGACTGCACCCCAGCTGGCAAAAGGGGAAATCGACGATCAGTATCAACCAAACCTCTTGCCATTGGATGCCACAGTCACTGTGCTTGAAACGGATCGTTCCGTAGACACGAACCCTGCTGATGGAAGCTTCCGCTTACTTCATGGTGCGGGAGAGTACACTCTACAAGCAGACGCGTACGGGTTCTATGCCGAGGAGCAGGCTGTTGGTGTTCCGGAAGAAGGCTCAGTAGAAGCCAGTTTCACGTTGAATCCGATCCCGACTGGTACGGTTTCCGGCCAAGTGATCAATGAAGAAACCGGGGAACCGATTGAAGGAGCTACCTTGATGCTTGTCGAGGACGCAGCAGTCGATCCTGTGGAAACAGGGGAAGATGGATCTTACTCCATCGAAGCATATGAAGGAGATTATACTCTTCGTGTGATGGCTCCGGAATTTCACGCTAAAGAAGTTTCTGTTTCCATTGAAGCGGATGAAACGGTCGAACTGACAATCGAAATGGACCCATTCATTGGGTACCCGGGAGAAATCGGTTACGATGATGGAACAGCAGAGAATGCACGTGCATTTTATGATGCGGGCAACGGCTGGGCTGTGAAAATGTCTCTTGCAGAAGGGCAGGAATCAGCCATGGTTACAGGTGGTCTTTTCCGTTTCTGGACAGAAGATTGGCCAGTACCTGGCGGAGAGGAATTCCAAGTAGCTGTCTACGATGCCAGCGGACCGGATGGGGCACCAGGTGAAAAACTTGGCGGACCATACGATGCAACTGCTTTGCGGAACGGCGAGTGGACGCGTGTCGACCTGGCTGATAAAGGAATTTCTGTATCCGGAGATTTCTATATGGTTTATATTCAAAGTCAACCAAATCCAAACACTCCAGGACTAGGTACTGATGAAGATGGAGAAAACGCCGGAAGAAGCTGGCAATTGGTTGACGGTGGCTGGAGTCAAACACCAGAGGCCGAAGGGAATTACATGATCCGGGCCTTGGTGAGCTATGCAGCTGAAGCACCAGTTATTGAATCGCCATCAGATAACAGTTATACAAAGGAAGAAGTTGTTACGGTTACTGGAAGCGCGGCACCATCTACAACCCTGACTGTTTACAATAACGAAGAAGAAGCAGCGGTGACAGAAGTCAGTGAAGCTGGTGAATTTTCGGTCGATGTTACACTTGAACCAGGGGCTAATTCCCTGACAGCTGTTTCTTCTACCGATAACGGTTCCACTGACCCTTCTGACCCGGTTGTCATAACACTCGACCAACAGAAGCCTGAACTTACTATCACTTCTCCGGAAGATGGAGAAAAAACGAATAAAGAGGTAGTGAAGGTTACTGGCGAGGTTGAAGAAGACAATCTTGATAAAGTGGTAGTGAACGGTCAGAAAGCAGACGTTGATGAAAATGGAGCGTTTTCTAAGCGTATTCTTCTGGATGATGGTGAGAACGAAATTAAAGTCCGGGCTGTTGACAAAGCCGGTAATGTCCGTGTCAAAACCGTCACCATTGACGCGAAACTGACTGCGCCGGAAATCACCAATGTTTTACCAGAAGAGGATGTCCAACTTCAAGCAGGCGAATCAGTGAAAATCGAGTTTGATTCAGAAGCGGATTTGGATGCAACATTCTATATCAAAATGCCTTTAACCAATTTATCCAACAACGCTACCGAGCTGCCGATGATTGAAACCGAAGATGGACATTATGTTGGTTACTGGACAGCTACTTCCAATTTGGTAGCGGAAGGAGCGGAAATTGTGGTGAAAATAAGTGATGATTACGGTAATACAACCGAGGCAGCAGCCGAAGGGAAATTGTTTATTAACACGGAAGACTAAGCTTTTTACCTCCCCCTATATTATATAAATGGATTGGCCCCTTGGTGCCGTTTCACCAAGGGGTTGTTTTTATGGAAGAACGGCAAAGTTTTTGCGGAAAAATGCTTGTCAAAATCCACAATACCTATTATAATCATATTCGTGCTTAGAAACAGGAACGGCGTTTGTTAGAGGAGAAAATAAAATATAAAAATTTACTCTTTACAAACACCACCTATTTGAGTTATAATAGTATCTGTCAGTTTGAAAGATAGACAATACTGGCCCGTTGGTCAAGTGGTTAAGACACCGCCCTTTCACGGCGGTAACACGGGTTCGAATCCCGTACGGGTCACCATATATTTTAGTTAGTTGGAGGATTAGCTCAGCTGGGAGAGCACCTGCCTTACAAGCAGGGGGTCGCAGGTTCGAGCCCTGCATCCTCCACCATTTGCCGGCCTAGCTCAATTGGTAGAGCAACTGACTTGTAATCAGTAGGTTGGGGGTTCAAGTCCTCTGGCCGGCACCATCTTTTTAATTGTATAACCTGCATTCCGAAGATTATAATAGGGGTACAGGTCCATTAATACATGGAGGGATAGCGAAGTTGGCCAAACGCGGCGGACTGTAAATCCGCTCCCATCGGGTTCGTAGGTTCGAGTCCTACTCCCTCCATCATTTAAAAACATATAAAAACGATTTAAGTGCGAGCAGCTGGCACTGCTTTTGTTTTTATTGGGCTATAGCCAAGCGGTAAGGCATCGGGTTTTGATCCCGTGATTCGCTGGTTCGAATCCAGCTAGCCCAGCCATTTCTTTTATAAGTAAGATGATTGGATTTATTGTGAGCCATTAGCTCAGTTGGTAGAGCATCTGACTTTTAATCAGAGGGTCGGAGGTTCGAATCCTCCATGGCTCATCAAGGAAGTTGTGGTCCGGATTCTCACCTACGGTTCCCCTTGCTTTCGGTTTACAACAAAAGGATGCAAGGACTAGCCTGCGGCGTCGGAATCCTCCATGGCTCATCAAGGAAGTTGTGGTCGGATTCTCACCTACGGTTCCCCTTGCTTTCGATTTACAACAAAAGGATGCAAGGACTAGCCTGCGGCGTCGGAATCCTCCATGGCTCATTGTTTAACTTAAGATGGACAGGGCTGTTTTCAGTGTTCTCCATGTCTTTCTCGTTGTTGCCATTAAAATTTGCGGATGTGGCGGAATTGGCAGACGCGCTAGAATCAGGCTCTAGTGTCTTCGGACGTGGGGGTTCAAGTCCCTCCATCCGCACCATATGCGGAAGTAGTTCAGTGGTAGAACACCACCTTGCCAAGGTGGGGGTCGCGGGTTCGAATCCCGTCTTCCGCTCCAATATGGGGCCTTAGCTCAGCTGGGAGAGCGCCTGCTTTGCACGCAGGAGGTCAGCGGTTCGATCCCGCTAGGCTCCACTTCTAATAAAGGGTAAAATTACTGTTGACAGTAGTTTTACCCTTTTTATGTGGAATGAAATAGGGTGTGTGTCTGGCTTCAGCGTCTCCCGCTCGAGGTCTTAAGTCAATCCTTTATGTGGGCAGGAATATCAATCTGCCACTTCCGTATATATATACAATTTTTTGTCCGGTTGAGTCATTCCTGCACTTTTGACTAAAATGAAGATAGGAAGTAACGAACTTTGAAAAAATGAAAGCGGATCCTTGGAGTTATAAAGGGATGATAAATCGGGAGGAGGCAACATTGTGGTTAATAAGAAAGTATCGATTATAGGTGTTCCGATGGATTTAGGACAGAACAGACGTGGGGTCGATATGGGGCCGAGCGCGATTCGCTATGCCGGTGTGTTGGAAACTCTGGAGGCGTTGAATTTTCAAATCGAAGACTTGGGGGATATTAAAATTTCCCGTCCGAGTCGGGGGGCGGAACAGCTGCAAGACAACTTGCGCAATTTAGGCCAAGTTGCCGAAGGGAATGAGTTGCTTGCCAAGCAGGTGGATGAAGTGATAACTGCCGGAAGGTTTCCCCTCGTGTTAGGCGGAGATCATAGCATTGCTATCGGAAGTTTGGCTGGGATAGCCAAGCATTACGAAAACCTTGGGGTGATATGGTACGATGCTCACGGAGACCTTAACACGGCGGACACATCGCCTTCCGGGAATATACACGGCATGCCATTGGCGGTGAATCTTGGACTGGGACACGAGCGACTGACCAATATACTAGGTTATCAGCCAAAAATAAAACCGGAAAACATTGTCCTCATCGGAGCGCGTTCTTTGGATGAAGGGGAAAAAGAGCTTATCCGTGAAAAAGGCATTAAGGTATATACAATGCATGAAGTGGATCGGATGGGAATGTCTGCGGTGATAACGGAAGTCATCGATTATTTAAAGGATCGAACCGACGGTGTGCATCTAAGCCTTGATTTGGATGGACTCGATCCGGGAGATGCACCGGGAGTGGGTACTCCGGTAATCGGGGGTCTGAGTTACCGGGAGAGCCATCTGGCTATGGAAATGCTGGCGGAAACAGACATGGTCACTTCTGCGGAGTTCGTGGAAGTAAATCCTATATTGGATGAAAAAAATAAAACAGCTGTAATAGCTGTGGGATTAATGGGTTCTTTATTTGGAGAAAAATTAAAGTAGTTTTATGGTGTGGCCCTTGCTGAAAAGCGGGGGTTTTTTTGTTTTCGATTATGCTTTATCGTATTCATTCAGCCAGTAATCGAGCCGGGTACTGGCCGAGACTACTGCATCGGAGGTAAGTTCTTTTTTGTGAGACAGTTCTAGCATTTCCTTGCGGCAAGCTTCAATTTTTTCCAACAAATACAATTTAATATCCATACCTTCCTCCCAAACTGATATAATATAGTTGTTAATATTTACCCGGTTTAATAGACCTATAAACATAAATTTTTACTATTTTTTCGGTGGAACGAAAATGTTCCTGCTTTTGTTTGTTCAAAAAACAGCAAAAAAATTGAAACCTCAAACCATCGTCACTCGTATAGGTAGTGACCGCAAATGCAGCGGAGGTATTTTTAAATGGATCTGATGATAAAGCAAAAAATAAAGCAAGTGAAAAAAGGAGATCAATCTGCATTTGAGGATGTTGTTTCCTTTTATCAGAACAAAGTGTACCAAATATGTTACCGGATGTTGGGTAATAGTCATGAAGCAGAAGATATAGCTCAAGAAGCTTTTATTCGCGCCTATGTAAATATCCATACCTTCGATGAACGTCGCAAATTTTCTACATGGTTGTATCGAATTGCAACCAACTTGTCCATTGACAGGATCCGTAAGAAAAAACCTGATTACTTTCTGGATGCAGAAGTAAAAGGGACCGATGGATTGGATATGTATTCGCAATTGCCCGCAGAACAAGCATTGCCCGAGGAAGAAGTGGAAAGCCTGGAACTGCAGAGTTACATTCAACAGGAAATCATGGCACTTCCGCCCAAATACCGGGGAGTGATTGCCTTGAGGTATCTCGATGAATTGTCTTTACAAGAAATAAGTGAGATATTGGATATACCGATGGGTACAGTGAAAACACGGATTCATCGAGGCAGGGAGACCCTGAGGAAACGGCTTCGCCACGTGTAAAGGAGTGTGAATACAAATGAGCTGCGATAAAGAAATTGTCAACCTCATGCATATATATTTGGATGGAAACCTATCGAAGGAACAAGAAAATAAGTTGCGCAACCACTTGCAGTCCTGTGAAGCGTGCCAGAAGCATTTTCACGAGTTGAAAAGAACAGTAACGATGCTGAAGAGCGGCAGTGAAGTCCAGGCGCCATCCGGCTTCACTGCAAAAGTGATGGACAGTCTTCCGAAAGAAAAAAAGCGCGTCGGATATATGCGCTGGTTTAAAGCCCATCCACTCATAACAGCAGCAGCGATATTCTTCTTGTTTATGTTTAGCGGGATTTTCTCCGCTTGGAACCAGGATGGCCAGTTGTCCGTTTCCAAACAGAAAAACTTAGTTATCCAGGATGACACAGTCATCGTTCCGGAGGATGTGGTGGTGGACGGTGATTTAGTCGTTAAAAATGGAGACGTGAAGATAGAAGGAGAAGTAAATGGGGATGTGGTCATTATCAACGGGGACCACCTGATGGCTTCGGCCGGCCAGGTCAGTGGAGAATTGAAAGAAGTGAACCAAGTGTTTGACTGGATTTGGTACCATATCAAAGATATCACCAAGAGTGTATTTTCGTTGAATGATTGATGGAACATGAACAAAACCTTTGCCACCTTTTGCGGGCAAAGGTTTTATATTGTCCAAAACAAGGAAGTATATTCATTTAAGAGCAATTATTGAATAAGGTTAATATATGATATAATAAAATAGCTTGTCCGGAGGGATGGTACTTGAGAATTCTATTGAGAGGAATTAAAATGCAAGTACATAGCGTTATCATTCAACAGATAGGAAGAAGATTTCATGCATAGAAGGACGTGGAAACATGTTTGATGGGGGATTCGACGTACTCGACATACTTAGAATCGGAATAGATATTGCCCTTGTCTGGTATGTTTTATATAAATTGATCATGTTAATCAGAGGCACGAAAGCCATTCAATTGTTAAAGGGCATTTTTGTCGTGCTTGGAATTTGGTTTTTGAGCAGCGAGAGTGTACTTGACTTGCGAACCGTCAACTGGTTGATGTGGCAGGCAATCACGTGGGGGTTCCTGGGAATCATCATCCTGTTCCAGCCAGAACTCAGACGGGCTTTGGAACAACTGGGCCGGGGAAGCTTTTTCTCACGGAACACCACTTCCGAAGAAGAATTGCTGAATCGAAACGTTGATGCCATTGTAAAGTCGTGCAATTATATGGCAAAACGAAGAATCGGAGCACTGATCACCATTGAAAGGGAAACGCCGATGGGTGATTATGTAGAGACAGGGATCCCGATCAATGGAAGACTGACCAATGAGCTGTTGACCAATATATTTATTCCCAATACCCCTTTACACGATGGGGCAGTCATCCTTAAAAATGAACAAATCATCGCCGCCGCCTGTTATTTGCCATTATCGGAAAACCCATTTATCTCGAAGGAATTGGGAACGCGCCACAGGGCGGCGATGGGTATCAGCGAGGTTACCGATGCATTGACCGTGGTGGTGTCGGAAGAAACCGGACAAATCTCCTGTACAAAAAATGGAGAGCTTCACAGGGATTTGGATCAGGAAAAACTGATCGAGATGCTTAAACAAGAGTTGGATGTCACGTCCAAGACCCCTATGGCAAAAAGCTGGAACTGGAGGGGGAAGAAGAATGGATAATTGGCTGAAAAGTCCTTGGGTTATCCGAGGATTATCATTGGCAATGGCGATATTACTGTTCACAGCAGTAAGGCTGGATGATAATATCGCTCCGCCAGATGACTCGAAAACCTTCATTCCAAGCGGTTCTGAGCAAATAGAAACAATGAACAATGTTCCGGTCAACATTGAAATCGACGAAGAAAAATATGTGGTAAGCGGTGTGCCGGAAAACGTCAACATGAATATAGAAGGTCCGAATAGTTCTGTAACCCCTTTGGTAAGACAGCGGTCATTTGAAGTGTTTGTCGACTTGCAGGGGCTTGAACCGGGCACGCATAACGTTGAAATTCAATATGCAGGCATTCCGAGCGACATCAATGTCGACATGGAGCCGAAGACTGCTGAAGTGACGATAGAGGAACGAGCAGCCGAATCGTTCCCTGTGGAAGTGGATTATATCAATCCGAGTCAATTAGCGGACGGATTTGAAATCGGAGATGCTTCTGCAGAACCGGAAACAGTGGAGATAACCAGTTCGCAGAGCGAAGTGGACAAGGTTGCAGTCGTAAAGGCTTATGTCGATTTGAAGGATGTAGATAAACCAATTGATTCCAGAGAAGTACCGGTCAAAGTCTATGACAGTCAGGGCAATGAACTGAGTGTCCGGGTGGAGCCGGAAACGGTCGAGGTATCTGTCGACATCAACAGTCCAAATAAAGAAGTGCCGGTAGAAACTGTGACCAGAGGAGAACTGCCGGACGGATATTCGATTAAGTCGATGGAAGTAGAACCAAGCGACGTCAAGGTCTATGCTTCAGAGGAAAATCTGGCGAAAATCGAACAAATCGAAACCGAAGAAATTGATCTTTCCAAGATTACAGAGGCGACGACTATGGAAGTCAGTCTGGCACCATCCTCGGAGATGCGTCTGGTGGAGCCGGAACAGGTGAAAGTACAAATTGAATTGGAGCGCACAGAAACGTCTACCATTGAAAACGTTCCAATCGACGTCCGGAATCTTCCGGAAGACGCAACGTTGAATTTTATCGAACCGGAAGAAGATGAAATGGACGTGACGGCGCTGGGCACCGAAGAAGAGCTTGACGGAATTTCAGCCAGCGATTTTCAGTTATCCGT
This sequence comes from Sediminibacillus sp. JSM 1682029, assembly GCF_041366435.1. NCBI lineage: Bacteria > Bacillati > Bacillota > Bacilli > Caryophanales > Bacillaceae > Sediminibacillus > Sediminibacillus sp. JSM 1682029. The sequence continues at coordinate 11,637 of NZ_JBEWYY010000011.1, forward strand.
CGATGCCGGGAGCCTGGATGAAGGAGAGCACAAGCTGCCAGTCAGTATAAGCGGTCCGGACGGAGTAGCGGTAGAACCAGAATTTGAAGAAATAACCGTCCAGATAGAATGATATTTCACGTGAAGGAATAAAGGAGAGGTGCATCATGGGAAAATATTTCGGAACAGATGGAGTCAGAGGGATAGCAAACCAAGAACTCACACCAGAACTTGCATTTAAATTGGGCCGCTTTGGCGGTTATGTTCTGACCAAGGGAACGAGCAGGCCGAAGATTTTAATCGGCCGCGATACAAGAGTTTCCGGTAATATGCTGGAGAACGCACTGTCTGCCGGTCTTTTGTCGATTGGCGCAGAGGTGATGCGCCTTGGCGTGATTTCGACTCCCGGCGTTGCCTTTTTAACAAAAGCACTCAGCGCGGAAGCAGGTGTCATGATATCTGCATCCCATAATCCAGTAGAGGATAATGGGATCAAGTTCTTCAGCCCTGACGGCTTTAAACTTTCAGACGAACAAGAGCAGGAAATCGAGTCACTGATGGACCGCGATGAAGACGATTTGCCGCGTCCTGTCGGGGGCGATATCGGTCAAGTCAATGATTATTTTGAAGGCGGTCAAAAGTATATTCAGTATTTGAAACAGTCGGTCGACAATGACTTTGACGGGCTTCATATAGCCTTGGATTGTGCCCACGGAGCTACTTCTTCACTGGCTTCCCATCTGTTTGCCGATTTGGAAGCGGACATCTCTTCCATCGGTACGTCACCGGATGGATTGAATATAAACGACGGGGTCGGTTCTACCCACCCTGAAACGCTGCGTGATTTCGTATTGGAAAAACAAGCGGATATCGGGCTTGCTTTTGACGGTGATGGCGACCGCTTGATTGCGGTAGATGAGCTTGGCAATATTATCGATGGCGATCAGATTATGTATATATGTGGTAAGTATTTTAACGACAAGGGCTTGCTGCGTCATAATACAGTAGTTTCGACCGTAATGAGCAATATCGGTTTTTATAAAGCGCTCGAAAAACACGGAATGAAAAGTGATAAAACAGCGGTCGGTGACCGATATGTCATGGAAGAAATGCGAAAAGGCGGCTACAACCTCGGTGGAGAGCAGTCCGGACACATCATTTTCCTTGACTACAATACAACTGGCGACGGCATGCTGACTGCATTGCAGCTCGTCAATGTCGTGAAGGAAACGGGTAAGCCATTATCCGAACTTGCTTCGGAAATGGAAAAGTTCCCGCAGGTACTGAAAAACGTTAAAGTAGTCGACAAACATGAAGCATTGGTCAATACTGCCATTCAGGATGCCATCGAAAAAGTGGAAGAAGAACTTGGCAGCAATGGCCGGGTGCTGGTCCGTCCATCCGGTACCGAACCGTTGGTGCGTGTCATGGTAGAGGCACCGACCAAGGAAGAGTGTGAAAAGTATGTTGACCGGGTTGCGAATGTGATCGATGAATTGCTCGGTTTGCGGGAATAGATAACTTCGAAAAAATGAATATGCATAAAACGGCACTTCTATTCCGTTTTATGCATATTTTATTATGTCCGGACAGAAAGAACTATTGCCAGTCTGATTTTTTTGCAGTAAAATAAAGTGTATTCTGCTTTTAAAGGTTTGACTGGCTAACTGACCGGTTAAACAGTTAGGGCATGGATGCTTCATTCAAAAAGGAAGGAGGATCGATGTAAAGGTAAAGGTTCATAAAGCGCCTGGGCTATTTTCCGGACGGAGGAAAATAGTTGACGAGGAGGAGGTTTATCGAGCAGTTCGGCGGATGCCTCCCGGTTGCACACATCTCAACCGTTATGTTTTTGCTTCGAAACCAAAGAGGCGACTCTTTGTACAAGGACAAAGACAAGATGATATTATTAATCATTTTACGGGAAAGGGGCAAACGAAACGCCCCTGAAAGTCATAGAGGAAACAGTCTTCTGGCGGATTTTGCAGTTTTTTGCTGTACGCGAAAATCGGCATTTTTCGCAGATGACTTTTTCTGCTGGTCGTTTGTTTGCCCCTTATATTCAAGGAGGATAACAACGATATGTGTGGAATTGTAGGTTATATTGGAAGCAACGATACGAAGGAAGTACTTCTAAACGGCTTGGAAAAACTGGAATACCGCGGATACGACTCTGCAGGAATCGCCACCTTGAACGATGATGGCATCAATTTGTTCAAGGTGAAAGGCCGGATAGCGGCATTGCGCTCAAAGGTGGAAACAGATGATAGCTTTGCGACGATGGGTATCGGTCATACGCGCTGGGCAACACATGGTGCTCCCAGTGAAGAAAATGCCCACCCGCATCAAAGCACGACGCAACGCTTCACAATCGTTCACAATGGCGTAATTGAAAACTATAAAGATGTCCGCAGTGAGTTTTTGAGCGATGTCACGCTTCATAGCGAGACAGATACAGAAATCATCGTTCAGCTGATTGAAAAACTTTATCAAGAGCTTGGTGATGTCGTCCAGGCTTTTCGCGAAGCGATTGCTTTGTTGAAGGGCTCGTATGCAGTTGCTCTAATTGACGCTGAAGATCAAGAGACCATTTATGTTGCCAAAAACAAAAGCCCGTTATTGGTAGGGCTTGGCGATGGTTTCAATGTGGTGGCCAGTGACTCGATGGCAACACTGCAAGTGACGGATCGTTATATGGAACTGGAAGACAAAGAAATCATCATTGTTTCCAGAGACAATGTTGAATTGCAAAAGCTGGACGGTACGGTCGTTGAACGGGAACCGTTCACGGTCGAAATCGATGCGACGGATATCGAAAAGGGGACATACCCTCATTTCATGCTGAAGGAAATCGATGAACAACCGTTTGTGATGCGGAAGATCATTCAGGAATACCAGGATGAAAACGATGAAATCAAACTGGATCAACAGGTGCGCCAGGCAATGCTTGAAACCGACCGGGTTTACATCATTGCGGCAGGTACCAGCTTCCATGCAGGACTGGTAGGAAAACAGTTCTTGGAGAACATTGCCAATGTTCCCGTGGAAGTTCATATTGCCAGTGAATTTTCTTACAACATGCCGTTATTATCAGAAAAGCCTTTGTTTGTATTTATTTCACAGAGCGGTGAAACAGCCGACAGCCGTTCTGTGTTAGTGAAAATCAAAGAATTAGGACACCCGTCTCTAACGTTGACAAACGTTCCGGGTTCCACCCTTTCTCGTGAAGCAGACTATACCCTGCACTTGCATGCAGGACCAGAAATCGCCGTTGCCTCCACCAAAGCATATACAGCACAGATTGCGGTGCTAGCCATTTTGGCTGTGGACACAGCAAAAGCGAAGGGCTTGCCTTTCGACTTCAATCCACTTCAGGAACTGGCTATTGTGGCCAACGCGATGGAAGGTTTGACCGACCAAAAAGAAATAATCGAAGAAATTGCCAGAGACTTTTTCACAGAGACACGCAATGCGTTCTACATCGGCAGAGGACTCGACTACTTTGTCGTCCAGGAAGCATCCTTGAAACTGAAGGAAATTTCCTATATTCAAGCGGAAGGCTTTGCCGGCGGCGAGCTCAAGCATGGAACGATTGCGTTGATTGAAGAAGGCACTCCGGTCATTGCGCTGGCAACACAGGAAAGGGTCAATTTATCCATCCGGGGCAATGTCCAGGAAGTTGCGGCACGCGGAGCGAAGACTTGCGTCATCAGCATGAAAGGCTTGGAACAGGAAGGCGACACCTTGGTGCTCCCTCATGTTCATGAGTTGCTGACACCACTTGTAAGTGTCGTGCCGATGCAACTGCTTGCTTATTATGCTGCGCTGCACCGTGACTGCGATGTTGATAAGCCGCGTAACTTGGCGAAGAGTGTGACGGTGGAGTAATAAAAACAGGCACAAGCCCTTGCTGTTATCTCCCTGTTACTTTCTTCTTCCCCATTCCAAAAGGTCTGTACCTACTGCTAAATAGTTGGTACATTCGAGGGTAGAATGTGGGAAAAAGGAGAGATACACAATCATTTTAAGTTAATCAAATCGAGGCTGGATCCAGTAGGGGTCCGGCCTTTTTTTATCTCTTTTCGCTTTTAGTTTTTACTCCTATCTCCCTGTTACTTTCCCTTTCCCTCTGCTAAAAAGTCGGTACCTACTGCTAAAAAGTTGGTACATTAGAGGGAAGAGCGGGGAAAACAAGAATAGGCAGACAATCGTTTAAAGTTAATTAAAATCTCAATAAAAACTCAGGCTGGATCCAATAGGGGGTCCAGTCTTTTTCTGTATTTCCAATAACCCACTAATCCTTTGTCCAATAAGGGTTTCAATAACCTTTTCAATTTCTAAATCCGTAGGATTTCCAATCTCTATTCAGTTTGTTTCCTAAATGTAACACCATCCTACAATTGCTATATTTCCTTTCTTTTCTCCCGATTCTTCTCCTCCATTTTGGGTACCATCTTTTTAACATTGTCCGAATATTCGATACAAGCCAGAGCGGAGAAAAGAGGGCGAAAATGGGGGTTTTGGGGAAGAACTTAATAACATAATGGAGGGATGAAAAAGTCGAGAAAAGAGGGCGGAAGCCTTGGGGGATAAGGGATTTAGGGGAATTTGGAAAAATTCCAACTAAGTAACAGGGAGATATAGTAGAAGAAGGAAATGATGAGAAGTAGGACGAAATAAGACAATAGGGATATTCTGTTTTTTGAGGAGGGATAAGGATGAAGAAAGTTAAGGATATGGATGGCACTTGGAGAATAGCGTACCCTAAACGAAATATCTACATAATGCGTGACCATAATTGGGCTTTTTCAGCTTGGGAAATAAGTAGACTTAATAAAAAAATAGAACCAAAAGCAAGATTATTACATGTTGATTTTCACGATGATTATTTTGAGCCTATTGAGGAAATAACAGAGTTGAAAACGGAACAAGATGCTCTCAATATTGGGGAAAAACTTGATATTTTTGAATTTATAAGAGCGAGCCAAGGGACGGGCACTATTAAAGATGTGTATATGATAGGAGACTATGTTAGACCTCCAGGTGAAGTTTTTCACTCTTATACTCTAAATCAGTTTGAACATGAGCATCGGATGGAATTCTTTAGTCCAGAAAATCAAAGTTTTATTTTGGATTTAGACCTGGATTTTTTCAACTTACATGCCTATCAATCTATTGAGAATAATTATAATAGCAATCCCTTTCGTTATAGTGACGAGTTCATCAAAAAGCAGTTGGAGCGATTTAAGCAGTATGATGATGAAGGGTGTTGGGATTTAATAACTGTAAGTATTTCACCTGAACACTGTGGCGGAGATCAAAATGCACAACAAATACTTGAAATTTTCCTTAAATCTTTCGAGTTAAATGATGAGGAATATATTCATTGGTAGTAAAGGGAATAAAAATTCGGGTTGGAACCAATAAGGGTCCAATCTTTTGGTTATGTTCAATATCTATCCAATCCCTTGTTCAATAAGGGATCATGCGTATTTCCAATCTCTATTCAGTTCGTTTCCTAACTGTAATACCATCCTACAATTGCTACATTTCCTCTGTGTTTTAGTCTCTATTTCGTCCTATAATTGTTATATTTAACTCAATTATGCACCAAGAATTGTTCATTGTAGAAATACTGCATGAATGAGAAATGGCTCAACCATGCGTATAATCACTTTCTGGTTCTGGAAAATTTAATAGGAATTAAGCTAAAAGTATGAAATAAAATGCTATCCTATAATTGTTATATTTAGCTTTATTGTATAGCTGGGAGATATCCATAAGTTATCGTTTACTAATAAAAAAGGCACAACAGAGAGGCCTAAACCATGATATAACCCGTTGGATTTCCTCCTTCTCCGTTTTTTTCTTCTGTCCAATATCGTTATACAATTGCTACACTTCACTTACCTCCTCTTTTCTTATCTTTTATCCATTATGGGTATAAACATAAACTTAATAATATTTTACAAATATTCGAAACAATCCAGAAGTATCTTTTCTAGTCATTTTCAGGTATTTTAGAGAAGAACTTTATAACAAAATGGATTGCAGAGAAATGATGAGAAAAGAGGTAAGTTTAAACTTCTACTTTATATTGTAAAAATTCTAGTAATAAAGTAATATAGTTACTAATTAGTATTATAAAGTAAAATAAGTAAATTAGTACTTATATCAATAAAATAGGGGGATAAACATGGGGATTTTATTTTCATGCCATATTGATGAGGATATTTTAGAAAAATTTAACCTTGCATTAATGTTAAATAAGGAAGAAGCAACGGAAGTAATTGAAAGGTACATGGTACAGTATATATCGACCAGTTTCTCAAGGACATCACAAGAATATAAAACATTGATTTCGAATAATTCCAAGGAAACAGGAGTTATGAATCCGGATTATGGAAAGGCAAAAATTAGAATACCAAGATGGGCTAAAAAAGGATATCAGAACAACCACAAGATTGTAAGAGCATATTACCAAGTGGAAGGTGAATTAGGCTTGGTTCCGTTGGTAGAACTAGAAAGAAAATGTAGTGATGAGGCCAATCATCCTGATACATTCGTAAGGGAATTCCGTAGTAATTTTACTCAGATGAAAATTGATTCACCAAAATCACATGGTAAAGTGTTTGAGATAGAGAATGGAAATGTTATGATTTGGGAATATGTGAAGGGTACCTTAGAGGAATACAAGGACTATTTTTGTAGGTGATTGAAAAGTGATATAAAAAAATAATTAGATGATGTCTGTATATATGATATAGAAATAACTATCATTGTAAGTAGCTCGGATGGGGAGAATTTTTGATATATTTCAAGTGTAATGGGGGATTTGAATGTTAGATAAAATAAAGGACATTAACCTTGCTCTAAGAAATAAAAGTTACTTATCAGCACTTGCACTATCTTTAACTTTGCCTGATATTTGTGGGAAAATTGAATACCCACATTTTAAACATAAGAATGGAAAACGGGATGTAGGAAAACAATATGCGACATGGTTTGAAAATTGGGTAGACCAATTTTTTGCAGATAACACAGGTTGGACAAAAGATTACACTAAAGCTAAAAATCCTTATTTCACAGGGGAAATGTGCTATTCTTTGCGTTGTTCTTTCTTACACGATGGAAACTCGGATATAGGGAGTTGGGGCGATAAAGAAGATGCAGAGTTTTATTATTCATATGATTTTGAATTAGCAGTAGGTGGGGCAGATTCAATTGGTTTAACTTGGGTAAACCAAGCTAGTAATAATTCGAAAATAACGAAAACAAAGACTATTAGGGTTAATATTGATAAATTAAGTGAATCTATTTGTCTGGCTGTAGAAAATTATTATCAAGAAAAAGATCCTATTCTATTCAGAGACCACAAAATTAAGTTGGTTGATTTTACTTCTTTCCAAACTAGGTAAACAACAACAATAGGTATTATTAATGGAATACGAAAGGGAAACAGAAGTAGTTATTAGAACTTGTATGTAAATCAGGATTACCGAACAATAAACCTTAGTCATATACATAAAAAAATTTGTGTATCTCAATAAAGAAAAAATCCATGACTAAAACAATTCCAAGGGCAAAAGGATTTTACAAGGCACCGGTAAAGAGAAAAAAGAAATGGGGCTAATGAGATTAAGTATTGTAATTACATCTTCTTAATTGGATAAATATATTAAAATAGGTAGAAGAGAGTGCAGTTTTTGTGAAAAAGTACACTTAAACTAAAGGGCAGTATTAGTTCGACAAAAAAGTTTACCTAACCTTAAAAAAGTAGTATTAAAAATGTATAGTGGAGTTTGGTGGATAGTCGATGAAAGTAGAAATAAAGACGATATTAACAAAGAATAATAAACAAATTCAGTACACTCATATACAAAATAACTCACAGGTTATTTGCTTTATGTTTTCAGGAGCAGGTTACACATACGATAAACCATTATTTTATTATTCAACTATGGTGATGCTTGGAAACAATTTTGATGTTGTCCATATCCATTATTCATACAAACAAAGTGAACAAAATCTGCCGAAAGAGGACTTGGCAAATTTGATTTTAGAGGATGTAAATTCAGTGGTTACGGAAGTGATTGAGAATTGGGAATATAAAGAAACAATCTTCTTAGGGAAGTCGCTTGGAACCATTCCGATTATTTCTAAGTTTGCAAAAGACAGTATATACTCGAATTCAAAAATGATTATTCTTACTCCATTATTACAACATGATTTATATTATAAGAGGTTATTGGATAGTAAGAATAGAACACTTCTGATTATTGGCAAGGAAGACCATCACTACATTCCAGAAAAGATAAACAAGATTGCTTAAAAAAATAACTTTAATGTAAAAGAAGTTACTAATGCGAACCATTCGTTAGATATTGAACAATTTAATACTACACAATCAATTTCTGCATTAAATGACATAATAACAAATTTAAAGGAATTTATAACATAGTGGTTAGTTGATGTTCAACAAACGGGGTGCGTTAATATAATAAGCTATAAAAAATGTCTGAAAAATCAAGACAACAATATGAAACTATTATAGGAGTATAGGAGGTATTAAAATGAAAACAAAAATGAATTATCTAATCTTATTATTAACGGTCATTTTTATGTTTGGTTGTACTGACGTACAAGACGAATCCAAAACTGATGTAGATCCGGAACCACAAGAAACGACTAAAGTGGAAACAGACAAAAATGATGTAGAAGAGGCTGTTACTTCTGAAGATGAGCCAACAAGTGAAAAAGCTGCTACCACAGTTGATGAACCAGAAGTAGAGGAAACACCAACTGAATCAAATGATGACCAGTTCCCGGGATACGAACTTTTCGAAGTTGATGGCGGTGACTTGTCTGGAAATCGTGAATCTAACGTCTTTGTTGACATTGGTTATGGAGAACGTGAATATTGGGCATTTACGAATGAATACGGGCAACTGGTACGTGTCATTGCTGACGAGATTATTATACAAGATGACAGTAGCGAACCTGTATTATCCTCTGGCAGATACTACTCAGATGAGGCAAAAGTTCCTGGTGTCGAGAGTGATGTTTTAGATGAAGGACATATCATTGCTGATTCTATGGGAGGAGTCTCGAATGCTTATAATATTACTCCACAAGATAGCACGCTTAACCGACACGGTGATCAAGCATATATGGAAAAAAGTATCCGTGACGCAGGTGGAGCTACTAATTTTGAAGCCATTATCACCTATCCGGATAAGGAAACACAAATTCCTTCCAGTTATCAGTATACCTATACAATAAACGGCAATGTCATTAAGGATTCGTTTGATAATGTGAACCCTGATGAAGTAAATGAATCACTTGGACTAACCGGAAAGAATGACTCGGAGTCGGGATCAGCAAGTTCTTCCACAACTAAAAGTGACCTTTCTAGTGTTGATTCAAACGGTAATGGACAAGTGACAATTGCAGAAGCAAAAGCAGCAGGCTTCAGTATGCCAATAACGAGTGATCATTGGCTATACCAATATATGGATGATCGTGATGGAGACGGTATGGTAGGTGAGTAGTCTCCTAGAACTTTGGAAATACGATAAAGGTGTAAAAGGCTATAATTCGAGATAATGAAATGAAGATACACTTTCCCTAAATAACGCTGCAATACGTTATTTTGACTTTCTAGGGGTGATTTCTTTGTTGCTCTACCATGGACTACATAAGACATTTGCTGACTTTGAAAATGTTTATCGTTATCGATTGGATTGGTCAAACGGTATAATAATTGAAACAGATAAAGAATTAGAAAAGGGTCAAGTGATTATTATAAAGGATGTTAATGAATATGCAATTCTAGTCGATGACATTTGGGAAGGGACAAATGGCGAAATGATATTTTCTTATAGGACTGCTGAAGATGTGATTGTTAGAGCGAGATTCCCTGGAGAACTTAGGTCTTTATAGATAGTTGACCTTAATATTATTTTCATGCTATCAAAACTGCATGTATTGATCCGTAGACACCTTGATTAATACATAATCAAGACGTCATATAAAATGGGCAAGTAAGGGTGGTATTAATGGATAAAAATAGCTTTCAGTCAAAGAGCAGAATAGATTTTTTAGAACTCGTATCCATTAATGGGTACGAGTTTCTTATTGTTCCATTAAATATAGTCAATAGTGAATGTAAGACACCATTAGGAATGAATATATACGTTGGAAGAAGATTTAACTAAGTGAACTTTACAGAGTGATATCAGTCAGTGTCTGAGGTTATTCTATAGCATTAAAACAAAGAGGAGGATATACGGTGTGACAGATAATAATAAGGATTCTCAAAAACCGTTTAAAACAGAAAAAGTAAATAACCCGGGTCGAAAATACGCTCATTTAGATAAGTGGATAAAACTTACAGGTGAGATGGCCAGAGCCCAAGCTAGGGCGAAAGGAAGATACGAAGTTTATATTAAGAATGGACAGTGGGTAAAAGAATACCCTAATGGGGAAATCATTCCCTTTTCCGAAGAGGAAAATGATTGAACTGCCTATTTTGCCTGTCTGGATCTTTGACCTTTTACTTTAATTTAAACTGATTAGCTTCACAATAATAAGTATGAGGATGTTATGGACGTTTCAACAACTTGTCAAAACTTGCTTGTAACTGCTGATACTCTTTTTCCTTATCATTTTGTTGATAACTCTCTAAATTCATTAAGAATTTTTGATGTAACTCTTTACTGTTACTATAACTTTTGCATAGGTTTCTTTTCAATTCTTGTCCGATAGTCATTCTACATCCTCCTTGATTGTGTAACTCAGAACATTATTATACGAATTCATGTAGTGTTCAACCTAACTACATAAGAATAGTATGATTATTTATCCTATAATCCTAATATATAACCTTTTGAGGGTGTGTAAAAGTGAAGAATGTACATTTCATGAGTATTCTAATATTAGTGGTCAACACTTCTTTAAAACTAAATAGCTATTTTCAAGTATGGGTGTTGATACTTTTTCATCAAAAAACCGTGATTTAGTAGGGATCTAGCTTATAGGGTATCAACACATTTAGAAAGTTGTAAAAGTGTTGAGTGTTCCTTTAAAAATAGTCTGGGAGTGGTATTTATTTAAGCAATGACTAGCATGAAAAGTGAAACCATCCAAGATTTAGACTCTAAATACAGCTATTGAAGGTGGGGAATATAACTGATAGAAGGGGGTGAAGAGCATCTATATATTATAATAGATTATAAAAAGGAATTAATTCTATTTTTGATGTACTAACCGGTGCTTAGTAATCAATCTAGTTATAACAAGTTGAGAAGTTGACAAAGAGTAATGAAAAACAGGATGACCGAATCATAACCCTATACATTTATTAAAGTAGATAAGCTAATTGTAATCGTAGTAAAAAGCATTTCCTTGTAATTTAAAATATAACAGAAGGAATTTGAAGGGCACCCGTTCTTTACCTGTACGATACGATGGATTACAATAGAAAACCTATTCTGTGATAAAGGAAGAATGAGGACTTAGTTAAGACAATACTTATAGATTTGAAAATTACTATGTAAAAGATAAAAGGAAGGTGATGCGATATGACAGACCAAGAACTCACTAAAAGAAGGATGGATGAAGAGCAAGCATTAGGGTTTTTGCTCTTGGCTTGTAAGCAGGTCGGTTATTCCTTAGATCAAGTCCAACAAATTCATTCCAGTATGAATTTACAATTTAATAAGCACTCTCCTGATGTGGCGAAAAAGGCGGGAGAGAAGTGGTTTTGTTCTATTAAGAGTACTAAACGCAATAACTATAGCAATCTAATGAATGAAAGACCGAAGCCTAAATATAAAAGGGCGAATGTAACGCTACCAAAAATTATGGAAAGTAATCATTCAAGGGAACTTCGGAAGAAAAATGAAAGAATTGTAAGGGAGTTAAACCGGATGGAGTATGGTCCGTTTGGATTATTCAAATTAATTAGAAAATGTAGGGGAGATAGGGAGTAAGAGTGATATAGGGGGTGATTAAGAAAGAAAGAAAGTAAAAAAATAAAAGAAAAAAACCACCCCGAAACGCTCGTCCAAAAGCTGAAGGGTGATTTCTCTTTTAATTATTTAATTGAATAGCTTCTCACTTCGAGCAAGCTACATATGATTACTCCGTGTTAGCAGCACGGGGTTTTCTTATTTCTAATATAGCATGCTGCTATGAAAGATTTCAAATATTCTATAACAAAAAGTGGCCTTGGGTAGCTTATTGAGTCAAAGTTACAATTGAAAACCCCGACCGAAGTTGCGGTTTATAACATAAAGGCAATCCAAAGTTGCAGTTTATAACGGACAAAATGGCCACCGTTTTGACTTTCGGCATATATTTTACAGACAAACCAAGAATTAATGATAATTTTATTGACTTCTGACAAAAAGTTGCAGTTTATAGTGGAGGATCATTCCAAAGTTTACGAAAAGTTGCAGTTTATAACGATGGACTAATCCAAAGTTTACGAAAAAGTTGCAGTTTATAACGGAGAAAATGGTCACCGTTTTGACTTTCGGCAATATTTTATAGATAATCCACGATGATAATTTTATTGACTCCTGTCAAAAAAGTTGCAATTTTTAACGGTGAATCAATCCAAAGTTTAATGAAAAACTGCAAGATGTAGCGGAAGGGTTGTCACCAGTTTTGCCATTAGTCAAAACACAAAAGTTCTTGTATGAATTCTTTGGAGGCTATCATTAGGAATTATAATATTTTCAACTCGAAACTCGTCCAGGCTGTTAATAGTACGATTTGAATTTAACAAATCAGGATGACCGAATCATAACCCTATACAAAGGATGTATCACAATTAAGCAATTGATCTATTAACGAATTTCCCAGGACAATAAACATCTCTATAGGATATGGAGAGGTGCCAATTTTCTGTTGTTTATTTTTGTCTTTAGTCAAAACAAATAGCTGAAATAATGAGAGAAATAAAGTTTATAACGGAGAATCAATCCAAAGTTTACGAAAAGTTGCAGTTTATAACGATGGAATTGCCCCAGTTTTGCCATTAGTCAAAACGTGGGATTATTAAATAGGAGAAAAGTGCAGTTTATAACGGAGGATAATCCAAAGTCTATGATAAGTTATAACGATTAAAGGGTCCTAGCCGGGAGTGTATCAATATGAAAAGGTGTTAATCCTTTCTTGTTAATCGCTCTAATATTACTTGATCTTCTTGATATTCCTTTTCTCTCTTGTTCAATTGGAAACTTTCCAGATTTTAACATTTTGCTGATTTAGGGCTTGGAATATTTTAGCGTTTTTAGTTAGGTTTCTTTTCAAGATTTCTCCAATAGGCATTTCTTTTTCCTCCTTAATTTTGAATTTCGCTACCTGAAGTGATTATTCTTTGTCTATTATCAGATACTTGGTTTTGTTGCCAACCCAAACGCAAAAGGACGAATAAATGCCCCTTAATATGCTTAAAAAACATATCAAGGTGTGTTCTAAATGTTTTTTGTTAGACGAGTTCTTGTGACACTTAACTACCAAGAAAATCCTTTAAGTAGTATTTGAGACTATTGAACGAGTCAACACTATCCCACTTCCAGTGACCTCTTCTAGGTAGTAGACTGATTAAACTAATAGTTTCAACAGGTTCTAAGCTATTATCGTTCCTACCTCTTTCATAAAACTCCCACTTTAAAGAGTCTGTTAGGATTACTTTACTATTTATCTGAGCAGATAAGTGACGTTTCATCTCTATACTCAGATGCTCACCATAATCTTTGTAGTTCTTGTTATACATAATATCCTTTTTTGCGAAGGGTGACTTAACCTCTACAACTGCCCGATAGTCAAGACTGTATTCCCTGTTAAGCCAATTCCACTTTTTAGTTATTACCAAGTCGGGTGTAGATGCCTTTTCTATTCCGTTTCTATCTAAGTATGTACCACAGTATTGTAGGTAGTCATGTTTCTCGGTACGTAGCTTTGTGTCACAACTTTCAACATCAAGGTCATTTCGTACACCCCTCATGAAGGGCTTAACTAATTCGTTTTGAAAAGTTATTTCACGAATATCGTTATTATTTTTGTACTTCTCAAATATACCCTTATACTCGTTAAAGGTGATATCCCTGTGTGTTGGAACGGTGTAGCTAGTCATAGTAACCTCCATAGAGACTGTAATAAATTTCTTGTCAGAAGTAGATAAGTTTAAGAGTGTTTTATTCGTCGTTTACTTATGTAGGTAGATTAATTTGGGTCTTATTAGGTTCAACAACAATTCATTGTCTGGTTTTTCACTTCTTTAATCCATCGGCAGTGTGAGTCTAAGTCACAGGGAGTTAAAAAATTCCTATGCTCTTTTAATGATACTGTATTGCTATAAAGATTGTTAGTCATCAATAAGAGTGTTGACATTACAATTCTAATAGAAAGTAAAATGCTGGGTGTGTGCTAAAGAAGAGGCTGAACAATATTTGAAAACTATAATCAAAAATAAGGAACATCGAGAAAGGATACTTTATTAATTTCTTCTATAGGAATACTACTAGATTAAGACAGGATGACCGAATCATAACCCTATACAAGATATATCAAATACTTATAGAAATCTCCTTGAAGAAAAACGTTTCTACTGAATTAATAAGGCAACAATTTACTATTGTTTATTTTTGTATTTTATAAGTTTGGTTTAATGAATATTTATTTAAACAATGTTTTGCCTTTGGTCAAAACAAAGAATAAAGTTTACGAGAAAGTTGCAGTTTACAACGACAGACCAATCCGAAGTTTTGAAATTACTGCAGTTAATAACGATAGATATTTCCTCGTTTTGCCTAGTGTCAATGTGAATCCTGGTTTTGGCATGAATATACTTTATATACTTTTTGTACCAAATTTTTAGTACTAAATATTTAGATTAGTAAGGAAAGCACAGAAGGCAACGCAATTTCTAATATCCATATATATCGATCCTAACTTCTCAACACCAGTTATTAAACTCTTCTATTTATCTATTATAAATAGAACCACAAAACAGGTATTGACTGATTCAATCTACTATTTAGGAGGAGAATTAGAATGGGTGAAAAGGAACGTAACGTAGATAAAATTGAAAGGGCAGTAAATGATTTTGGTGGATTAGTAAGAGATTTCAGATTGAAAAATAATTTATCATTATTGGATTGGTCAGAAATTGTTGGGTATAGCTCATCATATTGCTGGAGAATTGAGAACGATAAAAGAAATCCTGATATGGATACAAGAGTCGTGTTCTTAACTAAAGGTATGTGTTGGTCAACGGAAGACATATATGGATACTTAGAATGGGTAATATCAAAGAAGGTTTTAGAAAAGAAATAAAATAATGACAATTATTGTTACAGATGAGGATGGATATGATATTCCGTCCACATCAGTAACTTTTTTTATTGTAGCAAATTGATATTATAGGTATTTCCATAAGTCAAAGCAAAAAACGAGCTTAACGAGAAAACGCAGTTATAGTGAAAGATCAATCCAAATTTCATGAAAAGTTGCAAGGTGTAGTTGGAAGGGTTGTCCCAGTTTTGCCATGAGTCAAAACAAAAATATCGAATAGCGTACTGCATTCTTAGGAGGCTGGATTGCCCCTGTTATTTTATCTTTTATACTCGTTTAAACTATAAATAGTAAAAATTTGAGTTTCACAAATCAGGATGACCGAATCATAACCCTATACAAGTATATATATAAAGAAGCTGTTAGATTATCCAATAAATGCACTTCTCCTTGTATTGGTATTATTTATATAAGGGAAACGTGGACTGACATAATAGTAGAAAATGAAAGTGACATACGAAAACAATCCTAGACAAGATGAGGCACCAATTATAAGTACAGATGAATATAAGATTTAGAAGGTGTCTGGTCTGTGGGATGGAAGTTCGCTGAAACTGGTCGAGAAAAGAATATCTACCATGAAATACAGAAAATTATGTTGGGCTGCAGACTTAGAAGCAAAAACAAGAGTTTAATCTTAAAAAATATGATGAGGTTCCTAGCGTAGTTTCTATTAAATATATAAGGATAGAAAACTTAAAATGGAGAATAAGTAAATTGAATAAGCAGAGCAGGATTAATAAAATCATGAAAAAAATGTGACATAACGACCGAGGAGTTGATTTCACTAAATTATCGCAAAATAGATCACCCCTGTATTGGATACAACGGGGTGGTCTTTATTTAGGACTTAAAATCAGGATGACCGAATCATAACCCTATACAAGTAATATAAATAAGGGTTAGGTTTGTCACCAATAACGTAAAACACTCTCCATGTACTGAAACAGTTGTAGAGGGGAGATTAGATACACTAAATATCACGGCACAATATAAGCCCCCTTATTTATAGCCTATATTATAAAGTGCAAAAAATGACACACTCATTTTCTTGTTTCTGCCCCTGGCTTTTTACATATTAGGATACATTAAGAAGTAATCAATGACTTATTATTGTTATTCTCCATAAAGTTAATCAAAAATATAGAGTTTCTTTCAAGCAATTCAAATTCGGATAGAGTTAATAGATGATGATGGGAAATTTTGTTTCTCAATGGATAAAGCTGACGGAGCTGAGTGTAAAATTTTGATGGTAAGTTTCTAAAGGCTTTGGGATAATTTCGAAAGTATGTTTCGTAGTCGCTAAATAGGAGATCTTCAAATGACTTTGATGGCGGGCGTTTTAAAACAATGCGTGGAGCATAATGGAACCAATGGATGCCGTAGCAATCTTCCATATTATTCTTGATATATGTTCGCAAGCAATTTTCCACTTCATATAATATTCCGTAAGCTGCTTTCATTAGTTTAACTTCTTGTTCAGCAATCAATAGGCTACACCTCTACCATATTATTTTAGGTCTATTTTACCTACTTATATAATGCCCTATTATCCCTGCTATGACAATTTAAAATAGATATTTATCTACAAATAGTAAGGAATTAACGAAGAAAAGGCTCGTTTCAAGATACAGCAAGTCAGGATGACCGAATCATAACCCTATACATGTATATAAAAAAACAGCTATTAGTCTTTAAACATAAACCTCCTTGATATAGAACATTTCTACAGGGATTAGTAAGGGTACCAGTCTTCGGTTAAGGATCATCCTAGAACCCTATCCATTAGATTATATCTTATAATTAATACAGTAATTTGATAGTATAAAAGTAGTAAACAATAGATTTCATACAGGGGAGTATATAAATGATAAATTTTCAAGAAAAAGTTTCTTTTATTTGGTCAATTGCAGAGCTGCTTAGAGGCCCGTATAAGCCTGAAGACTACGGTAAAGTAGTTTTACCGATGGCTGTATTAAGACGTTTTGACAGCGTGTTGGATAGCACAAAAGAAGAGGTACTAAATCAGTATGAGCAATTTAAGGATATCCCAGAAGAGTCAAGAGATGAAATACTTAAAAGAGTGGCAAAACAAAGATTTAGTAATGTAAGTAAATATGACTTCTCTAAATTGCTAAGTGATGCAGATAACATAGCTGATAACTTGCGGGATTATATAAATGGGTTTTCTAAGACAGCAAGAGACATCATCGAGTATTTCGATTTTGATAAGCAGATAGATAAGATGGAGCGTAACGATTTGCTATATCTTGTTGTGAAACGGTTTAGTGAGATAGACTTACATGCCAGTGTTGTATCAAATGTGGAAATGGGATACATATTTGAAGAGTTAATTCGTCGTTTCAGTGAGCATGCAGAGGCTGGTGATCACTACACTCCTCGTGAGGTCGTTCGTCTGATGGTAAATCTATTATTCTTAGATGATGAAGATATCTTGACGAAGCAAGGGATTACGCAGACGTTATACGATTCATGTGCAGGTACAGGTGGTATGGGCTCAGTTGCTCAAGAATATTTAAAGGAATTAAACCCAACAGCAGAGTTAGAATTCTTTGCTCAAGAATTCAACGAGGAATCATATGCGATTAGTAAGGCTGATGTTTTGATAAAGGGTGAGGAAGCCAAGAATATTCGGTTTGGGAATACTTTATCAAATGATGCTTTCCCTGAAATGACCTTTGACTACTTAATAACTAACCCTCCTTATGGAGTGGAATGGAAGCCTGCAGAAAAAGCTGTAAAAGCTGAATATGAGGAAAAAGGTTTTAACGGAAGGTTTGGAGCAGGATTACCACGTATTAGTGATGGACAACTCCTTTTCCTACAACATCTTGTATCCAAAATGAAACCCGTAACAGAAGATAATCCAAAGGGATCCCGTCTTGCCATTATCATGAATGGGTCTCCTTTATTTACTGGTGATGCGGGAAGTGGAGAGTCTGAAATACGTAGATATTTAATCGAGAACGATCTGGTTGAAGGAATTGTTGCTATGCCAACGGACCTTTTCTACAATACTGGGATTTCAACTTATGTATGGATACTAACTAATAACAAGAGTCCATTTCGTAAAGGGAAAATTCAACTTGTAAATGCCGTAGAGTTCTATCAAAAGATGAGAAAGAGTTTAGGTAGCAAACGAAAGGAACTATCGGAGGAGCACATTGCTGAAATAATTAGATTGTATGGAGATTTTAAAGAAGGTAAACAGGTAAAGATTTTTGATAATAAAGACTTTGGTTATCAAAAGATTACAGTAGAAAGATCGTTGCGATTAAACTTCAAGATTAACGAAGAAAGAGTAGAAGAATTAAATAATCAGACTGCTTTTGCAAACTTAGCAAAGTCTAAGAAAAAAGGTGAGGCTGGTTTAGAGGCTATAGAGTTAGGTAAACAACAGCAAAGAGCCATAGTGGATGCTTTACTAGCCATGAAATCGGAAGAGACATATAAAAATAGAGGAGAGTTCACGAAGAAGCTGAAGAAGAAGTTTAAAGAAAACGATATAAAAGTTGGTGCTCCTTTATTTAAAGCTATTCTAGCTGCATTATCAGAGAAAGATGAGACAGCTGATATTTGTGTAGATAGTAAAGGAAACCCTGAATCGGATGCGGATTTACGTGATACAGAGATCGTGCCATTGAAAGAATCTATTCATGATTGTTTTGAAAGAGAAGTAAAACCACATGTTTCAGATGCTTGGATTGATGAATCAAAGACAAAAGTAGGTTATGAAATTCCGTTTACACGTCACTTTTATGAATACACGGAATTGAGAAGTTCAGAAGAGATAAAAGAAGAGATAAAAGAGTTGGAAGAGAGTATTTTGGAGAAGTTGAAGAAGGTGATGGGATAGATGATAAAACAGTACCCCGATTATAAGAATAGTGAAATACCTTGGATTGTAAAGATCCCAAGTCATTGGGAGGTAACCAAATCAAAGTATTTAATAAAGAAAATTCAAACAGGTTCAACACCATCTACTAATAAAAGTGAATACTTTGATGGAAATATTAGTTGGTTTACACCAGGTGATTTTAGAGACCAAAAAGAATTGGTCAAATCTTCAAGAACAGTAAGTGAATTAGCTTTAAGGAACAATGAAGTTAGATTACATTCTAAAGGCACAGTACTGTTAGTAGGAATAGGTGCAACTTTAGGAAAGGTAGCAATCTTGAGGGAGAGAGCTACATTTAATCAGCAGATAACAGGTATTGAAACGAATAACTTAATTGATGAAGAATATTACTATTATTGGCTTTTAATTAATAGGGAAACTATTATGGAAATTGCCAATTATACTACGTTGCCAATTATAAATAACCAATTTATTAGAGGCTTTTTATCAATTGTGCCACCAATAGAGGAACAAAGAATTATAGTCTCGTATTTGAATAAAAATATTTTAGAGATTAACACTTTATTGGAAGATAAAGAAAAACTTATCGAATTACTTGAGGAAAAGCGTCAAGCCATCATTACCGAAGCGGTGACAAAAGGAATAAATCCTGATGTGAAAATGAAGGATTCTGGTGTGGATTGGATTGGGGAGATACCTGAGCATTGGGATATTAGTAGGATCAAGTATCAATCAGAAATAAATGTGGAAGTCTTGTCAGAGAAAACTAATCCAGATTTGGAATTAAATTATATTGATATAGCTAGTGTTAATTCACTAGGTGGGATTGATAATATTGAAACTTACTTATTCAAAAATGCACCAAGCAGGGCTAGAAGAGTTGTGAGGGACGGTGACACAATTGTATCAACAGTTAGGACCTACCTAAGGGCAATTACATGGATTGAAAGCCCAAAAAGTAATTTAGTCTGTTCCACAGGTTTTGCTGTACTCAGACCTATACGAAAATCTATTCATCCGAAGTATCTTTCCTATCTAATGAGGTCTACATACTTCATAGATGAAATAGTTCGTAGGTCTACAGGAGTTAGTTATCCTGCAATTACTGCAAGTGAAATTGGTTTATTAGAGTGCTTACTACCACCTATGAATGAACAACGTGATATAGTTGAAAAATTGGAACAACAATTTGATCACATTGATAATGTAGTTGTTGCTATTAAGAAACAAATTGAAAAACTAAAAGAATATCGTCAATCTCTCATCTATGAAGCAGTTACAGGAAAGATTGATGTTAGAGATTATATTTAAAAATTTGGAGGTGAGAGGATGAGTATCGACTATTCTGAAAAAGGTTTTGAGGCTAATATAGAAGCTAATCTGATTAATTCAGGTTATATTCAGAGGACCATTTCTAATCAAGCATTAGATGACTTTAGAAAGTACGCAATTGATGTAAAGATTTTTTTTGAGTTTTTAGAGAAGTCACAACCTAAATCGCTTGAGCGACTACGTAAAGCCTATAAAGACCAATACAAAAAGAAAATCTTAGACCGAGTGCACAAGGAACTTGATAAACGAGGAATGATTGATTGTTTACGTCATGGAGTAAAAGATTATGGAGTAACCTTAAAGCTAGCATACAATAAGCCTGTTAGTGACATGAATCAAATGCTAATAGATCTCTATGAGAAAAACATATTTACTGTAAGTAGACAAGTATTCTACAGTAGTAAAAATAATAATAGCATTGATATGATGCTCTCTATTAATGGTTTACCCATAGTTATTATGGAATTAAAGAATCAACTAACCAATCAAACAGTAGATGATTCCAAGAATCAGTTTAGAAAAGATCGTGACCCTAGAGAGTTGTTGTTTCAGTTTAAGAAACGAGCAGTTGTTTATTTTGCTGTTGATACGGATGAAGTTTTCATGACAACACAGCTTAATCGAGAAAAGACATTCTTTCTGCCTTTCAATAGAGGAAATGATGGAGGGAAAGGGAATCCAGTAGTCTACAATGACTATCGTACATCGTACCTATGGAATGATATTCTTCAAAAAGATAGCTTACTAGATATTCTTTTTCGGTTCGTCTATGTAAATCAAGAAGATGTTTTAGACTCTACAGGGGAGATTATTGATAAAAAAGAAACAGTTATTTTCCCTCGATACCATCAGTTAGATGCAGTTAGAAAGATAGAACTAGATGTGAAAGAAAAAGGGATTGGTCAAAACTACTTAATTCAACATAGTGCAGGTAGTGGTAAGACTAACAGTATTTCTTGGCTAGCACATCGTCTTGCTAAACTCCATGACGAAGAAAATAACGCAACATTTACGAGCGTCATTGTTATTACGGACAGAAGAGTATTAGATAAGCAGCTACAAGATGCTGTTTACCAATTAGAACACAAAGCTGGAATGGTAGAGAAAATAGATAAAGATTCTGCCCAATTAGCTAATGCAATTGCTGGAGGAACTAGGGTAATTATCACTACGTTACAGAAGTTCCCATTTATTATAGAAAAGCTAGGAGAGTTTTCTGCTGGTAAGTATGGAATCGTAATTGATGAAGCTCATTCATCCCAGGGTGGAAAGGCTTCGACAGCAATGACTAATATCTTATCGGATAAATCGTTAGAAGATGCTTTTGAGGCTGATAGATTAGCAGAAGAGAACTTAGAAGATGTAGATGAAAAGATTGCAGAGACAATTGCAAAAAGTGGGAAACAAGATAATATCTCTTTCTTTGCTTTTACTGCAACACCAAAACCGAAAACGATTGAACGGTTTGGAACCTATGATAAAGATGGAATGCCACATGCTTTCCACGTCTACTCTATGCGACAAGCAATTGAAGAAGGTTTCATTTTGGATGTATTAAAGAATTATACAACGTATAAAACCTTCTATAAAGTGGCTAAAAGTATTGAAGATGATCCAGAGGTCTCTAGTAAAAAGGCAACAAAGCAAATAGCGAAGTATGTATCTTTACATCCACATAACATAGCTCAGAAAACTGAAATTATTGTGGAACACTTTCGTCAAGTGACTAGACATAAGATTGGCGGTCGTGCTAAGGCTATGGTAGTTACGGGAAGCCGTCTTCACGCAGTAAGATATAAGCAAGCATTTGATAAGTATATCAAAGCAAAAGGATATGGTGATTTAAACACTTTAGTAGCATTTTCAGGAACCGTTGAGGATAAAGGTGTACCATTCACGGAACCGGAGATGAACGGTTTTGGAGAAAAAGAATTACCAGATAAGTTTCATACGGATGATTATCAAGTTTTATTGGTTGCAGAGAAATACCAAACTGGTTTTGATGAACCGTTACTTCACTCTATGTATGTTGATAAGCCACTAGACGGGATAAAGGCCGTACAGACACTTTCTAGGTTAAACAGAACTTGTAAGGGGAAGAATGATACCTTCGTACTTGATTTTGTAAATGAGGCCGAAGATATACAAAAGGCATTTCAACCATATTATGAAATCACGGGATTAGAAAGTACAACAGATCCTAACTTGCTATATGATTTGGAAAGAGAATTAGATGCTTGTCAGGTGTACACAAAGGAAGAAATCGAAGAGGTTTGTAATTTAGAATTTAGTGAAAAGAGGAAAACAAGTAAGACACAGGAGAAGTTGAATTCTATCCTGGATAAAGCGGTGAATCGTTATAATAAAGAACTATCAAAAGAGCAGCAAGAAGATTTTAAAGGAGCTACTACCAAATTTGTTCGGACATATTCTTTTATCTTGCAGATAGGTCCATTTGCAGACATTGATCTTCACAAGCTATATGTCTATCTAAATTATCTATTAAGAAAGCTACCTAAAAACGTTTCTGACGGTGTGTATCTGGCTGATGATGTTGCACTGCAATACTATCGGAATGAAAAAGTGTTTGAAGGTAACATATCACTTAATCCTGATGGAGAAACTAAATTAAAGCCTGCAAGTCATGGAAAAGGGCAATCAGGAGAAGAGGAAAAAGAAAGGCTTTCTTCAATTATTGACCGATTGAATGAACGATTTGGCACTGAGTTTTCGGAAACAGATAAATTATCCCGAGATCAGATAAAAGAAGATATGATAAATAATGAGGACTTAGCTCAAAAGGCACAGAGTAATACAAGGGAAAATTTTAAATTTTCCTATGAAAAAGCATTTTTGGATTTTGTTATTTCAAGAATGTCGCAAAATGAAAAATTCTTTATGAAGATGTTAGAAAATGGTGAATTTAGATCGTTTATTATGGATGATATGTTTGAAGAAGTTTACGATAGCTTAAATGAGCGGACAGTTTCATAAGTTAATACAGTGATGAACCACATAATAAAAAAGGACCCTGCATTTGGGGTCCTTTATGTTTGTGTGAAGAATTAGAAGAGGTCCATAATGAGCTCCTTATCTTGCTCATCTATAAAATCTACATTTTTTTGAGCACTTTCTCCTTCTATATGAAATCCATCTTCCTTAATTCTTTTTGCTACATATTCATATATTTGCTCTAAATCTGAAATATCTTGATTTTCCATGTCTTTTCGAATTAATTCCCGAATATAGGCACTTAATCCAACTGACTTTCTTTTGTTCTCAATGTAATGGATTAATTCAGAGTCTTTAGAGAGGATGCTGATGGTATATCTAGCATTAGGCATATTTAACCTCGAGAATTTTGAGGAAAGAGAGGCAATTGCTGTAGAGGGGATTGTCGCTAATGAGTGCATGGGGAAATAGCTGCTTAATGTATCTTCTTAGAGTGTTGGATCCACCTCCCACAAAATGGATGTCTGACATATTGAAAGTATATCCACGACTCTTTGCAAATTGAACGATCTGCTGAAGGTGATCATACTTTATTTCTTCAATAAACACCTTACTATCTTCAAAAATTTCTCCGTTACTTGCAAAGTATCCAGATCGCAATACGTATTCAAGGTCATCAGAAGAAACAGAAAGGCCATAACGTTCATTAATAGATTTTCCGATTTTGCCGAGAAGGATTTTGACACCACCTAAATCTGATGAAATCATTGTGTTAACCATAGGTTGCACGCCTTTAAACTGGCAATATGTGCAGTTTAAGCCACCTACATCTATCACTGTTGTATATCCTTTTCTGTATTTTTCAGGTTTGGCGTACACTTCACCCATACCTTCAAATGCGATGGTAATATCCGATAAGTCTAATGAGAATGCTTTTCCATTTACGATTAAGTGGATTGTTCGATTCTCATTTTCAATCATAGATTTGAAATTCTCTTTTTGAATCTTATCTTTGTAGGCGGAAATTGGTACATTGACAGCTAAGCGAATATCAACATTACTTGGAGCATTTGCCTTTTGGAGGAGACGGGTAATAGCTGTGTAAATGGCTACTTTATGGATGAGTGAGTTTTTGGTTAAGTTGAAATCAGAGTAACTCTCTGACACCATTTCTCCCAGAAGAAATTCATCTCCGTTGTACTCGACTAGATAGGAGTTGGGTTGAATTTCTACTCCGAATCTTTTAACTTGTTGCATTCTCGTTGGAAAAGTTGTTGTGTAAGTTCTACCTTTCCATTTTGCTAAAGCCTTGGTATTTCCTTTGCCGCAATCTACGGCAATTAAAATTTGTTCTTTCATGTGAAACCACTTCCTTTTGTTTATTAGATTTAACAATTTATACTATGCACCTTAATCATAAATATAAGAAAAACTCATATTAGTATAGTTCTAGTATGTGTGATAATTTCATAATTTTCATAAATAATACTAGAACATGGTTGAACCTAAGAAACTATTTATTAAAGAAGCGAGGCAGTACAATAGAAGTATAAAGAAGAAAAAATCAATACTTTATAAAGAAATGGAGTGAAAGAAAATTGAATAAAAAAGTAGAAGAAATACAAAACTGGTACCGAAATGAAAGAGAAGTATTTAACTATAGCATCATGGACATTGGTGAAAAACTAAAGAACCTAGCGGAGAAAGGATTAATTTGGGTTCTCAAAGATCTAAAAGATACCACCGAATCTGAGAGAATTGTAATTAATTATTATTTGGACAAGTATAGAGCTGTTCAAATTTACGATAATCTCCAGCACCTCTTCCCAATCCCCCCTTCAAATAGTCAGTGTGCAATTACTCCATCAAAATCCTCCAAAAAAGACACCCCTCTACAAAACAAGCAGCATACACTAAAAGTAAGAGATTCAAAACAATTTTTTGGATATAAGAAGGCAAAGAAATTAGAAGAGCAAATCATCGAACTATGTAAGAACTTTCCTTCATACGAGGTTGACCATATTGTTGGTCAAATTATGAGGAGTGCAGAGTCGATTAAAAAAAGAATACAAATAGGAGAACAAATCTATATTCGAGAAAAGTTTAACCAATACAGTATTGCCATAGGATCTGCAAAAGAAACTTCTGCATGGCTCCAGGTCTCATTGGGTCAAAAGTATATCACTCAAAACCAATTCGAGGAATTAGATACCATGGTTGATCATGTGATAGGTATTCTTACAAGAAACTTATCCAATATTAAAGAAAAAGAGGGAAAGGGACTAGATCTGCCAAGCCCATACACACCAAATGTGAAAAATTTTGGAGCATATGATAATGCTTTGCTGTTGGTGGAAAAGATATATGAAGTTACAAGAAAAAGAGAGTTTTGGAAGGAAAAGAACCTTGTAAGTGATATGAGAAAGCAAGCAACTTCATGTGTTGCTAATATTGCCGAAGCACATCAATTATATAGAAAAAAGAAATTTCGTTTCTTTAATGATTCTTTGAAGGCATTAGGAGGGCTTGAAAGTTCGTTGGAGACATCGGTGAGTAAAGGTATTATTTCAAAAGAGTCTTTAAAAGGAATTAGTGAGTTAAGGATTTCTATACGGAATGTGCTTTCTGCGAACATGGGCAACATTAGTAACGAGAAAGCAGGTTAATCTTTTGAAATAGGTAGTGACTATCCTTGCGAAGGAAAATTGCTCGTTTAACTATTTTGTTAAACGAGCAATGTCATTGTAATTATTCCCAATAGAGGCTTAAAAAGTTATGTATATAGTTTTGTGTTGCTTATTTAACAGTGAAATTAAGGGAGTCCGCATTCTTTTGTTTATGAAAATCTTCTTCTGTCAGCTTAACTTAGAGTTTTGTCTAAAACCGGTGGCTATTTCCAATTATATCTCTTTTTATAGGAAGTTTAGTTATAATGTATAGATAAGATAAGGATACCTTCTTCCAGCATATCTTGAGATATAAATTTCGGGTATAAATGATAGAAACTTAGTTGCTTAAATGAAGACTGATAAAATAGGAAAAAAAGGTGGATAAAATTATGAATGAAATTTTTACTTGGATTGGAGATAATATTTGGATCGTTTCAATTTTCACTTTAGTCCTTGGTGCCTACCTTAATACATTCCTCACAAAAAACAAAGAAATCTTAATGAAAATTGCGGATAAAAAGAGCCAATATTATGCAGACTTTGTAAATTCTTTACTTAATTTTAATAAGTCACACTATCAGAGATTAATAGCTAACGATAAGGATGAGATTAATCGAAACTACTTTTATATGAAAAATTTAGTTATATTATATGGTTCAAGTGAAGTTATAGAGAAACTCTCAATCTGCGAGAAAATAGGTATAAATTTTGATGTAGATGAAGGAAGGGAGATTTATCTTGATTTAATTGAAGCAATGAAGAAAGACGTTGAAAATCCAAAGATAATAAACTTTTGGTGGAAAAAGAAATTTGGGACTAAAGATAAAAGGGATAATATAGGTGATATTCTTTTTGGTTATAAGAAAAAGAATGATGAATAGTCTTTATCCTTTTTTTAAAGGAGTAGTAAAAAACTGTAACTCTTAAATTACCGAACGTAGATATAGTTTGTTTTAATGTAAGATTGATAGATGGGTAATCGAGGAAGGGACGTTAGAAATCATAAATCAGAAAATACCACTGAGGCTAATAGTCTGAAAAGGGGATAAAAAATCATGACTAAAAAAATATACTTTTCCTCATATATTGATACTGAAAAAATAATAACGGAACCAGCAATTATTTTTAACAGTAGCTATAGATATTCATTAGAGATTCCTTTTAAGAATAGGAAGGAAGGGCCAACTGCGGTAGTAATCATGAAGAATCCGAGTAAAGCCGGTTTAATTGACGATGATTCACAAGAGATTCTATCTGACGATACCATTTATAAGGTTTGCGATTATCTATATAAAAGTAAACTAAAATTCAAAAAAGTAATAGTTTTAAACTTGTTTCCCATTTATGGATCAACCTTTAAAAATATTGTATTTAATAATCCAAACCAGTTAACAGGAGAAAGTCTTAATAGTGCATATAATAATAAGGTCTATGAAAGTACAATTAATTCATTAGAAAGTAAAGATGATAGAATCATTCTCGCTTGGGGTGGTTATCCAGATTTGAAGATTAAAAAGAAAGCATTACCAGCCGAAGTGAAACAAAGTGTCATATTATTATATAAACATAGAATCAAAGATGTCTTAGAAATAATAGGAAATAATCAAACATATAAGGTCGGATATGAGTTAACTGATGGAAAGTTCCCTAAACACGGAAAGATGTGGTATGACTTCCAACCTTTAATTCCATTTTTTCATCCCAAAATATAATTAATATTTCGATGTGAAAGGAGCTGAGAAAGGTAAGGAGTTTTACTTTACAAAACCCCGTTGTGTAAACAAGGAAATCCTATTAAATTAGCATTTTTATTTTTAGATTTTGCCTCTAGGCTGTTGAATCTTACTCAAATAGAGATATATACTGAATGTGTAATATTCATGCAGGAGGTGATCAAAAGTGAAGGTCGTTCATCCGATTCGGGATTTAAAACAACTTGAAGCTGTGAAAGGATACCTTCGAGGGAAAAATAAAAGAGACTTTTTGCTTTTCATGGTTGGTGTTTCATCGGCCCTCAGAATCTCCGACATCTTGATGTTGAAAGTGAATCAAGTATGGGATGGTAGGAAGCCAACAGAGTTTATTGAAGTGAATGAAAAGAAGACTGGTAAATATAAGCGATTTCCGATTACCTCAAATTTAGCGAAAAGTATTAAAGAGTTTATGAAAGAATTTCCCGAAAAGGATCAAAGCGATTTTCTGTTTACCAGTAGAAAAGGAACGAATCAACCTATCACAAGGCAGTATGCTGCTTCGATGTTAAATGAAGCATGTGATATGGTAGGGATAAAGGAGAGATTTGGAACGCACGGTATGCGAAAAACTTGGGGTTTCTTTGCTTTTAAGAAAGGAGTATCCCTTGATTACATATGTATAGCCCTTAACCATAGATCCGTTGCAGAAACTAAAAGGTATCTTGGTATACTACAAGAAGATCTTGACGAATTGTACTTACAGGTTAACTTATAAAAATATAGAAAAGAATTAAAGGCATTTGTTGCTGACTTTGTTATACGGAGAAAAAAAACAATCCGTTTTGCCAAAAGTCAACGTAACAGATGCCTTTTAATGTTTTTCAGGAGGATAAATAAATGTTGGATATGATTGAGGTTGTTATAAATCACATTGATGATCATTTTAATTCAGAAATTCACAGAAAAGATATAGAAGAATTAGCAGACTGTTCTTTTGAGGATTTTTCTGTTGAATTCGAAAAAGAAACCGGGATGCAGTTCCTACGGTATTTAGTTCGTAGGCAATTAACTTTAGTTAAAGAAGAAATAAGTCGTAAGAACGGTTCAATTGATAAAAAGTATTCCCCTTTCAATGGGTATGATGAATTTAGGACTATATTCGAATTTGAATTCAATATTAAGGTAGATGAAATATTGGATAATGAAAAAATAATTCTTCAAGACAGATATGGTTCTGAAGAATGGAGAAAGCATGATTTGGTTTTAAAAGAGTTACTAGATAAGGCGGGTAACTCAACTAATGCACTGAGGTATTTGCTTTCACTTCCTCCTTACTATTTAGAAGGTATTCCTAGCTATTTTTATTCAACATACAAGGTAGAAGTTATCGACTTACTCATCAGACGGACCTATGGTGAATTATTATCTACCTCAGAATATAACAATGTTGTATTTGAACTTGAAACATTTTATATGATGGGCATTGAGTATTCTATTAAAGATTTAATAGTTATTACTAATAAGTATGTTTTGGTAAACCGAGGTTTAATTAATAGATTACTTCTGGATTATGGGGCTGAATTTGAATATTCAGTATCAGAGTTGAGAACCTTATGGGGAATTTCTTACGATGAAAAACTTTTATTTAACGGAGAGGACTCCCAATTATCCCACAATGTTTTAAAGGCTATCCGTAAGATGGAGAGCGGATCTCAACGCTTTGAAAATATTGATGAACTTCGTAGTTGGATTAGTGTTGATTACAGCAAACCAAAAAATGGTCTCAAAATTCAACGGGATTTAACTTATCCATATTCATTAATTGAAGACGAATATGAAGTATTAGAAACGGGTGTGCTAAGAGAAGAGATAAATGACTTGTTAGTTCATGGGTTGCTGTATTTAAAACCGAAAGAATAGGAGAATATTAGATGATAAGAGAATGGAACGAAAGAACTATCAATAGGTTTCTGAAAGAAAAACGAGGACAAGGAACAGGAAAAGACTATAAGCCGTGGCTGCAAGTTCAAGACATAGCATCCAAAGGAAGATCTACACGCACACTGGGACATACGACGAAACGGGTGCATCATCTATTCAGTGATTTGCAGCTTTATTACTTCAATTTATTGGAATTCGATGAAAATGTCACTGAGATAAGGGAGCAGTATCCTTTATTAGATTTCCACGACATAAATATTCAAGTGGATGAGGAGCTTACAAAGAAACTATTTGATACAAAGACTCAAGTACCACATATCTTTACGGTTTCTTTTTTGGTAACAAGGAAGGGGGAAAATGGTGAGCACTATAAACAAGCAAGAATAATTAAGCAATCACAAGAGCTGGAGAAGAATGCTACCTTACAAAGATTGGAACTACAAAGAAGGTATTTTGAAAAGAAGGGAATTGATTTTGGGATTGTTACGGAAAAAGAGATCAATAAACAATTGGCCCGAAATATTGGATGGGCCTTGAACTCCTATGACATTCAAGATTATCCATCACTTACTTTAAATTTGCCGCATTTAAAAAAAGATATGGTTCATTATTTGTCGGATAAATCAGCCACCTTTCAAGGCATTTTCACCCGATTGGAAAGAGAATATAGCTTGGATGAAGGATTGGCTCTGATTTTATTTAAACATTTGATTGCCCATAAAAAAATAAGCATGGATTTAAGAAAGAAAATATATTTGACTAAAGAAATAGATAATTATCATGTTGAATTTAGTAGTGAGAATGGTGGTGTGAGGTATGCAGCTGGTAATTAATGATTTATTACAAAGCACTGAGAATCCAGAATTTATTCAAAGGGTAGTCTGGGTCGATAAGGAGAATCAACTTTATTTCCTTGTTAATGTTAATGAACCGTCATTCCCTTACAGTGAGGAAATACACAATATAGAAGCATCCTTAAACACAGGGGAGATTGCGAAGGTTGCAACTGATCCGTGGGCTATCAGTGTCAACGATGAGGATTTATCTAAGATAGAAATTGAAAAAAGAGAAACAGTATGGAAAGTAATAAACCAAATCTATCTAATTCCGGATATCTTTATCCCAAAACGGAGGTCAGATTTAATTAAAGCGGCTAGTAAAAGTTATTCTTTAAGTACAAAGACGGTTCGTCAATATTTAAAACGATATTGGGCAAGAGGAATGGTAAAGAATGCACTCTTACCTGATTTTAATAATTGCGGAAAACAACGGGAGAAGGAACGTCAATACACCAAAAAGGCAGGAAGACCATTTGTCTATTCCTCAACTATTCAGAGAGCAGCAATCAATGATGAGTGGAAGAAAATAATTAGAATAAGCCTAGAAAAATACTACTTTATTCGTTCAAAACCTTCATTAAAATATGCTTATCAACAAATGGTAAAGGAGCATTTTTCCAAGGAGGATGAGAGAACTGGCTATAAAGTGTTGGACATAGATAGACCAATTATTTCATATGACCAATTTTATTATTGGTATAGAAAGTGGTTTAAACCGGAAGAGGCCATTCATAAAAGAGAGGGAAGAAGAGAATTTTTACAAAACTATCGTGCTATAACTGGTTCAGCTACAGAAGACTCTATGGGGATAGGTACATATGCCATTGATGCAACTATTGGTGATATTTATTTAGTTTCAAGTTTTGATCGGAATAAAGTGATTGGCCGTCCAGTAGTTTATCTAACTGTAGATATATTTTCCAGGTGTGTTGTCTCTGTTTATGCAGGAATTCAAAATATGTCAAAAGAGTCTTTGAGGATGGCTCTTGCAAATGCCTTTGAAGATAAAAAGGAATTTTGCAAGCGGACACTCGATATGGATATTAATGAAAATGATTGGCCCATTCATTATCTTCCACATACTATTATGGCGGATCGTGGCAGTGAGTTGATTTCCAATGAATTAACACAAATCACGGAGGATTTAAACATCAAATTCCAAAACTTGGGTCCATACAGACCGGAGCTAAAGGCCGTATGCGAAAAATACTTTGATATTCTTCAGGATCACATCTCTCCATTCCTGCCAGGGGTGGTCCAAAAAGATTTTATGAAGCGTGGAGGAAAGGATTACAGGAAGAAAGCAGTGTTAAACCTAAACGAGTACGTCCAAATTTTAGTCAGAACGGTTCTATATTATAACAATCATAATTATTTATCGGACTACCCTTTAACGCAAAGTATGATAGCAGAAAAAGTCCCACCAATACCGATTGAAATATTTAAGTGGGGTTTGCGTAAAGGAACTGGCTTACTGAGGACTATGCCTTTAGATGCAATCAGAAGTAATGTTTTACCTAAAGCCAGTGCAAAAATCACCCCGAAAGGAATCAACTTTGGAGGTCTTTATTATACTTGTACAAAGGCATTGAAAGAACGGTGGTTTTCTAAGGCTCGAATACAGGGGAGTTGGAGCATGGGGGTGCATTATGACCCTCAAGATTTATCCAATATTTATATCCGCATAGATAGACTGAACTATGAAGTTTGTTCATTAATCGAGCAATACGAGATGTATCGTGGTGCGAAGATGGAAGAAGTTGTGAGTTTAAAAAGTGAAAGAAAGCAACAAAAGGCAGAATATGAGGAAAGCAGCTTAAATGGAGCAATTCAATTAGCTCAGGACATAGAGGAGATTGTTAAAAAAGCGAAAAAAGAGGCTAACAATCAAATTTCAAATGGTGAGGTTCCTAAAGATATAAAGAATATTAGAGAAAATCGTGAAAAAGAGAAAGAAATATTGAAAAGGGAAAAGCAAACTGTGGTGAATCAAAATAACACTGAAAAGCAATCGAACAAAGTTAATCATGATACTGAGCCGGTAAAAGTGTTGGATATTTTCCGTAAGAAACAAAAGGAAGTGCTTTATGATGGAGATAATTGAATTACATAATGGAACCCAAGCACAAGTTGCAGAATATAGGGAGCAAGAGATATTGGAATATCAAGGCAATCCTCTTATAGAGGCTTTGCCTCCAATCTATTCTCAGGAGGAAGTCATTGACCGCCTAAGCATGTATCCTCCATATAATAAGGAAGAAAGATATTTGAATGATCATCAGAGAGTACATCTAATTTCTAGGTTGCTGCATTATTTTCAAGCTATCCCAATCCATCTAAGAATTGAATCATCAATATCTAGGTTGATTAGAACTGGTTATACCTATCGCAATCCAGTAAGTTCTACTTATGCACAGACTTTTGTGGATAACTGGAATAATATACAAAATAAGTCTTTTGATAAGTCTATTATCCAGACAGGACAAACATTGAGTATTTTGGGGGTCTCTGGTGTAGGAAAAACACGTACATTACAGCGAATCTTGCAAACCATTCCACAGGTCATTTCTCATGTTTCGTATAAAGGGCAAGCCTTAAATCACTATCAAGTAACCTATTTAAAAATTGAAACCCCTTTTGATGGCTCGGTAAAAACCATTATTTACGATTTTATGTATCAAGTAGATCTACTTCTAGGCTCCAACTATTTTAATAGATACGTAAACAGTCATTTGTCAACAAGTCAGCTAATGCCTATCATGGCTCAGATTGCTAAAAGTGTAAACCTAGGTATGTTATTCCTGGACGAGTTACAACATATAAAGGGTATAAAAAGCTCTAGCTCAGCACAGATATTAAACTTTTTTACAGCGTTAATCAATACGATAAATATACCTCTTATAATGGTTGGAACCCCAAAGGCAATGGATGTCTTACAATCACAGTTTAGACAAGCAAGAAGAAGCACTAATATGGGGAACATCATGTGGGATCGCTTTGAAAAAGATGCTATTTGGGATTTATTTGTTCAGGGAATGTGGAAATATCAGTGGACAAAAGAGGAAGTACCCTTTACAGAAGAAATTTCTTCAACCCTATATAATGAGTCTCAGGGAATTGCTGACATCGCAATTAAGCTCACTATGATGGTACAGCTACGTGCCATTAGTAGTGGTGAGGAAAAGATTACCACTGCGTTAATTAAACAAGTGGCTCAAGAAGAATTAAAAATGGTTCAGCCTATGCTAAATACATTAAAGAGCAAGGACTATAGCAAGCTAGCAAAATATGACGACTTAATGCTACCAAATATTGAGGACTTTATTGAACAAGAACGAATTATTGTCGATCAAAAACAGGTAATTAACTCACTCCAAGAAGGAGCCAAACGGAAAAATGAGCAAGTGCAATTAATTGATGACGCTGTTTTCCGTTTAGGGATGCTAGGTTTTAAATATGATGTTGCTATTAAGGCAGTACAAAAAGTTGTTTCAGAGAACAATCAATTAAGGGATTTATCACAAGTCGTAAAAGATGCTTTTCTTCTATTAAATAATAATGAAAAAAGTATGGATAAAGTAATAAGTAACGACCTAAGAACCATTATAAAAAACGGGAAAGAACAACAAATAACTGCTTATCAAAAATTACTTAATGCTGGAGTAATTAAGCAGGATTACCCTGAGCGTGATGTTTCATGATTATACAATTTCCAACCCCGTATCCTGATGAACTTTTATATAGTATTATTGCTCGGTATCACATCCGATCAGGAAATGTCTTTTGGAAACACACATTGGAAGATTTATTCGGTAAGAGGACGATAAGTGCTTCGGTATTTTTGCCATCTGGAATGGGCTCTCTTGTTCAGCATTTACCTAAAAACACGACATTGAATGAACAGGCACTTGTAGAGAAACATACAATGTATCCATTCTATACAGTGTTCTTACCAACAGAAAAGGCCCAATCCATTTACGATTCTATGATAAGTAATGACGGAAAAAAGATTTATATGCAATCGGGTATTATGGCAAGTTCAATACCACAAAACAAGTATTTAAAGTATTGTTCTGCTTGTGCCAAAGAAGATATTGAAATGTATGGAGAATTATACTGGCATCGTCTACATCAGTTGCCAGGGCATCTCATTTGCTCAAAACACGGTTTATGGCTTGAGGACAGTCAAGTACCCGTGACACCTCCTAATAAGCATGCTTTCGTATTACCAACTCCGGATAATTGTGATTTGAAGAAACTGAGAAAAGTTAATGCAGATTTACTAGAATACTTCAAGAAAATCATTATTCAAGCAGAAAAGTTATTGAATAACCAGTTTGGGAATACTTCCTTTGAACATTTCACAAGGTATTATCATCACCACTTAATTAATAAAGGTTTTTCTACCTTTAACGGTAGAGTGTATCAGGGGAAAATACATGAAACATTTTGTACGTATTATCCTGAAGAGTTTTTGAAAAGCCTTAATGTGAAAGTCGTACAAGAGAATTCATGGTTAGCAAATATTACTCGAAAACACAGGAAATCATTTCATCCATATTATCATATATTGCTGCTGACTTTACTCGAATTGAATGTTGAATCAGTATTTAAGAATGATTCATTAGGAAACTATCCTTTTGGTAAACCCAAATGGCCTTGCTTAAATCTCGTTTGTCCTATGTATAAAAAGAATGTTATTGAGGAAGTTACTATTAGAAGTTGCGAAAAAACCAAGAAACCAATTGGAAGATTCACTTGTCCTGTTTGCGGTTTCGCCTATACAAGGAAGGGTGAGGAGCAAGAACTAGGTGAACGGTATAAGTATACCCGTATTATGGATTTTGGCTTCATTTGGGAAAAAGAGCTGCAATCACTACTTGGGGAAAATCTGAGTTATCGAGAGATTGCTCGTAGGTTGAATGTTGATGTTGGAACAGTGATTAATTATAGGAACGGTAAGAAAAATAAAACAATTTCGAAGGAAGAGTCTCATTCAAAGAAGGCAGTATTGGAACAAAAACGTCAAATTTGGATAAGGTTACAGCAGGAAAAACCAGATCTATCCAAAACAGAAATGAGAAATCAAGATTCCTCAACATATGCTTTTTTATATAGGAATGATAGAGAATGGTTAAACAATCATTCGCCAAAATTACGAAAGACTAATAGTGAAAATAGGAAAGTAGATTGGGAGAAAAGAGATCAAGAAGTATTAAAGAATGTTCACAGATCAATAAAGGATATACAAAACAAAACTGGTAGGCCAAAACGTATTACGATTAAAAGTATTGGTGATGTAATCGGAGAAAGAGCGTTATTGGAACAACATCTGGATAAGATGCCTAGTACCAAAATGTATATAGATACTGTTTGTGAATCAGAACAGGAATTTCGTTTACGGAGGATAAAACATGTCGTTGAGAGAATGAATGAAGTGGAGGAGGAGATAGTAACCTGGAAGGTACTTAAAAGAGCTGGGATTAAGAAAAAGTTCCATGATGAAGTAAAGAAGTATCTTAATAGTTTGTTAAATGTCAAAAAGGAGCAACCATAAATATTGGTGCTCCTTTATTAATTTGAGGGAATAATTTTAAGAAAGTAAAAAGATGTTGAAATATGTAGGTACTTAATATCGACTTGTAAAACTTTTCCTGTAAAATAGTAAGTATATGTTGTCAATAGGCAAAACAAATAAATAATAGAGGTTAGGGGGATTTGCATGATTAATAAGATTAAAGTAAAAGAAGTTGCAACCTATGACACTTCTGGAATTGAGGTAAATCTAAGAAAAATCAATTACATTTTTGGTAGTAATGGGACTGGAAAAACAACAGTTTCAGAGTTACTAAGAAATCAGGGAGATTTTCCAAGTTGTAATATTGAATGGGAAAGAGATAGGTTAAATTATAGCGTTTTTGTCTATAACAGGAACTTTGTTCGTGAAAACTTCAGTATGCGTAATGACATAAAAGGGATTTTTACTTTAGGTAAGGAATCTACTGATTTGTTAAAAAAGATAGAGGAAATATCGGAAGAAATAGACAGGCACGAGGATAAGATTGAAACCTTGGATGGGAAAATTAAAGAAGTGGGCGAAAGGTTAACCAATCTAAAAGCTGAATTTATGAATAAATGCTGGGAGTTAAAACTAAAATATGACGAACATTTCAAAGAAGCACTTACTGGTGTACGTAATAATAAAGATAACTTTATGCTAAAGTGTGTAGAAGAAGCCAAAAATAATGATGGTGTCCTTTTTAGCTTTGATGAATTGAAAAAGAGAATTGATTCCGTTTTTAAGGGTTCACAAGAGAAAATAAACACGATTCGAACTATTGAATACAATGATTCATATGAGAAAGCCCCGATATTTGAAACAAAAATAATAGGAAAAAGGGATATTGACATTGCAGACCTTATATCTCGTTTGAACATCAGTGACTGGGTTCAACAAGGGCATCAACATTTGAAAAACACAGATGGTGTATGTCCATTCTGTCAACAAGAATTGCCACAAAACTTAGAAGGAAAATTAGAAGAATATTTTGATGAAACATATACTGAACAGTTACAGCTCCTTAATTCATCCTCAGACAAATACATCACTGAAATCCAAGGTATTATCAATAATCATCAGTTACTTTCCGAGGGTAGTATACCTTTTGTTAACACAGAAAAAGTAAAAAATCTATTTGAATTAATAATTTCTACTTTTAAGGAAAATAAACTAAAACTTGAGAGAAAAAGAATTGAACCAAGTAGTAGCGTTACATTAAGCTCAATAAACGGTTTTATTGGTGAGATTAATGAAGAGATTGGACAAGCCAACTCACAAATAATTGAGCATAATCAAATTATCGACAATTTAACTGAGGAAAAAGCTAAGTTAATAAAAGATGTTTGGCGTTATATCATTGAAGAAAATGAAAGCGACTATGCGAGTTTTGTAGATAAATCAACAAGAGAAGGAAATACTTTAGAAGGTATGAATAAAAGATTGGTAGAACTTAATGGCCATAGAGATAAACTGAAAAAAGACGTTATTCAACTTCAAAATCAGCTTACGAGTGTTCTGCCTTCTATAAATGAAATCAATAAACTGCTAAAATCTTTTGGATTTACAAACTTTAAATTAGCTGAATCGAATGAGAAAGGTAAATATAAGATTGTTCGTGGAGATGGAGTAGAAGCAAACGAAACACTAAGTGAAGGCGAGATGACCTTTATTACTTTCCTCTATTTCTATCAGCTTATTAATGGTAGTAATGAACAGGATAAAGTAAATACGAAAAGAGTAATTGTTATAGATGATCCCATATCAAGTCTCGATAGCAATGTATTATTTATTGTTAGTTACTTAATTAATAGTTTAAAGAAAAGGATTAGAGGTAATGATTTAGTATTTAAGCAGTTGATAGTATTGACCCACAATGTTTATTT
This sequence comes from Sediminibacillus sp. JSM 1682029, assembly GCF_041366435.1. Classification (NCBI taxonomy): domain Bacteria; kingdom Bacillati; phylum Bacillota; class Bacilli; order Caryophanales; family Bacillaceae; genus Sediminibacillus; species Sediminibacillus sp. JSM 1682029. Next base: position 49,732 of record NZ_JBEWYY010000011.1, read on the forward strand.
TCATAAGGAAATAACTTTCAATAAAGGTATGAGTAATAAAAAGCAGCATGATGAAACTTTTTGGGTTCTTACAAAAGTAAATAATGTGTCACGGATCAAAGAATATGAGGAAAACCCTATCAAGAACTCGTATGAGTTACTTTGGAAGGAATTAAAGGAAAACCCAGATTCAATAACAACACCAAACATAATGAGAAGGATATTGGAAAACTACTTTAAATTCTTTGGTAATATTGATGTCAGCGAAATCGTCGAGAAGTTTCCAGATGAAGACAAAATCGTTTGTAATTCGTTACTTTCCTGGGTTAACGATGGATCTCATCACGTTAATGATGATTTGTATGTAGATAGTAACCAAGAAGCTAATAGAGCATATTTTGATGTGTTTAGGAAGATTTTCATAAATTCAGATCATGAGTCTCATTTCAAAATGATGATGGAAGGCGTTGAGTTTGAAAAAGAAGAAGAACCATCTAAAGATATAGCTAGAAATGAAATACAAGAGGCAATGCGGCAAGCTGCCGTTGGTCGTGAATAGAGATTGGATAATATCGAACGAGGTTGGTATTATCTCGGCATAAATACGTACTTTTCTATGATTTGAAAGAAAAACTCCGAATGTTGAAGTAATGTATGTAATCTAGCGGGTTCATAAATAGAGTAATAGAGCGGTACATAAAACCATGTATAAGTAAGACAGAAAATATAGGGTGATCAAATCTTGCAAAAACTAAAAGCAGAAATAGAAATAACAATTCCAAAGGATCTGATACTTATTACACGAGTTGAGTATGAGGAATTAAAACAAAGTGAACTATCGGGTGTGTATTGGTGTATGAAAGACCTAGAAAAGCGTATCAATAAAAAATCAGAATGGATAAAAGAGAATATTCTATATCCTGAAAGGTTTAGAAAGATAATTGATATTAACAATGGTGGGTTTGTTTATTATCCCCAAACAAAGGGTCAACAATGGTCTTTTCAAGCTACAAAAATGGCTGTTTTTTTGGATAATAATTTTGGAAGAATATTTAGTGAAAAACTTTGAGTTTACTATTGATTAGGTTGCTGTACTTTGTTAACTGTTAATCAGTATTCCTTATGGGGAGATTTTACGAATAGCTCGGATTGGAGAAGAATATGACCGAAGATCAAAAACTGTATGTAAACGAGTTAAATAAACTAATAAACCAATTTATTTTACGGTCTAAGAAATTCGTTGAATGGTCTGCATTTTCATATGGAGCAGCAGACTTGTTACGTCAAGCAGAACCAAATAATAAATTCACTTATGACCATGAGTATTTTAATTTTACTAAGAGCACTAAAACATTAATAAGTGTTCGAAGTTTATTAAAATTGGGCCATAATGAAGATGTTTTAATTCTTGTAAGAAGCATATTTGAAAATTATTTAAGCAGTCGATATTTGAATGAAAATGAAGGGGATTTCAAAGAATTTACTCTTGTTAACCTAAAGTTATTCAATAAAGAGTACATATATGATTCAGAAAAGAATGTTATTAGAGACCGTAACGGTGCTTTAATTACTGAAAGATTAAATCCAAATAAATTTAAAATCGGAGATGATAAGAAATATTATAGTATATTCTATGATTTACTATCATCTGTGGGACATAGTAATTTTGGAATAAGTAATCTTTATTTGGATGAAGGTTTAGGCTTTACGATTAAAAAAAATAACTACCCAGTAGTTACTCGTTTTTTTGTGGTATTTGTATTTACCAAACTATTTGAACATATTGTTACAGTAGAAGGTGAGGATTTTTACGATTTAAGAGAAGAAAGACTTTGCTATGAGCTAGTTAAGGATTCTCTAGTTTATCAGGATCAATTATTGCTTCAATTAATAGATGCGGTTACAAAAGAATCAGCTACTAATCCTAATAAACCTAACTATTTTAATAAGAAGATTAAAGAAATGTTTAAGGGTATGCGTAAATCTTTACGAGAAGAATTGGGGAGTGTGAAGAAGGATTTTCTTACTGTATGAAGGTAGAATAAGTTTTCCTTCGATATTTTTTCTTATTTCTATTAGATCTCCCTGCATAGTCCCTTTCCCCATGCTAAATAGTTAGTATCCTAACGGCAAGGAATCGGGGAAGAGAGACGGAGAAAACAATAAGAAGGTCGATGGTTTTCCAAACATCATTGATTAGGATTTTTCAATATAGAATCAATCCAAATTTAGGCTGGAGCCAAGCAAGGCCCAGTCTTTATGTTTTCTGTTGGATACCTTATTAATCAATAGCCGATAAGGATTCGCTATGGTAAGTTTAAAGAGGCATAAGTAGTGATATTTTAATAGGTGAACTCAGATGAAAAAGTAGGAAAGGAGTACATATATGTTTGATTTTATTTTTGATTTGGATAGACACAGGAATAAAAGACAATATTCGAAAGATAAAATAAAGGATATAGACTTTCTATTGCAAACGGAAATTAAAAAAATTGAAGAAGACCCCGAGAAGTTTATATTAGATGTTTTACATAAAAATGAAGAGCATATCATCGTTTACCGTGCTATTTTTGATCAAGAAGAAAAATTTGGACCGTTTTTTATTGGACTTAAAGTAATTCATAAAAAAGGTATCGTTTTGAACCGAATCCGATTGAGTGCTACATACAACAGTGAAGATACAATAGAGATTGGTGATATAGAAGTTTTTGGAGAAAATGAAGGTAGGGGTTACGGATCGATTTTGCTCCATTCATTAATCTATTTTGCTATAGAGAATTCTGTAAATACAATTTCAGGTTGGATTTCCCATACAGACAAGGATCATTTTGATAAGCTAGATTATTTCTATAAAAAGCATGGATTTGATGTAATTTGGGGTAATGCGAGTATCATTGCAAATAAAGCAGCAGACATTATATGGACTAATTCTTATAGTTTGTCTCAATAGAGATGGTTAATTCATTGCCGCCCAAATAATGATAGAGCGTGATGTACTTACAAGAACTCTGTGAAAAAATATACTTAAAGTAACGGGCAGAATACTTGAGGAAGAGAAATTTAATATTATACTTGACCGTGTACTAAGGTACACGGTTTATTATGTTATAGGGGTGAATAATTTGAGTTACCAAATTAGTGTGTTTGCCGAAAAATCCGGTGTAAATAAAGAGACAATTAGGTATTACGAAAAAAAATTATTATTAAAAGAACCTTCCCGAACGAATGCAGGTTATCGGATATATTCAGATGATGATATTAAGCGTGTAAAATTTATCAAAAGACTGCAAGATCTTGGCTTTTCATTAAGTGAAATATATAAATTACTTGGAGTTGTCGATAATGATGAAGTTCGCTGCAAAAATATATTTGAATTTGTATCAAAAAAAGAATTAGAAATTCAAGAACAAATTGCAGATTTAAAGCGTATTGAGTCAATGTTAAAGGACTTAAAAAGTCGATGCCCAGATCAAAAGGCAATACATCAATGTCCTATTATTGAATCTTTAATTTTTGATTGATTTTATAAATAGAGGAGGAAGAAAAGGTGAAAAAATATCGGATTAAAATCAACGGAATGACCTGTACAGGCTGTGAACAACATATTGATGCTGCTTTAAACAACATAGGTGCTTTAAATATAGAAACCAGTTTTAGACGTGGTGAATCGGTATTTGAAATACCAGATGATGTTAATGCTGAAAATGTAAGACAGGCAATTAAACAAGCAAAATATCAACCAGAAGACATAGAAGATATTTCAACACAGAAGCTGAAAGATACCGAGTTAGATATTAAAAGTGATTACGATTTACTTATCATTGGTTCAGGTGGGGCAGCTTTTTCTGCTGCCATTAAATCAACTGAATATGGGGCGAAAGTGGGGATGATTGAACGTGGAACTGTTGGTGGAACTTGCGTGAATATTGGCTGTGTACCATCTAAAACGCTTCTTAGAGCAGGAGAAATCAAACGTTTGACAAAAGCAAATCCGTTCACAGGGTTACAAACTTCTGATGGAGAAGTTGATTTAGCCTCTTTAGTGAATCAAAAGGATGAATTAGTAAGCGAACTTCGGAATCAAAAATATATAGATTTAATTGATGAATATGGCTTTGATTTAATAAAGGGTGAAGCTAAATTTGTTGATGAAAACACAGTTGAGGTAAATGAGCAGAAACTTTCTGCAAAACGCTTTTTAATCGCAACAGGTGCTTCACCATCAATACCAACAATTCTGGGACTTGAAAAAGTGGATTATCTAACAAGTACAACCCTACTAGAATTAAAAAAGGTTCCTAAACGGTTAACTGTCATTGGTTCAGGATATATCGGATTGGAACTTGGACAACTGTTCGATAATTTAGGTTCAAAAGTAACGCTTATACAAAGAAGTGAGCGTCTTTTAAAAGAATATGATCCAGAGATTTCAGAAGCCGTAGAAAAGGTTTTGACAGAACAAGGTATAAACCTTGTGACAGGTGCTACCTATGAGCGTGTAGAACAAGTTGGAGATGTAAAAAAGGTTTATATAACGGTAAATGGCAAGAAAAAAGTCGTGGAATCAGAACAATTACTTATTGCAACAGGAAGAAAACCAAATACGGATTCTTTAAATTTAAGTGCAGCAGGGGTTAATGTTGGAAAAAGGAACGAGATCCTAATAAATGATTATGCTCAAACAAATAATGAGAAGATTTATGCAGCAGGAGATGTAACATTAGGTCCGCAATTTGTCTATGTAGCAGCCTATGAAGGAGGGGTTGTAGCTGATAATGCGATTGGTGGGTTAAATAAAAAAATAGATTTATCCGTTATACCTGCTGTCACATTTATAAATCCATCCATTGCAACAGTTGGGTTAACAGAAGAACAAGCAAAAGAACAAAGATATAAAGTAAAAACATCTGTATTATCTTTAGATGCTGTTCCAAGAGCGATAGTAAATCGGGAAACAACAGGTATTTTTAAACTTGTTGTAGATGCGAAAACATTAAAAGTATTGGGGGTTCATATCGTAGCTGAAAATGCAGGAGATGTGATATATGCAGCAACATTAGCCGTAAAATTTGGGTTAACAGTTGAGAATTTAAAAGAAAACCTTGCACCATATTTAACAATGGCAGAGGGATTAAAATTAGCTGCTCTTACATTTGATAAAGATGTATCGAAATTATCTTGTTGTGCAGGCTGATTTCAAAATCGGGTATACATATACAAGAAGAGGAGCTGTCAATACGATTGCTCCTTTTTTAATTGGGAAAACCAATTTCTTTTTTTGTTTTATCATTCAAATATATACTTGAATGTTTCTGAAGAAAAGAGTATATTATATTCAAGTGAATACTTGAATGATGGTAGAATGTTTATATGAATAAGAAAGATACTCGTAAGTATAACGAAGGAAAGCTAATAAAAAGGGGATGATATAGTTTGAAGTTAAATAAGTTTGAATTTTTCCTTATGAATAATCCAATGAGACGTTGGTTACAAAAAAACATTGAATTGAAAACCTTTAAAGAGTTTTTAGGCAAGCACAATTTTTCTTTAGAGGGAAAAGTAATATTAGATGCTGGTTGCGGATCTGGATATAGTACGAAGTTAATAAATCAATTTTCCCCTGCTGAACTTTTAGGATTCGATTTAATGCCTTCACAAATAAAAAAGGCAAAACAAAAATATCCTGAGTTGAATTTTTTTGTAGGTAATGTTTTAGAAACACAATTGTCTTCTAATAAATTTGACGCTGTGTTTGTTTTCGGTATTTTACACCATATTCCCCAATGGAAAGATGCTATTACCGAACTCTATCGAGTATTAAAGCCTGGAGGGACACTTTTAGTTGAGGATTTGAATAAGGATGCCTCTCGCTTCTTTGCAACCTATTTTAAATTAGATCATCCCCCAGAAGCCTATTTTACATGGGAAGAGTTTACTGATCATCTTAGGGATACAGGATTCGTTATTTTAGAACAAAAAAGGATTATTTCAAATGGTATTGGGTCTTTCCTGTGCTTAAAAAATGATGCTAATAACGATTAATAGTGAGGAGTAATATGAAATGAGTAAAAGAGATACTTGTGAAATTTACTGTTATGACGAAGAAAAGGTAAATAGAATACAAGGAGATTTAAAAACAATTGATATTGTTAGTTTGGCCCAAATGTTAAAAGCTATTGCTGATGAAAATAGGGCAAAAATCACCTATGCCTTGTGTCAAGATGACGAACTATGTGTGTGTGATATAGCAAATATTGTAGGGGTTACTGTAGCCAATGCTTCCCATCACTTACGAACTCTTTATAAGCAAGGGGTTGTGAAGTTTAGAAAAGAAGGAAAACTCGCATTTTATTCGTTAGATGACGAACATATCAAGCAGATAATGATGATTGCGTTAGCACATCAGGAAGAGGTGAAAGTCAATGGCTGATCAACAAGCAAAACTATCTGAACAAGAAATGAAAGCATATCGTGTTCAAGGATTTACTTGTACAAACTGTGCAGCTATTTTTGAGAATAATGTTAAAGGATTAGCTGGGGTAGAGGACGCAAAAGTTAATTTTGGTGCATCTAAAGTGTATGTTAAAGGAAATACAACGATTGAGGAACTAGAAAAAGCAGGAGCATTTGAAAACTTAAAAATTAGAGATGAAAAAGAACAAAAGGTTAAGCATGAACCTTTCTGGAAGCAAAAAGAAAACATTAAAGTGTATATTTCAGCCATCTTGCTTATCATTAGTTGGTTTTTAGGAGAGCGATACGGGGAGGAGCATATTCTTCCGACGATTGGTTTTGCAGCATCCATTTTAATTGGCGGGTATTCGCTATTTATTAAAGGTCTGAAAAATTTAAGTAGATTACAGTTTGATATGAATACGCTTATGACCATTGCCATTTTAGGAGCTGCAATCATTGGTGAATGGGGTGAAGGTGCAACGGTTGTTATCCTATTTGCCATCAGTGAAGCATTAGAACGTTATTCGATGGATAAGGCACGCCAATCTATTGAATCTTTGATGGATATTGCTCCAAAAGAAGCGTTAATTCGCCGTGGAAATGAAGAAATGATGGTCCACGTTGAAGATATTCAAGTTGGCGATATTATGATTGTTAAGCCTGGTCAAAAATTAGCTATGGATGGAGTTGTTATTAAAGGTACATCTACATTAAATCAGGCTGCCATTACTGGTGAAAGTGTTCCAGTAACCAAAACAGTTGATAATGAGGTTTTTGCAGGAACATTAAATGAAGAAGGATTATTAGAAGTTAAAGTAACCAAACGAGTAGAAGATACTACTCTTTCAAAAATTATTCATCTTGTAGAAGAAGCTCAAGCAGAGCGAGCACCTTCTCAAGCGTTTGTCGATAAATTTGCGAAATATTATACACCAGCGATTGTTATATTGGCTCTTTTAATTGCCGTTATCCCTCCGTTATTTGGCGGTGATTGGAGCGAATGGGTTTATCAAGGTTTAGCTGTATTAGTGGTAGGTTGTCCTTGTGCCCTGGTTGTTTCAACACCTGTTGCTGTTGTTACAGCCATAGGGAATGCAGCGAAAAATGGTGTTTTAATTAAAGGTGGTATCTATTTAGAAGAAGCAGGACACTTAAAGGCGATTGCCTTTGATAAAACAGGAACATTAACAAAAGGTTTTCCTGCTGTAACCGACATCCGAACTTTTGGTGGAAATCAAAATGAGTTGTTGTTAATCACAGCAGCTATTGAAAAAGGATCACAGCATCCACTTGCTTCAGCGATTATGCGAAAAGCAGAAGAAAATGGATTAAAATTCAATGATGCTTCAGTCGATGATTTTCAATCTATTACGGGTAAAGGTGTTAAAGCAAAAGTAAATAACCAAATGTATTATGTAGGAAGCCCAAATCTTTTTGAGGAATTACACGGAAGCATTGAACATGATAAAAAACAAACTATTGCTGAGATGCAGACCCAAGGAAAAACCGTTATGGTGTTAGGAACAGAAAAAGAATTACTTTCATTCATTGCCGTGGCTGATGAAATGAGGGAATCGTCCAAAGAAGTCATCGGTAAATTGAACAATATTGGAATCGAAACAGTAATGCTGACAGGTGATAATCAAAGAACCGCAACTGCCATTGGAAAACAAGTCGGGGTTACTGATATTAAAGCTGACTTACTTCCAGAAGATAAGCTGAATTTCATTAAAGAACTTCGTGGGAAACATCAAAATGTAGCAATGGTTGGAGATGGTGTGAACGATGCTCCTGCATTAGCAGCATCAACCGTTGGTGTAGCAATGGGTGGTGCTGGAACGGATACAGCATTAGAAACTGCCGATATTGCCCTAATGTCAGATGATTTAAGAAAATTGCCTTACACCATTAGATTAAGCCGTAAGGCCTTGGCGATCATCAAGCAAAATATTACTTTCTCTTTAGCGATTAAAGCTGTGGCATTACTGTTAGTGATGCCTGGTTGGTTAACGCTATGGATAGCGATATTTGCCGATATGGGAGCAACATTACTTGTAACACTGAACAGTTTACGATTATTAAAGGTAAAGGAATAGTATTGTGAAGTCTTGGGCAGGCTTCACAATAACTGGAGATGACTAAAATGATTTTAACTATTATATATGCAATTGGAGCATTTCTAGTAACAAATATTGATGATATTTTCGTTTTGATGTTATTGTTCTCACAGGCGAAAACAGTAACAAGCGATGGCAGGAGTGCTATTCATGAAAAAGGTGTTTCTCCTAAGGACATCGTAGTTGGGCAATATTTAGGATTTTCATTGTTGGTTTTAATCAGTCTGTTAGGGACATTTGGCGTTATGCTCATTCCTGATAAATGGGTGGGATTGCTTGGCTTAATCCCAATTTACTTAGGGATTAGACTGTTCATAGAAGGCGAAGATGAAGATGAAGGTGCCATCCTTTCAGGTTTGGGAAAGTTTAAAACATTTGCCCTGAGTGTGGCATTTATCACGTTTGCCAACGGTGGAGACAACATTGGTATTTATGTTCCGTTTTTCTCTACCTTAAACACTAACGAATTAGTTATTACATTAATCACGTTCCTGGTTATGGTGGCAATCTGGTGTTTCCTTGGGTATCGCTTAGCAAGGTTTAGGTATATCTCTGAAACCCTTGAGAAATATGGCCGTTGGTTAATCCCGATTGTTTTTGTAGGCCTTGGAATATACATTATGATGGAGACAGGAACCCTTGGTGCTATCTTGGATTTATTTAATTAAAAACTAGCGATACTTAAAGTGTTTCGCTGGTTTGTTGTAGGCTGCCACGATATGGATATAGAGCTTCTATAATCTTATTCTACATGATACATTATGAATCATTGTACTTAACTATAGGATACTTTGACAGAATAAGAGTTTGAGTTTATACCAGCCTTCTTACTTCTTGATTCTTTTTTCTATTATATCTCCCTGTTACTTTCCCTTTCCCTCTGCTAAAAAGTCGGTACCTACTGCTAAAAAGTTGGTACATTAGAGGGAAGAGCGGGGAAAACAAGAATAGGCAGACAATCGTTTAAAGTTAATTAAAATCTCAATAAAAACTCAGGCTGGATCCAATAGGGGGTCCAGTCTTTTTCTGTATTTCCAATAACCCACTAATCCTTTGTCCAATAAGGGTTTCAATAACCTTTTCAATTTCTAAATCCGTAGGATTTCCAATCTCTATTCAGTTTGTTTCCTAAATGTAACACCATCCTACAATTGCTATATTTCCTTTCTTTTCTCCCGATTCTTCTCCTCCATTTTGGGTACCATCTTTTTAACATTGTCCGAATATTCGATACAAGCCAGAGCGGAGAAAAGAGGGCGAAAATGGGGGTTTTGGGGAAGAACTTAATAACATAATGGAGGGATGAAAAAGTCGAGAAAAGAGGGCGGAAGCCTTGGGGGATAAGGGATTTAGGGGAATTTGGAAAAATTCCAACTAAGTAACAGGGAGATAACTCCTAATTCTTCTTTCCATTATGTGAAGAACTTAATCACATTATAATCGCATTTCCTTGATTGAAAAGGGAGAAGTTCGTCTTGGAAAAGTAACGAGAAAGTGATAAGGACATTATAAAGTAAAATTTAGTCAATCAATGAGTACGTAAAAATGAAATAATTTTCAAGGTGGTGAATGATATATTGACAGACTACCTACCTGATGGTAGGATAAGTGTGACAAATCAAATTGCCACTTATGATACCCCCTTGGCTTGTATGCGTTCTCTGATCGTCACTGGCGGCTACAATGATCCAGTTATGCCCGCATTGTTGCGGCTGAGATTCGTAAGGTAAATATCAAGGTGGTAGATGATTTGTTGGCACATTACAACTAGGAGGTAGTGCAGAGGTATGGCAAAAACATCTACCACTTATGATGACATTCTGGCTTGTGCGCGTTCTCTGATCGTCACTGGCGGCTACAACGGTTTCAGTTATGCCGACATTGCTGATGTAGTTGGGATTCGTAAGGCGAGTATCCATCACCATTTTCCAAGCAAGGTCGATTTGGTACGAACGCTCGTTAGGCGATATCGGGAAGAATCTAAAGCGGGGATGGCGAATCTCGAACTTCAGGTATCTGATCCGCTGGAACAGCTTCGGCTCTACGTTGGTTATTGGGAAGCCTGTATCACGGACGCAAGCGCTCCGTTTTGTGTCTGCGCGCTGTTGGCAAGCCAGCTTCCCGTCCTTCCCGAGGAAGTCGTAGAAGAGGTCCAGTCACATTTCCGCTACCTGTCGGCATGGTTGACATCCGTGTTGGAACGCGGTGTGCGGCACAAGCAACTTCATCTTGTGAGTGCCCCTGGTGACGAGGCCGAAACATTCATGGCCACGGTTCATGGCGCGATGCTTTCGGCGCGGGCTTATGGTGATCCGCAGATATTCGGCGCCGTGACAGATCAACTCTTGGAACGGTTCACTTCGAGTCTCTCTTGCAATGAAAGTCGCGATGGCGAAAATTGAAGTTATGATCGAGATGAAAGGGGCTCAACATGACCTCCCTTGAAATTAACCCACTTAGGGGGAAGTCTGCGTATTATTTAGAATAAGCTCACTAGTTGTGCGGATTATACTGAGACAACAATTCGCTGCGGTCTTGCTCACATTGTCAGTCTGCGGGTGAAGCCGAGATTGGGATCTCCTATCCTGTGAACATTTATTCAATCTTGGGGGCAAGCCGTGCGAGTTCGTTAAATCCAAGTGAGTCTACAGGATACCTCGTGCCATAGTGAACCGCGGGGAGCTAGGACTGTACCTTGTTGCTAAATGGTTGGGAAACATGCTGACTGGCGATGAATCAGACTACATACCCAAGAACTGCTATAGGATTTTACCAGTTTTCATAGCCGGAAAACCGAAATCAGTTATGGCCGTCTCCATCTAGTGTTTTAGTGTGGTGATGGTTGCTCAGATGGAAAGAGACGCCAAGTTTCAATGGTGGATTTCGCCTTATAATCTACCTTCTAGTAGGTAGTTTGCCGTCAATTAAAGAACCGTGCTGGCCGGAAATTCTATATTTTAGGAGGGGATGTTTGCCGCTTTTCCTTGCGACACAATCCGTGCAGGTATGGATGTCGATGCCGATGCCTCCATCTATCATCAATGTTGCTGATCCTAATCCAAGTCAAGTCATCACCGATCTGATCAGAATGCTGTCAGCTGCTAGTATTGACTCGCACGAAGACAGAACAAATACCCTTGTCCTTAAGGACTGGAAGGAGACAATTATGTTTGGAATTTCATCACTCGGCTGGATGCATACACTCAGCAGCTTACCCGCTATTCCGCTGGCTATATATATGTTTGCTCGTTACGGACGGATCGTGCCTCGGTCTAGGTCCGGTATCTTCTATTTTATTTCGATGCTGATTGGTGCTATCACCGTTTTCCCCATCGCACATCAATCGGTCAGCTATGTCATTGGAACAGCTACAATCCTATTGCTGCTCACCGGATACAGCATAGGGCGTATTGGGGGTTTCGGGCGTGCAGGCAAGTACCTTGAAACAATCTCCCTTAGTTTGACGGCGTTTCTATTGATGGTACCGACCGTTACCGAAACCTTGACCCGTGTTCCGGACGGTAATCCTATAGCCGCCGATGTGAAGTCGCCAATTCTTCTAGGCGCCCAAGCCGCTCTATTCGTTATTCTCATTGTTGGCTTGACGGCACAAATCATTCATTTGCGCAGGGAGGGCAGGGTGGCGTTGATCGAATCGCCGATCGAGATGTCTGGCGAATGAAGCATCATTAATGGAGATTTAGCATGACAATAAACCAGCAAGTCTTTTTAATATACAGACTCTTTTGAGAAAGTTCTAATTAAAAAGGAGATGCAAAACATGTCATTAACTCAAACTTTAGCGGAAGCCAAACAAGAATTTATTGCCCATACCCCTTTGGATATTCAAACGGAGATGTTCCGTCAGATTCGGGAGCAGCAGGAATCCGATATTGTGTACGGGCGACAGGAGGGGCAGAAGGCAAAGGATTTTACACTCAAGAATGCTTTGGGAGAAGAGGTTAACCTTTATGAGGAATTGTCCAAAGGACCTGTTGTCCTGACTTTTTACCGCGGTGGATGGTGCCCGTTCTGCAATAGTCAGCTTAAGGCTTATCAGAGGCTATTGCCGGACATCGAAGCCCTTGGAGGGCGGTTGATCGCTGTCAGCCCGCAAAGCCCGGACAACACGCTTTCCCAGCAGGAGAAAGAAGAACTGACGTTCCAAGTACTTAGCGATACACACGGTCTTGTGGCTGCTTTCTATAATATTCTTTACGACGTTCCGGATTACATCCAGGATATTATGAAACAAATTGGTATGGATCTGACAGAATACAACGCGACGAACCGTTGGATCCTGCCGATTCCTTCCACTTTTATGATCGACGAGTCCGGAATTATCCGTTCTGCCTACGTGAATCCGGATTTTATGCAGCGGTTAGATCCGGAAAGTATTATGCATGAATTAAGAAAGCTGTAATTTCACTGTTGTCCCAGGAGCAACAGTGAGAAGCTTTCCGACTGGATACAAACATATTTGTACAATGAAATGCGAAATAGGCATTTAAAACATATTGCACCCCAAATGTTATTGAAAATTTAACGTTTGGGGTGTTTTATATGAAACATAGGTTGATCCATTAAAATGGAAGTTTGTTGAAGGATATTCCGAAAGATGCTTCCATGCGATATCCATTTGGAGTATTATAGGTCCAATGGCTCGTTTTCAGGAAATATATTCTTCTATTCCTTAAATAAAATCCGGTATGATAAAATGTGCTATATAAACATGGTTTCCTGTCATGATAAAAAAACAGCATCCATGTTTTTTATTTTTTTGGAATTGAGGTGGGGGAATATGACAAAGGATACGGAAGATCTTGCCCGTGCAACCGGCAGTAAAGCCGTCACCAAACTGGAGTTCCGGGGAGGGGCCTTCGGTGCAGCTGTCCCGTTATTGTTTTTTGTGATTTGGGCGATAACGACGAGTGTACTGCAGCTGTCATCGGAAATCGGTTTGGTGATGGGGGCTGTCATCGGTTTAACGCTTGGGCTGTTGTTCAGTAAAAGCAAATGGGAGGATTATGCACAGGGTTTATTTGATGGTCTTGCCCAGCCAATCGGCGTAATTGCCATGGTTGCCTGGTTTTATGCCGGGATGTTTGCTCAAGTCCTGCAGACCGGTGGTTTGGTTGAGGGGCTGGTGTGGATCGGTGCGATTACCGGCCTGACCGGTGGACTTTTCGTCGCTTTGACCTTCTTGCTTGCAGCAGTCTTTTCCACTGCTGTCGGAACGGGATATGGTACTACAGTTGCTTTCTGTACGCTCATGTATCCGGCAGGAATTGCAACCGAAGCCGATCCTGTCATGTTGTTCGCGGCGATTTTAGCCGGTGCGGTGTTCGGTGATAACTTGGCTCCTGTTTCGGACACGACGATCGTCTCCGCTACGACACAAAACGCCGATGTGCCCGGCGTAGTACGCAGCCGATTCAAATACGCAATCATTGCTGCTATTCCAACCACACTGCTGTTTGCCATATTTGGAGGCGGCGCAGCGGTTTCCACAGATGAAACAGCTCGTACCGCGATGTTCGATTCCGCCGATCCTAAAGGGTTATTGATGTTGATTCCGTTCGCTCTCGTATTGATTCTTGCTTTATCCGGACATCATTTAATTACTTCGTTGACGTGGGGAATCATTGTTTCGATTCCGTTGATTGTTTTCTTGAATTTGGGAGCCTTCAGCGATATTATCCGATTCAATCCGGATTCGGATGCTATTGTGGAAGGTGCGCTTATCAACGGAATCACAGGTTATATTAATATGGCCATTTTAATCTTATTGATAGTGGGGGCTGCTCATTTGCTTCGCTTGGGTGGCACGATGAATGTCATCACCAATGCGTTGGTCAAATGGATTAAGACATCGATCCGTAAAGCTGAATTTGCCATCTGGTCGATTGTTGCCTTGCTGAATAGTGCTATCACCATCAACACTGCTGCGGAAATTGCCGCTGCTCCATTTGTCAAGGAGCTGGGCGACAAATACCGCATACATCGCTATCGGAGGGCGAACATGCTTGATGCGGTCACGTCTGCACTGGGATACATCTTCCCGTGGGGAGCGCCTGTACTATTGGGTTGGTCGACGATCCAAATGATGCAGGACACGTACGATTGGCTGCCGGTTGTAGCGCCGACTTCTGTATTCCCGTTCGTATTCCAAGGATGGTTTCTTGTTATCGTGATGCTGGTAGCGGCATTGACCGGCTGGGGACTGCGATTTGAAGGGGAAAATGGAGAAGAAAGCAAAGAACCGCCGAGCGGCGATTAAAACACAGAAGAATTATATCCAGAAGAGGCTGTTTCCTGACTGATCCCGGATGCAGCCTCTTTTTTGTCCCAGCATCAAACAAATTTCCTCTATATTATGATAGCTATCTAGTCCATTAGAAAATCCCTCACATATTATATGGCAATGGGGCAGGAAAAGAAAATGAGTGTCCATCATTGGGGGTGAACGGTCCGATTGGAACAAAAATTAAAAATCCTGATTCTGGTAAGACAATTTTGGCTGGATTTTCCCAAGCATAAACCAAAGATAGATATGTTGCGTGCTATCGAGGAATTTGCAGAAGTGAATTATTGGCATGAGGATGGGAACATCCATGAGATTCTGGGTGCATTACAATGGAAACCGGATTTTATATTTCATTATGATATTGCCTGGGACAATGGGCTCGCGCCTGTCATAACCGGTTTGGCAGATATTGATATTCCCAAGGCCTGTTTTGTGATCGACTTGCATTTTTCTAAAACGAAAAGGATTCAATATATCGAAAAAAACAAGGTGGATTTGATTTTTTCTGTCAGTAAAAATCCCTTTCTGACTGTATTTCCGCAATACAAGGATAAATTGTGCTGGCTGCCATGGTCGATCAATCCAGATATCATCAAGGATTGGAAGATGAAAAAGGATATCGATTATCTATTGATGGGATTGTTATATTATGAAGATGAACGGAATCCTCCGAGACAACTAGCAGCAAAGGGTCGCTATGCTTTTCGGGAAGCAGTGCTGAATACGATGAAAGATGTCCCGGGATTTGTATTCCATCCGCACCCGGGTCATAAAGTTCCGTACTCAGCGGAAATGTACATTAACGAGAAGTATGCCAGAGAATTGAACCGGGCAAAAATATTTTTCACCTGTGGAAGTCGAAATTCCAGTGGGGCTTTTGCGGTATTGAAGTATTTTGAAGTATTGGGGTGCAAAACGTTGCTGTTGGCAGAACCAAACCAGGAAATCACAGAGTTGGGTTTTCAAGACGGCGTCCACTACGTTGCCTGCAATACGAATGAGATTTATGAAAAAGCGTTGTATTATGTAAATAATGAGGAACAACGAAATCAAATTGTCCAAAATGGATATGACTTCATCCATCAAAATCATACGAACGAGATGCGGGCAAAGCAGTTTGTAACTTATTTAACGAATTATTTAAACAAGATATAAGATTTCTTTTCAGAGTAGGGAATTTCCTGCTCTTTTTTTGATAGCCATCATTTTGTCCGGAAAGCTGCAAAGTACCACATGATATTGATGACGACGCCTGCACCGCAAGCAACCAACAAAGCAAACAGCGATAAAGACATCCCGTTGTTCACCGTAAAAAAGGAGCCTCCTAAAAACATCGGGAGGAAGCTAAGTAATCCTACTCCGCATAATGCAGCCATTACAAATTTCACCCAAGTCATACCAGATAGAAAAAGGATCAACGGCACGAAATAGCAGATAAAGACCATGCTGACTGCAAGCCACATGCCAGTCGTATTGAATTGATTGGCGTTTTCACCGATGTCTGCCAGTGGTGTCAGAGTTGTCAAAATAATGACCAACCCGTAAAGCAAAGCGGAAACAATCGTAAAAATCGTGACTTTTCTTTTCAAGAAAATCCACCCTTTCTTTTCGTATTCATTATTCGTGTCCATTATACGTTTGTTTCATCATGATTAATAGTGAAATATCAGATTTTTACAAAAACGAAGGTGTTTTTCATTTATAATGAAAAAAGTAGGTACTGCCACAGCAAAGCATAGAATGACAGGATGATTGTTTTCCTGGTTGTTAGTATAAAAGCAAGGAGTGAACGACATGGCATGGGTAGAATCGATCCAACGGGCGATTGACTATATGGAAGACCATTTGCTGGAACCGATCAATTTGGAGGATGTTGCCAAACAAGCGCATGTTTCCGCTTTTCACTTTCAGCGGACATTCGCCATCTTGACGGACATATCGGTTGGTGAATATATACGGCGCAGGCGCCTGACATTGGCTGCACAGGAATTGATCCAAACCAGTAGCAAGGTGATCGATCTCGCCTATAAGTATGGCTATGACACTCCCGAGGCTTTTTCAAAAGCTTTTCGAAGGCAGCATGGTATATCACCAAGTGAATCGAGAAGGCTTTCTGAAATGCTGACAATCTATAACCGGCTGACCATCCAGGTACAGTTGAAAGGAGCAGATCCGATGAAGTGGCGAATTGTCGAAATGGAAGGTTTTTCAGTGGCAGGTATGAAACGATCCTTTTCTCTCACCGATGACGAAAACTTGAAAGAAATACCGAAACTATGGAATCAGGTGAATAATGATGGAACAGATGAGCGATTGTTTCGTCTGAATAACGGTCCGATTAAAGGGGTGCTTGGTGTTTGTGTTGATAATAAAAACGAAAAGCGGACAATTGATTATTGGGTGGCAACAGCATTTGATGGTGATCCTCCACAAGCATTCGAGCAAATGAACATCCCTGCTTCCAAGTGGGCGGTTTTCGAGGTCCGTGGACCGATGCCGGGTGCCATGCAGAAAGTATGGAAGCGGATTTTTACGGAATGGTTTCCCACTAGTGGTTACAAGCATGCAGGGACACCGGAATTAGAAGTGTATTCCAGTGATGATCCAGCCCGCCTTGATCTTTATTCAGAAATCTGGATTCCTGTAAAATGAGAAGCAGCTAAGGAAAGAGGAGGGACAGTCACATGCAGAAAAGAATCAGGGATTATGGTATCGAGATTGGCAGCCTGGAAACCGGACGCTTGAATAAAATTACTGACGTGAGCGGGGTGACGGTTGGTCATGCCACTATTGATGACGGGCCGTTAAAGACTGGGGTCACAGCTATCCTTCCTCACCAAGGCAATTTATTCACCAACAAAGTTGTGGGTTCTGTCCATGTTCTCAATGGTTTTGGCAAGTCGGTGGGCGCAATTCAGCTGGAAGAGCTGGGGACGATCGAAACGCCTATCCTGTTGACCAACACTTTAAGCATTGGAACGTGTACGGATAGTTTGATCGATTATATGCTGGAGCATAACCCGGAAATAGGCCGGACGACCGGGACGGTCAACCCGCTTGTCGGGGAATGCAATGATATGTACCTGAATGATATTCGGACAAGAGCAGTTCAGAACAGACACGTTAGAGAAGCATTGACTTCCGTCACCACCGATTTTCAAGAGGGGGGAGTCGGTGCTGGCACAGGAATGAAATGCTTCGGGCTGAAAGGTGGGATTGGTTCTTCTTCCAGGGTGGTCTCTTACCCGCATGGCTCTTATACAATCGGAGTCCTGACACTTACTAATTTCGGCTCCTTGGAACAGCTGCGGATAAACGGCAAGCAAGCAGGGAAAATCATTAAACAACGGCTGGCAGTACAGCGCGATGAACTCGACAAGGGGTCGGTGATGATCGTGGTTGCAACCGATTTGCCAGTATCTTCGCGCCAGTTGAAACGAATCATTAAAAGAGCGGGGGTTGGTTTGAGCCGTTGTGGTTCCTATATTGGAAACGGCAGCGGCGATATCGTCATCGGATTTTCCACAGTCAATCAAGTCGCTCATCGTTCTGATGGGAGAGTTAATTGTCATCGCTACATTCATGAGGATGACATCGACCCGGCATTCCTTGCAGTTGCAGACGCTACAGAAGAAGCCATACTCAATTCGATGCTCACAGCTGAAACTGTAACAGGCAGGGATGGAAATACGTTGTATTCGCTGCGTGAGTTTATCGGGTTCCTATAAAAAAACCGTCGGATTCTTTTCCGGCGGTGATTTCTTGTTATCTCAAAGGAAGTCTGGATTGTTCTTTAAAAAGTTTCTCCAAGCATGTTGTGTACCTTCCTCTAACTCCTGACGCGATGCGCGCAGTCTTTTTTCTGAGGTACCAAACCCGATCTCCAAATCGCCTTGTTTGATTCTGCTATATACAGAATCCGCGAATTCATGCAGGTCGGCACCGAATGTATGGAGGCCGGCTCCGCCTAAATCTGTATTGACAGCCGGAGGAAGAACTTCGATGACCTCTGTACCCGTTCCGGCTAGCTGCAGTCGGAGCGATACTGTGAAAGAATGGATGGCGGCTTTTGTGGCACTGTAGACAGGAACCCATACTCCTGGTGTGAACGCCAGACCGGAAGATACATTGATGATTGCCGCACTATCCTGGTTGGCAAGATGGGGTGCAAACAGCATGGATAAATGGATTGGCCCATCGACATTGATCGAAATTTCCTTTTGATAATCGGCCCAATGGTCGGCCGCCTCGAACAAGTTTGCTCTTTGTTGAATGCCCGCATTATTTACAAGGACGTTGATTGTAGGAAATTCTTTTTTTACCCATTCAAACAGTGCAACTCGATCCGCTTCGTCGGCAATATCGCATTTACGGGTGTGCAGCTGCGGGTATTTTTGTTTCGCATCGTCCAACTTTGTTTCATTCCTGCCAACGATGATGACAGTATTGTTGTCTTCCAGGAAACGTGCAGCCAGGGCAAGCCCGATTCCGGAGGAGCCGCCTGTTATCAAAATGGTGTTATTGGAAACATTCATATGGAACCCTCCAAGAGTATAATCAATTTACCAGGTTATCTTACCCGACTTCAGCTGAATTCAGCCAGTCATTTCAAGCTTTCTAAGCAGCTTTGGAAATACAAAAAAGGCTTTCCTGTGACAGGAAAGCCTTTTGTTAGACTAGTTACGCTTTTTCAACATTAGCTGCTTGAGGTCCACGGTTGCCTTCTTCGATATCGAAAGTAACTGCTTGGCCTTCATCCAATGTTTTGAAGCCTTCGCCTTGAATGGCAGAGAAATGAACGAATACGTCGTCGCCACCTTCTACTTCAATGAAACCGAAACCTTTGTCTGCGTTAAACCATTTTACTGTACCGTTAGTCATAAAAAAATTCCTCCACGTGCTTTTAGCACAATATATTACTATTCTTGCTCTATAAAATCATTCAAGACGATAATCGCTTAAAAGCTTTTTCTTCTTTCATTACAATCATACCGAACAACAATAATTGAATTAAGTATATCATGGATACTTCATCAATGGACATAGGTAAAAAGATTCATTTTTTGGGTGGAGGTGATATAAGGTGTGTGAATATTCAGTTTACGTGTTGAAATCCTGCAAATATCGTTCTATGATGAAAGGTGATTATATAGAAGGACGAAAAAATAGAAAAAGTAGCGGAACGGAAGTGGAAGGATGCAGAAAGAGATAATCAAAACCCGAAAAATCACCTTTCAGCGAGACGGCAGAAAGATTTTACAAGAGGTCGATTGGCAGGTAAGCTCGGGCGAACATTGGGTGATCCTGGGCTTGAACGGCTCCGGAAAAACTTCTCTATTGAAAATCGTGACAGGTTACGAGTGGCCTGCCCAAGGAACTGTTGATGTTCTGGGAAATCGATTTGGCAGGACGAATTTGCCTGAACTTCGCAAATCCATTGGTTGGGTAAGTTCCGCGGTCGATGAACAATTCCTTAATAGAGCGGACGATACAGCATTGGAAGTGGTACTGAGCGGAAAGCATGCTTCGATCGGTATTTATGAGAAGGTTGATAATCAGGATGTCTTGCGAGCAGAACAATTGCTTGATGAGATGCAAATGGCCGATTTTGCCGGGCATCCATTTGTGAAACTTTCTCAAGGGGAAAAACGCCGGGTCATTATTGCCCGGGCTTTAATGCCAGAGCCGAAAATACTAATACTGGATGAGCCGTGCAACGGCTTGGATATCTATGCGAAAGAACAACTGCTAACCACCGTCCAGAAAATGGCCGTTCAAAAGGGTGGACCGACACTGCTGTATGTCACGCACCAGCTGGAGGAAGTGATTCCGGCCGTCACGCATGGATTGCTGATTAATCAAGGGAGAGTGGTGGCCGCAGGGGAAAAAGCAAAAACATTGACCGATTCCAGGTTGATGGAGACGTTTCAAGTTCCTTTAGAAGTTGAATGGAGAGAATCACGCCCGTGGCTGAAGATAAAGTCGACTTTGTAGGAGGAATACAAGGTTCGCTGGAATAGAGGAAAAGGGACAGAAAGAAAAACCGAACGGGTTCGAAGTCTGCAGCTTCCGAACCCGTTCGGTTTTTTCCTTATGTCATTAAATAGGTGTTTTCAACCTCTTTTAGACTGATTTATTGATTGATGTTCCGGCAAGGCTTCAGCTAAATTTGAAAACATCATAAATGACAATGGATTTTTTATGTGCTAACTGTTATACTATTAATATAACAGTTAGCACATAAAAGGATGTGAAGCAATTGTGTTGATTAACATCGATTTACAGTCGAATGAACCAATTTATGAACAGTTAAAAAACCAAATCATGATTCAGATTGCCAGAAAGGATCTCAAGCCGGGGGATGGACTTCCGTCTGTCCGCAGGTTTGCAGCCGATTTAGGAATCAATTTGCACACCGTGAACAAGGCGTATCAGCAGCTGAAGCAAGAAGGGTTTATATTGATCCATCGTCAAAAAGGCGTGGTGGTCAATCCGGAAGGCATACCATCTGTAGATGGGGAGTACGAAGAAAAACTTGCTCAATCACTTCGGCCGCTGATCGCAGAATCCGCATGCAGGGGGATGACAGAAGGAGAATTTACTTCCTTTTGTCGTCAATTATTTAAACAATTAACAGATGAAGGGGATGAGTACTGATGGATGCTTTGGTTATTGCCGGCATTTTTGTTGTCTGTTTACTTCCGGTTTTTATTGTCGTCATGTTTACACCTTATTTAACAAGAAAAACGGAAAGCTTTGGTGTTTATGTCCCAGAAGAGATTTATAACGATCCACGATTGAAAAAAATGCGACGGATGTATGTCTATTCAACCGGGATAGTTAGCTTCCTCGTCATGATTGGAAGTTTCACCGTCGTCCAATCACTAGAAGGGGAAGAACAAATAAGCCTGGCCATTGCTTGCGGGCTTGTGGTCTATTCTGTTGTTTCTTTCTTGGTCTATCTTGTTTTCCATCGAAAAATGAAAAAACTGAAGGCAGAAAGCAAGTGGACAGAGCAAAAACCCCAGCAGGTGACGATCGATCTCCACTTTCAGCAGAAGCAATTGACAGTAACGAATTGGTGGTTCGCAATTCCTTATTTGCTCTCTTTCTTGACCTTGCTGCTGACGATTTCTTTTTATGAGCAAATCCCGGAACGCATTCCAATGCAGTATAACTTTTCGGGAGAAGTGACGAACTGGGCGGATAAATCCTATCGTTCCATGTTAATGATGCCTATCATGCAAGTATATTTAACCAGCTTATTTTTATTCATCAACACGATGATTTCCAAAGCGAAACAGCAGCTTAACGCAGCTAATCCCGAAAAATCGATGGAACAAAACATCCGTTTTCGCAGGCGATGGTCCGGCTATATTATTGTTTCGGGCACAGCTTTAACCTTGTTGTTCGCTTTTACGCAAATTTCCTTCATTTTTCCAGTAAACACACAGCTATTGACGATTGTCCCGATATTCTTGTCCGGAGCGATGGTAGCGGGAGCGATATTCCTTGCCTTTAATACCGGGCAAGGGGGAAGCAGAATCAAGACGGGCACAGACAAGCAGGGCGATGCCATTGATCGGGATGATGATAGGCATTGGAAACTTGGTCAATTTTACTTCAATCCGGAAGACCCCGCTTTATTTCTTGAAAAACGATTCGGGGTGGGCTGGACGATCAACTTTGCACGGCCGCTTGCTTGGACAGTGTTGATCGTGATCATCCTGCTGGCGGTCGCAATCCCTTGGCTTCTGGGCGTTTGAATAATCAAATTAAAGCCGAACGATTCTGATTCGTTCGGCTTTAATGATTTTTTCATATTGGTACATTCGCTCAGCTCCTTCCCCTAAAATCCCCCGATTTTACCATTCCGAACAGTGAGGCGGTCAGAGTAAAAAGTTGAAATGAACGGGTAGGCAACTTAACATAAGGGAATAGAAAAGGTATCAAAGATTGACGGATAAAATGAAATCAGTAGAAAAAAGGACGGATTGTTTCCATGAAGCAACTACATATAAAACACCATTGGCTTGGCAGACTGCTGGCTTCGGATCCCGGAAGAAAAAGGTTCCAGCAGGCTGGAAAAGCGACAATTAGCCTGATTTCTTCAGTGTTCACGATGCTGTTTATCCTGCATGCCAGCGGAAATGGACTGTTCACTCCCGCCCTTGTTGCCGGCATTTTGGGTATGCTTGGAATTATGACGGTGATGGATGATACAAAACAACAAAAAAAGGTGACAACGCTCCTGTTGGCAATATCAGCGGTTTTCGGAATATCGCTTGGCAGCCTGCTGGCCAACAATGCTTATTTTGTAGGAACCTTGATGATTGCGATCATTTTCAGTGCATTTTACTTCTCCAAGCACGGCAGTCGTTATTTTTCGTTGGGCATGGTCGGTTTTATGACAGTCTACTTTTCTTCCTTTTTAAAGTTATCGCCTGCACAATTTCCTTGGTTTTATTTAAGTATCGCGATTGGCGTCATGTATGCCTATCTTTATAACTTTGTTATTTTTAAGGATTCAGCTCAAGTATTAAAGAGAAGTATGCGGTCCTTTCACATCCAGGCCAATCTGACTTTCAATATCTTGATCCGCATCATTGAGGACGATCAAGCCAGTGAAAAGCGGATGAAAAGTCTGGAAAAAAATGTGGCGAAACTGAGTGAGTATGCCCGGAACGTTTCTGAAGATTTAAATGCACAGGATGTCGAGGATGTATGGCCCGGATTGAAAGCATCACAGCTGAGGTTGTATGTATTTGACACGGCAATGCTGACCGAAACGCTTTCCGATTCGATTCAGCGTCTCAAGCGAGCGGATGCGTTGGAAGCAGTCGAGATCCGCCAATTGATCGTCTGGATTGTTGCAGCGCTTCGGGACGCTGAAGTGCTGGCGCAGGATTATGAAGAGAAAAATCTGCAAGAGGCGGAGCGGTCGTTACAGGCACTCCGCTTAATGCTGGCAGAATTGCTGGATACAGAGTCGAGACCGTCTGGATGGATATACTTAATCAGACGAATCGAATCAATCGCCAATCATGTGATCGAAGGGGCAGCCGCAATCCAGTTATCTTTGCAACAGAAAAAACGATACGGCATAGACAAGGAAGATCCCGAGGATGACAAATCAGCAGAAAATGCCGATCAAGAAAAAACAGAAGGAATGGAACCTTCCACAAGGAAAGCTGTTCAATCGTTGGTAACAGGGACACTGGCTATTATCACAGGTTATTTGATATCTCCTGTCCAACCATACTGGGTGCTCCTTACCGCATTCATTGTCCAGCTTGGTACAGCCTCTGTCGGAAGGACTTACATCAAAGGATTTCAACGTTCACTCGGAACGGTTATCGGTGCTGTAATCGGTTTTTTTCTGGCAAAACTTGTTTCTGGTCACGCTGTCCTGGAAGTGACGTTGTTGTTTCTCGTGGTATTTTTGGCGTTTTACCTGTTTTCCGTTTCCTATACTCTCATGAGCTTGTTCATCACCATGTTGATTGCATTCCTATACGATGTGTTGCTAGGCGGTATCAGTCTGCAACTAATGGGTGCCAGAGTGATTGACACAGTCGCCGGTGCGTTGATTGCCCTTGTTGTATCTGCCGTAATTTTTCCTAAGAAAACAAAGGACAAGGTTGCTGAATCGTTTGAGGAATATCTGGAGGAACTGCGCCCGTTTGTGACGGATTATGTAAAAAGGTTCCGCCAGGAGGTCGATGTCAAAAGTTTTACCGATAGTGCCTTTAATTTGGATCAGAAGTTACAGGCGGTACGGGATGAAGCACAGTCCCTGCTGCAGCGGCCCGGTGCCTTCAACAATGCCAACCTGTTACGCTGGGTTACGATTTTTACCGCAGTCAATTATTATGCGAAGCATTTGATTGCTTCCTCGTATCAGAAAAATTTTCACTATCCTCAGGAACTGGAGGAGGATTTTCAAAAGATTGAATGGAAATTGAATCATAATATCCATACGTTGAAACAATTGATCAAGGGTGATGACACCCATGCCGAAGTTTACGCTCTTGATACAGAACGGTCACGTATTGAACGTCTGGCGCCAAGCAGAAAGCAGGGGCAAGGTGATATTATCCACCACCTTTATTATATTTGGCGGATTAATCAATCAATTGTTCTATTGAGCACAGAAATGGGCGCAGAAGAAAAGGGAAAGTGAGACAGGGACCTTGCCAGAGGGTCTCTGTTTTTTTTGTTGTATTGGAAATTTAATGGTCTGTGGATAATTATTGGCTGAAATAGCCAAGTCCAGCTCCAGCGCCTACACCGTGGAGGTCTTAAGCTTGTCGGAAGTCCAAACGATGAGGATGATGCAGGCGTTGGATTTTAGTAAACAGGTGTCCCATGGTACAAGTGCAGGCAAGTAGAAATGAAGCGTGAAAATCCTCTTCGAACTGATGAAGATTGAGATGAATCACAGGAGTGGATGAATAATCGCAATACGATTTCGGATGCCGGAATCTTTTGAAGCTGAAGGCTTGTTTTTTAACGACAACAGGAGTATTATGTTTCGTAGACATTTATTATCCATTATGGATAATAAAAAACTACAAAGAAAGAAGTGTGTTCATTGAGAATTAAAAGTGGTGTGGAGCAGGCGGTGAGCATCCTGGTTATTTTGGCAACCCAAAGCGAAGAGCAGCCGGTGAAAAGTGACATTATCAGCGCCCGGCTGAAGGTGTCTCCATCCTACTTGAAAAAAGTAATGCGGAAGCTGGTAGTCAATCAATTAATTACTTCGGTTTCCGGCAACCAAGGCGGTTTTTCGTTGGCCAGGCCGGCAGACGACATAACGATGCTGGATATACTGGATGCAATTGAAGGAACCGATCCGTTCCTTCAAGTAGATGGTCTGATTCAAAGTGTATTCCCGGAGACGGAACTGGCTGTCAAAGGGGAAGAGCTGTTCACTGATGTATTTCTGGAGGCTCAGATGAGCTATCGGGAAACATTGCAGACAGTCACGTTGGAAGCAGTATTAGAACAAACCATCGGTACAAGCGATTTTCGTTTGGTCGATTGGAATAAAGAAATGGGAAAACAAGACATTCTTGCCTTGCAATCCGTCAACTGGAGGAATGAGCAGTGAACATGTTGAAGGCGGAATGGAAGAATCTGTTCCATAGTAAAAAACTTTTGATTGTTGTATTCGGATTACTGATGATTCCGATTTTATATGCCGGTGTCTTTTTGGATGCGATGTGGGATCCCTATGGAAGTATCGAAGATCTGCCGGTTGCTGTGGCGAATGAAGACGTAGCAGCGGATTTTGAAGGGGAAAAACTGAAGCTGGGCGAAGAACTGGTTGACCGGCTGAAGGATGACGGCAGTCTGGATTGGCATTTCACCGACCGTCAGACAGCGATGGATGGTCTGGAAAGCGGCGATTACTACATGGTGCTGGTCATACCGCAAGATTTTTCGCAACATGCGTCTACCGTGTTGGACGATGACCCGCGCGAGATGAATTTGGAATACTACACAAATAGCGGGCAAAATTTTATTGCTGAAAAAATCAGTGCTTCTGCAGCAGAGGACATCAACAAACAAATCGCCGAGTCCGTAACCAAGGAATATGCGGATGCCATGTTTGAAAAGTTGAATGATATTGGGGACGGCATGGCCGAGGGAGCGGACGGAGCCAACGAAATGAAGGACGGAAGCCAAGAACTCGGTGATAACCTGAATAAGCTGTCCGACAGCATCGTGACGTTTGAAAATGGCTTGGACTCGGCAGAGGACGGAGCCGGAGAAATAGCGGTCAATGTCGGCAATGCCGCAGAAGGAGCGAGTGAACTTGCCAGCGGTGTGGAAGAGTACACAGCCGGTGTTCGATCATTAAATGGCGGGATCGGTGATTATACAAACGGAGTGTCCGATCTGAACCAAGGAGTTCACCAATATTTGGCCGGTGTCGGCAAGCTTGATAACGGACTGAATGATTACACGTCTGGGGTAGGGACGCTCAACAATGGGCTGCAACAATATACCTCGGGCGTTGATACATTGAATCAAGGATTGCAGCAATATACGTCCGGCGTCGGACAACTGGATAATGGACTTGAACAACAAGCACAGGGGGCAAACGACCTGGCATCCCGCAGCTCAGAACTGATCAATGGCAGTGAGAAATTGGCCGATGGCATAGAGGAATTGAGTCCGGGTGTCAGTCAATTGAACGAGGGCCTTCAATCAGCCGCAGGAAAAAGCGGAGAATTGAGTGAAGGGTTAAACGAACTTGCTACCGGAAGTGCGGAATTACAAAAACAGGTCGATCAACTTGCCGGGAAACTGCAGGGAGCCTCCGCAGAAAGTGATGAATTGATTCAAGGGTTGAATGATATCACTTCTGGCTTAAAGGAATTGCAAAGTCAGGTGGATGCGGTTGGAAGCAGCCAGTCCGGCGATGATTTGGCTGAGCAGATAAATGAATTAAAAGCAAAGCATGACGCAGAAATTATTGAAACGGTTGAAAACAATGAAAATCTTGATGAAACCGAAAAACAGACTTTAATAGAGGAGATTCAAAATAAACAGGCTGGACAATCGATGCAGCCAATCGTGGATGGTATAAACAAACAGTTTGATGTCATGAGCGCAAAGATGGATGAGTTGTCCGAAGCAATCGGTACGATGATCGTCGGACTGGAAGGTAACGAGACGGAACCGAGTGCTGTCGAAGGGGTCAAACAACTCACAGCTGGTTACAAGGAGCTGGAGGAGGCAGTTGTCGGCGATGCTGACAGTGATACACTGCAGGGAGGCGTCACACGTCTGAATAACGGACTCCAAAACGCTGAAAAGGGCAGCGCAGCCTTGAATGATGGATTGAAAGAACTAGCAGAAAACAGTGGAAAGCTTGCATCAGGTTCTGCGGAATTGCAAGCTGGTGCTGAACAGTTAAACAGCGGTATAGAAAGCTATACGGCAGGTGTCAATCAGCTAAAAGAAGGTGCCGATTCCTTGGCATCTGGCGCCAGTGATTTAAATTCCCAATCAGATGATTTGGAGGATGGTGCCCAACGGCTGGATGACAATGGAGAGGAACTTGCCTCCGGTGCCGAAGAGCTTGATCGTCAATCGGGTAACTTGACGGAAGGATCGGAGCAGCTCGCTGAGCAGGGTGGAGAGTTGTCGAATGGGTCCGAGCATCTGGACTCGAAAGGTGATGAGTTGCGGGCAGGATCACAGACTTTGGCAAGTAACGGACCGGAATTGAGGGATGGTGCAAACAGCCTTGCCGAGGGGCTTCCACAATTGCGTACGGGATTACAGTCATTGAATGGCGGACTGTCTGATCTAGCTAACGGATCAAAAGAATTGGAATCCGGTACCAATAAACTGGAAGATGGCAGTTTCGAACTGGCCGGCGGAGCCGATGAACTAGCCGACAAATTGCGTGAAGGTGCGGACGAAATAGAGGACACCAATACTGGTGATGGCAATGCGGAAATGTTCTCCTCTCCAACCAAATTGTTGAACGATGAAGTGGCTAGCGTTCCGAATTACGGATATGGCCTGGCACCGTACATGATGTCGGTCGCTTTATTTGTAGGAGCGGTAATATTCTGCTTGTTATTCCCGATATTCAAGCCGCATACAACGCCTACATCCGGTTTTGCCTGGTGGATTAGCAAGTACTCGATCGTCTTGCTTGTTTCCATTCTGCAGGCTGGCATCATGACAGCAATCATGGTTTGGGGACTGGGCTTGGAGCCTCACAGCGTCACTGAACTGTTCCTGATTTCGATTGTTGTATCGTTTGCCTTTATGGCACTGATTGGATTTTTCTCCCTGGCATTTGGCAATGTCGGCAGATTCCTAATGTTGATCTTGCTGACACTGCAATTGGGTGGTTCGGCTGGCACGTTCCCTATCCAGCTATCCAATGGATTTTTCCAAGCCATCCATCCGTATTTGCCGATGACGTATTCAATCGATGCATATCGCCATGCCATTTCATTAGGCGGATCGATTACAAGTGATATAATCGTGCTGGTTGGCATATTCATCGTTTCCCAATTGGGACTGCTCGTATTCTTCACCTTGAAAACAAAGAAGTATCGCGGTGACGCAAATACAGAAGTAGTGACTCAATAAAAAAGAAAACAAAAAAGCGCCCGGGCTGGAATCAGTCCGGACGCTTTTTTACTATCGTCAAGTCAATAGCCAAACGTCGAGATTAGTTACAGGTCAGGTCATTTATTTTAGTTCTTCTCATGATGGTCCTCATGAGAATGTGTGCCGTCTTTACACATTAGCGAATCGTCATGGGGATGTTCTTCGTTTTCCATTTGTACAGTGACATGGCCTATTCCCTTATGCTGTAATTGGTCTTCAATCGTACGGAGCAGTTTCTGGCTATCGTGGATCGATATATTATCACTGACGACAGCATGGCAGGACATCGCATTTTGTCCGCTGGTGATGCTCCAAACGTGGAGGTCATGAATGCTGTGGATGCCAGGGATGTTTTCAATGGCGTCAATAATATCGCTAAGTTCCACATTCTTTGGCGTGCCTTCCATCAAGATATGGCAAGCATCTTTGGTAACCCGGATGCCGCTTATCAATACAAGGACAGCGACTATCACACTGGCCAGCGGGTCTGCCCATCCCCAATTGAAGAACAGAATAAGAAGCGCGGCTATAATCGCTCCGACCGAACCGAGCAAGTCACCTATTACATGGAGAAAAGCTGCACGTAAATTCAGATTTTCTTCTGTATCGCCTCTCATTAAAATCCAGGCAACAACAATGTTGACAACCAGTCCTATTGCACCGATCACCAGCATCCCTGTAGAAGCTACCTCCGGCGGGTCTTGGAAACGCTGGTATGCTTCATAAAAGATATAGATCGCAATTAGCGACAGGGTGACCCCATTGAACAGGGCTGCGAGAATTTCAAACCGTTTATATCCATATGTTTTGCTGTAATTGGCTACTTTTTCACCAAGAACGAAAGCGAGCACCCCAACGCCCAGCGATACAGAGTCACTTAGCATATGGCCGGCATCTGATAACAAGGCAAGGCTGTTTGTTAAAAAGCCGCCGATTGCTTCCAGCACCATATATACTGAAGTGATGAAAAAACTGATTAGCAGTGCTTTTTTATTTGCACCATGCGTGTGATCATGCCCATGACTGTGACTATGTCCCATTGTTTTTCCTCCTTCTTAATGCAAGGCGTGTTCGATTGTTTGTTTCAAAATGCCGATTACATGCTGGTCATCGTGGGAATAAAACAAGGTGGTTCCCGCTCTTCGATATTTGACGAGCCGTAGATTTTTCAAAAAACGCAGCTGGTGGGAAACGGTAGACTGTTTCAATTGTAATTTCTCGGCGATTTCGTTGACAGCGTATTCTTTGTTGAACAGTAGATGAAGAATCCGGATCCGTGTTGGATCTCCCAGTGCTTTGAACGTTTGAGAGACAATGAACAGAGTTTCTTCATCAAGATTGTCGTTGTCTGTGAACACTTCTTCACTTGATTCTTCCACTTGGATGACCTCCTCATTTCAATATATGTACGCACACTACTTATGTGCTTATATTAGCATATGTTCATATTTTATATCTTATTGGAAACTATGTCAAAATCAATTCAAAAATTTTCTTCCTCATAGGTTGTGTTTTTATGGTTTCGGTCTTCTCTATATAGAGGATGTGAAACTGCAAGGTCCAGATCCTTCTTTTTCTATAGAAAATCGGGTTATATTATCAGCGATAGTTTATCCTTTTCTTACAGCACGATACAGCAGAACAGTCAAAGTGCTTGAAATAGAAAGAGCGGCAACATCCATCGAATGCTTCCGCTCTGGTCATGATCGCTTATAGATTAGGCCAAAGAAATGCTGTAATTGCTTTATCCACTCCACGATGCTCGTGGAGGCCGGAGTGAGTTGCTTCTGTATCGTAAAAAACTTCCTGGCTGTAATGTGTTGCAGGAACGATATCTTTTATGCCAAGGGCGCTGCTAACTGCGACAAGCCCGTCCCCTGGGTTGTCACTGCGTTGCAAAGCTCCAGCTACTGCAAGCACCTCGGTGTCAGCAGGGAAGGCAGCTTTGTGGTCGGCCATCGATAACAATGCCGGTGAATCTACTCTCAGATCTACTGCAGCGGCACTGCTCCCGGGCTTGTAATATCTTTCAGCGCTGATTCCCTTGAAAGGACTGCCGATCACAATCAGTTTATCGACGGATGGATAAATGTCTTCGCTGCTGGTTAATAAAAAATTGGCAGCAGCTAAACCTCCCATGGAATGTCCGACCAGGTTGGCCGTTTTGAAACCATAGTTTTCATGCAGCGTCGTCATCACCTTCCGCAGCCACATTGTCTGGTCGGTGATGCTTGCCTGATTGTTTTCAAAAACAACTTGGATAAAAGGATGTTTCTGACTGAAGTATCTTCCTTTAATGGTGAGGTCACCCTGTTTATTGATATGGAAGGTGAGGCGCCTGACATCGGGAATACCTGTCTCCAACCTATCGAGTAATGTATCGAACGAGCGGTAGGTTCCTTTAAAACCATGGACAAATACGGTGGGGACGATTTCAGCGTTGTCCTGGGAACGAATCGGTTTAGAAAAAATATAGGTGGATGAACCGATAACGATCAACGAAGCGACGACAACGAAAAAAAAGACATAGCGGAATTGTTTTAGTTTTTCGGTCACTGTTGTTCCTCCTGTTGCATGTTACCTTTATTCTACTATAAACAGAAATGGATTGATTGATTCCATCTGCTCAAATTTTGAAAGTTTATGCCGTTTTTTGGCAAGAGAGATGAAATGATATTAAACAAGAGGAAAATGTAACGGGCGGTTTCTTCTCTTAAGGCAGGATGGGTTTTAAATGGTTGCAAACCTTCTTTTGCTGGTTATATAGTTGAATACATATGCCAAAAATTGAATGCCGATCATCAGAGGAGACATCTACATGGACAGTTTCAATCAGCAATTTCTATATTCTATTTCCATCATCATTTTAGGTTACATTTTAAAAAGGTTCGATATAATCCGGGAACGAGAAGGAGAAGGGTTGACCAGACTGGTTTTAAACGTCACCCTCCCTTGCTTGCTCATTGTAAGTTTCAGTGAGATCGTCATCGATCCTTCCCTGTTTTTATTGGTGATCATCGCTTTTGTATATGGGTGTTTCATGGCCTTCCTGGGTTCTTTTGTGTTTCGGAATGAGAGTTCACTCAACAAAGGGATGTTGTTGATGACCCTTCCAGGTTTCAATATAGGTCTGTTTGCTTTTCCGCTAGTAGAAGGCATTTGGGGGAGTGAAGGGTTGAAATACTTCGGTATGTTCGATGCTGGCAATGCCTTTGTCATTTTTGGTCTGAATTATATGGTGGCGACCTATTTTGCCAGTGGCGATGTAAAACCGGATTTCAAAGCGATGACGACAAAAATCTTTAAATCCATCCCTTTGATGACGTATATCCTTGTTTGCACCATCAATTTGCTGGGACTAAAGCTTCCGGATTTTGCGCTTGGTGTTGCGGGAACAATATCCCAGGCAAACATGCCCTTGTCGCTGCTTATTTTAGGCATCTACTTAAATTTGCAATTCGACAAAAGCAATTTAAAAATCATTTCGAAATTCTTGATTTTTCGATATGCAACCGGAATTGCCGTCGGTTCCTGCCTGTTTTGGCTGCTGCCATTTGATGATTTATTCAAATACACGTTGTTGATCGCGCTTATTTTGCCGACTGCCGCAACGTCGTTGGCTTATTCTGTAGAATTCCGTTATGATACGAAACTTGTCGGCACCATCGCAAATATCACCATCATCATCAGTTTTGTCCTGCTTTGGCTAATCGCAAATTTGGTTCTTTAAACAAAGTAGTGCAAACGGATTAATTTTCTTTGTTTTTTCGACAAAAAAAGGATAGGCAAAACGATGTGTTTTCTGATTTTTCATTCATCCTTAACCCTGGCTTAATAAATAGCTTGTATAGTAGAAGGAGCAAGACTATAACGGATAAGGGAGAGGAAACTGTGGGGAAATTTTTCAATAGGAAGCTTCTAAGTGGTTTGGCTGTACTTGCTTTATTCAGTTGTTTGCAAGGGTATTCTCCAGAGACGGCGCAGGCGGACGGTTTACCGATTACTTCTGTGGATGCGCCTGCTCCGGTAATCGAACCGACAGTGGAAAACGAGAACAATGACACGAAGGTTTTGTTCGACAATACGCACGGCCAGACCGCAGGCGCTGCCGACTGGGTCATCAATGGTGCATTTTCTGATTTTGGCGAGGCGATAGCCGGCGAAGGCTATTATGTGGAAGAACTTAGACAAAGGACTCCGATTACTTACGAGGATTTGGCAGACTTCCAAGTGTTTGTCATACCAGAAGCCAACATTCCTTACAAAGATGCAGAACAAGATGCGATATTGCAATTTGTCGAGAACGGCGGCAGTGTTTTCTATATCGCTGACCACTATAATGCCGACCGAAACTTGAACCGTTGGGATTCAGGGGAAATTTTCAATGGATATCGCCGTGGTGCCTTCGATGATCCCACAAAAGGATTCGAAGAGGATGAAATCGAATCTGAAGCGATGCAGGATGTGTCTAATTCAGATTGGCTTGCCGACCATTTTGGTGTCCGGTTTCGTTTCAATGCCATCGGTGATGGAGTAGCAGAGGATATTGTAACACCTGATGATAGC
This sequence comes from Sediminibacillus sp. JSM 1682029, assembly GCF_041366435.1. Classification (NCBI taxonomy): domain Bacteria; kingdom Bacillati; phylum Bacillota; class Bacilli; order Caryophanales; family Bacillaceae; genus Sediminibacillus; species Sediminibacillus sp. JSM 1682029. The sequence goes on from NZ_JBEWYY010000011.1 coordinate 83,302, forward strand.
TTTGGGGTCACACAAGGTGTCGACGGAGTGGCTTTCCACGCAGGGGCTACCATTGCTGTGACCGATCCATCGATAGCCAAAGGTCTTGTTTATGTGCCAGAGGGCGTTTCTTCGTGGGGGCCGGCAGTCGACCAGGGTGTTTACAATGGAGGCGGACGAGATGAAGGAGCTTTTGTAGCCATTTCAAAAGTCGGCCAAGGGAAGGCAGCGTTTATTGGTGATTCCTCCCCTGTGGAAGACAGCAGTCCTGCCTATCTAAGAGAGGATACTGGCAGTACAAAAACGACCTATGATGGGTTTGAAGAGGCAGATGACGCAGTCCTTCTTACCAACTTGATCAATTGGCTGGCGGAACAAGAAGATTATGCTGATTTCACTGGGCAAGGTATCCCGTTGGATGAGCCTACGGATCTCCATGATTTCGAAATCCCGGAAAATAGCACAGAACCGGAATCGGAGCCATGGTCTAACCCGCCTTCGGGTTATGAATGGTATGATCGTACGACTTTCCAGCCCGGTTCTTATGGGTCGGAGGAAGAAGCGTCCAATCCAGAGTATCAATTGCAATATCAGGATGTCTTGCCGGGTGACATGCAGGAATTCCAAATTCGTTTTTCCGGTGACAAACTTGGAGCGAATGGAACGGAATCTGACTTTCGTGTAGGAATTTACTTGGATGGCGGGCAGCAAGTCGCCCAGTTCAGCTTAGATGGCGAAAATTGGTCAAGCAATTATGGATATTCTGAGTACTTTGCCTTGAATGCTGATCAACAAGGGCACGCTTCTAAGACTTTGTATGTCCGTATTAAATCTGGTGTGGACGGAGAGGCGAATTTGCGAGTCAAACAAGGTTCTGCCAACTTGTTGACGGAATCCGTGACAATCGACCCTGATGCCGTACCGGAAGACCTTCCGGAAGAAGAGACGCCCGATTTGCCTGAAGCAGCGCCGATCGATCAGGTCCGCGACCTGGGAGACGGTGAACTTGCAACCATACAGGGAACTGTAACGTCTGCATCAGGGTTATGGGGAGCAAAAGGCTTTTATATACAGGATGAAACAGCAGGAATATATGTGTATCAAAACGAGCAAGACGTGAACCCCGGGGATATTGTCCAATTGACTGGTACAACCGAGACATACAATGGAGAAGAAGAGCTTATGAACATCCAGGCGTTTGAAGTGGTTGGCTCTGTCGAGGTTCCCAGCCCGGTTATAGTTGGACCGGCAGAACTGTCCGACCATCAGGGCAGCCTGGTCGGTTTGGAGGCAGTCGAAATTACCGACCTCAGGAAAGCCGACAATTATGGCACTACGGAATTTACTGCAGTCAATTCGGCCGGCGATTCGGTCGTTGTACGTCTGGATAACCGGACTGGAAATGACTACGACGCGTTTCCCTATCAAAACGGAGACGTTATTTCCGTCACCGGCCTTGCGAGCGTTTTTAATGGTACTTACCAGTTGAAGCCGCGAGGTATCGATGATTTCTCTGCCGTAGATAACGGTTCATTGAGGCAGCTGATCATCGATAGTGATATCAGACCTGGGGGAATCAAAATAGCATTGCTCGTCAAGCTGAAGATCGCCGAAAGAAACAGTAAGTATTACGATAAAATGATAAAATTCATCGACCACCAGCCCGACAAACACATCAGTGCTGACTTAAAGACAGAGCTGATATCTATGATCAAGGCTATTCGCTAATTAGCAGGGTAACTGGCCGGAATAATCACCAAAGCGAAAACCGAGCGATGTTTCGAAGTCCTAATTCGAACTCGTTCGGTTTTTTGCTTTTGCGAATAAGAGTACAAACACTCCACTACAACTTGCCGCTTCGCTTTTTGCGGGACACGGATTCAGTAAAGAAAACCACTTTGCAGAATGGATCTGCGCTCCAGAGAGGCTGTCATCCTCGCTTTGATTCGTTTTTAAAGCCGTTCAGATTCATCCAATCAATCTAGGGAAATTGCTTAACTAAGACTGGATCCATTATTCTAAAATCAGGACACTGTAATTTAGCGAAGGCAGGATATGGAGACTCCTACGGGAACAGCATAGCTGAAAATCACGCTAGAAAGCGGTTTATACTTACTGAGGAAGTTGAAGCCGTGTCCGCGGAAAGTGTAGGATCTTCCCACAGCACCGAGAAGCGGTATACTGTTGGAATTTTTGTGATTGGAGAAGTGTTATGTCCCGACCTTTCCTGTTTGTTTTGGATAGAGAACTATCTTACAGCCTTCGATTAAGTATGCGTCCCGCTTCGCTTTTTGCTAAACAAAACCGTCCAGAAGGAAAAGCAGTTATGATAAGATAACGATAAGAAGAAGAATGGAGATGAAGCACATGAAAAACGAAATCATAGACAGATTTACCAGCTATGTAAAAGTCGATACGCAGTCAAACGAAAGCGTCGACAGCTGTCCATCCACTCCTGGTCAATTAACCCTGGCGAACATGCTTGTAGAAGAACTTAAAGAAATCGGCATGCAAGAGGTCACGATTGATGATAATGGATACGTAATGGCGACCCTCCCTGCAAATACGGATAAACAGGTACCGACAATCGGCTTTCTGGCCCATGTCGACACGGCAACAGATTTCACTGGAAAGAATGTCAATCCTCAGCTTGTCGAAAATTATGACGGCGGTGACGTGGTGTTGAATGAAAGCAGAAACGTTGTATTGTCACCTTCTGATTTTCCCAGCTTGGGGAACTATCGTGGCCACACATTGATTACAACGGACGGCACCACGTTATTAGGAGCAGACAATAAAGCAGGTGTAGCAGAAATCATGACGGCGATGGCCTATCTTATCAACCATCCGAAAACCAAGCACGGGAAAATCAGAGTCGCATTCACGCCGGATGAAGAAATCGGCCGAGGGCCGCACCGGTTCGATGTCGATCGTTTTCAGGCAGATTACGCATACACGGTCGACGGCGGACCGCTGGGAGAACTGGAGTATGAAAGCTTCAACGCAGCAGCTGCACGACTGACCTTTTTCGGAAAAAATGTCCATCCTGGTTCGGCTAAAAACAAGATGGTTAATTCTGCAAAAATTGCAATGGAATTTCATGCCGGTCTTCCTGTTGAAGAAGCACCTGAATATACCGATGATTACGAAGGGTTTTACCATCTCATTTCTTTCGAAGGAGATGTCGAAGAAACAAAGTTGTATTACATAGTACGTGATCATGACCGACAACAATTCGAGAAAAAGAAAACAAGAATCAAATCTACAGTCGAGGAATTAAAGCAGAAGTATGGTGAAAACGCAGTCGTGCTGGAAATGAAAGATCAGTACTACAATATGAGGGAAAAAATTGAGCCGGTGAAGGAAATTGTCGACATCGCGTATGAAGCGATGGAGCGTATCGGCATCACTCCCGATGTCAAACCGATCAGGGGAGGAACAGACGGCTCCCAGCTTTCTTTTATGGGGTTGCCGACCCCGAATATTTTCACAGGAGGGGAAAACTTCCACGGTAAATTTGAATTTATTTCTGTCGAAAATATGGAAAAGGCTGTGCAAACAATCGTGGAAATTGCCAGCTTGACGGAAATGAAAGCTTGAAATAAAAAGGGAGGGAAGCAGATGTCCTTTCTAGTGACAGCAGAATGGTTGTTTGAACGACTACAAGAGCCCGCGGAGGAAGATATCGTTGTCCTTGATACACGGTTTGAGTTGATGGACCCGGAAGCTGGAAAGCGGGCCTATTTCCAAGGGCACATTCCAGGGGCTGTCCACTTTGACTTGAATCAGGACTTGTCCGGAGAAAAAGACGAACACGGTGGCAGCCATCCTTTGCCAAACCCGGCTATATTTGCTGATAAGCTGGGGGATGCCGGAATCGGGAGCAAGACGACTGTTGTTATATATGACCAAGGGAATGATATGTTCGCTGCCCGTTGTTGGTGGCTGCTTACTTATTATGGCCATGAGCGTTCTTTTCTCCTCGACGGCGGATTGGAGAGTTGGAAAAAGCATGGGTATCCGGTGAGTCGTGAAATTCCTGTGTCTAAGCCGAAAAGCTTTTCACCAGATATACAGAGCCAGCAAGTAGTCGATATTGACTACATAAAACAAAAAATCGATGACAGCACTTCTCATTTGATCGATTCCCGATCTCCACAACGGTATCTTGGTAAGACAGAGCCACTTTATCATAAGGCCGGTCATATTCCGGGCGCCAACAACTATTTTTGGAAGCAGGTGCTGACGGATGACGGCAAGTGGAAAAGCGAAGAGGAATTAAAGAAGCACTTTGCTGAACTGCCTGCCGATGAGGAAATCATTGTTTCCTGCGGGTCAGGCGTCTCCGCTTGTCCGAATATCCTGGCGCTTCAAGCAGCTGGTTATCAAAATGTAAAATTATATCCGGGTAGTTTTAGCGACTGGATATCTTATCCGGAAAATGAAGTCTCCACCGAAGTGGATGAGTAAAAGCTGTTAAGAACAACCCAACTTGGAGGATACACCATGACTGGAAAAACACACATTATCGGCGGAGTGGCAGCTTGTGTTGTCACAATCCGCTTCACGGGTTTTGACCCGCTTTTACTGACGACAGCAGGTATCTTTGGCTCATTGCTCCCCGACATTTGTCATAGCGGCAGCAAAATCGGAAGGAAAGTGCCTTTATTATCAAATATAGTAAGCGCCCTGTTCGGACACCGTACTTTCACACACAGCCTCTTGTTCCTTTTGTTGATTCAAACGCTAGTCTCCTTGGCCCGTCTGCCTGATGAAATAACAGCAGGTTTACTCGTTGGGGCAGCCAGCCACCTTTTGCTGGATGCAGCCACGAAAAATGGGATCAAACTTCTCTATCCTTTGCAAATGACGTTCCGGCTGCCACTCACTGTGCGAACAGGAGGACCGGCCGAAAACGGTGTTCTCGCAGTATTGGTATTGGTAGTCGTCTATTTTGGACAGGGGATTATGTAACCGAACACTAGGATAGCAGGATGGTTTGGACAAAGCTTGCAGAGAACCTTTGGTTTTACTGCAAGCTTTTTACGTTTAGCCACCCGAGGAGTGAAACTGCTGATCACTAGTGTGAATGCTCTACTCCTTTGAATGATCTGCGCCCCTTTCACCGGGCTTGTTGCTGCTCGTTCTTGATTTTAGCAGCATTGCCGGAAAGTGCAGGATGCAGATAAAATAGGGAAGCCATTGTCGATACTGCTCCTCCAATAAAAATCGCCGTTCCTGTACTGGTCAAATCCGCAAGCAGACCAGCTGATACTGCAGCGACTGGAAGAAGAATCCAGGACATGAACCGGGATGTCGCTTGTACCCTCCCCAACAAGCGGACAGGTGTCAATCTTTGCCGAATCGTTGCAAGACAAGGATTCAGGATAGAGACCGTGCAGGTGCCGGCCATATTGGCTGCAAATAACGAGTGGAAAGATTGCAATTGGCTCAGTACCATGATGGACAAGCCGCCTGTAAACGCGGCAGAAAACAACAGGTTTCGATAGGAGAAATATTTTGTCAGAAACCCGGAGAACAGTGCTCCGGCAATGGCACCTGCACCGCCGCCGGATAACAGCCAGCCAATTTGGACGGAAGTGAGTTGTATCGTGTCTTTCAGGTGGAATACGAGTAATGTCAACAGCAGGGTCGTACCGAAGGTGGAAAACAGCATCGCCAAATTTGTAAACAAAATGGCTTTCGTGGAGACCACAAAGCGAAATCCTTCCTTCAGGTCGTGAAGCATTGTTTGCTTTCCGGATTTTTGTGAATGGTGGAAAGGCAAAGAGATGCTTGCGATGGCAGCAAAAGCAATTAAAAAACTGAAGCTGTTGAGCAAAAGCGCGATGCCGGGATGATACAAGCTTACGACTAGTCCGCCGATGGCCGGAGCTGATAGCGTCGCAGTCTGTAAAGCTCCTGTGTTGAGAGCATTTACAAGCTGCAGCTCCTGCTTGTTAACAAGGCTTGGAACAGCGGCGAATTGGGCAGTGTTATATACCTGGCTAAGCAGGCCGATGCCGAAAGCCGCGATACTTAACTGCCATAGATACAAATTTCCATAAATGCTGAGGAGGCCAATCCAGCCGGTAAGGATCATCCTCCCACCATCGCCAATAAGCAACAGGGTCTTGCGGGAAAACCGATCTGATATAATACCGATCATCGGTTGGAGCAGGATCGGCAAGCGTTCTAAGGCTGCAATGATTCCCATACTGACAGGGGAGCCTGTGACAGCAAGAACCATAAGCGGGAGTGCGATCAAATAAATTTGATCGCCCATGAACGAAACGACATTCCCGCCGATAAAACGAAACAGTGGATAGTTTTTTGTCAGTGGAACGGACGATTGAGTAGAGGTGATGGGACGCTTCATGTTTTTCCCCCTTTAAAGCCTGTCATCCAGGTAATCTTCCAATTCAGCGGGAAGCGACTGGAGCACGTTGCCGTTCAGACTGTAAACCGTGCCATTGTTTCGTACCAGCCGTGCAGCCTTGAGTACTTTCAAATGATGATGGACGGTGGTTTTTCCCATCCCCAATCGATTCGTCAACTCTTGGAGTGTGTGCTCCTTTTCTCCGAGCATTTTCACTATTTTCAGCCGTTGCTCATCGCCCAGTGCTTTGTGCTTGAGTACGAGAAATTGATCCGGTATGTAAGGGTCGGCAGAATGAAAGCTTTGGTTGGAAACCGGATAATAAAAAATTTTATGTCCAGCAAGGTCCGCTTCTACGTTCCAAGGACGATACACTACATGAGGAATCAGCAGAACAGTATGGACACTGGGCTCCGGTAAATAGTGGATCCCCCCAGTCGCCCAAGTAACAAGTTCTTCTGGATGCTTTCTTCTCCGCATCGCCTCTTTCGCGGCTGCATCCACCGTTAAAACCGTGCCGATTTGGTCTGCTTCAGGTTGGATGACCGTCCGATACCAGCCTTCCATGAGAGAATAAAGATGGGACCGTAGAAAGTCGATATCGGTTTGACAAATAAATTGAATGTAAGCGGGAAAAAAGGTGTGGTCCTTGGCCGCATTTTTAAGCGCTTGGACAGATTCTTGGTTACCTTCCGCCGCTTTTTGAACATCCGCCTGATAGGCTTGTCCAAGAAACGGCAGACAGGCAGCTTTAAGGTCGACAGCAGTCAATTCGGAAATGTTTTGGAGAAATGCCTCTATAGACGGATAATCCTTCAGATGCAGAAGCTGCAGCAGAGCTTTCCAGGTATTATGTCTTTCGGCCAATTCAAGCTGGGAAAGCATGTCTGAAGATAAAGCCGTTTTGATATGATTCCATTCAGACTCCTTTTTCTCCAAACTGCTAAGCAATGGTGTGTTGGTGATGGCTGCAATCCCGAGTGCACACTCCCATAATAAAGAATGTTTTACTTCGACTTTATAGGTTTCTCTGCTTCGTCCACTTGTTTGAATAATTTCCATTGTCGCCCCTCCGAAAGTGATCTTTTTCTGTATACTATATTAATAGTATAAACAATTCAATAATTTTAGAATATGTTTTTCGTTTTTTTCGAAGGGAAATTGGGAAGAAGATAGTTTAAATCGTAAGGAAAGCAGGTGAAACCATGCATGGATGGGAGGGAAGGCACGACCCTTGTCAAAATGAGCAGTTAATCAGCAAATACCTTCCAGGTAACATTCATCCGGCACAAACGGCCTCTACAATTAAGCGGCAATATTGGCAAATCCAGTCCCGCTCCCAGCTGTCTAGTTGCGAACCACAAAGCAACCAATCATTGGGTCAATGGTTGATTGCAGGCTTGAAAAGAATCGTTTCGCAAAAGGCAATCCCCGGGCGAACGAACCAGGAACCAGTGTTTGAAAACAAACATTCTGTCTATCCCGATTGGAAAATAACACTGGATGCACGGCATGACGTGCTTTTAAGACGTATAGAGCGTGAGGTTGACGTGACAGCCTACGGGGCAGTCGGAGACGGGATGACGGATTGTACAAAGGCATTTCAAAGAGCAATCGGAAATGGCAGCGTGAAGGTGAATGTGCCTGCTGGTTGTTATGTGGTGAAAGGAATCAAACTTCCTTCTTATACCTTTCTTCAGGGAGCGGGAAAGGGAAAAACGATCCTCAAGCTGGCAGACTCAGCGCCGAAATGGACAAGGCTGCTCACCAATGCCAATCATTTTCTCGGCAACAGTCATTTGTATGTGGAAGGGCTGACACTTGATTGGAATGTCGAAAGGCTTAAGGGAGACGAGAAGACAAGCTTTGGAAACAATTTTTCCAGTTGTTTGACTTTTGCCCATGTGTTATACGGCTGGGTAAGACAAGTGGAGGCAATCAATCCTGGGCTTCATGGCTTCGATATTTCTTCTGTCTATTACAACTATGCAGGAGACGGGTTCCGCGGAAGAGGGGAAAGCAGTTATATCTGGCTGGATCAATTGACCGGCCGCGGATTTGGAGATGATGGAATTACCACCCATCACAGCAGGAAGATTCTCATCTCCAACTCTCATATGTACGATCCGAGCGGACGTTCTCATCGACCGGGATATTCCAATTCGAATGGATTCGAAGTGGATGATGGTTCCCAACATGTTTGGCTCGTGAACAATTCATCGGCAAGGTGTTTCGGCGGCGTGGAAGTGAAGGCGCATGCCAATTCTTCTGCGGCCATGCATACCATTATTGCGGGACATTTATCCATTCATGATAACCGCTCCTATAATTTTCGACACATCGGCCACCATCACCGTGAAGAGCCACATTCCAAGACGGCGGAGGGAATACTGGCCGTAAACCTGGTTTCAGTTCGTCCTGTTTATTCCAAACTGTATCGTAATTCCTCGCCGCGTGCCCTGGTGGTTTCCGGCTACCGTAACGTCGGGATAGACAACTTGATGGCAATAGGAGACCCGGATTATGCTTATCAAAGCAATCCGGTCATCGCTGTACAGTACCGGGCAGACAACGTTTGGCTGAACAATATTTATGTAAAAGACTTTGTGAAGGCTGGTGCAGACGTGCAGTTGTTCGGCGGCAGCAACCATGCTGGAAAAGTCGTGCTGGGAAGGGTGGAAAGCGAAAATTCAGCCCGGAAAAGGGTGAAAGTCGGAAAAGAAGTACAGCTTATGTCTTTTAAACAATAGAAATGGAAAGAAAGAGCTTGGGACAAAAGCATAGCGACCAACATAAAAACCGAACGAAGATTAATTCGTTCGGTTTTGTCAAAAAAGCAAACCATTCTTATCTTTCTCTTATGAATCATGCTCCACTCCGGCAAGGTACTTCGCTTTCCGCGGGCAAGGCTTCAGCTAACTTGGAAAAGAAAAGCGATTTGCCAAGTGGATCTTCAGCTCGCGCCCTGCAATTTCTGAAGAATAACGAACCTCCTCCGCTAATTTTTCGTCTTCGTCCTAACACCGATAGAAGAATACGGTTCTATTCATTTTGTCCTGATAGGCAGAAATCAGACCACGAAAACGTAGCGTAGTATCTTGTCGTAACGATACGAAACTCGCATCAAACAACAGGAAAAAAGAAGTTTTTCGAATTCACAAGCAAAAACCAATTCGCTCTGTTTTTGCTTTGGTGGCCATGTTTTTATCCCGGCCTCTTTCTCAGTGCTGGTACACTTCCTTCCTGGCCAAGAATTCCTTGACCAGAGGAACCGCTTCTTCCGTGCTTGACGCATGTATTGTATGACTGTCGTGTTTGTTGGCTGAATAACTATAAAGCGGATCATAATAATATTCCAGCAGCAGTCTGGTGGCTTGACCGTAGTCCGTGTTTTCCAAGCTGGTCTCGATTTCGGCTGCGACCGGTGTATGAATTCGACGTTTGATCCGTTGAAATGCTTCGAGGGCTTCCTCGTGATGGTCCCAGGGTTGATAATCATCCAGAATGTTTCTCACCCGCTCCTCGATAGGGATGTCGATGAACAAGTGTGTTCCGTGCTCTTTCTTTTCCACCATGAAATCAGGCAATACTGCTTTTCCTATACGCTTGCTTTCAGCCTCCATGACAACATAGGGGGCTTGCTGCACCTTCAATAGCTGATGAAGCAGAAGGGATTCGAATTTTTTCTGTTTATTTGGTTCTAAACCGATCTGGCCGAAAATCGAACCACGATGATTGGCCATTTTTTCAAAATCGAGAATGGCGTAACCGTCCTCTTCCAGTTGTTCCAGAATCATCGTTTTTCCTGCCCCTGTGTAGCCATTGAGCACGATAGCTTGAGGAGTAAACGTAAACGACTCCAATGTTTTGACTACCCATTGACGGTAGGAACGGATTCCTCCCTGAAGGCGGTTCACTTTGATCCCCATTAAATCCACCATCGTCGCAGCGGTCTTACTGCGCATACCGCCCCGCCAGCAGAATACTGTTTTATCTGTGTTTATTGCTTGAAACGCCTTTATGAACGCTGGAAGCTTGGCCGAAACAATCTCTACACCACGCTGTTTAGCAGCCTCCTGGCTTTCCTGCTTGTACAATGTCCCGATCTCCGCTCGCTCGTCGTCGTCGAACAGGGGAATGTTGATACTCCCTGGAATCGTCGCTTCGGCAAATTCAGACGGGGAGCGTACATCGATTAACGTATGTTCGTCTGTTTTATGCAAATTGGCGATTTCTTTCCAACTGATATCTTGAAACAATTCCTTCACGCCTCTCTATGATGAACTGGCAAAAGTCTATTTGATCGAGTTCTCCCTCTATTTTAATGAAAATCAACGGATTTGTAAAAATTCGGCACTTTTTGCGGTCCATAATACAGAGGGTATATGGAAAAAACAGTATAAAGGAACTGGAATGAAGCACTAAATTATGCATAAATATGGAAATAAAAAAGGTTGGGGAAAAATGAGACAGTTGAGAGAGAACGAATTGTTCAATGACATGGATATGGCGGAACAATACTTGCCGATTGTGAAGACGGGATTGAATCCAACGAGCGCTCCAAAAAATATCATCATCATCGGAGCGGGAATGACCGGCCTGGTGGCAGGTTCACTGCTCAAAGAGGCCGGGCACTCGGTAACCATTATCGAGGGAAATGACCGCGTGGGGGGGAGGGTTTATACCGTAAGAGAACCATTTGTCGGGGAGGATTATATCGATGTCGGGGCGATGCGCATTCCTGCCGACCACCGCCTGACAATGGGATACATAGAAAAATTCAAGCTACCGGTAAATCCGTTCATCAATAATTCTCCAGACGACCTCTTGCATACCAATCATGTTACTTTGACTCGTCAGCAGTACGAAAAAAAACCGGAGCTATTCGACTACCCGCTTCCGCCTCATGAACAAGGAAAAACGGCGACCGAGCTTTTTCAGAAAGCGGTCGATCCATTTCTGTCGCTTTATGAGCAATCGACCCCGGAACAAAAACGGGAGTTGATTGCCTATTATGATCGTTATAGCATGGAAAATTTTTTGCGGCATAACCCGATTGGACTGCAGCTTTCTTCGCAGGCTGTACGGAAAATAAAAGTACTGCTTGGAATCGAAGGCTTTCCTGAGCTTTCATTTCTCAATATCCTTACTGATATTGTCGGAACGGTTTTTAACGGAAAAAAGAAATTTTACGAAATCACCGGGGGAAATGATCGGCTTCCAACTTCATTTCTTCCGCTTTTATCAGATGATATTCATTTAGGTGTCACAGCAAATCGCATTATACAGCGGTCCGACGGTGTGACGGTCCACTGTCAGAATGGGCAAGCGGGTAACTTCGGGTGGTATGAGGGGGACTTGCTGCTTACTACCATCCCTTTTCCGGTTTTTCAATTTATCGAAGTGCTGCCGCATCATACAATACGTTTTATGAAGCGAAAGGCTATCCATGAAATGCATCATGTGGCTTCCACGAAAATCGCCATGCAGTTCAAAAACAAATTTTGGGAGGAACAGGGGCTGCTCGGTTCCAATATTATCAGTGATTTAACGACCAGATTTACTTATACGCCGAGCCATGGAATAGGCACCCCGGGGCCGGGGATTCTACTCGTCAGTTACAGCTGGGGAGAAAACGCCACCCCGTGGGATGCTTTGCCGGAACGTGAAAAAGTCAAGCAGGCATTGCAAGGCCTTGCTAAATTTTTTGGCAATCAGGTCTATGAACAATTTCTGACAAGTTTTGCATTCAGTTGGAACTTGAACCCTTTCTCGGCGGGTTGCTTTACCTTGTTCAAGCCAAATCAAATAACGGAGTTTTCACAAGTGATCAAGGAACCGGAAGGCAGGATCCATTTTGCTGGAGAGCAGACCTCTTCCCATCATGGATGGATAGAGGGGGCGATAGAATCCGGAATCCGGGCAGCACTGGAAATGAACCGGCGTTAAAAGAGAACAATAAACTGACTGAAGGTGCAGTTCAGCCCCCTCAAGCCCCAAAATCAATGTTCTGTTTGCGCCCTTGCTGGTTCACTTCTTTTTTATGTTTGTTGTAGTAGAGAGATGACGTGTTTGGCGACACCTTTAGTGGAAGCGGGATTTTGCCCCGTGACAACTCGCCCGTCTTTTCTTACACAAGATTTGAACGGCAAGGCTGCCTGTTCATAGTCGGCCCCGTGGGTCTTCAATTTTTCCTCTAAAGAGAAAGGCAGATACTTGTAAAGCATCATTGCTTTTTCCTCCCGGTCGGAATACCCGGTTACTGTTTTTCCAGCAAGGAGATACTCGCCATTCGTCAGTTGAAGGTCATAGAGTGCACTTGGTCCATGGCAGACTGCCGCCACAATCCCTCCATTTTCATAGATTGCCCGGGTAATGTCTTGCAGTTCCTGGTTTTTCGGGAAATCCCACATGGTCCCGTGTCCGCCGGCAAAATAAATCGCTTCATATTCAGCCGGGTTTATTTGTCCTGGTGAGTAGGATTGCTTCAACCATTCCATGAAAGTTTGATCGTTATAATAATTGCGGAGCTGTTTGCTGACTAGCAGCTCCGTTAAACTGCGGGGATCTATCGGAACTTCGCCGCCGGAAGGGCTGACAATATCGACTGTGAATGTATGTTTAACCCGATGATAAAATTTAGTGAACTCGCTTAGCCATAGTCCGGTTTCTCTCGAGGGGTCACCTAGAGCCTTATGATTGGTGACGACCATTAAAATTTTCTTCATGTTAATCCTCCTCCGCCTTATGGGTTTACAGACAACTCATACACCGTTGCCTTAATCGGAATTCCTGAATCCATGGCGCCTGTGCAGTACGATTCTTTCCCGAAAAGTAAAAAGGGATCGACAAATTGTTACGTTCCATCCCTTGATTTATTGGCAAAATGCTTTATAATGATAATGATTCTCAATTAAATGATTGTCTTTGAAAGCGTTTGTTTTACATAGTGGTTGAACGGGAAATAGCCGCAACACATTTACAGGAATAAAGGTAAGTAACACGGGTATGGAGCAGATTCGATAAAGGAGTTTTTTTCGATGGCAAGTGACAGTGAATTGTATGATGTAACGATTGTCGGGGGAGGCCCGACGGGATTGTTCGCTGCATTTTATAGTGGGATGCGACAGATGAAAACGAAGGTGATAGAGTCCGGCCGGCATCTTGGCGGGAAGGTTGCCCAGTTTTACCCGGAAAAGTACATTTATGATGTAGGAGGAATTCCGCGTATATCCGGTGAAGACCTGGTGCGACAAATGAAAGAACAAGCAGGGCTTCATGACCCCGAGATGGTTTATAATCAGTATGTTACAGCTATTGATAAACAGGAGGATGGGACTTTCATTTTAAGCACCGAATCCGGAGAAGCTCATTATTCGAAAACGGTAATCCTTGCGACCGGATTTGGCATCTATGATCCTGTTCGTCTAACAGCAGGAAACGCATCGAAATATGAAGGCGTCCAGCTGCATTACTCGTTGAATAATAGGGAACAACTCAGCGGAAAAAATGTCCTGATTGTTTCGAAAAACAGAGTCGGCATTGACTGGGCGCTCGCCTTGGAGGGACAGGCGGAAAAAGTGATCCTTGTAAATGAATCAGATGAATTCCAGCATGTCGGACAGGGTGATGAAGAACGGCTGGCCCAGTCTACGGTAGAAGTCAGACTGCACCATGAGGTACTCGAACTGATGGAACAAGATGGCTGTCTTCGCAAAGCAAAGCTGGTCAACAAGGAATCAGAAGAAGAAACTCTGGAGACTATTGACCAGGTTCTCGTTTATCAGGGAATTGAGTTTAAAGCCGCCCCGTTTAAACAGTGGGATCTGGCTGTTGAAAAAAGTAAAATCACGGTAGATGCCGGCATGGCAGCAAATGTAGCAGGGATATTCGCCGCTGGAGATGCCGTACATTATCCGAGAAAGTCGATGCTGATCGCATCCGGCTATACAGAAGCATGCACGGCGGTGAATAGTGCCAAGTTTCATATTGATCCCAAAGCAAGTGCGCAGGTTTACAGTACAGTAGAATACAAATACAAGGAATGAGATTCCGGGCTGTTCCCCTTTGGAGAATCAGTCCTTGGTGTATAGGCAGGATTCACTGTCATGTTTATTCGTTGCACAAAAAATCTTCACTTTGACCTTGCAGCTGAACCAGGATAACAAAATTGGGATAAAGAAGCGGATGGGATGTATCGCTTGTGAACGAGTGATAAAACTAGGTAATGGAATACTTTATACAAAGCAAAAAACCGAACGAATTCGAATGCTTAGCAATCGAATATTGTTCGGTTTTTGCTTTGTCCCAGCTGCTTTTTCAAAGACAGAAAAGTAACAGTACCGTTTGATTGTCAAAAGAATCCCTTTGTTTTTCTTGTTCGGAACAGTTGCGTATTATTGAAGAATCAGCCGTTGAATAAATCGTGACTAATCAGAAGCAGGATCATCCGGACGTTTGCCTCGCTTCAATTCATAGATGCTCAATCCGAAGTCCATCTGCAAGTGGGGATAATCCTTGAATCGCGTCCAATCGCCACCCCATTCGAAACCCAGCTTCTTGGCGATTTCTACGACTTCCATCCAATCTGATTCGCCGTTGTCGTTTCCGTCATAGTTCATGTCCCAAATGGCCCTGCCATTTTCGTTTTGCAGGGCGAAATCAATGGCCAGTCCGTAGTTGTGATAGGATTCTCCTCCTTCAGCATAGGTGACAATGTCCCCCTCTTCTGAACGGCCTTGCTGGTATAATTCATCCTGTCGTTCTGCAGTGCGGAAGCCCTCGGTAATGATGATGGAGATCCCTTGGTCCTCCGCCTTTTCAACTAATTGGTCTTTTTTCTCTTCAACAATGGGATGCAGCTCTTCAGGCAGCTCGCCATTTTCTACAAGGTCTTCATCCTGGGGCTCAAACTCCAGATTTTGATTTTCTATATAAAATAGTATAAACAGGACGCAAGCCGTCAGTATGATCAACCATACTAATATATTGACTTTCACCTATCCTATTCCCTTCGTTGTCTAAAATTGTCTTTTCTCTGCTCAGGTGTACATAGGAAAGACTACCATAATTCGAATAAAGCCGACAACCATTGCACTTGCTGAACAAATTGTTTCCTTCGCTCGCTTCCCGGGTACTTATACCATAGTGATAAACGAGAAGGAGGATTTTGCATGTATCCGGATCTGTCGGGGAAAACAGCCATCGTTACAGGATCATCAAAGGGAATCGGTCAAGGGATCGCTGTGCGGTTTGGAAGGGAAAAGATGAACGTCATTGTCGATTACCACACCGATCCAAGTGGTGCAGAAGAAACGGTGCGTTTGATTAAGGAACAAGGCGGCGAGGCCTTGGCAGTGGAAGCCGATGTCTCCCGGGAAGAAGGGATGCGTCAGTTGATCGATGCCGCGATCCAACGCTTCGGGTCTATCCAAGTGATGGTGAATAATGCCGGATTCAGTAATGGATGTCCTTCGCATGAATTAAGTCTGCAGGATTGGCGACGTGTGCTGGAGGTCAACTTGACCGGGGCTTTTATCGGTTCGCGTGAAGCGATCAAGTACATGCTGGACCATGAAATCAAAGGAAGCATCATTAATATTTCCAGCGTACACCAGCAAATCCCGAAAGTTCATAATGTCCATTACTCTACTACTAAGGGTGGGCTGAAGATGATGACAGAAACACTTGCCCTGGAATATGCCGGACGCGGTATCCGGGTCAATGCCATAGCACCGGGAACCATAGAAACACCGGCAAATCCCGCGGAGGAAAAAGAAGGGGAAGAGAAGGACGCGACTTTGCAAAAAATACCGATGAACAAAATAGGCAAGCCGGATCAGATTGCGGCAGCCGCCGCCTGGCTTGTTTCTGAAGAAGCTGGATACGTTACCGGGACCACGTTGTTCGTCGATGGAGGCATGACCCTGTATCCTTCACAACTGGAATAGACGAAGTGCTAATGTTTTCCAAATCACGAAATGTCGTTTGCCTCTCATCTGAAAAAGGAAAAGAAGACTAGTTGCTGAACAGGAAGGGTGAAATAAATGCTACGGACCATCTTGATGATTATTGGAGCTATAGTAGTGATAAGTTTCATTATCTCACTACTGTAATTCGGAAAAATGGGAAGGGAAGCTTGGTAAACAGGTCTTCCCTTCCCATTTTTTTAGCACTTTTGCTATATTTTTTGTAAGTCCTGCAAAAATAGCTAAATTTTTCAGAATAGAATAAATATATTGAAACCTTTTAAAAAAGCTATTATAGTTGTTAGAAAGAAAGAGGGAGGCATACATAATGGAAAAAGATTTACGAATCAAAAGCAAAGTGTTCAGCGATGACCCCAAACGGGCGCCAAACCGGGCGATGCTTCGTGCGGTAGGGGTGACGGATGAAGACTTTAAAAAACCGATGATCGGCGTGGCCAGCACTTGGAGCGAAGTGACGCCTTGTAACATCCATCTTCACGATTTAGCAGTCAAATCCAAGGAAGGGGCTAAGGAAGCCGGAGGAGTTCCTTTGGTGTTCAACACGATCACGGTGTCGGATGGTATCTCGATGGGAACGCAGGGGATGCGGTATTCACTGCCGAGCAGGGATGTCATTGCGGACTCGATCGAAACGGTCGTGGGAGCGGAGAACCTCGATGCCTATGTAGCAATTGGCGGCTGTGATAAAAATATCCCAGGCTGCATGATTGCCATTGCCCGTTCTGAAGTTCCTGCTGTGTTTGTCTATGGAGGTACGATTTCACCAGGCTTCCATCGAGGACAAAAGCTGGATATAGTGTCCGTGTTTGAAGGAGTCGGCCAGCATAACAACGGCGATATCAACGATGAGCAGCTTCACGGGATTGAATGTCACGCTTGTCCGGGGGCTGGTTCTTGCGGCGGAATGTACACCGCCAACACCATGGCGACTGCAGTGGAAGCAATGGGAATGAGTCTGCCGGGCAGTTCTTCAAATCCGGCGGAATCGAAAGAAAAGCGTCAGGATTGCACGGAAGCAGGAAAGGCAGCTTACAAGATGCTGGAACTGGGAATTTATCCGAAAGACATCATGACAAAAGAAGCATTCGAAAATGCCATTACGGTTGTTATGGCTCTTGGCGGCTCTACCAATGCTGTCCTTCATTTGTTGGCGATTGCCCATTCCATCAAGGTCGACATCACCATCGATGATTTTGACAGAATCCAAAAGAAGGTCCCTCATGTTGCCGACTTACGACCGAGCGGAAAATATGTAATGGACGATTTACACAAGGTCGGCGGTGTTCCAGCTGTTATGAAGTACCTTTACGAAGCTGGTTATTTGCACGGCGATTGTATGACCATCACAGGAAAAACGGTAGCGGAAAATGCAGCGGAAGCACCTTCTTTAAAAGAAGGACAAGAAATTATTACGCCGATCGACAAGCCGTTACGTGAAAACGGGCCATTGGTCATTTTAAAAGGAAATTTGGCTCCTGACGGTGCGGTAGCCAAGGTTTCGGGAGTGAAAGTGAAACGACATACCGGTCCTGCCCGTGTTTACGACACCGAAGAAGAAGCAACAGAAGCAGTCATCAACAATGAAATTAACGAGGGCGATGTACTGGTCATTCGCTATGAGGGTCCGAAAGGCGGGCCTGGTATGCCGGAAATGCTTTCCCTCTCGGCTATCTTAGTTGGAAAAGGGTTGGGCGAAAAGGTGGCATTGTTGACAGACGGCCGTTTCTCTGGTGGGACACATGGCCTGGTTGTCGGCCATATTGCACCGGAAGCTCAATCCGGAGGACCCATTGCTTTGTTGAAGGAAGGCGATATTGTCACGATTGACTCGGATAAGCAGGAAATCGTGATGGATGTTTCAGAAGCAGAATTGGAGCATCGCCGTAAGCAATGGGTGGCACCGCCGCTCTACAACAAAGGTGTACTTGGCAAGTATGCACACACGGTTTCTTGTTCCTCGAGGGGTGCAGTCACCGATCATTTTGAATAAAAAAACACCGGTTCCGATTGGGGAGCCGGTGTTTTTGCGTCAGGAACGCTCGTAGACACAATTGCCTCGGAAGTAGGTGGCTGTTACTTGCAGATGCTTTAAATCGGCTGGATGTATCTTGGCTGGATGATCAGATAGGAGGACAAAATCTGCCTGGTAACCAGATTTCAGTTTTCCTTTTTTGTTTTCATGAAATTCCAACCATGCTGGTGTTTCACTATAAGCACGGAAGATAGCGTCAATTGTAAGTTTTTCCCCGGGTATCCAGCCACCCTCTGGTTTGTCGTTTTCGTCGGTGCGATTCACTGCTGCAAATATATTCATCAATGGAGCCAATGGACCAATCGGCGAATCGGAACTTCCTGTAAACGGAATTTTAAATTGATGGACGGTTGCCCAGGGATTGCAGAAGCGTTCTCTTTCTTTCCCTACCCACTCAACCGTCTGGTCGTGCTCTTCCATGATAAAGCCTGGCTGGGTTTCTAAAAATGGCTTGAGCTCTCTGAGCCGTTCCAGTAAATCAGGCGTCAAGACCTGCGCATGAATGATCCGATGGCGCATCCTGTGGGTATCGGTATTTTCCAAAGCGGTTATTGCCTGCTCGACCGCCCTGTCACCAATAGCGTGCATGGTAACTTGCATACCGTTCTGGTCGGCCGTTTTCACCATCTCGTTTAATTCTTCCTGCGGGTATATTAAATTTCCTTTGGTCTCAGGCTTGTCGTGATAAGGCTGTCGCAAAGCGGCTGTATGCAGACGTTGTGTACCATCCAGAAAAATCTTGAATGCACCTACTTTTACTTGCTTGGTTCCATCGCCGGTTCTTCTCCTATTTGCTTCTAAATACGATTGAATGTCAGTGAGCTTGTAAACATAATGATGAAGCTGCACATCGATGTCCAGCTTCCCATCCTTTTCAAGTTGGGTATAAGCATTCCATAACCGTTGATAGTCCCCTGCATAGTTAAGGTCGTCCGTATGGACAGAAGTAATTCCCGTTTTGGAAAGATGGGGGATGGCATCATGAACTGCTTCATAAATTTCCTGTTTGCTCTTCTGACGAAAATGAAATTTGATAAAATGGACGGCGGAATCCTTGAAACGTCCTGTCCAACGTCCATCTTCGTCTTTTTCAATAAACTGGTCATGTCCTTCAGCCAATCCATCATTCTCCTGGATAATGGATAACGCTTTATGATTGACTATGCATTCGTGACCATCGTCATGAAGCAAAAACATCGGTTTTTCGTATTCCAGTTCGTCCAAATCATCAGCAGTCAGCAAGTGATCGAGGTCGGTGAACTGGCTGTCAATAACGCCCCTTCCAATCACCCAATCGTTCTCTTCCATTTCTTCTTCTATAAACCGGTCTTGGATAATTTGCTTCATGTCAGTCCAGCTTGTAACTTGTCGAAGATCCAATTCTTTTTTCATTAAACCGTACCGCAACAAATGTAAGTGGGAATCATTAAAAGCAGGGGCAACAACCAGTTGTCCACCATCTATGGTATGTTCGTCTCGCTCTGTTGCGGTTCCTTTATAGATCCCTGTGATAAATCCTTCTTCGATTTTCATGTGATAGAGGTCATCAGGATTCCCTTTTTCTCCCGGTCTGTATAAACGAATATTATCTAGTATGGTCAAAATCCGTTCCTCCTCTTTCCTTATTCAATTATCTATACCCGCCAGAATATGCCTTGACACAACCTTCCTTTTCCGCAAAGCACAGAGCCCTTTCTCACAAAAATCCCCTGCAATATCAGCTTGTGTTTGTGATATAATGTAGCTTAAATCTTTTGTATGGATTGTCGTTTTAAATAATGTTCTAACGGTTTGTTGCGGCCGTTAGCAGTAGTGGTGCATGGCTTGGTTCTAAAACAGTGACTTTTTAGAGGACTGCCAAATATTTTGATTGATTTTGCGGAAAAGAGCAGACTTTTACGTATCCGGCAGTTGGGGTAAACGAAAAATTGATGATTCAACAAATTTTGATAAATGACGACTGAGATGGAGGACATATCATGAATGAAAAAGAATTGGAGATTTTGGAGATTCTTGAAGGAAATGCACGGACACCGTTGGCAACTATTGCCGATATGATGGAAATGGAGAAACACGAAGTTGAAAAAATTGTCAAATCTTTGGAAGAGCGGGATATCATTCTGAATTACCAGGCTGTGATCAATTGGGATCATGTTCCATCCAATGACGGTGTAACCGCGATGATTGATGTAAAGGTGGCACCGAAGCGGGAAATCGGCTTTGACGGGGTAGCTGAACGGATTTACCGCTTTCCAGAAGTGAAAGCAGTCTATTTGATGTCGGGTGCTTATGATTTATCGGTCCAAATTGAAGGGAAAACCATGAAGGAAGTAGCTTTCTTTGTGTCAAAGAAATTATCGACATTGGACTCGGTGCTCTCTACGACCACTCATTTCCTTTTGAAAAAATACAAACATGACGGCGTCATTTTTGAACCGGAGCAGAAGGATAAACGGGCTGTGGTGTCGCCATGAAACAGCTATCTTCCAAAAATTATCTTTCGGAAACAGCAAGAAGCATAAAACCTTCGGGAATCCGGAAATTTTTTGATTTGGCGAATGAAATGGAGGGAGTGGTTTCCCTCGGGGTAGGGGAACCCGATTTTGTAACCAGCTGGAACATTTGTGAAGCGGCTTATGCTTCGATGGAAAGTGGATATACTTCCTATTCAGCGAATGCAGGGCTGTTGGAGCTTCGTCAGGAAATTTCGGCTTATTTACAAAAGCAGTTTCAGCTGGAATACAAAGCAGAGAAAGAAATCATCGTCACCACTGGTGCCAGCCAGGCGATCGATATTGCCTTTCGGGCACTGGTCGATCCAGGTGACGAAGTTTTGATAGCGGAGCCTGGCTTTGTAGCCTATGCCCCGATTGTCCAACTGGCGGGAGGCATTCCGATTCCTGTGCCGACTACGGCGGACAACCATTTTAAACTGACGGTGGAGCAGTTGGAAAGTCATATTAATGAAAAAACGAAGATGGTTCTGCTTTGCTTCCCTAACAATCCAACCGGTGCCACGTTGGACAGAGAAGAGCTGGAGAAGCTGGCAGCGGTGATCCGAAGACACGATTTATTAGTGCTTTCCGATGAAATTTATGCCGAGCTGAGCTACGATCAATCTCATTGCAGTATAGCGTCACTTCCGGAAATGGCAGAAAGAACCGTTGTTATATCCGGTTTTTCCAAAGCGTTCGCGATGACGGGCTGGCGGCTCGGATACTTGGCCGGACCGGAGCCACTGCTGCAGGCGATGTTGAAAATTCATCAATACACGATGATGTGTGCTCCTACTATTGCCCAGCATGGTGCATTGGAAGCGTTAAGAAACGGGCGTGAAGACGTCGATAAAATGGTGGCCAGCTACCGCAGGCGCCGAAATTATTTTGTGAAAGCGAGTAACCGGATCGGTCTGCCTTGCCACATGCCGGGAGGGGCCTTCTATGCCTTTCCGTCCATCCGGGAAACAGGTTTAACGTCGGAACAGTTCGCCGAGCAGTTACTGCAAGAAGAAAAAGTGGCAGTCGTTCCTGGTTCTGTGTTTGGTGCTGGAGGAGAAGGGCATGTACGTTGTTCTTATGCTGCGTCGATGGAAGCACTGCAAACCGCAATTGAACGAATCGGGCGCTTTGTGGAAAAGCGTTTATAAAGAAAAGAGCCTTGCCTAGCTGGCAAGGCTCTTTTTTAGGGTGGAGGGGAATGGGAATTTGAATTCCTACTATGTGATAAGCGCTTTATAGGTACTGGCGATGTGCTCTTGCAATAGCCTCATCTTGCCAGTAGCCCAAGGAAGAATGCACCCAAAAAAATAATCAGCAAAAAAGACCCCAGTTTGATAAATCCTTTTTTGGTCAAAACCTTATCCTCATTGACATCGTTGCGAATGAAGAAGTATAACAGTGGAAATCCATAATAAAAGCAAGCGGGAAAAACCAGCTTTGCATAAGGGACACATCCTAAAGGAATGGGTTTTAGTAGATTTTGGATAAGACTACCCAGGAAACAAAAACGGTGCAAACCATCAGAGAAGTGAGGATGTTGACTGCCTCTAATCCAGTCAAGTGGATTAAATTTGTTTGTAAGAAAGTAGTCAATACAACGGAATAAGCTAAAAAGGCAAAAAAGGAAAAAAGATTCCCTTCTGCCGGATAAGCTTCATCCGTTCATCTTTTTGAATGAACTGTGGAAATAAATAGCTTAAACAAAACGCCATGACGGCCATGGCAAGCCATATCAGGTTTTGCGACAGAAAACCTGTATCTCCGGTTAGAATGGCGGCGCCAGCAAGAAAAACGAATAATAACAAATCGACAATACCGATAAATAAGAATGCGAGACGTGAATATTTCATCGTTCCGAACCTCCTGGTTTTGAATCAAACTTACTCCTCTAAAAAAAGATATTTTCTACGTAGGTATTGAATAACCTGGCAATCTGTAAAGCTAAAGGAAGTGAAGGATTGTATCTGCCTTTCTCGATTGAAATGATGGTTTGTCTAGAAACGCCCAGTTTTGCTGCCAAGCCATCTTGGGAAATCCCATGTTTTTTTCTATACGCCGGTAAATCATTTTTCAACGTTTTCTACTCCCTTCGCTGTTAAACTTATCATAAAGTAAAGTTTCCTTTACGTCAAGCTCACTTTACATTGTTAGCTGAATAGAAGGGTGCATCATGTCAATGCACCCGATACATCATAAAGGCTTAGATCAATCTCTGTCGCTTCTCCCAGCGCTAGTTTAGCAAGTTCAGAGCCGATATATGGACCCATGGTAAGTCCGGACGCCCCAAGTCCGTTCGCGGTCAGCAGACCATCAAATCCAGGAACCGTCCCTATGACTGGAAGAAATCCGGGGGTGAACGGACGAAATCCCACCCTTGTTTCCAAAATCGTGCCATCCGATAATCCAGGTGCAGTTTGCAGGCTCTTGTCGAGGATTTCCTTGATACCGCCGGCAGTGGCCCGAGTATCATAATGCTCGATATCCTCGTGTGTAGTACCGACAATAATCCGGTTTGGATTAAAGGCGAGCAGATAATGGTTGCTTGGCGGCATTACGACCGGCCAGTCAGCGGTTTGTGTATCTGGGAGTTCCAAATGGAGGATTTGGGCTTTTTGAAAGCGGACATTGAACGGGATGCCTGCTTGATTGAATAGTTCCTGGGCCCAGGCACCTGCTGTTACGATCACTTTATCTGCATAAAAAACTTCCTGATCAACCGACACGCCATATGTTTTGTTTTCTTTGAGAACAAGGGAGGCACTTCCATTTATTCGATGGGCACCGTGTTTTTCAGCTGCCCGCAATAAAGCACTCAGCAGTAAACGGCCATCGACACGAGCGGCTCCGCTGACATGGACAGCCCCCATTTCTCCTGAAAGTGGTGGGAACAAAGCTTGAGCTTGCTCTGCTGAAAGTTGGCTGATTTCCTCCATTTCCGGAGCATCCTCGCGGCGTTTCAGCGCCCGTTCTTCCATTGCATCCAGTTTTTTTGGATCATGATGAAGGCTGATTGCTCCTGCTTTTGTGTATCCGGTATTTGTTTCTCCATCGGATTTTAATTCTTTGATCAATTCGGGGTAATAACGGGCGCCGCCTTTGGCAAGCTGATACCAGGCCTTATTCCTTCTCTGGGATAACCAGGGACAGATAATTCCGGCGGCTGCATCAGTAGCCTGGCCGGCATCCTGCCTATCGACGATCGTCACTTGAGCCCCGGCCTTTGCGAGTCGGTAGGCAGTGGAAGCTCCTAGTATGCCGGCTCCGACTATAATGAATTTTTTCATTCTATCATCCTTAGCGTTTATTGTATGTCATTTAAAATATATCAGACAAATTCCCACTGCAAAAGGAACACGCTGAAAGACCGGATGTTTTCATGTTCAACATTCAAAAATCATCATAGTGCGCCATAGCTCCCACATACTTATTAACTAGTTTTGCTTCACAGAGGAAAGATGGAATGCCATTGTGCTGCTAACTGCCCGGAATTGCCGGATAAAGTCCCAATACCCAAACGTTCGTTCTTTCTGTAAAATAAAGTAAATAGCAATTTTTATAGACAAAGGTTGTTAGATGGGAGAGGAGGGCTTCTTTATAGAGTAAGCAAGCCAAGTCCATATCATTAGGGGGGTTATCTGAATGGAGGAAAAGTCACTGTATCAGTTAACGACTGAGTCTAGGAGTAACCCGTCCGCCTTGGTAGCCATTCTCGACGCATTTGAGCCAAAAGTCAAGAAATCCCTTTACCAGACAGAAGAGAAAAACAGGGAAGATATGTACCAGGATTTACAGTTGAAAATGGTAGAAGCCGTAACCAGTTACGATATATCCACCGTTCCCGGATTTTTCGACTTTCAAGTTCAGGTAGAGAGCAACATTGTTTGAAAAAATAATGACAGGGAGGCGATGATAATGAATTCTTTTGACTTTCCGCTTTGGGTCACTTTGTTGGGGAATTTCGGTTTTCCTATCGCAGTCACTGTTTATTTGTTCTTCCGCTTTGAACGAAAAATTGAAAATCTGGAGACAGTGATTTACGAGCTCTCGACCAAGCTATCCCGAAAATAGAGATGCTCATCCCGTTTTCAGGGAACCAGGAAGGGGGGATTAGTTGGTGAAAGAACATGAAGATCCCTGTACGTCCGAGGTGAAAAAGTATATAGATGAACATCAGGAATTCCTCAACAACACGATTGTTTCCACTTTTTTGAAAGATCAGGATAACTACCAGTTGTTCGTCCAGACCATTTGTTACCCATCCCAAGCCAACACGAAAAAGTTAGATGATAAATTCCGCGCATACTACTTTAATATCAGACTGACCACTTTTCTCTCTAATACCCTACATTTCAATGCCATAAATTATGATAAAAAATACAAAAATGTTAAAATGCGAAATCAGCTCATCCTTGACTCCCCTCTAACAGATGATTCCGAGTACACGTTAAAAGATGTAATCGAAGACAAACAGCAAGTATCCAATCTGGAAGCGATGTTTTCCAATGGCCGGGATTATTCTCTTGAGGATTTGGTTGTCGATGAAAGGCTTTATCAGGCAATCGCCAATTTGACAGAGAACCAGAAGAAAATACTCAACTTGGCCTATGTCCATGAGCTAAGTGACACGGAAATAGCGACAGTGATGAAAAAAACCCAACAGGCTGTGTCGAAAAGCCATAAAAAAGCATTAAAAAGATTGAGAAGATCACTGAATGAAACAGGATACCTTGGAAATGGAAAAGGAAGTGGATAGGTGTTGTTGAATCAATATAATCATTTCCCCTCCTTCATCATCAACTGTAAAAGAATGGGCTTGGAAGACTGCCGGGAGGGGAAAGTGAATACTGGCCTTGCAAAAGGGGACGAGTTGCTATGTGCGTACAGCACAGGACGAGTCCCCTTCTTTTATATATTCAATTCTCGAAAGCTTGAGACAATTTCCTGTGTGGCAAAAAGTGCACGCTGAAGCTTGTTTCAGCAATATTTTCACACGGTTAGGGAATAATTCACTTGTAAGGTTTAATTGTTTTACAAAGCGATCTTCGGCGGGGTATAATCACATCTGGACAACAATTCCGATAAACATACTGGGGGTTTAAAATATGAAAAAAATAAGTGCATGGCTGATTTTCATCGGCCTGATTGCTGTTTTGGCAGCATGTGGAAGCAATTCGGAGGGAGATTCCGGGGACGACGAAAATAATGGCAGCTCGGACAGTGGCTCTGAATCGTCTGCGTCACTATATGATCAGATCATGGAAGAAGGAGTCATTACGGTAGGCACGGAAGGTACGTATGCACCATTTACCTTCCATAATGACGAAGGTGAGTTAACTGGTTATGATGTGGAAGTTATCCGGGAAGTGGCGGACCGGATGGGAATCGATGTAGAATTTGAAGAAACGCAATGGGATTCCATGTTTGCCGGCTTGAATGCTGAACGCTTTGACGTGATTGCAAACCAGGTTGGAATTAACGAAGATCGCAAACAAAATTATGATTTCTCAAATCCATATACGTATTCCTCTGCGGTAGTAGTCGTCCCGAAAGATAATAACAATATCACTTCTTTCGAAGACTTGGAGGGCAAGCAATCTGCACAGTCCTTGACGAGTAATTATGGTGAAATTGCCGAGGAAAATGGCGCGGAACTTGTCAGCGTTGAAGGGCTGGCACAGTCCATTGAGTTGATCAAGCAAGGCAGAGCCGATGTCACGGTGAATGATAAGCTGGCTGTATTGGATTATATCAACCAGCAAGGTGATGAAAGCATCAAGATAGCTGCGGAGCAGGAAGATGTTTCGGAATCGGCATTTGCCTTCAATAAAGGAAACGAAGAATTAGTGGAGGCTGTCAATGAGCAGCTGGAAGCGATGAGAGAAGACGGAACCTTAGCGGAAATCTCCAAAGAATGGTTTGGTGAAGATGTCTCTTCTCAATAATGTTTTGTTGACAATTACCGGAGACATGGGGGGCTGGGAGCTCTTTAAAAACTCCCTGCTCCCGATGATCACCGGAGGAATTAAGTACACCGTCCCTCTGACACTGATTTCCTTTGCAGTTGGATTGGTATTGGCCTTGTTGACCGCAATGATGCGGTTATCCAATTCCAGGTTTTTAAGGGCGCCTGCCATCGCATATGTGTCCGCGATCCGTGGGACGCCTATGCTGGTGCAATTGTTTATCGTGTTTTATGGTATGCCCAGTTTAAATATTACAATCGATCCGTTTCCGAGTGCGATTATTGCCTTTTCCTTGAATGTCGGGGCCTATGCATCTGAAATTATCCGTGCATCTATTCTATCGATTCCAAAAGGCCAATGGGAAGCAGGTTATACAGTCGGCATGTCCCATTCTACTACCTTGAAGCGGATCATTCTTCCACAGGCGGCAAGAGTATCGATTCCGCCGCTGTCCAATACGTTTATCAGCCTGGTCAAGGATACATCGCTTGCCTCGTTGATTCTGGTGACCGAGTTGTTTCGCCGGGCGCAGGAAATAGCCGCAAGGACGTACGACTTCATGCTGATATATGTGGAAGCTGCCATTCTGTATTGGGTGATCTGTTTCTTGCTGTCACTCGTCCAGGAAGCAATCGAAAGACGACTTTCACGTTACACGGCAAGGTAGAGAGGAAGGTGGAACAATGTATTTATCAATAAAGGGATTATCGAAGTCCTTTGGCGAGCTAGAGGTACTGAAAGATATTGATGTCAGCGTGGAAAAGGGCAAGGTACTGACGATCATGGGGCCGTCCGGATCCGGGAAAACGACACTGCTTCGCTGTTTGAATGCCCTGGAAGAACCGACCGGCGGTGTTTTCACCTTTGCAGATGGTTTTAGTCTTGATTTCGGTAAGAAAGTGAGTAAACAAGATTGGCTGCGGCTAAGAAGGAAGTCTGGTATGGTTTTTCAGTCATACAATTTGTTCCCGCATAAAACGGCATTGGAAAATGTGACGGAAGGGCCGATCGTCGTTCAAAAACGTGATAAAAAACAGGTTCAGGAGATGGCAGAACGGCTGCTTGCCAAAGTGGGCCTGAGAGATAAGATGCACTTGTATCCACATCAACTTTCCGGGGGACAACAACAGCGGGTCGGGATAGCCCGTGCGTTGGCTATTGAACCGGAGTTGATGCTGTTCGACGAGCCTACTTCCGCTTTGGATCCGGAATTAATCGGAGAAGTACTGGGGGTAATCAAGGAGCTGGCCAATGAAGGCTGGACAATGGTAATCGTCACCCACGAAGTCCAGTTCGCGGAACAGGTTTCCGATGAGGTTTTGTTCATGGACGGCGGCTACATTATTGAACAAGGACCACCTAAGCAAGTATTGAAAGAACCGAAGGAGAAAAGAACCCAGCAATTCTTGCAGCGAATACTCAACCCTTAAACGCACCATCCAGTCTTTACACGGACTGGATGTTTTTTTATACCGTCATTAGGCAACATAAGCACGAGACTAGTGGACAAGCTAGCTTTCTCCTTTACAAAACGACTTCCGCTTGACTGATTGCAGTTTAAACGACAAAATAAAAGATAGTAAATATGTAAGAAGTTTTTAAAGCCTGGGAAGTGATGGAAATGAATGAAAAGAAGAGAAACATAATCGAGGCTTCCATTGCGCTTTTTGCTGAAAAGGGGTTCTATTCGACCTCCGTTCAGGAAATTGTCGATAAAAGCAATTTATCCAAAGGATCGTTTTACCTCCACTTTCGCTCCAAGGACGAATTGATGCTCCGTATATTCGAATACTATTATGACTTGATGAATAGAAAAGTGGATGAAGTGAGACAGGAAAACCTGCCGCCGAAAGAAAGTTTTATCAAACAAATCCGCGTTCAATTGGAAGAAATCCTGAAACATAAAGATTTCATCATCACACAGTTTCGGGAGCAAACTATCTCTCTAAATGAAGAATTATTTCAGTTTATAGGACAAAAGGATATCGAAATAAAGCAGTGGTATGAGCAAAATTTGATAAATATGTATG
The DNA here is from genome assembly GCF_041366435.1 of Sediminibacillus sp. JSM 1682029. NCBI lineage: Bacteria > Bacillati > Bacillota > Bacilli > Caryophanales > Bacillaceae > Sediminibacillus > Sediminibacillus sp. JSM 1682029. The sequence continues at coordinate 112,172 of NZ_JBEWYY010000011.1, forward strand.
GAAATCGGGCTGAAGAGCATGTTGTCGATTTGAGCATCATTGTCGAGGGGATGCTGTCGAATTATATGCAACTGAGCATAAAGTACGATGTCGAACTCGATTTTCACAAAATGGCTGTCTTCCTTGTCCGTCGTCTGGACGATATAGTCAGGGGGCTTATAGACAGTGGAGAAGAACCGTTGGTTACAAAGGAACATTTGACGGAATTCGCGCAACAAATGAACCTGCCGCCGGACTCTGTTAAACAGGAAGTAGAAACAAGTTTGCAGAAAATGCAGGAGGCCATCAATCATTTGGATATCGACCCTTCTAAGGCGGCGGAACTCCAGGGTGTGATCGACTATTTGTCTTCAGAGATCAGAAAAGCTGAACCGAAAAAATTTTTAATCCAGGGTTTGCTGGCTAATTTTAAAGAAATCAGTGAACTGGATGAGTTCCGGTATCGTATAGCCGAACGTCTGCAAATACGGTTGCTGTAATAGGAAGCTAGCAGAAAAGGTAATAAAAAACACTGTACGGAGGGTCAGCCTCCCCGTACAGTGTTTTCTTTCGACCGGGTTTCATTTAAGAAGTTTTTTTCCAATAGACTGCTTTGTGGGAGGTTGGGGATGGTGGTAGCTGTTCCCCTTCCTCGACACTGATTTCGGTGTCGTCTTGTTGGGAAGCGTCGTCTTCGTTGACAAATCCGTCTACTTTATACTTGCCTGTTTCTGGGACGTTTTCTCCGGTTTTTAAACGATTTTCAGCCATTCTTCTCTACACCTCCGTTGGTTTTTTTGAAAAGCTAGTCCTGCTTTTCATGTACATTAATCTATTTCACGGATGGCGTGCAGATAAACTTTGTTGGGTGAATGTTACGCAATTGTAATTTAACGGTCCGAATCTTTATCGCTTTGATAAGCCGAACCATTTCTTTATCTTCGATTTAAATCCTTGCGAGCTGTCTGTTTCAATAGAGGTCCGAGCTTCCTCTTTTTCGATGAAAATCGTTTCACGGTCTACGGCGGATTGACTCGTTAAAATTGCTCCTATGTCTGTCTCTGCCTGCTTATTGGTAACTGCAGTATAACGGATGTTATGCTGACGGGCAATCTTTTTATATTCTTTAAAAAAACGTGAATTGATTTTTCCATTCAGCAATAATTTTGCTTCCGGGTTTGCTTTCATCTCTGCTGCTAATTCCTCAAACCCTTCTTGCTGCATGACTTGTGATTTGTCTAGGGCAAGCAGGATCCTTTCCCTTAACGTACCTAGGTATCGTTTTCGCTCGGCGGGTTTTGTCTGCTTTGCGCCGTACATTCCTTCTTCAAGATAGTTGTCTATGTTTTCTTTACTCATCATGATGCTCCTTCTCATGAATGGTCCAAGCCTATTTTGCTTGTCCTTCTATTATAAGACGGTTGAAGCTGTTAAAAAAGCATGGTGCTGAGTGCCGTGTGTTCTCATCATAGATTGTCCCAATTATGCATATAGTTATCATGAAAGGAGAGGAGGGAAACAATCGACGATACTCAAAGAATTTCGTCAATTCATCCTGCGGGGGAATGCTGCCGACATGGGAATCGGTATGGTTCTCGGAGCTGCATTCAGCAGTATTGTTGATTCATTGGTGACCGATGTACTGCTGCCGCCGATCGGATTGCTGCTATCCCAGATGAATTTTTCCAACTTGTATATTGTCTTGGGGAGCGGCCGATATGAAACATTGGCAGAAGCCCAGTCGGCAGGAGCTGCCACGATCAACTACGGATTGTTCCTTACTTCATTGGTACGGTTTTTAATCATTTTTTTCGCGTTGTTTCTGGTCATACGGCAAATGAACCGCTGGAAAAAACCAGATCAACATCCAGGAATGGCAATGCAAAAAAAGGAGTGTGCTTACTGTCGTATGTCCATCCCCGCACAAGCAATCCGGTGTGCCCATTGCGGTTCTGATCTTGCGAAAGAAGAAACGGATGATAGGAAGAGGCCGTGGATTCACGTGAAATAGGCAAACTGATACGAAGCCCTCCCTAAACAACAGAATAAGAGGAAGTCTATCTAAGGTAAGCAACTTACAAATTTAAAAAACCAAGCGAATTCAATTAGCATTCAGAATCCGCTCGGTTTTGCGTGGGAGGCCATGCTTTGCTCCCAATTTGTAAGCTGAAATGGTTGTTCCACCGACCTTACAAGACATATCCTGTCATCGATTTAACACACGCCGGGACAACCGAGTCTGATCGTGTTTATTTTTTCGATTTATTTTGTTCCTGGCGCTTATTTGCTTTTTTCATTCTTTCGATTGCTTCCATATCTTCTGAGTCGGCCAGTTCATAGGAAAATTCCACTTCTTCCGTTTTCTCGATATTGTTTAGCGCTTTTTCGGCCTGTTTATTTTCGTCCATTACATACCATCCTTTCTGAAAAGGGATAAGGAAAGCTTCATCTTCTTTTATAATATGGAATAGACAACAATATCCTATTCATAAAGCGATAGTTCACAGGGAAGTTTTTCGTACAGTCGAGTTGCAAAATCAGAGGGAGTGGGAGTATGTATTTTTGGTTCTCTAGCGTGTGGTGGTGTGATTTTTCTTCCACCCTCTTTTTATCGAAATGCTCATTTCCAAAATAGCTATTTTACTCGGACCGCAGAGGAAATAAACTCGCTTTCCGCGGACGAACGCCCGATCCTCCTCGCAAAGCCCGCTGCGGGGTCTCGGCCGCCCGTTTTTCCGCAAGAGTCTCGCTTATTTCCTCTGCTACACTGCTTCGCTCTATAGAGCCTATTTTTTCACCCTCGATTCAAAAAACATCACCAGCATTTTTGCCATGCTGGTGATGTCCTCGAATAGAAGGCTTTGCAGCCGCTTATCTTAAGTTGGTTACTGTTGAAAGTCATCCGGATTTTTTTCCGGATTCTTTTTGTTGTTGCTTTCCACTTCGCGTTCAGGATCTGGATCTTTATTAGGATCCTTCCGTTTCTTTTCTTGTTCAGGTGAATTGTTTTCGTGGTTGTCGAATAATTCGTCTTTGTTTTCAGCCATCGTAGGACACCTCGCTTATCCATTGCTTGATTTTTTAATTTCGCCTAAAGCATCTTCAGCGGCTTGTTCCTTGTCGGAGACAGCTAAATCTCCCAGAGAGACAACACCCTTGATTTTTCGGTCTTCAGCAACAATCAGCCGTTTGATCTGGTGATCTTGCATCAGTCGTGAAGCTTCTTCCACCTGCATATCCGGAAGTGCTGTGATGACTTTATCGGTCATGATTTGTTCAGCTGAAACGCCATTCGATTTGAAATCCTTTGCCAGTCCTTTTCGTACAATATCACGATCGGTCACTACGCCGACAAGCTTCTCTTCATCCACAATAGGAAGGAAACCGACATCGCGTGCTTCCATTTCCTGGGCTAATGTTTCCAAGCTGTCGCCAGGTTTAGCTTTTGTTACATTGTCTGTCATTACTTCTTGAACAGTTGTCATAAGCTAATCCTCCTTTTAGGTGTGGGAACTGACGTATATTTATTAAATATCCCTTATGGAGCAGGGCGAAACGTATTCTTGAAAATCAAAAAAAATCATCACCTGCTGCATATCTTTTCAGTCAATCGGGAACAGCACTAGGAGACTAGTATAGGAGGAGGATAAACTTGGCACCTTTAAAAGCATTGATTTTGAATTGTTCCTTGAAAAAGTCGGATGAACCTTCGAACACCGATGCTCTGTTGAATGAATTCGTTAAGGTTTTTGATGGGGAGCAGGTGGAATCCGAATTGATTCGGGTAGTCGACTACAATATAGCTTATGGAATAGCAGAGGATATGGGAGACGGCGATGAGTGGCCGCAACTGTTCGAAAAGATAAAGGAAGCTGATATATTGTTGATGGGCACTCCTGTATGGCTGGGTGAAAAAAGCAGTGTTTCGAAAAAAGTGCTGGAACGTTTTAATGGTTCTTCAACGGTTAAAAATGAAAAAGGCCAGCCGGTATTTTATAACAAAGTGGCAGGCGCGGTAGTCACAGGGAATGAGGATGGAGCAAAAAATGCTGCAGGCGATCTTATTTTCGGTCTATCGCAAATCGGTTATGCGATTCCGCCAAATCCAATAGCTTATTGGGTAGGAGAAGCAGGGCCGGGACCATCGTATATCGAAGCCGAGGGATATAAAAATGAGTTCACACAGTCTAACGTCCAAATGGCCGGTCATAATTTGATCCATCTTGCCCGCATCTTTCAGCAACAGCCTATTCCGACGAAGGGAAATGCTTCCTGAAACCAAAAAGAGTCCGGGACAAAAGCCTCGTGAACAATACAAGAACCGAACGATTCCTTCATTCGTTCGGTTTTTTGGTTACAAAAAGTAAACTGTATGGAAACAGGAGTACTTCTTTATTATTTTTATGGTGTTGGTTCTCAAACTCCAATACCTACATAAAAAACTTTCTGTGCTGATTTTCGTCTATGTCACTGTTTAGAAACCCTGACAGTCAGAAGAAAACGCTTCTATTTATTTAGTTTTGATTATATAAAAATTGGGCCCCGAAAACATAGCGGAGGCAAGATACGGCGACTCCAACGGGAACAGCACGAGCGGAAAATCCCGCAAGAAAGCACAATATCTTGCCGTAGCGATTCCAGACATGTAAGTCTATCGAAGGAACACAAACATTAAAAACCGAGCGAACTTGATTGATAGTTCAAATTCGCTCGGTTTTTGCTTTGGTGGCCATGCTTTTCCCGGCCACTTTGTCTCGTATATAGCTTCTTGCAGAAAAGCTTAAAGGTGATCAATGTGCGAGACTGCCTTTGATTTTCTCGGTTTATTAGTCTTCGTCGACTGGATATACGCCATTTTCGTCATGCACTTCTTTTCCGGAAAGCGGCGGGTTGAATACACATACCATCCGCATATCCGTTCTGGCTCGAAGCAGATGCTCGTCATGCTCATCCAGGGCATACAGTTCATCCTTTTTGATTGGCCATACTTTGTTATCCTTAAGAGTGACGACTTCGCCCTCCCCTTCGATACAGTAGACTGCTTCAAGATGGTTTTGATACCAAATATGCGTTTCTGTTCCTGCTTTTATAATGGTATCGTTGACAGAGTATCCCATGCCATCGTCTTTTTTGATCAGACGTCTGCTGACCCAATTGCCTCCGTCAACATCATGTTCGGTTCCTAATACGTCATTTAAAGCTACAACTTTCATTTTTGGTTTCCTCCCGGTAATTTGTTGTTTGGTTCATATGGAGCTTCTTTGTATAGCACAGTTTAGCGATTAGTTGGCTACTGGTTCTTTCACTAGGCTTTTAATGCTCTCTTCTATGATGGCAAAGCCTTTTTCCAGATTTTCTTCTTTTATATTCAACGGAGGGAATAGTTTGAACACCTCATCTTTTGGACCGGAAGTTTCCATAATCAGACCGTTTTCAAACGCTTTTGCAGCCACTTTGTTCGCCAGACCGTCCACTTCGGACGCAATGCCGGTCATCAACCCTCTTCCGCGGACTTCTCCTTTTAGCTCAGGGTATTTCTCCACCATTTTGTCCAGGAAGTTCCGGACCATTTTGGCCTTGACTTGAATGTTCTTTTCAAAATCTGCATCTTCCCAATATTCCAAAGCCGCTGCCGCAGTGATAAACGCATGGTTGTTACCGCGGAAAGTGCCGTTATGCTCTCCTGGTTCCCAAATATCCAAATCCGGACGGATAAGGGTCACAGCGAATGGAAGTCCATAACCACTCAAAGACTTGGAAAGACATACGATATCTGGTTTGATGCCTGCTGGTTCAAAACTGAAGAATGTCCCGGTCCTTCCTACTCCTGCTTGCACATCATCGATGATCAGCAGGATGTCCCAGCGCTTACAAATATCCTCCACGCGTTTCAACCATTCAAAACGGGCTGTATTGATTCCGCCTTCCCCTTGAACGGTTTCCAGAATCATGGCTGCAGGGATAGCAACTCCGCTGCCCGCTTCCTCAAGGAATCGCTCAAGATAATCCAGGTCATCATTGACGAAGTTGTCATAAGGCATGGTCACCACGTTTTGCAACGGAACACCTGCACCTTTTCTCTTAAAGGAATTACCTGTCACGGATAGCGATCCAATGGTCATTCCGTGAAAGCCATTTGTAAAGCTGATTACATCTGTACGGCCGGTGACTTTTCTTGCCAGTTTCAAGGCGCTTTCCACTGTGTTCGTCCCTGTCGGTCCAGGGAACATTACTTTATAATCCAATTCACGAGGTTTGAGAATGACATCATGGAACTTGGTGAGGAATTCAGCTTTGGCTGTTGATGCTTTATCTAAGGAGTGGGTAATTCCATCATCCATAATGTAATCCATTAACTTAGCCTTCATTTTGTTGTCATTGTGACCATAATTCAGGGCTCCGGCTCCTGAGAAGAAGTCCAAGTATTCGTTTCCATTTTCATCCCAGATTTTTTCCCCTTTGGCTTTATTGAAAACAGTAGGGAAGCTGCGTACATAGCTCCTTACTTCAGATTCCAGCTTTTCGAAAATTGATAAATTTGTCTGGCTCATTTATAAATCCTCCTTGGTTATGATTGTCTGAATGTTTTCCGGAAGTCAGTTTACTTTTCAATCGGACCGACCCTGAAACTCAATTCCCCTTCATGGTCGTCTGTCGGAAACAGTTCCTCTGGAAATAACTCTTCTACATGGCAGCCTGTATTATACTTTTTGGCAAGGCCGCGGAATAAAGATTGAGACGCGTCATTGGAAGGGGTGACCGTCGCTTCGACAAAGTGGACATCCCGACAGGCATCACGGCTGACCAATTCCTGGAGCAGCCTGGAAGCAACTCCTTTTCCCCGTTGGTTTGAGGAAACGCCGATTTGCCACACGAACACCACGTCTTGACGCTCTGGAGGAATAAATGCGGTAACGAAGCCGACTAACTTATCATTTTCTTTGGCAACTACGCAAGTCTCAGCAAAAAACTCACTCATCATTATATATTTATATACGGAGTTTTGATCGAGCGTCGAATTGTTTACCAATTCCCACATTGCTGCGCCGTCTTCGACAGCTGGTTTACTGAATGACAGTTTGTCAGCTGCATCTGCAGTCGCAGTTACGCTTGAACTGTTAATAGCAAGTGCCTCCTTTAATGGTTATTTTCATTTTTACAAAGCACATTAATAATCATAGGAGAGTTGGTAAATTTACTCAAATATCAATAAACTTGATTAAAAGGCATTATACATGCTAAGTCATGCTTAGAAGCAAACAGCTAGTCAAAAACAGAAGAATGCTCCTATATTGTTAATTTTTCTAACAATTTTAATTTATCTGTTCACTTACCAGGTTGGTTAATATCATTCTCGACGGGGCACCTTGAACGGATTGGATCAACATGCCTGAGGGTTTCATCCTGTGACTCTTTCAAAAGGTTTAGGGGAACAGGGAAGGGGAAAACTATTTATATAAATCCTTACGGAAAAAAGGAGTGGTAAATATGCCTTGGACGATGAATGACTATCCTGCTTCATTAAAAAATTTCAAACCAGTTATCCGGAAAAAGGCGATCGATATTGCCAACGCAATGCTTGATGAGGGATACGATGAAGGAAGGGCGATCCCTATTGCCACAGACCAGGCAAAAGAGTGGTATGACAATGCTTCTAAAAAAGAAATCGATGAGTATAAGGAGGAAGGCGACCCTCAATCACGTTCCGAAGAAGATGAGCAGTATGATAAGCGACCAGAGTTGATGGATGAAGGGGAGCATGTGGTAGTCCATGAAAACGGCTGGGCTGTACAAGCCAAGGATGCCAAAAAGCCGTCGAAGGTTTTCGACAAAAAATCGGATGCCGTCGAACGGGCGAAAGAGATTGCTGAAAACAAGGGAACAGAGGCGGTAATCCACAAGAAAAATGGAGATGTCGAAAAACGGCACAGTTTTTCCTGAGTAAAGTTCCGCAGCTTATCTGCTGATTTTTCCTATGAATTTCGGCGGGATAAAAGCGTAGGGGATGAAGAAAGCCGGACGATGATTCGAAGTCTTAAACATTCGAATTCGTTCGGTTTTTCTTATTTTGTAAGAAAGTGTTTTTGTTCCTTCTAAGGCTGGGTGAGCTTTGTCAGGGGAAAGCGCGGTGAAAAACATCTATCAAACCTTTGCATAAAAGGAAGTGTGGCTATGAAGCTTCCTTTATGCGGATGCAAAAAAACGGACGGAGAAGAGGGAAATCCCAGCTGCTTTTTATCTAGACACGAACGGGTTGTCTCGAATCCAGAAACGCCACGGATAGAATTTCGCCTCACCTGTATTGTCGATGCCTACTCTCGGTCCTGCTTCCGTGACAAATTTGTCTCGATCCGGTCCGGAGGCGATCCATAATGGGGGCAGGTCCAGGCGATGGCCGTAATCTGCCATTGTAATGTCCAAAGCTTTGCAAAGCTTTCCGGGCCCATTGGTCAGTTGTCGTTCACTTTTGATTTTTGGCCGGCGGGAGCGGATCAGGGGCAGGCCGGAATATGGCTCGACAGCCCGGATCAGGACTGCTTCCGGAACATCGGTTCCACCGCTGACAACATTCACAAGACAATGCGTGTGCATGACATAAGTATAAGCCTTGCCAGATGCGCCGAACATGATTTCCGTGCGTTTAGTGCGCCGACTTTTGAAGCTGTGCGCCGCCCGGTCAAATGGACCTTTGTAAGCTTCTGTTTCCACAATGATTCCAGACGCAATACCTTCCGGTGTTTCTTTCACCAAGAGACATCCTAGCAAGGCGGGGGCGAGCTGCAGGGTTGGCTGTTCATAAAAATCGAGAGGCAATGGAGAAAAGGTTTCTTGTTCCGTTCTCATCAACTAAAACTCCTAACTAGGCGGGATTCCATTTGTTAAAGTATCTACTAACTGCATAATACACAGTGCGCCTTCAAGGAGCAAACACGAGGCTTCTTAAATTGGGAATGTTTCTGATTATAAATCAGCGCCGATTAGCAGATTCGGAATCTCGGCGTGCAAGTCTGGAACAAGGAAGGTGAATCAGGAATCACTGGGTTCTCTGTCAAATGTGGCGGTGTGATTTTTCTTCCACCCTCTCTTTATCGAAAGGCTCAATCTAAAAACAGCTATTTTACTCAGACCGCAGATGAAATAAACTCGCTTTCCGCGGACGAACGCCCGAGCCTCCTCGCAAAACCCGCTGTGGGGTCTCGGCCGCCCGTTTTTCCGCAGGAGTCTCGCTTATTTCCTCTGCTACGCTATTTCGCTCTACAGAGCCTTTTTAACCGCTTGCTGCCATGAAGTTTCATGCTTAAATCGTTCAAAGTCTTTGATTCTAAAGGAATCTCGTTTTAAAACCTTTATCGTATTGTTTATTCCCTCGATATACCATTATGAAATGGATACATGAATGACTGTAAAATCTCTTGTTTCCAACGCATGAACGTT